>NZ_JBITMW010000016.1:0-153782 GCF_044466585.1 Micromonospora sp. NPDC049359 | reverse complement strand
CCGCGCCCCGCGCCCCGCGCCCCGCGCCCCGCGCCCCGCGCCCCGCGCCCCGCGCCCCGCGCCCCGCGCCCCGCGCCCAAGATCCTCACAACTTCCCCGATGCTGCTGCCTCCGCCACGCGGGAAACAGCAACATCGGTGAAGTTGCTGCCCCGAACGCCGACCTCCTGCCCCACACACCCGCGCGCCTCCGCGCTTGCCGGCATGATCACGTCGATCTTGCGCTGTCGGTTGTCGAAAGGCGCGCTACATCCCGATATGCCACCGCACCAAGTGCAAGATCGGCGCGCAGGGGTGGGCCGCGAGGCCGAGGCAGAGGTTGGGCCGGGGCAAGGCGAGGCCGAGGCAGTGCCCAGGGTGGGGTCGGAGCAGGGCCGAGGGTGGGGAGGGGCCCCGGGGCGGGAGCGCCTTCAGGGACCAGGGCCGGGAGAGCCGGGGCCGGGAGAGCCGGGGCCGGGGACGGCCCGGGGGCAGGGACGGCCGAGGGGCTGGGAGGATCTGGATACGGGAACGCCCGTCGGCGTGGGCCGACGGGCGTTTGGGTGGAGAAGCTCCCCCGATTGGACTCGAACCAATAACCTGCCGGTTAACAGCCGGCTGCTCTGCCAATTGAGCTACAGGGGATCGTGCACCGCTTGGTAACCGGATCTCGCCGGCACCGTGCGACGGGGACAAGAGTACAGGACATCCCCGGGTGGTGGTCCAGTGGGTTCCACCCGCAGCACACCCGCAGCACACCCGCAGCCCGCCCGTAACCCACCATGATCCAGATTCGCAGGTCAGGGCTGGGAGGGCGTTCACAATCAGGGCAAATCGCCATCCGGGCACAAGCAGGCTTGAGCGGAGAGCAGGATGGGTAGTTAGCTGCGGACAGAGGACGCAGGCGCGAATTGGTCGCGTCCGGCGGGGCGACCCGACGGGGCGACGGCGCGTCAGGTACGGAAGGAGCCGCCATGCGCGGAAAGATCATGTTTCTTGGCGGGCTGGCTGCGGGATTCGTCCTGGGCGCCCGTGCCGGCCGGGAGAAGTACGAAGAGCTCGTGGTCCGGGGCCGCAAGGTGCTCGACCACCCGACCGTCCAGGAGGCGGCCGGGGTCGCGCAGGCCCAGGCCAACCGGCTCTACAGCGAGGGCAAGGACAAGCTCGGCCAGACCAAGCTGGGCGAGAAGCTGGGCAACGGCAGCACCGGCAAGCAGGAGCTGACCGCCGCCGACGACGCGTTCGCTGGCACGCCCGCCACCGTGGGCGCCAAGGCGGGCAGCAGCCCGGTCGGCACGACCTCCGGGTCGCCGTCGGCCACCACCCCCCGCACCAAGCCGTCCGGCTCGGGCACCAACGCAAGCACGCTCTGACCCACCCGCACGTCGACGGGCCGGCCGCCGCGAGGCGACCGGCCCGTGGTCTGTCCAGACCGTGCTCCGGCCGACCAGCCACCGGGCGACTGAGCCATCCGGCCGCCGGACAACCTAGCCACCCGCTAACCGAGCCACCTAGCTGCCCCGCCACCAGGCCACCTAGCCGCCGGCACCGGGGCACCAGGCCACCAGGCCACCAGGCCAGACGAACCCGGCCCGGCCCGGCGGTGGTCGTCGGGCCGGGCGGTGGCTCGTCAGTCCTTGCTGCTGAACGCGGCGTCGAAGGCGGCGCTCGGCGCGTCGAAGGCGAGCCGGCGGACGAACTGCAGCGCCTCGGGGGCACCGACCAGGCGGTCCATGCCGGCGTCCTCCCACTCGACCGAGATCGGGCCGTCGTAGCCGATCGCGTTCAACGCCCGGAAGCAGTCCTCCCAGGGCACGTCGCCGTGGCCGGTGGAGACGAAGTCCCAGCCGCGGCGCAGGTCGGCCCAGGGCAGGTGCGAGGCGAGCCGGCCGCGACGGCCGTCGCCGGTACGCACCTTCGCGTCCTTGCAGTCGACGTGGTAGATGCGGTCGGCGAAGTCGAAGATGAAGTTCACCGGGTCCAGCTCCTGCCAGACGAAGTGCGACGGGTCCCAGTTGAGCCCGAACGCGGGCCGGTTGCCGATCGCCTCAAGCGTCCGCTTCGTCGTCCAGTAGTCGTACGCGATCTCGCTGGGGTGCACCTCGTGCGCGAACCGCACGCCCACCTCGTCGAAGACGTCGAGGATCGGGTTCCACCGGTCGGCGAAGTCCTGGTAGCCGCGCTCGATCATCGCCGGCGGCACCGGCGGGAACATCGCGAGGGTGTGCCAGATGGACGAGCCGGTGAAGCCGACGACGGTGTTCACACCGAGCTTCGCCGCCGCCCGCGCGGTGTCCTTGATCTCCTCGGCGGCCCGCTGGCGTACGCCCTCGGGCTCCCCGTCACCCCAGATGCGGCCGGGCAGGATGTCCTGGTGCCGCTCGTCGATCGGGTGGTCGCAGACCGCCTGACCGACCAGGTGGTTGGAGATCGTGAAGACCTGGAGGTTGTGCTTGGCCAGGGTCTCCTTCTTGCGCTCGATGTACGAGTCGTCGGCGAGCGCCTTGTCGACCTCGAAGTGGTCGCCCCAGCAGGCGATCTCCAGACCGTCGTAGCCCCACTCGGAGGCGAGCCGGCAGACCTCTTCGAACGGCAGGTCGGCCCACTGGCCGGTGAAGAGCGTGATGGGTCGCGCCATTGTCCTTCTCCCCTGATGTGATGGGGATTCCGTTGTGCGGACCGGGGCGAGGGTGACCGGTCAGATCGGTACGTGGCATCGGGGCGGAACGCCGGTGGGTGCCGAGCGCACCTGAACCCGGCGGGTTGCGCCTCCCACCGGGCCACCGGCAACCGTCACGGTCGCCGCCCCCACCCTATTTCCGCCGGGCGCATCGCGAAAGCCCCGGATCGTCACCCGGCCATTTCTTCGGGGGCCGGCAGGACCGCCCGGACGGTGAAGCCACCGCCCGGGTTCGGGCCGGCGCTCAGGGTGCCGCCGACCCGCTCGACCCGGCGGCGTACCGCGACCAGGCCGCCACCGACCCGCGCCGGGCTGCGCACCGCTGGCGCGCCGTCGTCGCGTACCTCGATGGTGATGCCCTCGTCGTCGTAGCGCAGGCGGACCGCGACGGCCGCGCCCGGCGCGTGCCGGCACGCGTTGGTCAGGGCCTCTTCGATGACCCGGTACGCCGCCACGTCCACCGCCTCGGGCAGTGGCCGGGGCGCCCCGGCCAGGCTCCAGCGCACGGGCTGGCCTGCGGCGAAGCCCTCGACCAGGGCATCGAGGCGGTTCAGGCTGGGCGCCGGCCCGGTCAGCGGGTCGGGCTCGTCGGCCGGGCGCAGCGCGTTGTGCAGCCGGCGTCCCTGCGCCTGGACCATCCGGCGCCATCGCGCGTAACGCCCCATGCCGGTCAAGGTACGGCAGCCGACTGGCAGTCGATCCGCGGCATCGGTCCGACGCGCGGGACGCCGTCGGCGCGGCGGCGGTGAGGTACCGCCGCGCCGACGGCGTCATCGGGTGGTACGCCGGGGCCGCCGGTCATGTCCGACGGCCCCAGCGGGCTCGGTGGGTCAGGGCAGGGTCCACTTCTGGTTGGCCGCGCCGTTGCAGGTCCAGAGGTGGACGACGGTGCTGTCGGCGGAGTTGTTGCCGGACACGTCGAGGCACTTGCTCGAGGACGTGTTGCGCAGGCTGCCGTCGGACTGGGCCGCCCAGTTCTGCGCGCCGCTGCCGTTGCAGGTCCAGAGCTGGATCTTGGTGCCGTCGGCGGTGCCGCCGCCGGAGACGTCGAGGCACTTGCCGAGCGCCTTGATGGTCGAGTTCGGCGTCACGGTCCAGGTCTGCGCCGTACTGCCGTTGCAGGTGTAGATCTGGATCTGGGTACCGTCGGCGGTGGCGCCGCTGCGGACGTCCAGGCACTTGCCGGCGAGCCCCTTGACCGGCCCGACGCCGGAACCGCCGCCGGTGCCCTTGACGAGGGTGAAGTCGTCCACGTCGAAGAGGCCGGTGCCGCTGCCGTTGAACGTGAGGTACAGGTTCTGGGCGCCGGACGGGACGTTCGACAGCGTCGTGGTGACGTTGGCGTACGTGCTCCAGCTACCGGTGTTCGGCACCGTGACCGTGCCCAGCAGCGGCCCGGTGGCCGAGCCGGTACGGACTCCGATGGTGCCGCCCGTGCCACCCGAGACGACCCGGGAGGTGAACGAGGTGACGCCGGTCAGGTCCACGCCGTTGTACGCGGCCCAGTCGCCCGGTTCGATGTAGCCGAGCGTCTGCCCGCCGTTGGCGCCGGCCTTGGTGAACGCGCTGACGCCGTTGGCCGAGCTGAACGCCTCCGCCTGGACCGTGGTGTTGCCGGTCGGCGGGTTGCTGCCGCCCAGCTCCTTGATCCGGATGTTGCGGAAGTAGGCGTCGTCGCCCGTACCGTGGTTCTGGATGCCGATGTGGCCGGCCAGCGACCGTACCGGATCGGTGTTGGTGAAGTCGTTGATCTTCACTCCGTTGAGGAAGACCTGCAACCGCTCCCCCTCGACCAGCAGCTCGTAGGTGTTCCACTCCCCCGGCGCGTTCAGCGCCGCGTCCCGGGCGGCGATGTCGGCGGCCTTGTACGTGTAGACCGCGCCGGTGGTGCGGTCGACCGCGTCGGTGGCGTCGATCTGGACCTCGTAGCCGTTGTCGATCGCCGACTGCGGGCTACTCGACGGCGGGAAGCCGATGAAGATGCCGGAGTTGTCGTCGCCGGCCAGCTTCCAGTCCAGCTTCAGCGAGTAGTTGGTGAACTGCTTCGCGCTGTACCAGTACAGGCCCATGCCGCCGACCGAGGTGAGGGTGGCGTCGGAGTTGGTGAAGTTGCCCGGCCCGGCCTGCGACCAGCCGGTGGTGGAGCCGTTGTAGAGCGGGGTGTAGCCGGTCTCGGGCCGGCAGTCGGCCTTGCTCCGGCCGGCCGCGTACCGGATGCCGCCGAGCAGGTGGTTGCGGAACGCCGGCTCGGCGTACGACGCCTGGGTGTGCCCGCTTCCGGTGTAGAAGGAGCGGCCCCCGCTGTAGCTCTTGCACCAGGAGTGCGGGTGATCGGCGCCCATCCCGCCGCCGGAGTACGACGACTCGTCCAGCGTGGCGAGCACGTGCGCGGTGGACCGGGCGTTGGTGCGGTAGTTGTACCACTCGTCGGTGCGGGTCCAGGTCTGCGGCAGGTGCCCGGTCGCGGCGTGCCCCCGGTCCTCCACCTTGACGTTGGCCTGTTGGATGGCCGGGTGCGAGGCGAACCACGCGCCGACCAGGTTGCCGTAGAACGGCCAGTCGTACTCGGTGTCGGCGGCGGCGTGCACACCCACGTACCCGCGGCCCGAGCCGATGTACGACTCGAAGGCGGTCTGCTGGGTGGCGTTGAGCACGTCGCCGGTGGTGTTGAGAAAGACGACCGCCTCGTACTGGGCGAGGTTGCTGGTGGTGAACGCGGCGGCGTCCTCGGTGGCGGTGACCGTGAAGTTGTTGGCCGCGCCCAGGTCACGGATGGTCTGGATGCCGACCGGGATCGCGTCGTGCCGGAAGCCGGCGGTCTTGGAGAAGACCAGCACGTCGTACGGGGCGTCGGCGGCGCTGGCCGGGGTGGCCGGGGTGGTGCAGGCGATGACGGCGAGGACGGCGGCGCTCAGGCCGACCGCGGATCGCAGGAGTCTGCGCATGTCGCTCTCCTAAAACCTGTTAGGAGGGGCCCCTTGTACAACACTAGGCGGTAACAAGGGGCCCTTCCTTTCAACTCAGGGCAGGGTCCACTTTTGGTTCGCGGCGGCGGTGCAGGTCCAGAGGTTCACCACGGTGCTGTCCGCGGAGCTGCTTCCGGAGACGTTCAGGCACTTGCCGGACGCCACGTTGCGCAGCGTGCCGTCGGCCTGCGCGGCCCAGTTCTGCGCCCCGGTGCCGTTGCAGGTGTAGAGCTGGATCTTGGTGCCGTCGGCGGTTCCGGCACCGGAGACGTCGAGACACTTGCCCAACGACTTGATGGTGGAGTTCGGCGTGACCGCCCAGGTCTGGGCCGCGCTGCCGTTGCAGGTGTAGATCTGGATCTGCGTGCCGTCGGCGGTGGCGGCGCTGCGTACGTCCAGGCACTTGCCGCCCAGGCCCGTGATCGGGCCGGTCCCACCGGTCGGGGCCGAGCCGGTGACGAAGGTGAACGCGTCCAGGTCGTAGAGCGCGCCGGTGCCCGTACCCGCGAAGGTCAGGTAGAGCGTGGTGGTGCCGGTCGGCGGGTTGGTGATCGCCCCCGTGACGGTGGTGAACGTCTCCCAGCCGCCGGTCACCGGTACGGTCGCGGAGCCGAGGACCGTGCCGGTGGCCGAGCCGGCCCGCACCTGGAGGGTGCCGCCGCTGCCCGCCGAGGAGACCCGGGCGGTGAACGAGGTGACGTTGCCGAGCCGGTACGGCTGGAACGCGATCCAGTCGCCGTTGTTGATGTCACCGACGGTCTTGCCGCCCTCGGCCGGGGTCTTGCTGAACACGTTGATCCCGGAGGAGCTGCCGAAGAACTCGGCCTGGCGGTGCCGCGGCGGCAGGGTGTGCTGGGTGTGCGTGGTCAGGCCACCGGCGTCGGTGTACTCGGCGTCGAAGATGGCGAAGATGTTCGCCGCGTCGTCGTGCTCGCCGTCGACCGGGATGGTGATCGAGCCGGAGCAGCCGTTCTTCGAGGTGATCTGGTGCCCGTGCTGGTCGTGACCGAGCACATAGGTCATCTTGACCTTGGTGCAGTCGATCGTGCCGTCCTCGGGGTCGGTCACCGTGATGCTGTACGGCACGGTGTCACCGAAGCTGAAAAGCTGCCCGTTGCCGGGGTTGTTGATGGTCACCGTGGGCGCGGTGTTGCCGACGTTGATCTGCACGCTGGCGCTGCCGGTGGCGCCCTGCGGGTCCCGTACGGTCAGCGTCGCCGTGTACGTGCCGTTGGTGCTGTAGGTCTTCGTCGGGTTCGCCGCCGTGGAGGTGGTGCCGTCGCCGAAGCTCCACGAGTAGGTGAGCGTCCCGCCCTCGGGGTCGGACGAGCCGGCCGAGGAGAACGTCACGGCCAGCGGGGCAGCGCCGGACGTCTTGTTGGCGCTCGCCGCGGCGCTGGGCGCGCGGTTGCCACCGGCGACGTAGTCGAAGCGGTACAGCGCCGAGTTGGCGTCACCGTTGAAGTAGCCGGTGCCGTAGTCGAGCACGTAGTACGAGCCATCCGGGCCGAAGGCCGAGTCCATCACCTGCTTGCCGACCCACGGGAACGTGTCGATGGTGCCCCGGGAGCCGTCGGAGTTGACGTGGATGGGCTTGATCCAGCCGCGGCCGAACTCGGTGGCGAAGAACTGCCCGTCGAAGGACTGCGGGAACTTCGTGGTGGAGGTCGACGAGGCGTTGTACCGGTAGACCGGGCCGCCCATCGGCGACTCGGAGCCGCCGCCGAACTCGGTCGGGGTGCCGGCGTCACCGGCGTACCGGATCCAGGCCGGCTGGGCCGGCGGCAGGGTGGTCAGGCCGGTGTTGCGGAACGAGTTGTTGGTCGGCCCGCCGGTGCAGTTGTACTTCGCGCCGCTGGCGTTGGTGGCGAAGTCCCACTCGTTGTACGTCTCGGTGCTGGTGTTGGTGCCGGTGCAGTACGGCCAGCCGTAGTTGCCCGGAGCCGCGACCCGGTTGAACTCCACCTGGCCGGACGGGCCACGGGTGGAGCTGGTGGAGCCCGCGTCCGGCCCGTAGTCGCCGACGTAGACGACCCCGGTTCCCTTGTCGACGCTGATCCGGAACGGGTTGCGGAACCCCATCGCGTAGATCTCCGGCCGCGTCTTGGCGGTGCCGGGCGCGAACAGGTTGCCCGACGGGATGGAGTAGGTCCCGTTGGTGTTCACCTTGATCCGCAGGATCTTGCCCCGCAGGTCGTTGGTGTTGCCGGCGCTGCGCTGCGCGTCGTACGCCGGGTTGCGGTTGGTCCGCTCGTCCAGCGGCGAGTAGCCGGCGGACTCGAACGGGTTGGTGTCGTCGCCGGTGGACAGGTAGAGGTTGCCGGCGGCGTCGAAGTCGATGTCACCACCGACGTGGCAGCACAGGCCGCGATCGGCCGGTACGTCGAGGACGTCGACCTTGCTGGCCTGGTTGACGGTGAAGTCGCTGTTGAGGGTGAACCGGGAGAGGCGGTTCACTCCCTGCCAGGCCGAGAAGTCGGTGCCGGTCGCCGGGGCGTCGCCGGCGGGGGTGGACAGCGGCGGCGCGTAGTAGAGGAAGATCTGCCGGTTGCTGGCGAAGTTCGGGTCGACGCCGACGCCCTGTAGGCCCTCCTCGTCGTGGTTGTAGACCGACAGGGTGCCGATCACCGAGGTGGTGCCGTTCGCGTCGGTGCGGCGCAGGGTGCCGTTGCGGGCGGTGTGCAGGACCGAACGGTCCGGCAGGACGGCCAGCGACATCGGCTCGCCCATGTCGGTTACGCCGCGGGCGAGTTCGACCTGCTGGAAGTCGCTGGCGTTGATGGTGTGCGCCTGGGCCGGTGTCGCGCTGGCCGTGAGGGTGACCGTGCCGGCCGCGGCCACGAGGAGCAGGGCCGATCCGGCGGAGAACCATCGTCGGGACCGTTGGTTGGGTCTGTCCTTCATGGACATCTGTGCTGTCCCTTCCTGACGAGAGGCCAGGGCGGGGCGCGCGCCGTCGCGCCGGATGCCGTAGCGGGTGGTGGGGTCGATGGGTTACCGCGCCGCCGGTTCACCTCGACGAAACATTGTCGTGTTGGCCCCGACACTAAGTCGCAAGTGTCGATGTGTCCATACCTTCCGGTGAACCGGCATGAACTTTCGTCGATTTGATCGAAAGTCGGCCGGTCAGGCGCGGCGGTCGATGGCCTGCGCGGCCAACGCGACAAGCGCGGCCCGGGCCTCCTCGTTCACCGCCGCGCTCCGCAACGCGGTCAGCGCGGCCTCGGTGCGGACGCGGATCATCTGCTCGATCCGGTCCCGCGCGCCGGTGGCCTGGATGATCTCGCGCAGCTCCGCCGCGCCGTCGGCGTCCAGCGTGGGGTTGCCGAACAGCTCCTTCAGCCGCGCGGTCTGCGACCGGTCCGCAGAGCTGCGGGCCAGCGCCATCATCACCGTCGGCTTGCCCTCGCGCAGGTCGTCCAGGATCGACTTGCCGGTGACCGCCGGATCACCGAAGACGCCCAACACGTCGTCGCGGAGCTGGAACGCGTCCCCCAACGGGTCGCCGAACTCGCCGAGAGCGGCGATCAGCTCCGGTCCCCCACCGGCGAGCGCCGCGCCGATCTGCAACGGCCGGGTGACCGTGTACCGGGCCGCCTTCATCCGTATCACGGTGAGCGCGCTGGCGACCGAGCCGTCGCCCACGCCGGACACCAGGTCCAGGTACTCCCCCGCGATCACCTCGGTACGCATCAGCGCGAACACCGCGTACCCCCGGTGCACCTGCTCGGTCCCGAGCCCACACTCGTGGAACATCTGATCCGACCAGGCCGCGCAGAGGTCGCCGCAGAGCAGGGCGGTGTTGCGCCCGTACGCCTCCGGGTCGCCGCGCCACGACGACCGGGCGTGCAGGTCGGCGAAGAGCCGGTGCACCGACGGCTCACCCCGGCGGCGGTCGCTGCCGTCCAGGATGTCGTCGTGGATCAGCGCGAACGCGTGGAACAGCTCCAACGCCGCCGCGGCCACCACGATCGGGGTGGCGTCGGCCGCCCCGGCGCCGCGCCAGCCCCAGTAGCAGAACAGGGGGCGCAGCCGCTTCCCCCCGGCCAGCACGAACCGTTGCAGCGCGGTGAACACCCCCCGGGGCGCGCCGTCGGGCCAGTCCGGCCCCTGCCGGTCGAGGAAGGCGGCCAGCTCCGCGTCGAAGCGCGCCCGCAGACCGCTGGTGTCGGTGGGCGCGACGGTGACGGTCACGTCCGATCTCCCGGACCCTGCGCACCAGCGGCGCTTAACCCGGCCAGCTCCAGTAACAAGCCCTTGACCTCGGTGGCGGCGATCCGGTCCCGGGCCGCGGACGCGTCGGAGCAGAGCAGCACCGGGGCGTCCGCCGGGTCGGTGGGAAGCCGCCCGTGCGAGCCGCGGATCGCCCGCGCGCCGGCGTCCAGGCCGACGGCGCTCATCAGGTAGCGCATGCCGAGCTTCTTGCGGGCCAGCGCCACGCCGGCGCGGGCCTTGGCGGCACCGGGATTGGCCGGGTCGAAGAACAGCTCGGCGGGGTCGTACCCGGGCTTGCGGTGGATCTCGACCAGCCGGGCGAAATCGGGCGCGTTGGCGTCGTCGAGCCAGTAGTAGTAGGTGAACCAGGAGTCCGGCTCGGCCACCAGCACCAGTTCCCCGGCGCGCGGGTGGTCCAGCCCGTGCGCGGCCTTGCCGTCGGCGTCGAGCACCTCGGCCACCCCGGGCAGTCCGGCGCAGAGCTTCGCCACCGCCGGCACGTCGGCCGGGTCCTTGACGTAGACGTGCGCGATCTGGTGGTCGGCGACGGCGAACGCCTTCGACGTCCAGGGGTCGAGGTACTCCATACCGGCCTGGGTGTGCACCCGCAGCAAACCCTCACTGCGCAGCAGCCGGTTGACGTCGACCGGCCGGGACACGTCGGTGATGCCGTACTCCGACAGCACCACGACGGTGGCGTCCCGGGCGCGGGCGGCGTCCAGCAGCGGCCCGAGAACGGCGTCCAGCTCGGCCGCCGCCGTGGCGGCCTGCGGCGACGAGGGGCCGTACCGTTGCAGGTCGTAGTCCAGGTGGGGCACGTAGACCAGGGTCAGATCGGGTGACACGTCGGCCAGGATCTGCTCGGCCGCCTGGCAGATCCACTTCGACGACGGCAGCGCGGCCGTCGGCCCCCAGTAGGTGAACAGCGGGAAGGTGCCGAGCCGCCCGGTCAGCGCGTCGTGCAGCTCCGGCGGGTCGGTGTAGCAGTCCGGCTCCTTGCGGCCGTCGGCGTAGTAGACCGGGCGGGGCGTGACGGTCCAGTTCACGTCGGCGCCCATGGCGTACCACCAGCAGACGTTTGCGACGGTGTAGCCCGGCTCGGCCCGGCGGGCCGCGTGCCAGAGCTTGTCCCCACCGACCAGCGCGTTGTGCTGCCGCCACAGCAGCACCTCGCCCAGCTCCCGGAAGTACCACCCGTTGCCGACGATGCCGTGCCCGCTGGGCTGCTCGCCGGTGAGGAACGTGGACTGCACCGAGCAGGTCACCGCCGGCAGTACCGTGCCCAGCTCGGCCCGGAAGCCACCGTCGGCGACGCCGCGCAGTCGGGGCATGTGCTTCAGCAGTCGCGGGGTCAACCCCACCACGTCGAGGACCACCAGTCGCCGGCTCATCGCGTCACCTCCATGCTCACGGTTCGGTCTGCGGTCAGCCCGAGGCCGACCAGTTCGTCGCGGGCGAAGGCCAACTCGGCGGCGATGCCGGCGGCCAGCTCCGCGTCGGTGCCGGGCCGCCGTGCGGCCGGCAGGACACCCCAGGTGTACGTCTCGACGTCGAGGTGGTCGCAGCCGGCGACCGGCCCCTCGAAGAGCGCTCTCAGGGCCGCGCGGAGAACCGGCAGGGTCGAGCCGAGCGGTTCCTCGGGCGGGGCGTGCAGGGGCACGTGGTAGTGCACCCGCCACGGGCCGGGAAGCTCCCGGTCCAGGGCCTCGTCGAGATCGTCGGCGGCGTACGCCTCGTCGGCCGGGTCGGCCACGCCCGCGCAGCCGGCGCTGCGGGTCTGGTGCAGGAAGCGCGGCTCCACCCAGCGGCGCAGCGCGTCGGCCCCACCGGCCGGGTCAGCCGCCTCGACGGCGGCGGAGACCTGCACCTTCACCACGGGCAGTCCGGCCGCCCGCAGCCGGTCCAGCGCCGCCGCCGGCTCCTCCCACGCGCAGGCCAGGTGCGCGAGATCGAGGCAGACCCCCATCCGGTCGGTGTCCATGCCGGACAGCAGCGCGGCGGCCTGCCCGGTGCTCTCCACCACGCAACCGGGCTCCGGCTCGAACGCCACCCGCACCTCACGGCCGGTGTCCCGCTGCACGTCGGCCAGGCCGGCCGCGAGCGCATCGAGCCGCCGCCGGGCGGCGTCGGCCAGGTCGGTGCTCCACGGCCGCCGCCAGGCCAACGGCAGGGTGGAGATCGAGCCCCGGGCCGCGTCGTCGGGCAGCAGGTCGGCGAGCACCCGGGCCAGATCCAGGGTGTACGTCAGTCGTTGCTCGGTGGTCCAGTCCGGGTGGTACACGTCCTGCTTCACGACGGGGGCCTGGAAGGCCGCGTACGGGAAGCCGTTGAGGGTGACCACCTCCAGACCGCGCGCGTCCAGTTCGGCGCGGAGCCGGCGGCGCGGCGCCGGGTCGGCGGCCAGTTCGGCGGCGACCGGGGCGGCCAGCCACAGGCCGAGCCCGAGCAGGTCGCTGCCGAGCGCCTGACGCACCGGCACGGCGTAGGTGTCCAGTTGGGCGAGGATGCCGGCCAGGTCCTCGGCGGGGTGCACGTTGGTGCAGTAGCCGAGGTGGACCGTCTCGCCGCCGGAATGTCGCAGCCGCATCAGCTACCACCGCGCAGGATCGAGTTGCCGGTCTGCGGGTCCACGGCGGCGGGCGCCTCCACGTCGCCGAGGTCGAGCCGACCCGACTGCCCGTAGAACTCCACCGGGTTGCGCCACAGCACCTTGTCGACGTCGTCGTCGCTGAAGCCGGCCGCACGCATCGCCTCGCCGGTGGCCCGGGTCAGCAGCGGATCGGATCGTCCCCAGTCGGCGGCCGAGTTGACCAGCATCCGCTCGGTGCCGTACTCACGCAGCAACTCGACCATCCGCGACGGGGTCATCTTGGTGTCCGGGTAGATGGAGAAGCCCAGCCAGCAGCCGCTGTCCTTGACGAGCTTGACGGTCACCTCGTTGAGGTGGTCGACCACCACGCGACCCGCGTCGATGCCGGACTCGGCGACCACGGCGAGGGTGCGTTCGCAGCCCCGGGCCTTGTCCCGGTGCGGGGTGTGCACCAGCGCCGGCAGGTCGTACGCCACGGCGAGGGCGAGTTGCGCGGCGAACGCCTCGTCCTCCTCGGGGGTCATCGAGTCGTACCCGATCTCGCCGACCGCCACGACCGCGTCCTTGTCCAGGTAGCGGGGCAACAGGTCGAGCACCGGGCGGCAGCGCGGGTCGTTGGCCTCCTTCGGGTTGAGCGCGATGGTGGCGAAGTGGCGCACCCCGAACTGCCCGGCCCGGAACGGCTCCCAGCCGATCAGCGAGTCGAAGTAGTCGACGAACGACGCGGCGCTGGTGCGCGGCTGGCCCAGCCAGAACGCCGGCTCGACCACCGCGAGGACGCCAGCGCCGGCCATCCGTTCGTAGTCGTCGGTGGTGCGCGAGGTCATGTGGATGTGCGGGTCGAAGATGCGCATGTCACGCCTCCCGGGGCAGTGCGGCGGTGAGCCGGTGGAGCAGGTCGGTGGCGTCGGCGGGCAGGTCCCGGCCGGCGGCGTGCCGTTCGGCGGCGAGCGCGGCGAGCATTGCGGCCAGCTCGCCGTCGGCCCGGCCGTCCAGGTCGGCCACCGCGACGAGGGGCACTCCGCTGAACACGCACTTGAGCACCGCCTGCCGCCAGGCGGCCGCGTCGAGGTGCCGGGCGTACGGGCCGAGCGCGGCGGCGACCAGCCGGGTGTCGTTGGTCCGGATCGCGTCGTGCAGCAGCGGCACCGCCTCGGCGCCGATCGGCAGCAGCGGCAGAGCCCGCAGCACGGCCCGCCGTTCGGCGGCGTCGCCGTGCCGGTAGAGGCTCTCGGCGTACGCGGCGTGCTCGCCGGGCAGGCTGGTGAGCAGCAGCACCCGGGCCGCGTCGTCGGCGGTCCAGCCGGGTGCGTCCGGCAGCGCGGCCCGACCGCAGCGCCGGCCGGCGGCCGGAAACAGCCGGGCGATCGCGGTGGGCTCGGCCGCGACCCGGCGCAGCGCCGTGTCCAGCCAGTCGGGATCGGGTACGCCCCGCAGCGCGGCCCGCAGTGAATCCGGTGTCATTCCGTCTCCTCCCCTTGCTGCTACGCCGGCACCCCAGGTGTGCCTGTGGGCACCTCGTCTCCCGTACGGCCGGCCGGTGCGGCGGCGCGTAGGAACTCGATCGACCGGGCGGCCACGGCGGGTGCGGCGTGCGAGTCGCGGGGTAGCTCCACCGCGACCAGGCCGCGGTAGCCGGCAGCGGCCAGGGCGGCCAGCACCGGCGGGAAGTCGATCTCGCCGGCGCCGAACTCCAGGTGCTCGTGCACGCCCCGGCGCATGTCGTCGATCTGCACGTTGACCAGGTGCTCGGCGACCTCGGCGACGCACTGCGGCACCGGCTGAGGCTCCAGGCAGCGGCAGTGGCCGATGTCGAGGGTGATGCCGAGGCGGGCCGGGGCGCCGAGCGCCGCGTGCAGACGACGCCAGTCGGCGATGTCCTGCACCAGCATCCCCGGTTCCGGTTCGAAGCCGAGGGTCACGCCCGCGCTGTCGGCGGCGTCGACCACGGTGGCGCAGCCGGACACGAGCCGGTCCCAGGCGCACTGCGGCGACACCGCCTCCGGCCGTACGCCGGCCCAGAACGAGACGGCCTCCGCGCCCAGGTCGGCGCCGATCCGTACCGCCCGGCGCAGGAACTCGATCCGCCGGGTGGGGTCGTCGTGCAGCAGCGTCGGGGCGTGCTTGTGCCACGGGTCCAACAGGTAGCGGGCCCCGGTCTCGATCACCACTGCGAGACCCAGCTCGGACAGCCGGCGGCCCACCGCGGCGATCCGGCGGGTGAGGCCGGGCGCGAACGGGTCCAGATGATCGTGGTCCAGGGTGAGCGCCACCCCCTCGTAGCCGAGATCGGCGATGACGGCGAGCGCGTCGTCGAGCCGGTGGTTGGCGAAGCCGTTCGTGCCGTACCCGAGGCGCACCGTCGTCGCGTCGGCCCGGACCGCATCGGCCTGCGCGATGTCCGGCTGGGCGGTGTCGAGCCGGGCCCGGCGCGACTGGGGCACGGTCATGTCGGGGAGACCTTCCGGGCCAGCCGGCGGCCCAGTGGCGCGGCCGCCGCGACGGCCAGCCCGAGCAGGCCCGCGCCGCCACGGGCGGTGAGCGCTCCCTGGAGGGCGGGCAGGCCGGTGATCCCGGCGCCCACCGCCGCGCGGACCTTCCCGGCCGACGGATCCCGGACCACCTGCACCTGGGCCGCGCCGTAGCGGGCGGCGTACCACCCGGCCAGCACGGCGGGCAGCGCGGCGGCGATCCCAGCGCGCCGGGGTACGGCGACGGCGGCGCTCGCGGCGACCACGGCGGTGCCGGCCAGGGTACGCATCGGCAGGGCGGCGTCCGCGCCGCTGACCTCGCGACGGGACAGCGCGGTGACCGTCCAGGTGTGCGCCGCCACGGTGGCCGCCGAGGGCAGCGCCCGCGCCAGCCGGCCGCCGGATGCGCCCAGCAGCACGTCCAGCCCTCGGCAGGCGGCCATCACGGCGGGGCCGGCGGCGGTGTTCTTGGCCAGCAGGTCGTACCCCCAGATGCTGGCGGCCAGCGGCACCGCGAGCGCGGCGGCGCGGCGACCGCCCACGGCGGCGGCCAGGCCCACGCCGGCGGCGGTGAGGCCGGCGGCGAGACCCAGCGCGGCGTTCGGGGTGACCCGGCCGCTGGGGATCGGCCGCTCGGGGCGTTCGACGGCGTCGAGCCGCCGGTCGGACCAGTCGTTGGCGGCCATGCCGGCCCAGTAGAGCAGCACCGACGCGCCCGCCAGGGCGGGAGTACGTGGGCTCAGCGCACCGGCCGCCGCCGCGCCGGCCACGACGTCCCCGGGGACCGAGAGCGCGGCCGGCGCGCGGACCAGCTCGGCCAGGTCAGCCAGCGTGGTCATGGCCACCGTCCGGGCCGGCGTGCAGTCGCTGGGCGAAGCCGGTCAGCCGGGCCCACTGCTCGGCCAGCGAGTGGGTCGGCGTGCCGAGCGGGTCCTTGAAGAAGAAGCCGAGGTCGGCCAGCGGCCCGACGTGCCCGGCGGCGTGCGCGGCGGCGGTGAGGCGGGCCAGGTCGAGCACCAGCGGCGCGGCCAGCGCCGAGTCGCAGCCGTGCCAGGTGAACTCCATCCGCATGCCGGTGCCGAGGAAGCCGGCGAACGTGATCAGATCCCAGGCGGTCTTGAAGTCGCCCAGCTCCTCGACGTACTCGATGCGGGTGTTGCCCTGCGGCACGTAGCCGAGCGTCTCGCCGAGCACGCGTTGCTTGCTCTGCACCTTGGCCGCGTTGGCGGCCGGGTCGGCGAGGGTGGCGCCGTCGCCGCCGCCGAGCAGGTTCATCCCCGACCAGGAGCGGACGGCGAGGTTGCGCATCGCGAACATCGGCGCGAGTACCGACTTGACCAGGGTCTCGCCGGTCTTGCCGTCGTGCCCGGCGTACGGCAGCCGGCGCTCCTGCGCCAGCGCGGCCAGCGCCGGCAGCCGCAGGCCGGTGGACGGCGTGAAGTCGACGTAGGGGCAGCCGGCCAGCAGCGCCGCGTACGCGTACAGCGAGCTGGGCGGGAGCACCTCGTCGGGACCGTCGAGGGCGGCGCGCAACGCGGCCGGGTCGGCGTGCCCGGGGTGCGGTCGGGGCACGGCCTCGGTGGCGGAGACGTTGACCACGACCACCCGGTCCAGCTCGTGGCGCTCCCGGAAGCTGGTCAGGTCGCGGACCACGGCCGCGGCCCGGTCGGCCTGGGTGTCGCCGACCGGCGCGGGGCGCAACTCCTGCTCGACCACGCCCAACTCGTCGCGGAGCGCGGCGACCAGCCGCCCGGGAATGACACCGGCGTCGGCGAGCGCTTCGGCGCGCTTGCACAGCGGGGTGGTGGCCACGTCGTGCCCGCCGAAGACCAGGTCCGCGAAGGACGGCAGGGCGGGACCGCGCAGGTCGGGCAGCTCGGTCACACAGCCGGTGGGCCCGGCCAGGCCGGCTCGCAGCGCGAGCCCCCCGACGATGCTGGTGGTCGCGACGGAACCGCGCGCCCCTACCAGCCAGACACCTGTTCGCATGGTGCTCCTTCCCCATTTCCGAGGAACCGTCGGTACCGCTAAATATAGGAATATCAGAATATGTTTCGGAAAGATACGGCCCGGTTTCGGAAAAGTTTCGGGCCGGATGGATGGGCCCCGCCCGCCCGACCCGTACCGGTACGACGCCGGCCCGGCGTCGGCGTCGGCGGCGACGACGACGGACCGGATCTCGGCACGGGTACGGGCAGACGGGGCTGGCAGGCAGGGTCGGTCGGCGTCTCGACCCTGCCTCCCCCGCATCCGCCGGCCGGGGCGTTGGCATGCCCCGACCGGACGTCTCAGGTTGCCGCGCCCACCGGATCCTCGACCGGGGTGCGGTCCGCCGTGCGGTGGCAGGCGGAAGTGGTACGGGTGGGGGCAGCGGCGGGCGATGTCATCGGGTCCTCCGGATCGCCGGGGGTGGTGGTGGCGGTCCTCCGGTGCGGCCGGGGAATCCCGGTCCGGTCGCACCGGACGACCGTCCTATCCGTGCGCCACCGGGCCGTTAGGGCCCGGCTGCACACTCTCCGGAGCCGACCTCGTCCCGGCCGCGGGGCGCAAACCGCGGCCGGTCCCTCGCCGGTCGGCTCCGGAAAGCCGGTCGGGCGACGGCGGCGCGAGCACCGCCGTCGCGGATGGTCAGGGGTCAGACGGCGACCACGGTCAGCGCCGGTTCCACGTCGGTCCACGAGGAACCGGTCTCCGCCGAACGGGTCACCGCGTCCAGCACGAGCTGGACCTGCAACGCGTCGGCGAACGAGGGCGCCGGGTCGGTGCCGGTGGCGATCGCCTCGATGAGATCGCGCATCTGGTGGGTGAAGGAGTGCTCGTAGCCGATGATGTGACCCGGAGGCCACCACGCCGACATGTACGGGTGGTCGCCCTCGGTCACCAGGATCCGGCTGAAGCCCTGCTCCAGCGTCGGCCGGGTGGCGTCGTAGAACTCCAACTCGTTGAGCCGCTCCAGGTCGAAGACCACGCTGCCCAGCGAGCCGTTGATCTCGACACGCAGGGCGTTCTTGCGGCCCGTGGCGAACCGGCTCGCCTCGTACGTGGCCAGGGCGCCGCCGTCGAGCCGGGCCACGAAGACCGCGGCGTCGTCGACGGTGACCGGACCGGTGGCCGGACCGCTGCCGTCGACCGACTCGCCGTCGACGGTGGCCGCCAGCCCGCTCGACTCGGCCGGCAACGGCCGCTCCTTGACGAACGTCTCGGTGATCGCGCTGACGCCGGTGATCTGCTGGCCGACGACGAACTGCGTCAGGTCGATGATGTGCGCACCGATGTCACCGAGCGCGCCGGAGCCCGCCCTGTCCTTCTGCAACCGCCAGACCAGCGGGAACTGCGGATCCACGATCCAGTCCTGCAGGTACGACGCTCGGACGTGACGGATCACCCCGAGTCGTCCCTCGGCGACCATCTGGCGCATCATCGTGACCGCGGGGACCCGGCGGTAGTTGAACCCGCACATCGACCGCACTCCGGCGGCGCGTGCGGTGTCCGCCGCGGCGGTCATCGCCCGTGCCTCGGCCACCGTGTTGGCCAGCGGCTTCTCGCACAGCACGTGCTTGCCGGCGGCCAACGCGGCGAGGGCGATCTCGGCGTGACTGTCGCCCGGGGTGCAGACATCGACAACGTCGATGTCGTCCCGGTTGACGAGGTCACGCCAGTCGGTCGTGTACGCGTCCCAGCCGAGCCGGTCGGCGGCCTCGGACACCGCTGTGGTGTCCCGGCCGCAGACCAGCGCCATCCGGGCCCGCGCCGGCAGGTCGTACACGCGGTTCACGGTGCGCCACGCCTGTGAGTGCGCGGCGCCCATGAACGCGTAACCGACCATGCCGATCCGCAGTTCTCTGTCTGTCGTGGACAAGGTGGGTCTCCCCCCGGTATGTCAGAACCCGAGCTTGTCGTAGCTGCTCGCGTTCTCCTTGGTGATCGTCTCGGAGGCGAGGGTCACTTCCTTGGGCACCTGCAGCTCCGTCAGGTCGCCCAGGCCCCGGCCCTGCGCGATGAGCCGCGCGAGCGAGATCGCCGAGGACGCCATCGACGGGTTGTAGGTGACCGTCGCCTTGAGCACCGAGTTGTCGGCCTTGATCGCGTCGATCGCGAGCTTGGAGCCCGCGCCGCCGACCATGAAGAACTCCGACCGGTTGGCCTGCTTGACGGCCGCGAGCACACCGATGCCCTGGTCGTCGTCGTGGTTCCAGATCGCGTCGATCTTCGGCAGCGCCTGGAGGAGCTGGGCCGCCTCGCGCTGGCCGCTGTCCGAGGTGAACTCGGCCGAACGCCGGTTGCTCACCTTGAACCCGTAGGTCGCCAGGGCGGCCTTGAAGCCCTCGCTGCGCTCGACCGTCAGCGGGATCTCCAGGCCGGCGATCTCACCGATGACCGGGTTGGCGACGCCCTTGTCCTTGAGCATCTTGCCGATGAAGTGGCCGGCGGAGACGCCCATGCCGTAGTTGTCACCCTTGATCACCAGCCGCGAGGCCAGCGCGTCGGGGAACGCCCGGTCGAGGTTGACGATCGGGATGCCGGCCTGCATGGCCTGGAGGGCAACGGCGTTGACCTCCTTGCCGTCGTGCGGCAGCACGACGATGATGTCCGGCTTCTGGGCGATCAGGGTGCCGAGCGTGGAGCGCTGGGCCTCCGAGTTCGACCCGCCGTCGACCTCCTTGAACTCCACGTCCGAGTACGCCGCGGCCTGCGCCTTGGCGTTGGCGTGGATCGCGCCCATCCAGCCGTGGTCGGCGGCCGGGGCCGAGAAGCCGATGACGACCTTCTTGCCCGGAGCGTTGTTGCCCTCGGCGTTGCCGGCGGCCTTGGTCTGCGTGCTGGCGGCCGGGGTCTCGTTACTGGTGCAGGCGGTCAGCAGGGTGGCGGCGCCAACCGCGGCACCACCGAAGAGCAACCGGCGGCGCGACAGGTCGCGACTGTTCTGGGTCATGAACGACCTCCTGGGAGCGGGTTTTCATCTGGGTGAGGGTGTGCGAGGTCCGGCCACCGTCGAAGATCTCGACGTCGCCAGGACAACGGTGCGGTGCGTCAGGTTGTGGTGGTGACCCTGTTCCGCGCGAGGAGCCGGGTGACTGACTTGAACTTGAACTGCTGGATCAGGACGGCGGCGACGATAATGCCGCCCTTGACCATGTTCTGCGCCTCGATGGAGAGGCCGTTGATGGCGAAGAGGTTCGTGATCGTGGCGAAGATGATGACGCCGAGCAGCGAGCCGACGATCGTGCCCCGACCACCGCTGAGCAGCGTCCCGCCGATGATCGCGGCGGCGATCGCGTCCAACTCGTACAGGTTGGCCATCGCCGCCTGCGCCGAGGTGGCCTGCGAGGTGAGCATGATGGCCGCGATGCCGCAGCACAGACCGGAGAGCGCGTAGAGCAGCATCGTGTGCCGGCGGACGTTGATGCCGGCCAGTCGGGCCGCCTCCGGGTTACCGCCGACGGCGATGGTCCGCCGGCCGAAGGTCGTCCGGTTGAGCAGGACCCATCCGGCCAGCACGACCGCGCCGAGGATGTAGACCAGGATCGGGACACCGATGATCTTGCGGGCGGCGATGTCGTTGATGAACGTGCTGCTCGACACCTGCGTCTGCTTGTTGGAGATCGAGGCCGCCAGGCCGCGCGCGGCCACCAGCATCGCGAGGGTCGCGATGAAGGGCACCAACCGGCCGTACGAGATGAGGACGCCGTTGACCAGGCCGACGCAGATGCCCACCACGAGGGCGGTGAAGATCATGCCGCCGGCGCCATAGCTCTGGGTGGCCACCGTGGTGCACCAGACCCCGGCCAGCGCGACGATCGCTCCCACCGACAGGTCGATGCCACCGCCGATGATCACGAAGGTCATGCCGACCGTGACCACGCCGACGACCGAGGCGAGTTGGAGGATCGCCAGGACGTTGTTCCAGACCCAGGTCGGGTCGCCGTACAGGTCCGGCTTGGTGATCGCGCCGACCACGACGAGCGCGGCCAGCACGCCGATCAGGCCGAGGTTGCGCTTCGCACCGTCGCCGCCGTCGCCCCGCCACCAGGAGAGCTTGCCGGTGGAGGCCGTCTTTTCGCTGGCCACCGCCGTCTCCGCCGGGTCCACCGGCGGCGACTGGGCCGGAAGCTGCGGGCGCTCCGGTGTCGCGGTGGGTGTGGGAGTCGCGTCGCTCATGCCGGTGCGCCTTCCATCAAGGACCCCGCCATCACGAGGTCAAGCACAGTGTTCTCGTCAAGTTCGCCGGCCGCGGCCTCGCGGACGACCCGGCCTTCGCGCATCACCAGCACCCGGTCGGCCAGGCCCAGCACCTCGGGTACCTCGCTGGAGACCAGCAGCACGCCGACGCCCTGCGCGGCCAGTGAGCGGATGACCTGGTACAGCTCGGCCCGAGCGCCCACGTCCACACCCCGGGTGGGCTCGTCGAGCAGCAGCAGCTTGGTGCCGCCGAGCAACCACCGGCCGACCACGACCTTCTGCTGGTTGCCGCCGGACAGGGTGCGTACCGGCCGGTCGACGTCCCGGGGACGCAGCTCCAGGGTCTCGGCGATCCGGTCCGCCTCGGCGCGTTCCGCCGCCGCGTTGGTGAAGCCGAGCCGCGCGTACCGGCCGAAGGTGGCCAGCGTGACGTTGCGGTAGATCGGCTCGCCCAACAGCAGCGCCTGACTCTTGCGCTCCTCCGGGGCCATGCCCATGCCGGCCCGTACCGCCGCCCCGACGCCGGGGCGCAGCGCCTTGCCGTCCATCCGCACCGTGCCGGCCTCCGCCAGCCGGGCGCCGTAGATCGTCTCCAGCAGCTCGGAGCGGCCGGAGCCGACCAGACCGGCGATGCCGACGATCTCTCCGGCCCGCACGTTCAGCGACACGTCGGCGAACTCGCCGGTGCGGGTCAACCCCTCGACCTGGAGCAGCTCGTTGCCGGCGGTGTCGTCGGTCGGCCGGTCCGGGAAGACGTACTCGATGGTCCGGCCGGTCATCCGGCTGACCAGGTCGCGGGTCGGGGTGTCGCGCGCCGGCAGGTTCGCCGCCGTGGTCCGGCCGTCCTTGAGTACGGTGACCCGGTCGCCGATCTCGCGGATCTCCTCCATGCGGTGGGAGATATAGATGACGGCGATGCCCTGCGCGGTCAGCTCGCGGATGATCCGGAACAGGTTGCCGACCTCGTCGTGGGCCAGCACCGCGCTCGGCTCGTCCATGATGATCAGTCGCGCCTCGTGCGACAGCGCCCGCGCCATGCTGACGATCTGCTTGCCGGCCGCCGGCAGGGAGCGGACCATCCGACCGGGCGGGATCTCGCCGTGCCCGAGCCGGCTGAGGATCTGCCGGGTGTGCCGGGCCATCCGGCCGCGCCGGACGAAGCCGAAACTGCGGTACTCGTGCCCGAGGAACGCGTTCTCCGCGACCGAGAGGTCTTCGACGAGGTCGAGTTCCTGGTAGATGGTGGCGATGCCGGACTTCATGGCGGCCTGCGGGTTGGCGAAGGTGACCGGTTCGCCGCGCCACTCCACCAGCCCGGAATCCGGCTGGTGCACGCCGGCCAGCACCTTGATGAGCGTGGACTTGCCAGCGCCGTTCTGCCCCAGCAGGCAGTGCACCTCTCCGGCGCGTACCTCGAGCTGGACCCCGTCCAGGGCGCGTACGCCGGGGAAGGTCTTGACCACGTCGGTGAGGCGCAGGACCACCTCGCCCGCGACGGTGTCGGGCGGAGCTTCGACCAGCGGCGCGGCGGCGTCGGCGTCGGCCGACCCGGTGGTGGCGGTCTCGTCGGACAGGGCCACGGTCTCCTCCTCGCTCATGATGCTTCCCCGAAGGCGACGTCGCTGGCGAGCACGGCCGCGCCGGCGACACCGGCCCGGCCACCCAACTCGGACAGCACGACGGGCAGGTTGCCGGTAGCCAGGGGCAGTGACCGGCGGTAGACCACACTGCGGATCTCGGCGAGCAGGATGTGCCCGAGCTGGGCCAACCCGCCGCCGATCACGATCATCGACGGGTTGGTGAAGCTGACCAGGCCGGCGAGCACGCCGCCGACCCGGCGTCCGCCGTCGCGGATCAACTGGATGCAGGTCACGTCGCCCTCGACGGCGCCCTCGGCGACGTCCAGCGCGGTCACCGTGCCCCGCGTGCTCAACCGCTCGGCCAGGGCCGGCGACGCTCCGCTGCGGGCCGCGACGAACGCGTCCTTGGCCAGCGCCGCGCCGCTGAACAGGGCCTCCAGGCAGCCCGCGTTGCCGCAGGAGCACATCGGACCGTGCGCGTCGACCTGGATGTGGCCGATGTCCCCGGCGCAGCCGTCGGTGCCCCGGTAGACCTCGCCGGAGAGGTAGATGCCGCAGCCGACACCGGTGCCGATCTTCACGAAGAGGAAGTCGTCCACCGAGTGGGCGACTCCGCCGTGACGTTCCCCGATGGCCATGATGTTGACGTCGTTGTCGACCACCGCCGGGCAGGCGTGCTCCCGGCTGAGCAGCTCGCGGACGGGGAACCGGTCCCAGCCCGGCATGATCGGCGGCGACACCGGCACGCCGTCGCGGAAGCTGACCGGCCCGGGTACGCCGATGCCCACCGCGTCCAGCCGCTCGTACGCCCCGTCGACCCGGGCCTTGTGCAGCAGCTCGTTGACCCGTTGCAGGGTGACCTTCGGGCCGCTGCGGATGTCGGCCGGCTCGGCGTAGTGGGCCACCGGTTCGAGGCGACCGTTGACCACCTCGACGTCCATCGAGCTGGCGCCCAGGTCGACGGCGGCGAAGCGCAGCTTCGGGTTCAGCTCGACGAGCGTCGAGCGACGCCCGCCCCGGGAGGCGGCGAAACCGGCCTCGGCGACGTACCCGAGCGCGACCAGCCGGTCCAGCTCGGCCAGCAGTCGCGGGCGCGGCATCTGGAGCCGGTCGCCCAGCTCGGCCCGGGACACGGCCCCCTCGTCGCGGAGTAACCGCAACAGCCGGACGTGCAGGGGGTCGACGGTCCGCACGCGCGGTTCACCTCTTCATCGGACTCGTTCACATCGACGCAATGTCGATGTGTTGTGTCCGACACAGTAGGAGCGCTCCGCGCCGCGTGTCCAGAGCTTCAGCCGTTCCGTTCCCAACTTTTGTCCGAAGGAACAAAAGCTAAAAGTGGATCAAGAAAAGGATAACGGCGTGCCCGCAGGCGCTCGCGTGCAGTTTCATCGACCGACACGAACCCGCCCCGCCAGCGGGTCTGTGCTGGCGGGGCGGGTTCGTGTCGGTGCGCGCTCGATCCACTCCAGGTCGGCGATGTGGTGCCATCCGGTGCGGGGGATGCCGCCAGGTCGGCGATGTGGTGCCGATCAGGCGGTGCGGTCCTTCTTGCGGAGCTTGCGGTCGTCGCGCAGCTCGACGTACGGCTCTTCGTCGACGGGATGCCCGGCCGAGATCGCCCGACCGCGCTCCAACTCCGCGTCGAACTCGGCGCCCAGCAGGATCGCGATGTTGCTCAGCCACAGCCAGACCAGGAAGATGATCACGCCGGCCAACGCCCCGTACGTCTTGTTGTACGAGCCGAAGTTGCCCACGTAGAAGGCGAACAGGCCCGAGATCACCAGCCAGATCACCACGGCCAGCACGCCACCTGGGCTGATCCAGCGGAACCCGCCGTGGCGGGCGTTCGGCGAGGCCCAGTAGAGGATGGCGAACATCAGGCTGACCAGGAGCAGCAGCACCGGCCACTTGGCCACGTTCCACACCGCGACCGCCTCGGAGCCCACGCCGATGGCGTCGCCGACCACCTCCGCGAGGCGGCCCGTGAAGACCACGATCACCGCGCTGACCAGCAGGAGTACGCCGATCACCGCCGTCACGCCGACCCGGATCGGCAGGGTCTTCCAGATCGGCCGGCCCTCCGGCACGTCGTAGATGGTGTTCGAGGCGCGCATGAACGCGGCGATGTAGCCCGACGCCGACCAGAAGGCCGCCAGCAGACCGATGATCGCCGCGACGCTGGCCAGCCCGCCGTTGCCCTGCGCCTGCTTGATGGCCTCCTCGATGATCTTCTGGATGCTGTCGTTCGGCACCGCCTGGTTGACCGTGTCCTTGACACCCTCGGTGGCGCTGGCGCCCAGCAGGCCGAGGATCGAGATCAGCACCAGCAGCCCGGGGAAGATCGACAGCACGCCGTAGTAGGTCAGCGCCGCCGCCCAGTCGGTCAGGCTGTCGTCCTGAAATTCGCGGACCGTACGACGCAGCGCCGCCTTCCAGCCGCTGCCGGGCAGGTCGGTGGGGCTGTCCGGGCCCGCGTCCGGCCCGACCGCCCCGACCGGCGCGCTGGCCCGGTCCCGCTCGGTGCGGGCGCGCGTGCGGGGGTCATGCTCGCTCCGGCCGTGCTTGCGATCGCGCGCCGTGCGGCCGCCCGGGGTGCTGTCGTGGGCGGGGCTGTCGTGGGCGGGGCTGTCGTGGGCGGGGCTGTCGTGGGCGGGGCTGTCGTGGACGGGGCTGTCGTGGGCGGTGTCGTCACGGGCGCTGTGCTGGCGCTCACGCTGGGCGGAAGACTCGTCCGAGGCCATCGCCCCTCCTCGTCGTCGGCGGTGTCACCTGCGGACATGCCCCGTCGACGGCCTTGGATAACCCCCTACTTGTAGAGCATCCTGCCCATCCGGCGCGAGGCCACCAGCAGACCGACCGCCATCATTCCCAGCAGGTAGAGCACGTCGAGCAGCCAGAGCCAGCCACCGGTGCCCACCGTGAGCCCGCGGAGCAGGTGCACCGCCCGGTACAGCGGAGTGACCTCGACCAGCCAGCGCAGCAGGGTCGGGTAGGCCTGCGCCGGCACGAACGTGCCCGAGAAGAAGAACAGGGTGAACTGGACCGACCCCACCAGGTCGAAATCCTGCCAACTGCGCATGACGGTGGCGACCGCCATGCCGAGCCCACCGAACGCGAATCCGACCAGCACCGCCGCCGGCAGCGCGGTGACGGCCCGGGTCACGGTGGTCAGGTCGAGCGCGACCATGACCCCGAGGAACGCCGCCGAGTACGCACTGCCGCGCAGCATCGCCCAGCCCAGCTCACCGAGGGCGATCTCGAACGGGCGGATCGGGGTGGCGATCATCCCGTCGTACAGCTTCATGTACTTCATCTTGCCGAAGAGATTGAATGTGGTCTCCGAGATCGCCCCGGTCATCGCGGAGGAGGCCAGCATCGCCGGGGCCACGAACTCGGGGTACGACACCAGCCGTCCGTCGGGCAACGGCAGGTCCCCGACCAGCGTCCCCACCCCCAGGCCGATGGAGAGCAGGTAGAGCAGCGGCTCCACGAAGCCGGAGAGCAACAGCAGCCAGTAGACCGCCTTCAGGGCCGTGACGTTGCGCCCGATCACCGACGCCGACCGGCGGGACGCGCCGGAGACGTCGACCAGCCGGGGCAGGACCAGCGTGACCACGGGTTCCCCCTAGACGACGAGCTTGCGGCGGAAGGCGCGCAGCGCGAGCAGCCACCCGGCGACCGCCCAGGCGGCCAGGTAGAGCAGGTGCCCGACGATCGACCACTGTGGAGCGACACCGAGCGTGGCGGCCCGGCACAGATCGACGGCGTGCCACAGCGGCGTGGCGTACGCCAGCCAGCGCAGCGCCTCGGGCAGCGACTCGACCGGGAAGAACACCCCGGCGAACAGGCTCATCGGGATGACCGCGAACCGAAACAGCATGGCCAACCAGTTGTCGCTGGACACCGCCGCGGCGTACGCGAAGGTGGGCGCGGCCACGGCCAGACCGAGCAACGCCACCACCGGCAGGGTAACCACCGCCCACGGCGACCGCAGCGCCCCGAACAACCCGGTGACCAGCAGGAACACCGCGATCGTGGTGACCACCCGGAACAGCACGAAGGCCAGGTGCCCGGCCAGGATGTCGCCCACGCGCAGCGGCGACGCGCTCTGCGCCTGGTAGCTCTTGACCCACTGGAAGTTGCTGAACACCGGCCACGTCGAGTCACCCACGGTCACCTGGAGCGCGGTCGAGGCGATCAGCCCGGGAACCAGCCACTCCAGGTAGGGCACCCCGCCGACACCCTGGTCGATGTAGCCCCCGACGCCCACGCCGAACCCGAGCACGGTCAGCAGCGGCAGCAGGAACGACGAGAACACCCCGGCCCGCCAGGTGCGCCGCAGCCCGACCAGGTAGTAGCCGAACACCGCGGACGCCGGCGCCCACGGCGGTCCCGGTCTCGCCCGCGTCCGTTCCGCCACGCTCACCGCGCCACCTCCACCCGCGTCGACCACGACCTTGTCTACCCAAGGGGTACGACATACCGCGAGCCGCTTACGCCGTGCCCGTCGCCGCGATTGCGTGATCGACTCGACTTCCTGGAAGTCGCGGTGTCGGCGGCCACGGAAAGCCCCGACATCCGGGAAATCGAGGGGATCACCCCCAGCGGGGGCCGCTCGCGTGATGGATCATGCTCGACGGGCAGCGGCGGACGCGATGAAGGCGCGCCACCTGTCGGGCTCGAAGACGAGCACCGGGCCGTCCGGGTCCTTCGAGTCACGCACCTGGGCCAGAGCCCGATGGTCGTTGGCTGCTCAGCAGCACGACACGCCGGCAGGTTTGTTGCTGAGCAGCCACCGATCGCCCCCGGGCCCACCCCGCACCGCCACCGATCGGCCGGCGGCGGCAACCGGCACCAGGGTCAGTCGACGAGGGTGCGGCCGGTCAGGTGCAGGAAGACGTCCTCCAGGCTGCTGCGGCGCACCAGCACATTCGCCGGCTGCAAACCCGACGCGGTCACCTCGGCGACCGCCGCGTCGCCGTCGGGCACATAGAGCAGAACGCGGTCGGGCAGCACCTCGACCCGCTCCCCCACCCCGGCCAGCTTGTCGGCGAACGGCGCCTGCGACTCGGCCGCGAAGCGCAGCTCGACCACCTCGCGGGTGGAGTATCGCTCGATCAGCGCCCGGGGCGAACCCTCGGCGACGATCCGACCGCCGTCCATCACCACCAGCCGGTCGCAGAGCTGCTCGGCCTCGTCCATGTAGTGAGTGGTGAGCACCAGCGTGACGCCCTGCTGCTTCAGCCGGAACAGGCGCTCCCACACCAGGTGCCGCGCCTGCGGGTCGAGCCCGGTGGTCGGCTCGTCGAGCAGCACGATGTCCGGGTCGTTGACCAGAGCACGGGCGATGGTCAGGCGTCGTTTCATCCCGCCGGAGAGCGGATCGACCTTGCTGTCGGCCCGCTCGGTGAGCTGGACGAAGTCGAGCAACTCGGCGGCCCGCGCCCGTGCCGCCCGGCGCGAGATGCCGAAGTAGCGGGCGTAGACGGTCAGGTTCTCCCGGACGGTCAGCTCCGGATCGAGATTGTCGAGCTGCGGGCACACCCCGAGGCGGGCGCGGATCGCCGGCCCGTCGGCCACCGGATCCAGGCCGAGGATGCGCAGCTCACCGGCGCTCGGCGGCGAGGTGCAACCGACCATGCGCATGGTGGAGGACTTGCCCGCGCCGTTCGGTCCCAGAAAGCCGAACGCCTCACCCGACTGCACCTCGACGTCGATGCCGTCCACGGCGGTGAAGTCACCGAACCGCTTCACCAGCCCACGAGCCTGAATCAGTGGTCGCCCGGTAGTCACCGCCCGACCCTAACCGCCGGGTCCGACATCCCTGCAGGCAAATACCCGCGCGCCCTGACCCGCCGGAAGCGAAACGCCGATCAATGCCCCACGCCGTCGGCCGATCGACAGGTATCGTCCCCCTGTGTCGCCCGCCAGCTCGCCCGATGGTCCGCCGTCACCCGCCCGACCAGCCAACTCGCCCGCCGACGGGCCCGACACGAGCCCCGCCGACCGGCCCGACACGCGCCCCGCCGACCGGCCCGACACGCGCCCTGCCGACGAGCCCGTCACGACTGCGGCCGACAGGCCGCCTCGACCGCGCCCAGCGGCCGAGGCCGCGGAACCAGCCGACACGGCAGAGCCGACCGCCGAGACCCCAGAACCGACCGACACCGCCAAACCGACCGAGACCTCAGCACCGACCGGGCCGGGCGGCGCCGCCGAGCGGGCCACAAGGGACATGGCGGCCCAGTTCGAGGACGAGAGGCCCGGCCGGGTGTTGGCCGGTCCGGCGGCCCTCCTGCTCGGCACGGTCGCGCTGGCGGTCGGCACGCTCGCTCTCTGGCAGGTGTTCCGCCCGCTCGCACAGGGCAGCAAGTACTACCTGATCATCTTCTTGGCCGGTGTGCTCCCGCTGGTCTTCCTCGCCTACCCGGCCGACCTGCCGCGCTGGACCCGCCCGCGCCGGCGGCGACAAGCCACCGCCAGCACCCGGCCCGCAGACAGCACGGCACGGCCCGACCACACCGACAGCACCCGGCCCACCGACGGCACGGCACGCGCCGACCACACCGCCAGCACCCGGCCCACCCTCGTCGACTGGCTGCTGGCCACGCTGACCGTGGCGGCCTGCCTCTATCCCGTCCTGCCGATCAGGATCGGTACGGGTGGCGGCGGCTACAACGCGTTCCTTGACCGGCAGGGCCTGCTCGCGCCGACGGACCTGGTGCTCGGCACCGTGCTGCTGCTCCTGCTGCTGGAGGCGTGCCGGCGTACGACCGGTTGGATCCTGCCGGCGGTCGGCCTGCTGTTCCTCGGGTACGGCTACTACGGCGGGTTGCTGCCGCAGTCGTGGCCGGTCGCGCACGCCGGGCTCGACTTCCGTCAACTCATCGACGCGTTCTACAACTCCGACAGCGGTTTCTACGGCACCCCGTTGGACGTGGCCGCCTCGTACATCGTGTTGTTCACCATCTACGGCGCGGTGCTGGAGCTGTCCGGGGCCGGGCGGTTCTTCGTCGACCTGTCGACCGCCGCGTTCCGCCGCTCCCGGACCGCCGCCGGTCGGACGGCGGTGGCCTCGGGCTTCCTGCTCGGCACCGTCTCCGGCTCGGGTGCGGCGACGACGGTGAGCATCGGCGCGGTCACCTGGCCGCTGCTGCGTCGCGCCGGCTATCCACCGGAGCGGGCCGGCGGCATGCTGGCGGCGGCCGGGGTGGGCGCGATCCTGTCCCCGCCCACCCTCGGGGCGGCGGCGTTCATCATCGCCGAGTACCTGGGCGTTTCGTACCTTCAGGTGCTGGGTTGGGCGACGGTGCCGACGGTGCTCTACTACCTGGGCATCCTGCTCTCCGTGGAGATCGACGCCCGCCGCTCCGGCGTACGTCCGGTCGCGCTCCATGTCGGCTCACCGTGGCGGCTGCTGGGCCGCTTCGGCTACCACTTCGCCTCGCTGATCGCGATCATCGTGTTCCTCGCGGTCGGCGTCTCCGCGACGAGGGCCGTGGTGTTCGCCATCGTCCTCACCGCCGTGCTGTCGTGGCTGGACCGCGCCCACCGGCTCACCCCGGCCCGGCTGGTGACCGCCCTGGTCACCGGCGTACGCGGGGTGCTCGCCGTCACCGCCGTGTGTGCCGCCGCCGGCATCATCACGGCGACCACCACGAAGACCGGGCTCGGGCCGCAGACGGCGGCGCTGCTGATCGGCGGGGCGAAGGCGGTCACCGCCGACCCGACGCTGGTCCTGGTGCTCACGGCGCTGCTCGCGGCCGTCGCGCTCAGCCTGCTGGGCCTGGCCGTGCCGGTCACCGCCTCGTTCGTGATCGGGTGGGTGATCGTCGGCCCGGCCCTGCTCGACCTGGGCGTGACCGCGCCCGCCGCGGCGATGTTCGTCTTCTACTTCGCCGTGCTGTCCGAGGTGTCCCCGCCGACCGCGCTCGCCGCCGTGGCCGCGGCCGCTGTCACCGGGGGCCGGCTGGTGCCGACCATGTGGCAGACCCTGCGGTACGCGCTGCCGGCGTACCTCACCCCGATCGCTTTCGTCATCACCCCGACCGGGCTGGGCCTGCTCGGCATCGGCGGCGTACCGCGGATCGCCGTCGCGGCCGTGGTGACGGCGCTCAGCGTGTCCGTGCTGGCTGTCGCCGCCGGTGGCTGGCTGCCCGGGGTGGGTCCCGCCGGCGTACCGGAACGGGTGCTCGGCGCCGTCGCCGGAGTCACCCTGCTCTGGCTCGAACCCGTGCCGGTCGCGGTGGGCGTGGCGCTGGCCGCCATCGCGGCAGCGGGAGTGCTCGTCCGACGCGGATCCACGAGCCGACCGCGCACACCAACAGCGGGCCGACCGCGAACACCAACAGAGGAGAGACTGTGAGACGAACCGACGTACGGCTCGCGGCGGGCGTGGGCGCGCTCGCCCTCGTCCTGGCGGGCGTCACCGGCTGCGGAGGCCAGCAGGGCGGCGCGGCCACGGACGACACGGCCAGTGCGGTCACCTGCGAGGTGACCCGGGAGACCCGCGTGGGCATCGCCACCGGCAACTCGACGGGCGTCTACTACTCGGTCGGCAACGCCCTGGCCGGGCAGTTGTCCGGGGCGACCGGCGGCAAGCTCACCGGCACCGCCGCCGAGACCGGCGCGTCGGTGCAGAACGTGGAGCAGTTGGTCGGCGGCCAGTACGACGTGGCGTTCTCGCTGTTCGACACGGCGGTCAACGCGGTCGAGGGCAAGGGCAGCTTCACCGCCCCACAGCCGGTGCGGGCCTTGGCCCGTCTCTACGACAACTACACGCAGGTGGTGGTCCGCAAGGACGCCGGGATCACCTCGGTCGCCGGCATGCGCGGTAAGCGGATCTCCACGGGCTCCCCGAAGTCCGGCACGGAGGTGATCGCGAACCGGCTGCTGGAGGCCGCCGGACTCGACCCGGCCAAGGACGTCCGGGCGCAGCGACTCGACCTCGCCAAGACGGTCGACGGCGTCAAGGACGGCAGCATCGACGGCTTCTTCTGGTCCGGTGGCCTGCCCACCAGTGGCCTGACGGACCTGTTCACCACCGCCGGTGACACGGTGACGTTCGTCGACATCTCGACGCTGCTGCCGAAGCTGACCGCGCTTGGCCCCGGCTATCAGGCCGGCACGATCGGTCGGGACGTGTACCGGACGGCGAGCGACACCCCGACCATCGTCGTGCCGAACGTGCTGCTGGTTCGCGAGGACCTGGACGCCAACGTCGCCTGCGTGATCACCCGGACGGTGTTCGACAAGCGCGACGCCCTGGCCCAGGCCAACCCGGCGGCCAAGGGGATCACGCTGGAGAAGGCCCGCCGGACCCTGCCGGTGCCGCTGCACCGGGGCGCCGAGAAGGCGCTGAACGACCTGGGAGCGAGGTGACCGTCGGTCAGAGGTCGGTCGGCGCGGTGGCGGCTCGGGCCACGCCGACCAGGCGGTCGGTCTCGGCGAGCAGCGCCTCGTCGTCCGCCGGTGTGCCGGGGTCGAGTCGGACCGTCCAGGTCAGACCGTCGGCCCCGGCCGCGCGACGGGCCGCGACGCGCGCCGCGCCGCCGGGCACCGGGTGGTGTTCGGTGTACGCGACGGAGCGGGTCACCCGGGCGCGCACCTGGTGTGGCAGCTCACCGGGGTCGAGCAGCAGGTACGTCTCCGCCGGCCCGTCGGCGACCACGAGGTAGCCGTCACGCTCGACGACGGTCTCGGCGGGCGTGACGGTCAGCTCCCGACCGGACCAGACCGCCTTGATCAGGTCGTGCCAGCCGATGCGGTGCCCCCGACCGGGCAGCCACAGCCCGAGGTTGCTGGCCACGATCACGCCGTCGCCCTCGCCGTTGCCCACCGCCGCCCAGGCGAGTACCCGCTCGTCGGCGGCCAACGGCGGCCGGTCGGCCGGGGGCAGCTTCGGCTTGCGGCTGAACAGTCCCATCTAGAGCCCTCCCGCGGCCTGCTCGCGCAGCGCCCGGGCGTGCTGTTCCAGCGACAGCAGCTCCCCGAAGGCGGCGAAGTACTCGTCCTTGTTGTTGACCGGGTTGATCCGCTGGATCCGCGACTTGAGGTCCCGGATGCGGGCCGTCACCGACCCGAACTGCACCCGGGCCATGGTGATCGACACGTAGCGCGGGTCGGGCTCGCCGTCGATCCGCAGCGGCTCCACGGCCAGCTCGCCGACCAGCGCCGCGGCGGCCAGATCCTCGCAGGCGTCGCGGACCTTCTCGATCCAGACCGCGCCGCCGGTCGCCGACGCGGCCCCGCCGGCCGCCGCCACGGCCGCGCGCACGGCCACGTGCAACGGGTGGCGGTACTCGCTGGCCTCGACCGCGTCGAACATGGGCCCGGCCAGCACGGGCTGTTGCAGGGCGAGTTTCAACGCCTCGCGCTCGACCATCGACTGTGGGCTGTCCACCGCCGGCTCGGGGTGGGCCGGGGCGGGCCGTGCAGCGGGCGCGGCGTCCCGGCCGCCGGACGGCGGAGTGTTGGCGGCGGCCAGCACGGCCCGCTGCACCGGCTCGATCTCCATCCCGAGGTCCATGGCGAGCTTGCGGACGTACTCTGGGCGTTTCTCCCGGTCTTTGAGTTGCGCGACCAGCGGCGCGGCCCGGCGCATGGCCTCCACCCGGCCATCGACGGTGTCCAGGTCGAAGCGGCTGATCTCGTGCCGCAGCGCGAAGTCGACGAGCGGTTCACGGCGGGCGACCAGGTCCCGCACGGCCAGGTCACCCTTGGCCAGGCGCAGCTCGCACGGGTCCATGTTGTCGGGGCTGACCGCGATGAACGTCCGCCCGACGAAGCGCTGGTCGTCGCCGAACGCCCGCAGCGCCGCCTTCTGACCGGCGGCGTCCCCGTCGAAGGTGAAGATGATCTCGCCGGCCACCGAGTCGGTGTCCAGCAGGAGCCGGCGCAGCACCCCGATGTGGTCCGCGCCGAACGCCGTGCCGCAGGTCGCCACCGCCGTCGGCACATCGGCCAGGTGACAGGCCATCACGTCGGTGTAGCCCTCGACGACGACCACCCGGCCCTGCTTGGCGATCTCCCGCTTGGCCTGGTCGAGGCCGTAGAGCACGTGCGACTTCTTGTAGATCGGCGTCTCGGGGGTGTTCAGGTACTTCGGGCCGTCGTCGTCGTCGAAGAGCTTGCGCGCCCCGAAGCCGATCACGTCGCCGGCCAGGTCGCGGATCGGCCAGAGCAGCCGACGACGGAACCGGTCGATCAGCGTGCCCGAGCGGGACTCCCGGGACAGCCCGGCGGTGACCAGCTCCTGGTGGGTGAAGCCCTGCTGACGCAGGTGCTTGGTGAGCAGGTCCCAGCCCTCCGGCGCGAACCCGCACCCGTAGCGCTCGGCGGCGGCCCGGTCGAATCCACGTTGGGCCAGGAACTCGCGCGCCGGCCGGGCCCCGGCGGTGCTGAGCTGCGCCCGGTAGAACTCGACGGCGGCGGCGTGCGCGGCGACCAGTCGCTGGCGCTGGCCCTGCTGCGGGCGCGGACGCGGGGCGCCCCGGTCGTCCTCGACGTAGCGGAGCTGGATGCCGGCGCGCCCGGCCAGCCGCTCGACGGACTCGACGAAGCTCAGGTGCTCCGCGTCCATCAGGAACTTGATCGCGTCGCCGCCGGCCCCGCAGCCGAAGCAGTACCAGACGTTGCGGGCCGGCGAGACGTTGAACGACGGGCTCTTCTCGTCGTGGAACGGGCACAGGCCCTTGAGGTTGCCGCCCCCGGCGGACTTCAGGGTGACCGTCTCGGAGATCACATCCCCGATCGAGGTGCGTTCCCGGACCAGCGCGATGTCCTCGTCCCGGATCCGCCCAGCCATGCGCCACCCCCTCGCCGTACATCCTGCCCTGCCGGGCCGACGAGACGCCGTCCGGGGGACGCCGGTGTGGCGGGGGCCGCCATCGGACTCGCCCGTTCCGGCCCGGCCGGCGGGTCCGCGCGGGGACCATGACCAGATGCGCAGGGTACGCGCCAACACGCCCCGGCCACCGGATTGGGTGGCCGGCCGGCTGCGGATACGGGGGTCCGGCCCGCGCGCGAGTGAGACCGGCGAACGGCACGCCACCTGGCTGGAGCTGTTCCTCGACCTCATCTTCGTGTACGCGCTGGCGGCGGTGACACGCCGGTTGGGCGACGACCCCACACCGTCGCCGAGCGCCGTGCTGGCCGTGCTGGGGCTCTTCGTCGTGGTCCAGTGGGCCTGGTTGGGCCAGGTGTTCTACGACACCCGCTTCGACCCGGACGACGTACCGCACCGGATCCTGGTGCTGGTCGCGCTGGTCGGCGCGGGAACGATCACGCTCGGGGTGGACGAGGTGCCGGAGAGCGTGCTCCTGCCGGTCGGCTACCTGATCGTGCGGGGTGTGCTGCTCCTGCTGTATCTGCGGGCCCGCCCGACCAGCCCGATGGCCCGTACGGTGACCACGATCTACCTGTGCGGCTTCGGGTCGAGCTGGCTGATCTGGCTGGCCTCGCTGGCCGTACCCACCGACACGCGCCCGACGTTGTGGATCGTCGCGATGCTCATCGAGCTGGCCACCCCGTGGGTCGGCAAGCGCTGGCTGAACCGGTTTCCGGTCGACGACCAGCACCTGCCGGAACGGATCGGGCAGTTCACCATCATCGTGCTGGGCAGCGCGCTGGCCAGCCTCCTCTTCGCGGTGCCCGACCATCCGCGGCCACACATGATCGTCACGGCGGGACTGGCCTTCCTGGTGCCGGCGGCCGTCTGGTGGGTCTACACCACCTTCGTCACCACCCGCGAGTCACAGCGCCGGCTGCGCGGCGGCCAGACGTACGCCTACCTGCATATTCCGCTCGGCGGCGCGCTACTGCTGCTCGGCTGGGCACTCGGGCAGATGGTCCGGCTGGCCGACGACGAGGTGGTCCGGCTGCCGATGGAGCTGCGGCTCCTGCTGGCGGCCACGCTCACCGTCTGGGTGCTCTGCGGGCTGGCGTTGCACTGGGTGTGGAACCGGCCGAGCATCGGTCGGCTAGGCATCGCCGGCTACGGCGTGGGCTCGGCCATCCTGATCACCGCGGCGGTGCACGGACCGAAGCTGATGCTGTCCCTGCTCTCGGTGGCGGTCGTCGGGTACGCGGTGCTGCTCACCCGACGACTCACCACGACGGCCGAGGACTGAGCTGGCCGGCGCTCAGGCGGTGGCCGGCTCCTCGGCGGCGACCTGCCGGTTCCACTCCTGCTTCGACGAGCGCCAGCCCTCGTCGTCCATGCCCCGCCGCCAGTAGCCGGAGATGGAGAGCCGGTCCAGCGGCACACCGCGCTCACCGCGCAGCAGCCGGCGCAGCTCCCGGACGAAGGCCGCCTCGCCGTGCACGAAGGCGTGCACCTGGCCGGCCGGGAACTCCAGTGAGCGCACCGCGTCGACCAGCGCCTCGCCCACCGGGCGTTCGCCACGGTGCAGCCAGCTGAGCGTGACCGCTCCGGGGCTGAGCAACTTCTGCTCGTCCGCCGGGTCGGCGATCTCCACGAAGACGTGTGCCGGGGCGCCCACCGGCAGCCGTTCCAGCGCGGCGGCGATCGCCGGCAGGGCGCTCTCGTCGCCGACCAGCAGGTGCCAGTCCGCGTCCGGGTCCGGCGCGTACGCCCCGCCGGGGCCGACGAAGTGCACCGGGTCACCGGGGCGCAGCGCGGCGGCCCACGGCCCGGCCAGGCCCTCGTCGCCGTGGTGCACCACGTCGACGGTCAGCTCGCCGGCGCGCGGGTCCCACCGGCGCACGGTGTACGCGCGCAGCCGGGGCCACTGCTCGCGGGGCATGTCCCGGCGGATCGCGACGAGGTCGAGCGGCTCGGGGTACGCGACACCGGGCTGCGGGAAGACCAGCTTGATGTAGTGGTCGGTGAACTCGCCCACCGGCAGGCCGACCAGTTCGTCCCCACCGAGGACGAGCCGGATCAGGTGCGGGGTGGGTCGTTCGGTGCGCAGCACCCGGACCGAGGTGACGTTCCTGGGGCGTTCCGTCATGCAGTTAGGCTAACCTAAGTAGTCGAGCTGTCCACCAGACGGGTGTGCCAGCTCACCGCCGCCGGATCGGTGAGCGAGGCGACCTGGTCAATCACGACGCGCAGCCGGGCGTCGTCGTCGGGCGCGGCCCGCCACAGCGGGGCGAAGATCGGATCAAGCCCGTCCGGCGCCCGCCGCACCAGCGCGGCCACCAGTTCGGCCAACATCGTCCGCTGGCGCTCGTAGCGACCCCGGAACCCGGTGCGCCGCATCACGTACCGCAGGGCGATGCCCTTGAGCAGCGCACACTGCGCCCGGACCCGCCTCGGCACCACCAGGTCGGCGGCGTACCGGCGGTGTGGGCCGGGGCCGTACCGCTGCTCGGTGGCCTCCACCGCCGCCGACACGAACCGGCCGGTCAGCCCGCTCGTGGTCGCCTTCAGCGCGACCTGGGCACGATGGCTGCCGTCGTACGCGGCGAGGGGGGCGAGCAGCGGGTCGGCCAGCAACGCGACCAGCACCTCGGCCAGATCGGCCGAGGACTCCCCCGAGTACGTGGCGGCCACGTCGGCACAGAGCGCGGCCCGTTCGTCGGCGTCGGCGAGCAGCGGACGCAGCGTGACGTACCCGCCGTGGATGCCGTCCTCGACGTCGTGCACCGAGTACGCGACGTCGTCGGCCCAGTCCATCACCTGCGCCTCCAGGCAGCGCCGGTCTCCCGGCGCACCGGCCCGGAGCCACTCGAACACCGCCGTGTCGTCGGCGTACACCCCGAATTTGCGCTGCCCCGGGCGGCGCGGCCACGGGTACTTGCCGATCGCGTCGAGCGACGCCCGGGTCAGGTTCAGTCCGGCGGACGACCCGTCCGGGGCGAGCACCTTCGCCTCCAACCGGGTCAGCACCCGCAGCGTCTGCGCGTTGCCCTCGAAGCCGCCGCAGGGCGACGCGAGCAGGTCCAGCGCGGCCTCGCCGTTGTGCCCGAACGGCGGGTGCCCCAGGTCGTGGGCGAGCCCGGCGACGTCGACGACGTCCGGGTCACAGCCCAGCCGGGCGCCCATCTCCCGGGCGATCTGGGCCACCTCCAACGAGTGCGTCAGCCGCGTACGCAGGAAGTCGTCGGTGCCGGCGGTGTGCACCTGCGTCTTGGTGGCCAACCGGCGGAACGCGGCGGAGTGCAGCACCCGGGCACGATCACGCTCGTACGGCGACCGGCGGTGGCCGGTGTCCTTGGGCGGCTCCGCCACCAACCGGTCGGCCGGATCAACGCTCACTTTCACTCAGCCGCTGTTGTTCGCGACTGCGGGGCTCGCAAAACCGGCTCACTCCTCGCGCTCAGGCAGCACGCAGAACTCGTTGCCCTCCGGGTCGGCCAGCACCGTCCACTCCACGTCGCCCTGGCCGATGTCGACGTGCCGGGCGCCCATGTCGACCAGGCGCTCGACCTCGGCCTCCCGGTCGGCGGGACGCAGGTCCAGGTGGAGCCGGTTCTTTCGTACCTTGCCCTCGGCGACCGGGCCGAAGAAGATCGCGGGGGACCGATCCGGCGACTGGCGGATCTCCACGCCACTCGGCTTGTCGGAAATGATCTGATAGCCGAGCGCCTCGGCCCACCAGCGGGCCAGCCGTGCCGGATCACGGGCATCGACGGTGAGGCTCTCCCAGACGCTTGTCATTCAGTCACCCTTCCCGTTCGACGGCGTAGACAATCGGCCGTTGCGAGCGAGCCAAGGTTACGCCCGTCACGGCTCCTTGACGTGCCCCCGACGCGGCGACGGGTGGTGGGGCGCCGTGGCGGCCCGGTCGCCCGGGTCCGCCACGGCGTCACGCGTCAGCGACTGTCCGAGCCGTCGGTCTGCACGGCCGCGCGGCCAGCCTCCAGGCGTGCGACCGGCACCCGGAACGGTGAGCAGGACACGTAGTCCAGGCCGACCTCGTGGAAGAAGTGCACCGAGTCGGGGTCGCCGCCGTGCTCGCCACAGACGCCGAGCTTCAGCCCGGGGCGGGCGGCCCGCCCCTCCTCGGCGGCGATCCGCACCAGCCGGCCGACGCCGTCACGGTCGATCGACTCGAACGGCGAGATGCCGAAGATGCCCAGCTCCAGGTACCGCCAGAAGAACGCGCCCTCGACGTCGTCCCGGGAGAAGCCCCAGCCCATCTGCGTCAGGTCGTTGGTGCCGAACGAGAAGAACTCGGCGGCCTCGGCGATCTGACCGGCGGTCAGCGCCGCCCGGGGCACCTCGATCATGGTGCCGATCAGCACCTCGACGCCGCTGTCCCCGACCACCTCGGCGATGATCTTCTCGGCCTCGGCGCGTACCGTCTCCAACTCCTGCACGGCCCCGACCAGCGGCACCATGATCTCGGGGCAGGCTTTGCCGCCGGCGCGGACGACCGCGACGGCGGCCTCGGCGATGGCCCGGACCTGCATCGCGAACAGGCCGGGGATGACCAGGCCGAGGCGTACGCCCCGCAGCCCGAGCATCGGGTTCTCCTCGTGCATCCGCCGGACGGCCGCGAGCAGCGCCTCCTCCTTGGCCACGTCCTCGCCGCGCTCCTGGGCGACCGCCACGTTGACCGCGAGCTGTTCCAGCGGCGGTAGGAACTCGTGCAGCGGCGGGTCGATCAGCCGGACGGTGACCGGCAGGCCGTCCATCTCGCGGAAGATCTCCTCGAAGTCGGCCCGCTGCATCGGCAGCAGCGCGGCCAGCGCCTCGTCGCGCTCACCCTCGGCGCGGGCCAGGATCAGCCGCTCCACCAGCTCGCGCCGGTCACCGAGGAACATGTGCTCGGTGCGGCACAGCCCGATGCCCTCGGCGCCGAAGCGCCGGGCGCGGGCCGCGTCCGCGCCGGTGTCGGCGTTCGTGCGGACCGCCAGCCGCCGCTTCCCGTCGGCGTGCGTCATGATCCGGTGTACGGCCCGGACGAGCGGGTTGTCGACGTGTTCGTCGTCGAGGCTGCCCTCGAAGTACTGCACCACCTCCGACGGCATGACCGGCACCTCGCCCAGGTACACCTTGCCGGTGGTGCCGTCGATGGAGACGACGTCGCCCTCGTCGACGGTCTGCCCGGCCACGGTGAACCGCTTCGCGGGCACGTTGACGTCGATCTCGTCCGCGCCGGAGACGCAGGTCTTGCCCATGCCCCGGGCCACCACCGCGGCGTGGCTGGTCTTGCCGCCGCGCGAGGTGAGGATGCCCTTCGCGGCGATCATGCCGTTCAGGTCGTCGGGGTTGGTCTCCCGGCGGACCAGGATCACCGACTCACCCTCGGCGGCCAGCTCGACGGCCCGCGCGGAGGTGAAGACCACCTTGCCGGACGCCGCGCCGGGTGACGCGCCGATGCCCGTGGCGACCGCCTCGAACTCGTGGTCGAGCTGGAAGCGGGGGAACATGAGCTGGGCGAGCTGCGCGCCGTTGACCCGGTGCAGGGCCTCGTCCTCGTCGATCAGGCCCTCGTCGACGAGCTGCCCGGCGATGACGAACGCGGCGGCGGCCGTCCGCTTGCCGACCCGGGTCTGCAACATCCACAGCTTGCCGCGCTCGATGGTGAACTCGATGTCGCACAGGTCCCGGTAGTGCTCCTCCAACCGGGCCATGATCGACAACAGCTCGTCGTAGGAGGACTTGTCGAGTCGCTCCAACTCCTGCAACGGCACCGTGTTGCGGATGCCGGCCACCACGTCCTCGCCCTGGGCGTTGGCCAGGTAGTCGCCGTAGATGCCCTGCGCGCCGCTGCCCGGGTCCCGGGTGAACGCGACCCCGGTGCCCGAGTCCGGGCCGAGGTTGCCGAAGACCATGGTCACCACGTTGACGGCGGTGCCGAGGTCGGCCGGGATGCGCTCCTGGCGGCGGTAGAGCACCGCGCGCTCGGCGTTCCACGACTCGAAGACGGCGCGGATGGCCAGGTCGAGCTGCTCACGCGGCTGCTGTGGGAACTCCCGGCCGGTGTGCTTTGCGAAGATCTTCTTGTACGCGTCGACGAGCCCTCGCAGATCGTCCGCGTCCAGGTCCAGGTCGTTGTGCGTACCCTTGGCGCTCTTGATCTCGTCGAGGGCGTGCTCGAACTCCTCGCCCGGCACCTCGCAGACGGTCTTGCCGAACATCTGGATGAGTCGGCGGTACGAGTCCCAGGCGAAGCGGTCGTTCTGGCCCGCCTGCGCGGCGAGTCCCACCACGCTCTGGTCGTTGAGGCCGACGTTGAGGACGGTCTCCATCATGCCGGGCATGGAGAACTTCGCGCCGGAACGGACGGACACCAGCAGCGGGTCGCCCGGGTCGCCGAGACGCTTGCCCATCTCGCGCTCCAGCGCCTGCAGGTGCGCCTCGATCTGACCGGCGAGGCCGTCGGGCTCCCGGCCGGTCGCGAGGTACGCCTGGCACGCCTCGGTGGTGATGGTGAAGCCGGGCGGCACGGGCAGGCCGAGGTTGGTCATCTCGGCGAGGTTGGCGCCCTTGCCTCCGAGCAGGTCCTTCAGGTCCTTGTTGCCCTCGGAGAAGTCGTAGACGTACTTGTGTTCGTCGGTCTCTTGCGCTGCCACCAGAGCCTCCCACGCGCGCCGGATTGACACTTAACGAAGGTTCAGGGCGAAGGTTAAGCGAAGATCGGGTGGCCTGGGACCGTTCGGTGACAATAGGCACAGCTATCACGACTATCCGCGTTCGTACCGGTTTTTGGGAACGCTTCCACGCGCACAATCACGCAATATCCCCGGTCCTCGTATTGTTGACGCCACTGGATCTGCCGAAGCTCGCTTTTGCCATATCCGACGCGAAATAACCCCTTCCGGAGCCGTCGTCGTGTCCTCCCTCCCGATCTCCTCCCCCACCCCGGACCCGAGCACCGCCGCTCACCTCGCCGCCGCCGACGGGATCGCGCTGCCCGCGCACCAGCCGGAGGCCGGTGACCTGGCGGCGCTCGCCGCTCGGGCGGCCGGTGACGACCTGCTCGCCCCGCCGGTCGGCCTCGACAACGTCGTGCCGGCACCGGAACTCCTCGACGCGGACCCGGGGGTGACGTTCGTGCTCGACGGGGACACCGCCATCCGGGTCACCGCCCACCCGGGCGCCCGGGAGGTGGCCGACCACCTGGCCCAGCTGCTGCGCCCGGCGACCGGTTTCCCGCTGCCCGTCGCCGACACCCTCGCGGCGGACCCGGCCGGCACGCTGACGCTCACCCTGGCCGGCACGACCCCGACGACGCCCCCCACCCCCGGCGAGAGCGCCGACCTCGGGGCGGAGGGCTACCGGCTCGACGTGACCACCACCGGGGTACGCGTCATCGCCGCGACCGCCACCGGTCTCTTCTACGGCGTCCAGACGCTCCGGCAGCTCCTCCCGGCCGCCGTGGAGAGCCCGACGCCGGTGGCTGCCCGCTGGGCGTTGCCCGGCGGCACGATCCTGGACCGCCCCCGCTTCCCGTACCGGGGCGCGATGCTCGACGTAGCCCGACACTTCTTCGCCGTCGAGGACGTCCTGCGGGTGATCGACCACCTGGCCCGCTACAAGCTCAACCACCTGCACCTGCACCTCACCGACGATCAGGGCTGGCGCATCGCCGTCGACTCCTGGCCGAGGCTCGCCACCGTCGGCGGGGCGAGCGAGGTCGGCGGCGGCCCCGGCGGGCACTACACCAAGGACGACTACCGGCGGATCGTCTCGTACGCGTCCGCCCGGCACGTCACCGTCGTCCCGGAGATCGACCTTCCGGGCCACACCAACGCGGCGCTCGTCGCGTACCCGCGCCTCGCGCCGGACAAGGTCGCGCCCGCGCCGTACACCGGCACCGAGGTCGGTTTCAGCTACGTCGACCCGGCCGACGAGCAGACGTACGACTTCATCGCCGACGTACTCGGTGAGGTCGCCGCCCTCACCCCGGGGCCGTGGCTGCACATCGGCGGCGACGAGGCGTTCAAGGTCAAGGGCGAGGTCTACACCGGTTTCGTGCAGAGGGCGCAGCGACTCGTCGCCGACACCGGCAAGACCGTGGTGGGCTGGCATCAGCTCGCCCCGGCCGCCCACGTCGACGGGCGGGTCCTGCAGTGGTGGGGTACGGACACCGACGACCCCACCACCGCCGACGCCGTCCGCCGGGGCGCCCGACTGATCGTCTCCCCCGGCAACCACGCGTACCTGGACATGAAGTACGCCGACGACACCCCGATCGGGCACGACTGGGCCGGCCTCATCGACGTACGCCGCGCGTACGACTGGGATCCGGGCACACACGTCGACGGCGTGCCCAGCACGGCCGTCCTCGGCGTGGAGGCCCCGCTGTGGACCGAATCGGTCACCTCGCTGGCCGACATCGAGTTCCTGCTGCTCCCCCGGCTCCCCGCCATCGCCGAGCTGGGCTGGTCGCCCCGGGCGACGCACGATTGGGCCGGCTTCCGGGACCGGCTGGCCGGACACGGCCCGCGCTGGTCCACCGCCGGGATCACCTTCCACCGCAGCCCCGAGATCCCCTGGCCGGCCATTCCGACCATCCCGGGCCAGCGCCCCGCCGCCAAGGCAGACACCGCCGAACGCTGACGACACGGCACCTAGTCCGGGGGATGATCGACTCGGGTTCGCCGATATCGGGGTGTCCCGCCCACCCGGATACCCCAACATCCCCGACGTCGAGTCGATCACCACGGTTGGCGGCGGAACATCCGGTCCGGGCGGGCGGTTTGGGCGGCCGTGGTGCGATCGTCCCGTGGCGGACGACACCCCGGCGGCGGAATCGCGGGCGGGGCGGGATCGTTATACCTCCCATGCCACCGCGACCCCGGGTCGCGGCCCCCGGGAACACCCGCCAGGTCGGCGTCGTTACACCCCCCGCACCACCGAGCACCGCCACGCCGGCTCGCGGGCAGCCCCCGCCGGGAACACCCGCCAGGTCGGCGTCGTTACACCCCCCGCACCACCGAGCACCGCCACGCCGGCTCGCGGGCAGCCCTCGCCGGGAACACCCGCCAGGTCGGCGTCGTTACATCCCCGCACGGCCGAGCACCACCGGCCGTACCCGGTTCCCCGGCGGGAATGATCCGCTGGCCCGGACCGTTGCACCACCCTCCGGGACACCCCCGAGCAGGCCCCGCCGGGTCGCCGGGCCGATCCCCAAGAACTTCCGTCCGGCACACCCCCGTGTGCCGAGTGCGTATCCCCCGATGAAGCAGAGGAGCACGCCATCATGCGTACCGATCTGATTCGTAAGACCGCCCTGACCGCCGCTGGCCTCGCCTTCACCGGTGGAGCGATCGCTGGTCCGGTGACCGCCGCGTACGCCATGTCCGACGCCAAGCCCAGCACCCAGACGGTTTCCGACCGCAAGGGTCACGGTGAGCGGGAGCTCGGCGTGCGGTACGAGGCGCAGCCGAACTTCTACTACTGCGGCCCCGCCGCTACCCGTAACGCGCTGAGCGTGCAGGGTAAGAACATCGACGTGGACGCCATGGCCAAGGAGATGGGCACCACCGAGGCCGGCACCAACAGCATCAACGACATCACCCCGGTGCTGAACAAGGAGACCGGCAAGGCCGACGCCTACCGGTCGGTGGAGATCAGCAGCCCCGACGCTGACGCCAAGCAGACCGACACGCTGCGCGCCGACGTGGTCAAGACCGTGGACGACGGTCGGGCCGTGGTCGCCAACATCGCCGGCACCAGCACCGACACCGACGGCAACACCCACTCCTACGAGGGCGGGCACTACATCAGCGTGACCGGCTACCGCGACAACGGCAACGTCGTCACGATCGCCGACTCCGCCAACCCGGACACCGCCTCGTACCAGATCACCATCGAGCACCTCGCCGACTGGATCGCCACCCGCGGCTACGCCACCAGCTGACCCGCGACCCGCACCACCGACAAGGGCCGGACCCCGCACCCGGGGTCCGGCCCTTGTTCGCATGTCGTCAGGTCTGTCGCGGAGCGCGCCTCCGCCGCCGGCCGTCAGCCGCCGGAGTCGTCCATCTCGGCGCCCTCGGGGACGGTGTCGTCGTCCCGGCTGGCCAGCCAGCCGTCCGGCAGGGCGACCTTGCCCGGCGAGTTGGTACGCCCGCGCGGCTGACCCAGCGCGGTCAGCGGGAAGGGCTCTGCCGGGTCGAGCTTGCCGAGCAGGTCGTCGAGCTGGGCCAGGCTCTCGATCATCGCCAGCGAGCGGCGCAGGTCGCCGCCGACCGGGAAACCCTTCAGGTACCAGGCGACGTGCTTGCGGAAGTCGGTGCAGCCGTCCCGCTCACCCCGGGCCGGGTTGCGAGCGCCCGCCACGAACTGGTCGACCAGCAGCTCGGCGTGCCGGCGCATGGTCACCGCCACCTCGCCGAGGGTGGGCAGCCGCCGCTCCGGCCGACCGGTGAAGGCGGCCTCCAGGTCGGCGAAGAGCCACGGCCGTCCCAGGCAGCCGCGACCCACGACCACGCCGTCGACGCCGGTGTGGGCGACCATCCGCAGCGCGTCGTCGGCCTCCCAGATGTCGCCGTTGCCGAGCACCGGCACGTCCAGGGCCTGCTTCAGGGTGGCAATCGCGTCCCAGTCGGCGGTGCCCGAGTAGCGCTGCGAGGCCGTACGCCCGTGCAGGGCCACCGCGGCGACGCCGGCCTCCTGCGCGGCGAGCCCGGCCTCGACGTACGTCAGGTGGTCGTCGTCGATGCCCTTGCGCATCTTGACCGTGACCGGCACGCCGGAGGGTGCGGCGGCGTCCACCGCGGCCTTCACCAGGCGGGCGAAGAGCCGGCGCCGCCACGGCAGCGCCGCGCCACCGCCCCGCCGGGTGACCTTGGGTACGGGGCAGCCGAAGTTGAGGTCGATGTGGTCGGCCAGGTTCCGCTCGACGACGATCCGCACGGCGGCGGCGGTGATCTCCGGGTCGGTGCCGTAGAGCTGGAGGCTGCGTGGCTGCTCGTCGTCGCCGAAGGCGATCATGCGCAGCGTCTTCGGGTTCCGCTCGACCAGCGCCCGGGTCGTGATCATCTCGCAGACGTAGATGCCGCCGCCCTGCTCACGGCAGAGCCGGCGGAAGCCGATGTTGGTGATCCCGGCCATCGGCGCGAGCACCACCGGCGGTGACACCTGGTACGGCCCGAGGGTCAGCGGGCGCAGCGCGGGCACGGTCACCGCACAAGTGTAAGGAACGGCCCCTCCTTACCGCCTAGCGCATAGGAAGGGCCCCTTCCTCACACGACGCATATCACACCGCCGCATGATCAACGGAGTTATCCACACCCCGCCGGAGTTTCCACAGGCCGTAGGGCGGGGCAGGACACGGCCTGGTTCCCGCAGTCAGGCTGCCCTCATGCGTGAACATCCACCCGAGCTGGCGGCAGTGGTCGAGCGGCAGCAGCAGATCGCCACCCGGGCTCAGTTGCTCGCCGCCGGCTACAACGACATGTACCTCTACCGCCAGGCCCGGCGCGGCCAGTGGCAACGCGTCCTGCCAGCGACGTACGCCCTGTTCACGGGCATGCTGACCGATGAACAACGGCGGATCTCCGCCGCGCTCTACGCCTGGCCGCAGGCGCAGCTGACCAGCTTGGCCGCGCTCACCTGGTACGGGTTCCGGCAGATTCCGCGTAACACCGACGTACACCTGGTCGTGCCGCACTACGCGCGGCGTCGGTCGGCGGGCTACGCCGTTGTTCGGCGAGCCTTGGCACTGGACAGCCGGCCGCGTTCGAGCGCGCCCTACCCCGTTTGTTCGCCAGCGCGGGCGGTGGTGGACGCGGCCCGTGACCTTGGGCAGCTTCGCCCTGTGCGGGCCGTCGTCGCCGAGTCCATCCAGCGCGGGTTCACCGACCTACGCAGGTTGGACGAGGAGATCCGCCGGGCGCGGCGCAGTCGCACCGCGCTGGTCAGGATGGCGTACGCGGAGGTCGTGGCCGGCACCCGGTCAGCTCCGGAGGCGGAGCTGCGTGAGTGCCTGGCAGACAGCCCGATCCTGCCGCGGATTCGCTGGAATCCTCGCCTTCGCACACTCGACGGGGCGGTATTGCCGACGCCGGACGGGTACCTGCCCGATTCGGCGGTGGCGCTGGAGGTCGATTCACAGGAGTACCACTTCAGCCCGAGTGACTGGGCTCGGACGCTGGAGCGGCACAACGAGCTGAGCCGGCACGGTGTCCTAGTTCTGCACGTGACGCCAGCGCAGCTCCGACGTCGTCCGGACCGCATTCGACGAACTGTCGAGGACGCGTACGAGTCCCGGCAGGGCGTCGGAGCCACGCTCCGGGTCCGGGTCGATCCGGCCGACCCGGAAAATGCCAGGACCTGATCGAGTACGACGGCCGACACGACTCCGCTCGGCTCAGCTCGGCTCAGCTCGCAGGCAGCAGAGTTAGGAAGGGCCCCCTCCTATACCTGAGGCGTTAAGAAGGGGCCCTTCCTTACACGTCAGCAGCCGGGGAGGCGCTCGATGAGGTACCGCTCGACCTGGTCCAGGGAGACGCGCTCCTGACCCATGGTGTCCCGGTTCCGGACCGTCACGGCGTTGTCGTCCAGGGTGTCGAAGTCGACGGTCACGCAGAACGGGGTGCCGATCTCGTCCTGCCGGCGGTAGCGGCGGCCGATGGCCTGCGAGTCGTCGAACTCCACCACCCAACGCTTGCGCAGCAGCGCGGCGAGGTCCTTCGCCTTGGGCGACAGCGCCTCGTTACGCGACAGCGGCAGCACCGCCACCTTGACCGGGGCCAGGCGCGGGTCGAACCGCATCACCGTGCGCTTGTCCACGCCACCCTTGGTGTTCGGGGCCTCGTCCTCGTCGTACGCCTCGAGCAGGAAGGCGAGCACCGCCCGGGTCAGACCGGCGGCCGGCTCGATGACGTACGGCATCCAGCGCTCGCTCTTGGTCTGGTCGAAGTACGACAGGTCGACGCCGGAGTGCTTGCTGTGCGTGGAGAGGTCGAAGTCGGTGCGGTTGGCGACACCCTCCAGCTCGGCGAACTCGGTCCCGCCGAACTGGAACCGGTACTCGATGTCGACGGTGCGCTTCGAGTAGTGCGACAGCTTCTCGGCGGGGTGCTCGTACAGGCGCAGATTGTCCGCCGACAGGCCGAGGTCGAGGTACCAGTTCCAGCGCTCCTGGAGCCAGTACTCGTGCCACTGCTCGTCGGTGCCCGGCTCGACGAAGAACTCCATCTCCATCTGCTCGAACTCGCGGGTCCGGAAGATGAAGTTGCCCGGGGTGATCTCGTTGCGGAACGACTTGCCGGTCTGCGCGATGCCGAACGGGGGCTTCTTGCGGGCGACCGTCTCGACGTTCTTGTAGTTGACGAAGATGCCCTGCGCGGTCTCCGGGCGCAGGTAGTGCATCCCCTCGTCGCTCTCCACCGGGCCCAGGTACGTCTTCATGAGGCCGTTGAACATCTTCGGCTCGGTGAAGGTGCCCTTGTTGCCGCAGTTGGGGCAGTTGACCTCGGCGAGCGAGGTGGGCGCGTGGCCGTGCTTGGCCTCGTACGCCTCCTCGATGTGGTCCGCCCGGAACCGCTTGTGGCAGAACTGGCACTCGGTGAGCGGGTCGACGAACTCGGCGATGTGGCCGGACGCCTCCCATACCTTGCGGGCCAGGATCACCGCGGAGTCGAGGCCGACGACGTCGTCGCGCTGCTGGACCATGGTCTTCCACCACTGCCGGCGGACGTTCTCCTTCAGCTCCACGCCGAGCGGACCGTAGTCCCACGCCGACCGGGTGCCTCCGTAGATCTCGCTGGAGGGGAAGACGAAGCCTCGGCGCTTGGCGAGGCTGACGACGGCGTCGATACGGTCGGCTGGCATGTTTCCTCCTACGCCGGCTGGCGGTCGGCGGGGGCGAGATGTGGATGGAACGGTCGGTTCGGAACAACGGTACGACCACCGTCGCCCCGAGCCCAGCAGAATACCGGGGGCGGGTCAGCTCACCCCGCAGACCTCCATGCCACCGGTCTGACCGTCCTGACCCAGGCTGACCTGCTGACGCTCCCGGTCGCCGCCGTCCAGGGTCACGTCCACCGGCACGGTGAGGTTGGTGGTGTCCACCTCACCCACCCGGAACGCGGTGACCTGCGGCTCGGCGGCCGCCCGCCGCTCGAACTCGGGGCGGGACTCGCGCCGCTGCGCGTCGTCGCAGAGCTGGTCGTACGCCCGGCCGTAGTTGCGCTCGACGAGCGCCTGGTAGTAGTCGCCGGTCACCGTGCGGCCCTGCTCGCGTACCGCCTGCACGCCGCTCACGGCCAGGCCCACGATGGCCGTGCCACCCCCGCCGCAGCAGAGCAGCACGGCGAGGGCGCCGACGCCGAGTCCGATCCAGAGCCGGGTACGACGCCCCTCGGTGGGAGGCGCGGCGAAGGGCGGAGCCACACCGGGACCGGGCGGCGGGGCGGGTGCGGTCATAGGAGCAGGGTAGTGCCCGAGTCTCAGCGGTAAGGACCTGCGGCCCGATCACTCTCGGCGACCACCACGGCTCCGCCCGGCGCGGCGCTGGCCAGCGCCTCGTACGCGGACGGCTCGTCGACCGACTCGGCGAGCAACGGCACCGCGCTCACCTTGACCTCGAAGGCGCCCAGCGCCCGCCGGTAGGTGCCGACCGACTCCCACTCGGTGACCAGGGACCAGTAGCGGGGGTCGTCCAGGGCCCGGACCAGTTGGCCGCGCAGGTAGCCGGGGCAGGCGGCCAGCGCGGTGAGGGCGGCGTGCGCCCGTTCGGTGAAGCCGTCGGCGACATCGACGTCGACCACGAACCGGTTGGTCACCAGCACCGGGGGTTCCTCCTCGTAGAGTCTGTGGGATGCAGCGTACGCAGCGCCCTCTGCTGGCCCGGTTGGCCGGGGCGAACCCGACGTCGGTGTTCCTGCTCACCCTGGTGGTGGTGCTGGTGGCGTTCTTCACGCCGGGGGTGGTCGGCGGCCTGCTGACGCTGGCCCTCGCCGCCGCCCTGATCGTCCTGTTGGCGACCACGTGGTCGGTTCAGGCGCCGCAGACGAGGGTGGTCCGACTGCTGATGCTGACTCTGCTGGTGACGGTGGGCCTGGCGAAGCTGCTCTGACATGCAAGCATGCGTTTTTGACAATCATTGTCGTTACCACGGACAGTTGGCGGCATGAGCAACCGCACCACGTCCCGTGTCCTGGCCGCCGCCGCGACCGCCCTGATCGCCCTGGGCGCCGCCGCCGGCTGCTCCACCGCCGGCCCGGCCGGCGCCGATCCCCAACGGGTCGACGTGGTGGCCGCGTTCTACCCACTCCAGTTCGTCGCCGAGCGCGTCGGCGGCGACGCCGTCCGCGTCACCAACCTGGCCAAGCCCGGCGCCGAGCCGCACGACCTGGAGCTGAGCCCACGCCAGGTCGGTGATATCACCGAGGCCGAGCTGATCGTCTACCTCAAGGGCTTCCAGCCCGCGGTGGACGAGGCGATCGCGCAGGACGACGACGCACCCGTGTTCGACGTGGCCAGCGTGCAGCCGCTGATGGACGCGAGCGCCGGCGGCCACAACCACGAGGGCGACGAGGAGGGGGAGGAGGGGCACGGGCACGCCAAGGACCCGCACGTCTGGCTCGACCCGATCCGGCTCGCCACCATCGGCGACAAGCTCGCCCAACAGCTCGGCACGGTCGATGAGAAGCACGCCGCCGACTACACCGCCCGCGCCGCGGCCCTGCGCGCCGACCTGACCACCCTCGACGGCGAGTTCACCAAGGGCCTGGCGACCTGCCAGCGACGCGAGATCGTGACCAGCCACACCGCGTTCGGCTACCTCGCCGACCGCTACCGCCTCGACCAGGTCGGCATCACCGGGCTCAGCCCCGACGTCGAGCCCTCGCCACAGCGGCTCGCCCAGGTCATCGAGGAGGCAAAGGAGCACCACGCCACCACGATCTTCTTCGAGGCGCTGGTCAGCCCGAAGGTCGCCGAGACCATCGCCGGTCAGGTCGGCGCGAAGACCGCGGTGCTCGATCCGATCGAAGGACTCGCAGCGGGCAGCGACGCCGACTACTTTTCGGTGATGCGTACCAACCTGCGGACCCTGCGGACGGCGTTGAGCTGCTCATGAGCACCCCTGTCATCACCGTCGAACACGGCGCGGTCGGCTACGACGGCCGCACCGTGCTCCGGGACGTCTCGTTCACCGTGACCGCCGGGGAGGTGGTCGCGGTGCTCGGCGCCAACGGCTCCGGCAAGTCCACGCTGATCCGCACGATCCTCGGCCTGGTGCCGCTCAGCTCCGGCTCGATCACCCTCTTCGACCGGCCGTTGCGCCAGTTCCGCCAGTGGCAGCGCATCGGGTACGTCCCGCAGCGCCTCGGCGCCGGGTCGGGCGTGCCCGCCACCGTCCGTGAGGTGGTGGCCTCCGGCCGGCTGGCCCGCCGGGGCATCCTGCGCCCGCCCGGCGCCGCCGACCGGGCCGCCGTCGACGCGGCGCTGCGGGCGGTCGGGCTCGCCGACCGGGCCACCGATCCGGTGTCCACCCTCTCCGGCGGTCAACAGCAGCGCACCCTGATCGCCCGCGCGCTGGCCGGTAAGCCGGAGTTGCTGATCCTCGACGAGCCCACCGCCGGGGTGGACGCGGCCAGCCAGGAGGCGTTCGCGGGCGCGTTGCGCGACTTCGTCTCCGACGGCGGGACGGTGCTGCTGGTGGCCCACGAGCTGGGCCCGTTGCGACCGGTGATCAGCCGGGCGGTCGTCGTCCACCAGGGCGGCATCTGTCACGACGGCCCGGTCCCGGACCCGGCCGGCCACCACGCCGAGCCCGACCACGACCACGTGCACCCGCACGGTCCCGACGAGCCCGCCGGGCTGTGGAGCAACTAACGATGGAACTCTTCCAGTACCCCTACATGCAGCGTGCCCTGATCGGCGCGCTGGTGATCGGCCTGGCCGCTCCGGCGCTCGGCATCTACCTGGTGCAGCGCCGACTGACGCTGATCGGCGACGGCATCGGCCACGTGGCGTTGACGGGTGTCGGCGCAGGCCTGCTCCTGAACCGCTCACCGGTGCTGGTGGCGGTGATCGTCGCCACCGTCGGCGCGATCACCATCGAGCTGGTCCGCGCCCGCGGGCGTACCTCCGGCGATCTGGCCCTGGCCCTGCTCTTCTACGGCGGCATCGCCGGTGGCGTCCTGCTGGTCGGCCTCTCGGACGCGACGAGCGCCAACCTCAACGCCTACCTGTTCGGATCGTTGCTCTCCACCTCGACCAACGACCTGATCACCGTCGGAGTGCTCGGTGCGGCGATCCTGATCACCATGATCGCCCTGCGACCGGCGCTCTTCGCGATCAGCCACGACGAGGAGTACGCCCGCGTCTCCGGCCTCCCGGTGCGCACGCTCAACCTGCTGATCGCGGTCACCACCGCGGTCACGGTCACCATCGCGATGCGGGCCGTCGGCGTGTTGCTGATCAGCGCGCTGATGGTGGTTCCGGTGGCCGCCGCCCAGCAGGTCACCCGGGGCTTCCGCAGCACGATGACCGCCGCCATGGCGCTCGGGTTCCTCGCCGCCGGCTCGGGTGTCTGGGTGGCCGCCAGCGCCGACACCCCGCCCGGGGCCTCGGTGGTACTGCTGGCGATCGCCTCCTTCCTGGTGATGGCCGTCGCCGGGACGATCTGGCGTAGGCGGCACCGCCGCACCGCGCCGGCGCTCGTACCAGCCCTGGAGCCGCACGAGGTCGTGCTGGACTAGCCGTGCCGGATCGGCGGATGTCGGTGGTATTGGTTACCGTTGCAAGATGACCAGCGCAACGGGCTACGAGGGTTTCGACGGAGCCAGCGAACTGCTCCGAGCCTTGTCCGCGCCCATCCGGCTGGCCATCGTCAGCGAACTCGCCGACGGCGAGCGGTGCGTGCACGAGCTGGTGGAGAAGCTGGGCGCCGCGCAGCCGCTGGTCTCCCAGCACCTGCGGGTGCTGCGCGGGGCGGGCGTGGTGCGGGGCTCGCGGCGCGGTCGGGAGATCGCCTACAGCCTGGTCGACGAGCACGTCGCGCACATCGTGGCGGACGCGGTCAGTCACGCGGGGGAGGGATCATGAGCGAGAGCAACGCCGCCGTACGCAACACCCGGCAGCGCTCGGCGGTGAGCGCGCTGCTGGGCGAGATGGAGGGCTTCCACAGCGCCCAGGATCTGCACGCGATGCTCCGGCAGCGCGGCGAGCGGGTCGGCCTGACCACCGTCTACCGCACCCTCCAGGGGCTGGCCGACGCGGGCGAGATCGACGTGATGCGCCCGCCCGGTGGCGAGCACCTCTACCGCCGGTGCAGCGAGGGCCACCACCACCACCTGGTCTGCCGGGCCTGCGGGCGGACGGTCGAGGTCGCCGGCCCGGCGGTGGAGAGCTGGGCGGACCGAGTCGCCGCCGAGCACGGGTACGCCGACGTCAGCCACACCCTGGAGATCTTCGGCACCTGCCCGACCTGTGTCCGATGACGGGCCTTCGGTTCACGCCGGTCCAGTCCGCGGGCGCTGAGACGGCGCTGCGCGACTGGCAGCACATCCACAACTCGATCATCCCGACGGCGCCCCTGTCGGCCGACGAGATCGCCGCTCGCGCCCAGCGCCACATCCTTGAGGTCGCGTACGCCGACGGGGTCGCCGTGGGCTGCTCGACCGTACGTCCCCCGGCACCCGACGCCGCGACCGTGATCGCCCGGGTGCTACCCGAGAGCCGCCGGCACGGCTACGGGGAGCAGATCTACCAGCGCGGGCTGGCCCGGGCCCGTGAGCTGGGCGCGCAGACCATCGAAACCGTCGTGCTGGCGTCCAACGACGAGGGCCTGCGGTTCGCCCGCCACCACGGCTTCGTCGAGACCGAACGGTACGTCCTACCGGGCGACACCATCGCGTTCGTGGACCTGCGGCTCGCCTGATCGACGCCTGGTTCCCGCCCTCCGGTCCGGCCACCGAATCGACGGGTGCCGGGCCGTCGTCGTTCGTGGCACGCTGTCCGACGTGAAGATCTACGCCGATCGGTTTACGACCGCCGTCCGTCAGTTGCTCACCGACCTGCTCGTCGTCATCTGGGTGTACGCCGCGATCCGCGCCGCCCTCTGGCTGCACGACCTGGTGCAGAAGCTCGCCGTACCCGGGCAGAAGCTGGAGGGCGCGGGCAGTGGCCTCGCCGACAACCTCGCCGACGCCGGCGGCAAGGTACGCCGGGTACCGCTGGTCGGTGACGAGCTGACCGCGCCCTTCCAGCGCGCCGCCGACGCCGCCCGAGGGCTCGCCGACGCCGGCCGGGAGCAGCAGCACCTCGTCGACCAACTCGCCCTCGCCCTCGCCGTCGCGGTGCTGATCTTCCCGCTCGGTCTGGTGCTCTTCGGTTGGCTGCCGCTGCGGCTGCGCTGGATGCGCCGCGCCGGCTCGGCCGCGAAGCTCGCCGCCGTACCCGCCGGACGGGACCTGCTCGCGCTCCGCGCGCTGGCCACCCAACCGCTGGGCCGCCTCACCCGGATCGCGCCCGACGTCGCCGAGGCGTGGCGACGCGGCGACGACAACACCGTCGACGCCCTGGCCGCCCTGGAACTACGCCACCTAGGCCTCCGCCACAAATCCCGCTAACCCCCAGCCCTAACCCCGCGCCCGCACGCCCACCTTCGCGCTCGCCACGCGCCCTCGACGCACCCTCGACGCGCCCACCCGGGCCCACCCGGGCCCACGCCCTCGCCCCCGCCACGCGCCCACGCCCCGCCACGCGCCCACGCCCCCGCCACGCGCCCACCCGCGCCCACGCTCTCACCCTCCCCACGCGCCCTCCCCCCGCGCCCTCCCCACGCGCCCACGCCCTCGCCCCCGCCACGTGCCCTCACGCCGAGACCGTCACCCTCACCCCCGCCACACGCCCTCACGCCGACCGTCACCCTCACCCAGCCGCGCCCAAGCCCCCGCCCACGGGCGCGCCCTCACCCCCACCCCCACGTCCGCCCCACCCCGCCCGCACCCTCGCCCGTCGATCATGGAGTTCTGGTGGGCGACAAAGCACCCGTCAACCCCCATAACAGGCACCACAACTCCATGATCGACGAGATCGGGCGGTGACCGCCTCGCGATCTTGCACTTTCTGTGGTGACTAAAGGGGCATACCGTGCCGAGTTGACGACCGAAAGTGCAAGATCGGCGCGGACACCGGACCCGGGCCGCGGGGGCGGGGGGCGCGGGGGCGGGGGTGTGGCGGCGGCTCGGAGGGGCGGGTGCAGGCCGTTAAGGTCGTCGGGTGTTCTACTTCCTGATCGTCATCGCCGTCCTGCTGCTCGGCTACGCCGCCGTGCTGGTCTCCTTCGTCCGCCGGGGCAAGAAGATCCCGCCCGCCGCGTACCTCGCGCTGGCCGTGCTCAACGGTCTGATCCTGGCCGGGGTGTTGGCCTGGGCGGTCGCCCGCTGACGTGCCCCGCCCCGACCCGACCCGCGCCCCGCGCCGCCCCGACCCGCGCCGCCCCGACCCGCGCCGCGCCGCCCCGACCCGCGCCCCGAGCCGAGCCGCGCCGCGCCGCGCCGCGCCGCGCCGAGCCGAGCCGAGCCGAGCCGCGCCGAGCCGAGCCGCGCCGAGCCGCGATCGTGCTCGAACCAGGAAGTAGTGGCCTCGGGGTCGGAGGGATGCCACTGGATCCAGGATCGAGCACGATCTCCCTGCCAACGCCGCGATCGTCCCCGCCGATGGGGCGGGGGACCTGTCGCGAACGTTACGGTTTCGGGGGGATACGGCGGCGGACGTCCTCGGCGGTGGACGGGCCGGGCTCCCAGCGGGCCACCCAGGGCAGTTCGGCGGACGGGGTGACGACGCCCTCCTCCACGCTCGCGTAGCGGCCTGCGAGGATCCGCTTGGCGGCGGCGGTGTCGACCGAGTCGGTGTTGTCCCAGAGGGCGGCGAACAGCGCGTCCACCCGAACGCGGGCCTGCCGGCAGAACAGGTCGGCCAGCTCGACGTTCTCCGGGTGGGAGTCACGTTCGGCGGACGCGCGGACGCAGACGGCGGACATCGCGAACAGCTCCGCGCCGATGTCCACGATGCGCCCGAGGAACGCCTGCTTGCGCTCCATCTTTCCCTGCCAACGGGACATCGCGTAGAACGTCGAACGGGCCAGCTTGCGCGAGGAGCGTTCCACTTGACGCAGGTGGCCGGCGAGGGGGCCGAACTCGGCGTACGCCGATGGGCTCTGGCCCTTGCCGACCGTGAGGGTCGGCAGCCACCGCGCGTAGAACGCTCCCGCTCGGGCGCCGGCGCGGGCCTTGCGGCCGAGCCCCGCCTCCGGGTCGATGATGTCGCCGGCCACCGACAGGTGGGCGTCGACGGCCTCCCGGGCGATCAGCAGGTGCATGATCTCGGTGGAGCCCTCGAAGATCCGGTTGATGCGCAGGTCGCGGAGCACCTGTTCAACGTTGGCCGGGCGTTCGCCGCGGGCGGCCAGCGAGTCGGCGGTCTCGTAGCCGCGCCCGCCCCGGATCTGGACCAGCTCGTCGGCGATCTTCCAGGCCATCTCACTGGCGTAGAGCTTGACCAGCGCCGCCTCGATCCGGATGTCGTTGCGGTCGTCGTCGGCGAGCAGGCAGCACAGGTCGAGCATGGTCTCCATGCCGTACGTGGTCGCGGCGATGAAGGAGAGCTTCTGGGCGACGGCCTCGTGCTCGCCCACCGGCCGTCCCCACTGGACGCGGTCGGCGGCCCATCCCCGGGCCACGTGCAGCGCCCACTTGCCGGCGCCCACGCACATGGCCGGCAGCGAGAGCCGGCCGGTGTTCAGCGTGGTCAGGGCGATCTTGAGGCCCTTGCCCTCGCGGCCGATGACATTCTCGGCGGGCACGAACACGTCGTGGAAGCGGGTCAGGCTGTTTTCCAGGCCGCGCAGGCCGACGAACTCGTTGCGCCGTTCCACGGTGATGCCGGCGCTGTCGCCGTCCACCACGAACGCGGTGATGCCGCCGCGTCGACCTTCGGTGGGCACCCGGGCCATCACCACCAGCAGGGTGGCCACGGTGCCGTTGGTGGCCCAGAGTTTCACGCCGTTGAGCCGGTAACCGGTGCCGTCGACGGTCGGTTCGGCGGTGGTGGCGAGGCGCGCCGGGTCGGAGCCGACGTCCGGCTCGGTGAGCAGGAACGCGGAGACCTCCCCCGCGGCGAGTCGGGGCAGGAAGCGCTGCTTCTGCTCGGCGGTGCCGAACATCTTCAGCGGTTGCGGCACGCCGATCGACTGGTGGGCCGAGAGCAGCGCGCCGATCGCCGGGCTGGCCGAGCCGGCCAGCATCAGGGCCCGGCAGTAGTGCAGGTTGCTCAGCCCGAGGCCGCCGTACTTCCGGTCGATCTTCATGCCGAACGCGCCGAGGTCGGCGAGGCCGTGGAAGACGGAGTCGGGGATGGAGGCGTCCCGCTCGATGGCCGCGCCGTCCACCTCGGAGGTGACGAAGGAGCGCAGCTGGCCGAGGAACTCCTCAGCGCGGGCCACGTCGTCCGGGTCGGAGCGCGGCCACGGGTCGATGAGGTCGAGCCGGAACCGGCCGAGGAACAGTTCCTTGCCGAAGCTGGGACGGTCCCAGGTGGACTCGCGGGCGGCCTCGGCGACCCGGCGGGCCTCCTTCTCCGAGACCTGGCCCGCCTCGGCGGGCAGCGGCGCGGCGGTGCCGGCCGAGGCACCGGGTTCGGGGGCAGGACCGGATTCGGGGCCGTCCGGTGCCGGTCGGCCGTCCTGTGTCGTGGTCACGGCTGCCCCCTCGAAGCTCGGTGCGGCTGCTCGACGTGTGCGACTAACGCCACGCTACCCCCGGTTGTTACCCAGGGGTAGCGTGGCGGGAACATCGACGGAGATCAGCCGACGCTGAGCGTGTCCGGGTCGTCGTCCTCGTCGTCGATGTCGTCGTCACCCCAGTTGCGGCGGGCGAACGGCAGGATCACCCAGAAGACGAGGAACCAGAGCCCGGCCAGCGCGCTCAACACGAAGGCGATCGGCCGGTCCAGCACGAAGTCGGTGATCAGCAGCACCGCGCTGACCATGGCGATCAGCATGAAGGCGAGGCCGCCGGTCGCCATGAGGTGCGCGAACCGCACCAGTTCCGGCTTGCGCCCCTGGCGGAACAGCGCCCGGTGGAACGCCACCGGCGAAATGATCATCGCGGTGGCGGCGGCCGCGGCGAGCAGGGCGACGATGTAGACGTCGCGTTGGAACTCGCTGGTCCGGGTGAACCCGTTGCTGAACGGCAGGGTGAGCAGGAAGGCGAAGAGGATCTGCACGCCGGTCTGGGCGACCCGCAACTCCTGGAGCAGGTCGGCGAAGTTGCGCTGCCAGCGTTGCTTCTCGGTCTCCTTGGACACGCGCTACCTCCGGTGAGACGGTACTGCCGGCGGTCCCGGCCGCCGGCAGCAACGCCAATGCCCCACACGACCGAGCGCGAAACAGGCTCACGACACCTGCCGTTCATCGTGCGGCAATGTCAGGAGCCGCGACGGATCCGACCCACGTACCGGGCCTCCAGCGCGTTGTTGTGCGCGTCCCCGTCCGGGATGTTCGCCGACAGGTAGACCGGGGGCCGCTCCCCCGCCGCGAGCAGCCGGGCCACCACCTCCACGGTGACCTGCTGGGCCAGCAGCGCGGCAGTGATCGAGGAGACCGCGCCGACCGCGCCCCCGTCGGGCAGCGGCAGCGTCGCGTCGCCGTACGGGGCGCCGTTGTCGAGCACCACGTCGGCGAGGTCGGCCAGCTTGCGCCCGGACGGGTGGCGGGAGGTCATCCGGCCGGAATGCTGTGCGGAGGTGATCGCCACCAGCCGGTGACCCCGCTCCTTGAGCAGCGTGGCGAACTCGACCATCGCGCCGTTGACCCCGGAGTTCGAGGCGAGCACGAAGATGTCGGCGGGCCGTACGGGAGCCAACGCCCAGAGCCGGTGCGCCACCGCCGGGTCCCGTTCCAGCAGCGGCCCGAGCACGTCGGCCGGCTCGCCGCCGAGCAGCACCAGGTCCCGCAGGGCGATCCGGTTGGTGGGTACCAGCCCGCCGGCCCGGCCGGCGATCTCCATGGCGAGGGCCTCCGAGTGCCCGGTGCCGAAGGCGTGCACCACCCCGTCGGCGCGTACCGCCTCGGCGATCAGGTCGGCGGCCCGGCCCACGGCCTCGGCCTGGCTGGCGGCCACCCGGGACATCGTCTCGGTCACCACCCTCAGGTAGTCCCCGGCGCTCACCGTCATATGTCCTCCGTCCGTCTGTTGCGGGCGAACCACCGCACCGCGAAGTCGACCGTCGCCCGCTGGCGTACCAGCCTCGCCGTCCCGGCGCCCACCGGGCCGACGCGGACCACCGTCGTGGCGTCGAGGTCCCGGCCCAGCGCGCCGAAGTCGCTTCCGTCGAGCCGGACGTCCTGCCACCACACCCATTCCCGGCCGCCGTCGGCGGTCCGCACCGCCGCGCCCAGTCGCTCGCGGACCAGGGCGGGACGGCGGTACTCGGCCAGGTGCAGCGAGGTGTTGACGCTGTGGTCGACTCCGAGCAGCAGCACGTCGGCGTCCAGGTCGTAGAGCCGGGCCAGCGGCGAGCCCTCGCCGAGCATGTCGGCCAGTTCGTGCCCCGCCACCACCTGCCCGGCCGACGGGCCGAGCGCCGCGAACGACACCTGGGGGTGCGTGCTGCGCAGCGCCCCCGGCCAGCAGCGGACCGTCTCGGCGAGGACGCCCATGTAGCGGCTCGGCGTGACCGCCGGGTCGAAGCCGGGCATCTCGGCGCGGATCAGCGGCCACCAGTCCACCGGCACCGGCGGGTTGCGCCACTGCGCGGGGTCGCTGTTGTCGGGGGTGTGGGTGGGTACCACGATCGTGCCGTCCGGGCCGAGCGCGTCACGCAGCGCCAGCGCCAGCGCCTGCGGTCCGCCGCAGACGTAGCCCAGCGGGCGCATCCCGGCGTGCACCAGCACCGTCGATCCGGGGCGTACGCCCAGCAGGCGGAGCTGCGCGGCGATCGACCGACGGGTGCCCGGCCCGCCGACGGGCACGGTCACAGCTCTCCCCCGCCCGGCACGGCTCAGGCCGTCCCGGCGACCCGCGCCAGGACCGCCTCGGCCAGCGCGGCGGGCGCGGCGTCCGGGATCCAGTGGGTCACCCCGGCCAGGGGTACGAAGCGATAGTCGCCGGTGACGTTGGCGGCGCACGCCTCGGCGGCGGTCCGGCCGATCGCGACGTCCCGGTCGCTCCACACGTAGGTGGTCGGTACGGCGACCGGGGCCACGGCGGCCAGGTCGGCGCGGGACATCGCCCGGTACCAGTTCAGGGCGGCGGTGAGCGCGCCCGGCTCGCGCATCGGGTCGGCGTAGCGGTTCACCCGGGTGGCGTCGCCCACCCCGCCCAGCAGCTTGCGCAGCGCCGTCGCGTGCCACGCGAGCAGCACCTTCTCGGCCTTGCCCGGCTTGCGGAACAGCGCGATGTACGACGACCGGGCCTTCTGCTGGCCGTCCGTGGCGAGTGCGTGTGCCATGGCCGCCGGGTGCGGCACCGACACCGCCGTCAACGTACGGACCCGCTGCGGGTGCGCGGCGGCCACCGCCCAGGCCACGACCGCGCCCCAGTCGTGGCCGACGAGGTGCACGGCGTCCAGGCCGAGCGCGTCGAGCACCGCGACCGCGTCGGCGACCAGTTCGGGAATCCGGTACCCCGCCACCTCGGCGGGGCGCGCGCCCGGCGAGTAGCCCCGCTGGTCGAGGGCGTACGTGCGCAGTCCGGCGGCGTGCAACGGCGGCACGACCTCGTCCCACTCGCCGCTGTGCTGCGGAAACCCGTGCAGCAGCAGGACGGGGACGCCGTCGGACGGGCCGCCGGTGCGTACCTCGAATGTCAGACCCCGCGCGTCGACCTGCATGATCGTCAGCCTACCCAGCCGTCGTCGCGCCGACCCGGATGCGCCGGCCGCGGGAACGCCCTGCTGGGCTGTTACCCCTGGTCGGTGCTAGCGTCAGCGAGACAACTTCACATCCGACAGGGGAGCGCACAGCGCTGAGAGTGCGGGCACGCCCGCAGACCCTCGAACCTGATCTGGGTAATGCCAGCGCAGGGAGTTCGGTCGACCTCCAGCCGCGCCGTGGGTCCGGTGCCACCGGACGCGCGGCGTGCGTCTTCTCCTGGTTCGTTTCACTGAACTGGGAGCACAGCATGGACAACACCACCAGCCGTTGGCGCACGATCGACATCGTGGTCGCCTCGGTGATCGCGGTCGCCTTCGGCGTCATCTTCTGGGCCTGGGGCCTGGTCTGGAGCGCCACCGAGGGCGCGTTCGCCTTCTTCCCGCCGGCCCAGACGCTGATCTACGGCGTGTGGCTGATGCCGGCCGTGGTCGGCGGGCTGGTCATCCGCAAGCCCGGCGCCGCGCTCTACTGCGAGACGGTGGCCGCCGTCGTGTCCGCGCTGCTGGGCAGCCAGTGGGCCGGCACGGTCATCCCGCAGGGCATCGTGCAGGGCATCGGGGCCGAGCTGGCGTTCGCCGCGTTCCGGTACCGGTCGTACCGGCTGCCGACCGCCGTGCTGGCCGGCGCGCTGACCGGCCTCAGCGCGGCCCTGTTCGACTTCTTCGTCTGGAACGCCGAGTACGCGCTGGGCGACTACCGCATCCCGTACGCGCTGCTCACCATCGTCAGCGCCACGATCATCGCAGGTGTCGGCGGCTGGGCCCTGACCCGCGCCCTGGCCAACACCGGCGCCCTGGACCGCCTCCCATCAGGCCGAACCCGCGCGCTGGTCTGACCCTGTCCCGTCCGACCCTGTCCCGTCCGACCCTGTCCCGTCCGACCCTGCCTCGTTGATCAAGAGGTTCGCGTCACCACGAGGCGGAATTCTGACGCGAACCTCTTGATCAACAGCGTGTGGGGAACCGGGAGGAGGGGTTGTGGGGGTACTGCTGCGGGGTTTTGGGTGGCGGCACGCCGGGCGGCGGGCCTGGGCGCTGCGCGGGGTGGATCTCCGAGTGGAGGACGGCGAGCGGGTGCTGCTGCTCGGGCCCTCGGGAGCCGGCAAGAGCACCCTGCTCAGCGCACTGGCCGGGCTGCTGCCGGACGATTCCGGTGAGCAGGAGGGCACCGTCGAGATCGACGGGCTCGACCCGCGCAAGGGCCGGGAGCGGGTCGGCATCGTCTTTCAGGACCCGCAGTCCCAGTTGGTCATGGCACGCAGCGGCGACGACGTCGCGTTCGGGTTGGAGAACCGGGGCGTACCCGCGGACGAGATCTGGCCGCGCGTCGACGAGGCGCTGCGGCGCGTCGGCTTCCCGTACCCCCGCGACCGCAACACGGCCGCCCTCTCCGGCGGCGAACAGCAGCGCCTCGCCCTGGCCGGCGCGTTGGCGCTGCGGCCCAGCCTGCTGCTGCTCGACGAGCCGACCGCCAACCTCGATCCGGACGGCGCCACCCTGGTCCGGGGCGCCGTGTCGGGCGCGCTGGACGCCGACACCACCCTGATCCTCGTCGAACACCGGGTGGCTGAGGCGTTGCCCCTGGTCGACCGGGTGGTCGTCCTGGAGCCCGGCGGCGGCATCCGCGCGGACGGGCCACCCGACGCGGTCTTCGCCACGCACGGCGACGCCCTCGCCGCCGAGGGCGTCTGGGTGCCCGGTCACCCCATCGCGCCGCGCCGGGCCACCGCCGCCGCCGGCGACGTGCTGCTCACCGCCGACCGGCTCGGCCTGCCGTCGCGGCTGGGCCCCACCGATCTGGCGGTACGCGCCGGAGAGGCCCTCGCCGTACGAGGACCGAACGGCGCCGGCAAGTCCACCCTGGCGCTGCTGCTCGGCGGGCTGCTCAAACCGGGTACCGGCCGGGTCACCGCCTCGGCCGAGCTGGCCGACGCCGACCATCGCACTCCCCCGCACCGCTGGCGCGCCCCCACGCTGGCGCGGCGCATCGGGTCGGTCTTTCAGGACCCGGAGCACCAGTTCGTCACCGGCACCGTCTTCGACGAGCTGGCGCTCGGCCCACGCCGGACGGGTCAACCCGAGGCAGCGGTCAAGGCGACGGTGGCCGGGCTACTCGAGCGGTTACGACTGACCCGGCTCGCGGCGGCCAACCCGTACACCCTCTCCGGTGGGGAGGCGCGACGCCTCAGCGTGGCGACGGCCCTGGCCACCGCGCCACGCCTGCTGATCTGCGACGAACCCACCTTCGGCCAGGACCGGCGGACCTGGGGCGAGCTGGTCGACCTCTTCGCCGACCTGCGCGACGCCGGGCACGGCGTCGTCAGCGTCACCCACGACCCGGACTTCGTCGCCGCGCTCGCCGACCGCACCGTCACCCTGGAGCGGTCGTGAGCGCGGCGGCGCGCAACCGTCACCTCGGAGCGATCGTGAACGCGGCGACGCGCCGCTACCGACGCCGCAGCGCCGAACAGGAGCCACGCCGATGATCAGCATCGAGCCGGTCGCCCGGCCCGGAGCGCCGTTGGCCCGCCGCAATCCGGTGGCGAAGCTCGCCGCCGCGTTGGTCTTCTCGTTCACCCTGCTGGCCACGCTCGACCCGGTGGCACCCGCGGTCGCCATCGCCGTCGAACTCGCCGTGCTGCCGCTGTTCGGCCTGCGCTACCGGGTCCTGGCCCGGCGGGCCCTGCCGCTGCTGCTCAGCGCCGTCGGCATCCTGGTCACCCTGGTGCTCTTCGCCGCCGACCAGTCCGGTCGCGTCCTGCTGGACGCCGGGCCGGTGCTGGTGAGCACCGGGGTGCTGCTCACCGCGCTCGGCCTGGTGCTGCGGATCTTCGCGGTGGCCCTGCCCGGGGTGATCGTCTTCGCCACCACCGACCCGACCGACCTGGCGGACGCGTTGATCCAGAACGCGAAGGCGCCGGCGCGGTTCGCCATCGGGGCGCTGGCCGCGTTCCGGCTCGTGCCGCTGCTCGGACAGGAGTGGCAGATGATCAGCATGGCCCGCCGGGCCCGCGGCGTCGACGCGGGGCGCAACCCGGTAGCCAAGCTACGACTCTTCGCGTCCACGGCGTTCGCGCTGCTGGTCGGGGCGATCCGCCGAGGTACCCGGCTGGCCGTCGCGATGGACGCGCGCGGGTTCGACGCCGGCACACCCCGTACCGTGGCCCGCCGGCAGCGCTTCCGGCTCGCCGACACGCTGCTGGTCGTCGGCGCGGCGGCGCTGGCCGGCGCGGCCCTGACGACGAGCATCCTGGCCGGAACCTTCCGCCCCCTACTCGGCTGACACCGGCCCACGCCGGCCGGCCGCGCGCCAGGCCGGTCGCACGCCAGGCCGGTCGCATGCCAAGCCCTCGCGCGCTGCGCCCCCGCGCGCCGGGCCCCCGCGCCGGCGTGCCGCGCCGGCGTGCCGGGCCGGCGGCAAGATCCGCGCAACTTCAGGGATGTAGTGGCCTCCCACACTGACGAGGCCACTACATCCCTGAAGTTGCTGTCACCGAATCGTGGGCCCGCGCGGGCGCAACGGCTCGGTCAGCTACGCCGGAAGGCGTAGCGGCGGGTCTGCCCGGCCGGCTGGCTTCGGCCGCCGGCCGAGCGGTTGCCCCCGCCCGTGGGCGGCCCGGCGGTCGGCGCCGAGGGTCGGCTGGCCGGCGTGCGCAGATCCTCCACCGCTGGCGCGTCGACAGCCGCCGGCACATCGACGGGCAGCGCCGCGTCGGCCGGGACAGCTCCGGGCCGGAGCGGCTCGCCGGTAGCCGCCGGGTCGACCAGCGCCGCCAGCGGCAGCGGCTCGCCGGTAGCCGCCGCGTCGGCCAGCGCCGCCAGCGGCAGCGGCTCGCCGGTAGCCGCCGGGCCGACCAGCGCCGCCAGCCGCACGGGCTCGACCAGGGCCGCCGGCAGCGTCGGGTCGACCGCGACATCGGGGCGGGTCGACAGGATCGGGCCGCGACCAGCCGCCGGGCCATGGTCCGCCAACAGGCCGCGACCAGCCGCCGGGCCATCCCCGGCCGCTGGACCGTGGTCGGCCGCCGGGCCGTGGTCGGCCGCCGGGATCTTTCCGGGCGGGGTCGTCTTCGGGGTACGGGACTTTCTCGGGTTACGCCTGGCGGGCATCCGGGCCTCCTTCGGTGCCGACCGTCCCGGCCGTTCCCGCGCTGGCGGTCGGTCGGATCGGCTGGTGACCGCCGCGGCGCGACGGTTCAGTGGGAAGGGACTGCTCACCGGGGGTCAGGCAGGCTCGAGGCCGCCGAACGGCGGGAATGGAGACGCGCGACGCCCGGGAGCGCACGGGCCGCGACGCGGGGCGGCGGTCCGGCTCGGAAGTGGGGCGTCAGTTACGCATGCCGGAACCCTAACCACCGACTGGGGAGACGCGCATCCGAATTTACTGGCACGATCGGCAGATGCTGATCGCGTTCTCGATCACCCCGCTGGGCGGCGGCGACTCCGTGGGCGACCTCGTGGCAGAGGCGGTACGGGTGGTCCGCGAGTCCGGGCTGCCGAACCGGACCGACGCCATGTTCACCACCGTCGAGGGCGAGTGGGACGAGGTGATGGCGGTGGTCAAGCGAGCCGTCGACGTGGTGGCCGCGCAGGCGCCCCGGGTGAGCGTCGTCCTCAAGGCCGACGTCCGGCCCGGAGTCACCGACGCGCTCACCGCGAAGGTGGCGCGTGTGGAGGAACGACTGGCCCAGGGGTGAGCGGGTACCTCGGTCGGCCGGTGGACGCGGTGGACGGACGGGCCGCGACCAGGTAGTGACCCGCCGTGGGACGACCTGCCCGTGAGGCCGGATGCCGCGATACCGTCGCAGGGACAGTTCGACGGCGAGAGGTGGCGGCACGAATGGCTCAGCAGGCGACAGCGCAGATCGGCGTGACCGGGCTGGCGGTGATGGGCCGGAACCTGGCCCGCAACCTGGCCCGTAACGGCTTCACCGTGGCGGTGCACAACCGGTCCCCGGAACGCACCCGCAGCCTCGTCGCGGAGCACGGCGACGAGGGCACCTTCGTGCCCGGTGAGTCGATGGCCGACTTCGTGGCGTCGCTGGAACGACCCCGCGCGGTGATCGTGATGGTCAAGGCCGGTGCGCCCACCGACGCGGTCATCGACGAGTTGGTGCCGCTGCTGGATGAGGGCGACATCATCGTCGACTGTGGCAACGCCCACTTCGCCGACACCCGCCGGCGCGAGGAGTCGCTGCGCGCGCAGGGGCTGCACTTCAGCGGCACCGGCGTCTCCGGCGGCGAGGAGGGCGCGCTGCTCGGCCCGAGCATCATGCCGGGTGGCTCGACCGAGTCGTACGCGAAGCTCGGGCCGATGTTCGAGAAGATCGCCGCCCAGGTGGACGGTGTGCCGTGCTGCACGCACGTCGGGCCGGACGGCGCCGGGCACTTCGTCAAGATGGTGCACAACGGCATCGAGTACGCCGACATGCAGCTCATCGCCGAGGCGTACGACCTGCTGCGGGCCGGGCTGGACGTGACCCCGGCGGAGATCGCCGAGATCTTCCGCGAGTGGAACAACGGCGAGCTGGAGTCGTTCCTCATCGAGATCACCGCCGACGTGTTGGCGCACACCGACGCGGCGACCGGCCGGGCGTTCGTCGACATCGTGCAGGACCGGGCCGAGCAGAAGGGCACCGGCCGGTGGACCGTGCAGAGCGCCCTGGACCTGGGCATTCCGATCACCGGGATCGCCGAGGCGACGTTCGCGCGCTCGCTGTCCGGGCACGTCGACCAGCGCGAGGCGGCCCGCCGGGCCTTCCCGGACGCCGGTGAGAAGTGGCAGGTCGCCGACCGGGACGCGTTCGTCGAGGACGTCCGCCGGGCGCTGCTCGCTTCCAAGATCGTCGCGTACGCCCAGGGTTTCGACCACATCCGGGCCGGCAGCAGCGAGTTCAACTGGGACATCGACCTGGGCGGTACGGCGACCATCTGGCGGGGTGGCTGCATCATCCGGGCCCGCTTCCTGAACCGGATCCGCGAGGCGTACGACGAGCAGCCCGACCTGCCGACGCTGCTGGTGGCGCCGTACTTCGCCGAGGCGGTCAGCGCGGGCGTGCCGAGCTGGCGGCGGGTGGTGGCCGACGCGGCGCAGGCGGGTGTGCCGACGCCTGCGTTCTCGTCGTCGCTCGCGTACTTCGACGCGCTGCGGGCCGAGCGGCTGCCCGCCGCGCTGATCCAGGGCCTGCGGGACAACTTCGGCGCGCACACCTACCAGCGTGTGGACCGCGACGGCTCGTTCCACACCACCTGGGCCGGCGACAAGACGGAGTCCCCGGCCTGACGACGCGGGCATGATCGCGCTCCATCCATGATGTAGTGGCCTCCCGCCGCCGGGAGGCCACTACATCCATGTTCAGGCGTGATCATGCGAGGCATCGCGAGCGCTCAGGCGACGGTGGCGTGCATCTCCCACACGAGGATCTCCGCCGGCTCGTCGGCGGTGACCCGTCGACCGCCGGTCATGGTGAGCCTCGCCGCGTCGCCGGTGCCGAGTGGACCGCTGTCCTCCAGGGTGACCGTGCCGTCGGGCACGTACACGTGCACGAAGGGCGCGTCCGGAATGGTGACCTCGTCGCCGGGGCGGAGGCGGGCGGCGTGCAGGGTCGCGTACCGGTTGCGGATCCGGATGGACGCGCCGTCGTAGCGGTCCATTCCGGAGGCGATCGGCACCAGGCCGCCGCGCAGCAACTCGTCCTCGATCTCCAACTGCTCGTAGCCGGGGTCGACACCCTGCTCGTCGGGGAGCACCCACATCTGCACGAAGTGCACGGGGTCGCTGTGCGGCTCCTGGTCGTTGAGCCGCCAGGCGTCGTTCTTCTCCGAGTGCAGGATGCCGGTGCCGGCGCTCATCCGCTGCGCCAGGCCCGGATAGATCACCCCGGAGTGGCCGGTGGAGTCCTGGTGCACGAGTGAGCCCCGCAGCACCCAGGTGACGATCTCCATGTCCTGGTGCGGGTGGGTCTCGAAGCCGGCGCCCGGCCGGACCACGTCGTCGTTGTTGACCAGCAGCAGACCATGGTGGGTGTTGGCCGGGTCGTAGTGCCGGGAGAACGAGAAGGAGTGCTTCGAGTCCAGCCAGGAGATCCGGGTGGCGAAGCGGTCCTCGGCGCGGCGTACGTCGACCGCCGGGGCGGCTGCGGTCACCAGGCACGCTGCCCGGCGTCAGGGATCGACGGCGCCCAGGTCAGGGCCGGCTCTCCGGTGGCCAGTTCGGCGATCTCACCGGTGCGCAGCGCGGGCGTGTGACCGAACTCGGCGCAGTGCTGCTCGGCGATCTCGGCGCAGATCTCGGCGACCTGCTCGCAGATCGGATCGCCCAGGTCGGCCGCGTTCAATGCCATGATCATCTTGTACCGCAGATCCCGCACACCCACCCCCACCCGTAGTTCCGCTCCCCCTCCCGAACCCTACCGACCCCCACCCCGCCAAGCCCCAAAACCCACAACCCACCAAACCCCCGCCCGACCCACCCCCGCCCCGCGCTCACCCCGCCCCGCCCCGATCCACCCCGACCCGACCCACCCCGACCCGACCCGACCCGACCCGACCCGACCCCGTCGATCATGGAGTCGTGGTGCTGAACGAAAGTCGTGAATACGGTCAAACCGGACACCACAACTCCATGATCGACGGGGCGAGGCGAGCGACGGGGTGACGCGATCGGCGGGGTGAGGCGAGCGACGGGGTGAGGCGAGCGACGGGGCGAGGCGAGCGACGGGGCGAGGCGAGCGACGGGTGACGCGAGCGGCGGGGTGAGGCGAGCGACAGAGCTAGACGCACGCGCCGCCCCGCACGTTGTGCGGGGCGGCGCGTCAGGACTGTGTTGCGTTACCAGAACCGGCGACGCTTGGCTTTCTGCGGGCGGATCAGGTCCGCGCCCCTCGTCAGCAGCCGGGTCGCCCCGGAGGGGCCACGACGGGCCTCCAGGGTGTGGCTGAGTCGACGCGCGCCGGCCGCGGCCAGTGGCGCCGCGACGGCCATCACCGCCCACTGGGCAATGCGCTTCTGGATCATGTGGGTTCACCTCCGTCAGTGGCTCCTGACGTTCCTGATACCCAGCGTGACGTATGGGTAAGCCTCGCTCAGGCCGTCGGAGCCACCGGATTGGGCAGCGCGCCCCCGAAGCGCCGGTCCCGCTGGGCGTACAGCTCGCACGCGTACCAGAGGTGGCGGCGGTCGAAGTCCGGCCACAGCGTGTCGAGGAAGACCAACTCGGCGTACGCGGTCTGCCAGAGCAGGAAGTTGGAGATCCGTTCCTCGCCGGAGGGCCGCAGGAACAGGTCAACCTCTGGGATCTCCGGGTGGTAGAGGTACTTCGCGACGGTCTTCTCGGTGACCTTCGCCGGGTCCAGTCGACCGGCCGCGACGTCCCGGGCGATCGCGGCGGCGGCGTCACCGATCTCGGCGTGCCCGCCGTAGTTGACGCAGAACTGCAGGGTGAGCGTCGAGTTGTCACGGGACATCTCCTCGGCGGTCTGCAGCTCGGAGATGACGCTCTTCCACAACCGCCCCGGACGCCCCGACCAGACCACCCGGACGCCCAGGTCGACCAACTGGTCGCGGCGTCGACGGATAACGTCCCGGTTGAACCCCATGAGGAAGCGGACCTCGTCGGGCGAGCGCCGCCAGTTCTCGGTGGAGAAGGCGTACGCCGAGAGGTAGGGGATGCCCATCTCGATGGCCCCCTCGATCGTGTCGAAGAGGCTGTGCTCGCCGGCCTCGTGCCCCTTGGTGCGGGGCAGCCCGCGGTCCTTGGCCCACCGGCCGTTGCCGTCCATCACGATGGCCACGTGCTTCGGCACCGCCCCCGCGGGCAGCGCCGGCGGCCGGGCGCCGGACGGGTGGGGCGTCGGTGGCGTCGGCTCGCGCCGACCGGACCTCGTCGATCGGATCACTCGGCTCTCTCCTTGCTCGTGCCGTCCGCTCCGGAACCGACGTCACCGCCCGGCCGGAGCATCCCGGCCCCGGACCCGACGTCACCGCCCGGCCGGAGCATCCCAGCCCCACCGCCACCCGGCGGCGGGACCGTACCGGCGACCGGGGTGGTGCTCCGGTCGACCAGCGGCAGCGAGCGTAACGCGCGTTCCAGGTGCCACTGGAGGTGCGCCGCCACCAGGCCGCTGCACTCCCGTCGTACCCCGGTGTCGGTGGCATCGGCGACCACCCAGTCGCCGGTGGTCAGCGCGGACATCAGGTCGATGGTGGCCGGCGCGGGGTGAGCCGCGCCCGGCGGCCGGCAGTCCGGGCAGACCGCGCCGCCGGCCGGCACGGAGAACGCGCGGTGCCGCCCGGGGGTGCCGCAGACGGCACAGGCGGTCAGCGCCGGCGCCCAGCCGGCGAGGGCCATCCCCCGCAGCAGGTACGCGTCGAGCACGAGGGTGGTGTCGTGCTCGCCCCGGGACAGCGCCTTCAACGCCCCCACGGTGAGCTGGAACAGCCGCAGCGATGGTTCCCGCTCGACGGGTGTCAGCCGCTCGGCGGTCTCGGCGATCGCGCTGGCCGCCGTGTAGCGGGGGTAGTCGCCCAGGAACCGCTTGCCGTACAGGTCGATGCCCTCGACCTGGCTGACCGTGTGCAGCGAGCTGCCGTGGTTGCCCTTGGGGTCACCGGCGAGTTGCAGGTCGACGTGACCGAACGGTTCCAGGCGGGCGCCGAACTTGCTCATGGTGCGCCGGACTCCACGGGCGACCGCCCGCAGTCGGCCGTGCCGGCGGGTCAGCAGGGTGATGATCCGGTCGGACTCGCCGAGCTTCTGCACGCGCAGCACCACCGCGTCGTCGCGGTAGAGCTGTCGGCGGTACCCGGCCATCGGACCATTCTCCCTCGGGGTGTGAAATCAGGGTCGCTTCGGGGTGGACGCGAGGATGAACCCCGATGCGCCGGGCCGACGACCGCCGTTAGCGTGCTGCCATGGCACCGCACCAGAGCACCGCCGTCCGCCGTCGCCGCGCCGCCGCGCCCGTCGCGTTGGGGTTGTCCACCGCCCTCATCCTGCTGGCCGGGTGCGACAACCTGTCGTTTCGTCGGCTCGACTACGACGACACCGAGCCGGTGAAAATCACCACCATCCGGGTGGACGGGGGCTCCGGGGACGTGATCATCCGAGGCACCGGCGCGGCGGGCGAGGCGCGGATCAAGCGGGTGGTGCGCTACCAGGGCGGCGAACCCAAGGCGCGGTACGAGATCAAGGACAGCGAGTTGGTGTTGAACACCGACTGCGGTGACCGGTGCAGCGTCTCGTACGAGGTGACCGTGCCGGCGGGCGTGAGCGTGCAGGGCGACAACGGCTCGGGCGACGTCGAGCTGACCAAGGTGGGCGCGGTGAAGCTGCGGCTGGGCTCGGGTGACGTACGGATCACCGAGGTCACGGGCTCGCTCGACGTGGAGACCGGCTCGGGCAACATCGACCTGAGCGAGGCCGGTTCGACGGTACGGCTGCGGGCCGGCTCCGGCGACGTCAGCGCCCGCCGGGTGGCCGGCGCGACGGACGCCGAGGCCGGCTCGGGCAACGTGACCATCGAGTTGGAGACGCCGACCTCGGCGCGGGCGCACGCCTCCAGCGGAGACGTCAGCCTGCTCGTACCGGCGGGCAGCTACCGGGTCCGCTCCAGCACCGGCTCCGGCGACGCGCGGATCACCGTGGCGGACGACCCGGTGGCGTCCCTGGTGCTCGACGGCTCGGCGGGCAGCGGCGACGTCACCATCAGCGAGCGTTGATCTCGACCGTCGCCGCCTCGGCGGGCAGCCGCTGCGCCGGCACGGTGGCCCGCCCCACGGTCTCGCCGATCGCAGGCCGATCTGTCCGGCCGTTGCCGGGGACGGCCGGCGAGCCGACGGGGACCAGTTCCGGGCGGCGGCGGGCGGCGACGTCCTCGACCCAGCCGACGGCCAGCGTGACCAGACCGACCAGCGCGAAGACCAGCAGCACCCGTACCGCCAGTCCCACCGGGTCCTGGTGGGACCAGCCGACCACGTCGACGAGCGGGGTGAGCGCCACCACGAACGGCAGGTGCCAGAGGTAGATGGTGAGCGCCCGCCGGTTGACCACGGTCACCGCCCGGTCGGCGAGCCGGCTGCGCGACAGCCAGGCCACCCCGGCCGGCGCCCGGCCCAGGACGACCAGGATGAACGCGGCCGACCAGAGGGCGTTGCCCAGGTGGTTGTCGTTGAGGTCGTACCCCCGGGGGCCGGGATGCGTGACGATCCAGGCCCCGCCGACGACGGCGAGGGCCAGCGCGAGCGGGTACAGCACCCGGCCGGTGAGGCGGCGCAGCATCCCGGCGTGGTGGGCGAAGCCCAGCACCCACGCGCCGAAGTACAGCCCGAACTCGCGCACCACCGGCGGCGCCGGGTAGATGCCCACCTCGATGGTCACCAGCAGCAGGTACGGGGCGAGCAGGGTGGCAAGCGGGGCCCGCCGGAACAGCCAGAACGCGACCGGTGAGGCGAACACGAACCAGAGGTAGTCGCGCAGGTACCAGATGACGCTCAGCGCCAGAGCGCCCCAGTTGTTGGCCGGCGGGTCGGCGATCGGGAACAGCCACAGCAGCACCCGTGGGGACAGCGGCAACCCGGTGAACAACATGGCCGGCACGAAGACCACCGCCACCACCCACAGCGACGGCAGCAGACGGCGCAGCCGACGGCCGACCGCCGCCGGGCCGGACCGGGCGAGCGAGGCGGCCATCAGCGAGCCGGCCAGCGCGAACATCACCGACATGGCGGGGAACACCAGAGTGAGGGTCGCCCACCCGGTGACGTGGTAGACGACGACTCGAACGATGGCCAGGAAACGGAGCAGATCGAGATATCTGTTGCGCATCAGCCTGCATCTGGATCGGGGGCGCGGGGGTTGCCCTCTCCCCTACCCGGCCCGACCCACGAGCCAAACGACGCCTCAGAAACCCAGCTTGCGCAACTGCCGTGGGTCGCGCTGCCAGTCCTTCGCGACCCGGACGTGCAGGTCGAGGTAGACCCGCGAGCCGAGCAGCTCCTCGATCTGCCGACGGGCGGTGGTGCCGACCTCCTTGAGCCGGCTGGCCCGGTGGCCGAGCACGATCGCCTTCTGGCTGGGACGCTCCACGTACACGTCGGCGTAGATCTTCATGAGCTGGCCCTCGGGGATCATCTCCTCCACCACCACGGCGATGGAGTGCGGCAGCTCGTCGCGGACCCCCTCCAGGGCCGCCTCCCGGATCAGCTCCGCGACCAGCACCTGCTCCGGGTCGTCGGTCAGCATGTCGTCGGGGTAGAGCTGCGGCGACGGCGGCAGGTACTTCGTCATCACGTCGACGAGGGTGCCCACCTGGTGCCCGGAGACCGCGCTCACCGGCACGATCTCGGCGAACTCCCCCAGCTCGCTGACCGCGAGCAACTGCTCGGCCAACCGACGCTTGTCCACCAGGTCGGTCTTGGTGACAACCGCCAGCACGGTCGCCTTCAGCTCGGCCAGCTCGCCCGTGATGAACCGGTCACCGCGCCCGACCGGCTCGTCCGCCGGGATGCACAGGCCGATGACGTCCACCTCGGTCCAGGTGGAGCGGACCAGGTCGTTGAGGCGCTCGCCGAGCAGCGTACGAGGTCGGTGCAGGCCGGGCGTGTCCACCAGGACCAGCTGCGACTCCGGGCGGTGCAGCACCGCCCGGATGACGTGCCGGGTGGTCTGCGGCTTGTTCGACGTGATCGCGATCTTGGTGCCGACGATCGCGTTGGTCAGGGTGGACTTCCCCGCGTTGGGACGGCCGACGAAACAGCCGAACCCGGCCCGGTACGGGCGGGCCTCCGGGTCGCGCACCGGGCTCACTCGGTCACCGTGCCGAGGACCGTGCCGTCCGGGGCGGCGACGTGGATCGGCGCGTCCGGGGCGAGGTCACGCACCACCGCGTGCCCCGCGCCGTCCAGCGTCGACGCCTCGGTCACCACCGCCGCCGCCTCCAGCCGACTCGCCCCGGCGGCGACCGCCGAGGCGACCGCCAACTGCAGCGCGGTGAGGGTCAGCGAGGGCAGCGCCACGCTCGCCGCCGCGTACGTCCGACCGTCCTGATCCCGGACCGCGGCGCCCTCCACGGCACCGACCCGCGCACGGGCGCCCCGGGCCAGGACGACGAGCTTGCCGTCCTCGGCGCTCAGCGGCGCCGGTGCGCCAGGGGTGGGCCGGGCGGTGGGCGCGGCGGGTGTCTCAGGCATCGGCGGCTTGCCTCTCGTCGTCTCGGTAGTGGTTCGGGTCGCTGCCGGGGCCGGCGTGCTCGCCGCGCCCGGTGGCGTCCTGCGTGTCGCCCGACTCCACCCTGCTCACCAGGACGGTGTCGATCCGGTTGCGCCGACCGGTGGTGCCCTCGGCGACCAGCCGGAGACCGGCCACCTCGACCTCCGCTCCGGGGATCGGCACCCGCCCCAGCGACTGGGCGAGCAGGCCACCGACCGTCTCCACCTCGTCGGTGGGCAGGTCGGTGTCGAACAGCTCGCCCAGGTTCTCCACCGGCAGGCGGGCCGTGACCCGCACCGAGGAGTCCGCGAGGCGCTCGACCGGCGGGCGTTCGACATCGTACTCGTCGGTGATCTCACCGACGATTTCCTCCAGGATGTCCTCGATGGTGACGAGGCCACCGGTGCCGCCGTACTCGTCGACCACGATGACCAGGTGGTTGCGTGCCGCCTGCATCTCCGACAGCAGGTCGTCGACCGGCTTGGACTCCGGCACGAAGGTCGCCGGGCGCATCAGCTCGGCCACCGGCACCTGCTCGGCGCCCGGGTCGCCGCCGCGCGACCGGCGGATCAGGTCCTTGAGGTAGAGCACCCCGAGTACGTCGTCGACGCTCTCGCCGATGACCGGGATGCGGGAGAAACCCGAGCGCAGAAAGAGCACCAGCGCCTGGGCCAGGGTCTTGCCCTCCTCGATCCACACCATCTCGGTGCGCGGCACCATCACCTCGCGGGCGATGGTGTCGCCGAGCGCGAAGACCGAGTGGATCATCTGGCGCTCGCCGTGCTCCACGACGCCACGCTGCTCGGCCAGGTCGACCAGCTCACGCAGCTCCACCTGGCTGGCGAACGGCCCCTCCCGGAAGCCGCGGCCCGGGGTGACCGCGTTGCCGATCAGGATGAGCAGCGACGCGAGCGGGTTGAGCGCGCGACCCAGCCAGCGGACCAGCGGCGCGACCGCCCGGCCCACGGCGTACGCGTGCTGCCGGCCGATGGTGCGCGGGGCGACACCGACCACCACGAAGCTGACCACTGTCATCGCGCCCGCGGTGACCAGCGCTGCCCGCCAACCCGCGCCGAAGCTGTCCACCGCGACCAGCGCCACCAGCGTGGTGGCGGTCAGCTCGGCGAGCAGCCGCAACAGCAGCAGCAGGTTGAGGTGCCGGACGACGTCCCCGGCCACGACCTGGAGGGTACGGGCACCGCGCACGCCGTCCCGGGCCAGTTCGGCGGCCCGGGCCGGCGAGACCGCGGCGAGCGCCGCCTCGGTCATCGCGATCACGCCGGCCAGCACCACCAGGCCGGCCGCGAAGACGATCAGTTGCAGGTCGGGAAGGCCGGCCGTGGGGCCGACCGCGAGTAACACAGGAGTGGACATCACGGGGTGCGGGTCGACCGCCAGCTCGCCAGCAGTCGGGCCTGGAGGCCGAACATCTCCCGTTCCTCCTCCGGCTCCGCGTGGTCGTACCCGAGCAGGTGCAGCACGCCGTGCACGGTGAGCAGGTGCAGCTCGTCGGCCGGGGCGTGCCCGGCGGCCGCGGCCTGCTTGGCCGCCACCTCGGGGCAGAGCACAATGTCGCCGAGCAGGGCCGGTTCGCCGCCGGCCGGTGCGGTCTCGCCCGGACCGTGGTCGACGCTTCCCTCGTCCATCGGGAAGGCGAGCACGTCGGTGGGGCCGTCCCCGCCCATCCAGCGGTGGTTCAGCTCGGTCATGTAGTCGATGTCGACCAGCAGCACGGACAGCTCGGCGAGGGGGTTTACCCCCATCTCGTCGAGGGCGTGCCGGGCGACGGCGAGCACGGCGTCGGTGTCGACGTCGACACCGGACTCGTTGGCGATCTCGATGGACAACTGCTTTCCTCTGCTTTAGCGGCGGCGGCCGGCCCGGCCGCCCTGGGCGGGTCGCCCGGGTACGGCATGGACGCCCTGCGCCTGCTGGTTCTCCCGCTCGGCGTCCCAGCGGGCGTACGCGTCGACGATCTCCCCGACCAGCCGGTGACGCACCACGTCGGAGCTGGACAACTGGGCGAAGTGCACGTCGTCGACGTTTCCCAGGATCTCCCGGACGACGCGCAGCCCGCTGCTCGTCCCGCCGGGAAGGTCCACCTGGGTGATGTCACCCGTCACGACAATCTTGGAGTTGAAGCCGAGCCGGGTGAGGAACATCTTCATCTGCTCGGGCGTGGTGTTCTGCGCCTCGTCCAGGATGATGAACGCGTCATTGAGGGTCCTACCGCGCATGTACGCCAGCGGGGCGACCTCGATCGTGCCGGCGGCCATCAGCTTCGGGATCGACTCCGGGTCGATCATGTCGTGCAGCGCGTCGTAGAGCGGGCGCAGGTACGGGTCGATCTTCTCGTTGAGCGTGCCAGGCAGGAAGCCCAGCCGCTCGCCGGCCTCGACCGCCGGCCGGGTCAGGATGATCCGGTTGACCTGCTTCGCCTGCAACGCCTGGACGGCCTTCGCCATGGCCAGGTACGTCTTGCCGGTACCGGCCGGGCCGATGCCGAAGACGATGGTGTGCGAGTCGATCGCGTCGACGTACCGCTTCTGCCCGAGCGTCTTCGGGCGGATGGTGCGCCCGCGGCGGGAGAGAATGTCGAGGGTCAGGACCTCGGCGGGCCGCTCGGCGCTGCCCTGCTCGAGCATGCCGACGGTACGCCGGACGGCGTCAGTGGTCAGGGTCTCGCCTTTCTCGATGAGTTCGAGCAGCTCACTGAAGACCCGCTCGGCGAGGGCGTTGTCGGCGGGAGCGCCGGTGATGGTGATCTCGTTGCCGCGGACGTGCACGTCACTCGCGACCGAGCGTTCGACGAGGCGCAGGATCTCGTCACCCGCGCCCAGCAGATTGACCATGATCTTGGGGTCGGGCACGGTGATCCTGGTCTGCACCCGGGGCGGGCCGGGAGGTGGGGTGCCAGTCATAGGTCGGGCCGAGGGGCCCTGCGCACCTGCTCTCAATCTCGGCGCCGGCCCAGCTGGCACGGCGTGCGGACGTTACACCCATCGTATCGGTTCAACGCGGGCCGCATCGCGCCCATTTCCGCTGGCCGCGATCAACTCGCGACCTGCGGTGGAGAAGCGTCAGGGGCGGTGATTCAGGGGTTCATCTTCCGCGTCCTCGCCCCGGGCCGAGGCCCACGCGTGGGACCAGCGCACGAGCGGGCGCAATGCCTGGTAGGCGCCGCGCCCCAGCTCCGTGAGCGTGTAGGCGGTGTCCGGCTGCTGGGCGACGAGGTGGGCGTCAAGTAGTTCGGTGAGCCGTTGCCGCAGGACGCTGGAGGACATGTTGTCGCAGCGCTGCTGCAGCGCGCGGAAACCGAGCGGCCCGTGCTGCAACTCCCAGACGATGCGCAGGTTCCAGCGGCGGCCAAACAGGTCGAGGGCGGCCATGAGGGGTCGTCCGGTACTCGATCCGCGTACCGGCTGGCCTGGCCTGGGTACCGTCATCGCCGTTGCGCCCCTCTTGATGCTCGATGTCCGATACAGCAGTGTCCAGTGCGTTGATTCGTCGCCTCAGTCTCCGTCGCGGACGACCGCCAACCCGCCGACCCGGGTCGTGATGCCCGCCGGCCCACGTCGGGCCGAAGCGAGCACGCTGGCGGGTCGACCGAGGGTGTCACCCTGCTCCACCTCGATCGCGACGGTCTGCGCCCCGGTCGAGTCGAGCAGGTGGGCGGCGAGGCAGCCGGTGCTGTTGGCGTTGGCGACGTCCTCGTCGACGCCGATGGCCGGCGCGAACATCCGCGCCGCACCCGGTCGGTCGCCCAGCGGCGGCACGTACACGAAACAGCCGAGGAGCCCGTACCGCCGACACGCCGCAGCCAGCCTGCCGGGGTGTGGGCAGACTCGGACCAGCGCCGACCGGTCGCGGACCGGTACCAGCATGCGCGGTGCGCCGGGCGCAGCGATCCGTGGCCCGTCCTGAGGATGCGGATCGTCCGCCCTGAGCCCGAGCGCGTCGACGATCGCGGCCCACTCGTTCGGCGCCGGGTGACGCAGTGCGACGAGTCCCTGGTCGAACCACACCTCGATGCCGCCAGGGCGGCGGATCGCGACGGTGTCGAAGGTGCGCCCGCCGGTGTGTTGGCGATCCTTGAGCTCAGCGCGGCCGGTACGCATCAACCGGACGGCCTGCGCGGCAACGGTGCCGTGACCGCAGCCGGACAGCTCGCCGGTGGCGGTGAAGAAGCGGACCGGCCAGCCGCCGTCCCGCGTCCGACCCGGGCCGACGAACGCCGCGTGCGAGGTGCCGGCAGCGGCAGCCACCGCACACCGGTCGGGGTCCGTCGCCGCCGGATCGTCGTCGGTTACGGCAGTGGGGCTGCCACCCCGACCGTCGCGCCGCACGCACGCATCGACAACCGTAATCTCCGGCCAGACTACGTCGTTCACCGGTGCGCCCTGTCCAGCCAGTCGGTGATGAGGGGGATGGTGTCGCCGAGGGTGTCGACGCGGTGGTGTGCGCCGACGAGTTCGTCGTCGGGATGGGTGGTGCGTACGGCGATCACTGTCATGCCTGCGGCTCGGGCTGCTTCGATGCCTGCGGGGGCGTCCTCGATCACCAAGCAGTCGGACGCCGGGAGGTCGAGTAACTGCGCGGCTTGCAGGTAGCCCTCGGGATCGGGTTTGCCCAGCCGGACGTGGCCGCTGTCGACCAGCACGGGAGGATCGGGTAAACCGCCTGCGAGCAGACGGTGCAGCACCGTCGGAGCTCGGCCGGAGGTGACGACGCCCCACCGCCGGCCGGTCAGCAGACGCAACACCTCGGCGGCATCGGGATACACGGGAAAAGCGTCACCCTCATCGGCCATGAGCTCGCGGACCAGCAGGTATTCGGCTTCCGCATCGAGCTGTGGCGCTACGACCGCGATGGTGTCGACGGGCCGGCGACCATGGGTGTGTGACCAGACCAGGTCAGGGTCGAGGTTGCGTTGCGTCGCCCATTGGCTCCAGATCCGGCGGTAGGCAGGGTACGAATCGATGAGCACACCGTCGACGTCGAACAACACTGCCTTGTCAGCAGCGCCCGCGCCGATGTCGTGCAGGCGATGTGACCCTTGATCCATCACGCGGCCAGGTCGTGCAGGGCGCCGACCGTGGTGGCCGCCTGTACGGCCATGTCGTGGATCAGCCGGGCGGCGGGGAGGACCTCGTGCACAAGGTGCACCGACTGACCCGCGTACAGCGCCATGTCTTCCAGGTCCCCGGTCATGTCGGGCAGCGGTATCAGATCCCCGTACCGATAGTGGTTCTCGTCGGCCGCGTCCACCGCCACGACATCGCCCTCGCCGGGCCGATGCGGTGCCTGCGGCGAGCCGGCGGCCTCCCACCGTCGGAGGGTCCCGTTGCGCAACGCCCGGTGCGGCGCGTGCGGCCAGCCGCCGTCGAAGCACCGGGTGTACACGGCGTCCACGCCGGCGGCGGTGATCAGATGCCGCCGATACACCTCATGCGTGGCAGCCTCGGCGGCAGCCAGGAAACGGGTGCCCAGCATGACGCCCTGGGCGCCGAGCGCCAGCGCCGCCGCGACCCCCCGGCCGTCCGCGATCCCACCCGCGGCAACCACGGGTACGGGGCCGACCGCGTCGACGACGGCGGGCACCAGGGCCATCGTGGACGTGCTGCCGCGGACATGACCGCCGGCCTCCCAGCCCTGTGCCACGACGACGTCCACGCCGTCGGCGACCGCGTGGACCGCTTCGGCGACCTCGCCGACCGTGTGCAGATGCAGCGCGGCCGCCTTGCGGATGCGGGCATTCGCCGGCGACGGGTCTCCCCAGAAGGTGGAGATGGTCGGCACTCCCTCTTCCAGGCACACCGTCAGTAGGTCGTCCACCGGAAAATCGAGAACCAGGTTCGCGCCGAACGGCCTCGTGGTGAGTTGGCGAGTTCGCCGGATGGTGCGCCGTGCCTCTTCGGGACTCTGCCAGGTCAAGGCCAACATGCCGAGGCCACCGGCCTCGGATACGGCTGCGGCCAGGTCCGGTCCCGCAGCCGAACCCACCGGCGCCTGGATGATCGGCAGCCCGATGCCCAGCCGTTCGCACAGGGCGGTGCGCAATCCCCTCACGAGCCCCCCCCGAGTGCTTCGAAAATCGAATCGGTCGGCTCGGACGTTACTGCTTCGGATACCGAAGCGTCAACAGGGTGTGACGGGCCGTCAGCGGTAGTACTGGACCAGGCAGAATTCGTGGTCCTCCGGGTCGGCCATGACGACAACCACGCCCTCGTCGTAGTCGTGCCGCTCGCCGGTGTACCGACCACCGAGATCGATGACCAGGGCCATGGCCTCGTCGATCCGGTCAACGGAGATGTCGAGGTGAATCCGTACCTTGCCGGTCCTGGCTTCCGACACCGGCTGGAACACCAACCGTGGCTGAGGTTCACCACGTTCACCGAGGTAGACCCAACCCTGCTGCGACGGACCGGGCTCGCGACCGAGCAGACCGCTCCAGAATCGGGCTACCCGCTCGGGGTCGAGGCAATCAATCGTCACACCGGACCAGACGTTGGCCATGCGCCGATCCTGGCAGAGCGTCGGGCCGGCCGTCAGGTCAGGTCTCGGGCGAGCATCGGGCCCAGTGGCGCGCCGCCGAGCAGGTGGGCATGCACGTGGAACACCTCCTGCCCGCCGTACGCCCCGGTGTTGAACATCAGCCGGAACCCGTCGCCGAGCAGCCCCTCGTCCTCGGCGACCGCGGCAGCCGTGGCCAGCACCGCCCCGGCCAGCGCCGGGTCACCCTCGGCGAGGGTGGCGACGTCGGCGTAGTGCTCCTTCGGAATGACCAGGACGTGCACGGGGGCCTTCGGGCCGATGTCGCGGAAGGCGAGCGTGGTGTCGGTCTCGCGGACGACGGTGGCCGGGATCTCCCCGGCGACGATGCGGCAGAACAGGCAGTCGGATCCCATCTGGGCAGTGTAAGGAAGGGCACCTTGCTAACGCCTGAGGTATAGGAAGGGGCCCTTCCTTACAACTGGGGGTGCTCAGGCAGGATGGCCGGCATGACGGATCGGGCGGTTCTGGTGACGGGGTCCTCGCGCGGCATCGGCCGGGCGGTGGTGGAGGCGTTCGCCGCCAGTGGGGACCGGGTGGCTATCCACCACCGCGACTCCGCCGAGGCGGCCGAGGAACTTCGCGCCGGGCTGCCCGGGTCGGGGCACGTGGTGGTCCGCGCCGACCTCACCGACCCGGCCGCGGTCCGCACCATGGTCGACCGGGCCGCCGATCAGCTCGGTGGCCTGGACGTGCTGGTCAACAACGCCGGCACGTACGGCGACCGGGACGTCCCGCACCCGGTCTTCGGCACCTCGTACGAGGAGTGGCAGGCGCGCTGGCGGCAGGTGCTGGAGACCAACCTGACCGGTGCGGGGAACGTGATCTGGTGCGCCGCCCAGCACCTGCGCCAGCGGGGTGGCCGGATCGTCAACGTGTCCTCCCGGGGCGCGTTCCGGGGCGAGCCGGAGCAGCCGGCGTACGGCGCCAGCAAGGCGGGGCTGAACGCGCTCGGTCAGTCCCTCGCCGTGGCGCTCGCGCCGTACGGCATCACGGTCGCCACGGTGGCGCCGGGTTTCGTGGCGACCGACATGACGACCGAGCACCTGCGCGGCGAGCGGGGCGCGGCGATCCGGGCGCAGAGCCCGTTCGACCGGGTGGCCCGGCCGGAGGAGATCGCGGCAGCGGTGCACTGGCTGGCCTCGCCCGAGGCCGAGTGGGCCTCCGGCACGATCGTCGACCTCAACGGCGCTTCGTACCTACGCAGCTGACCTCGCGATTCACGCTCGGCGCGGCGTTCGCCGACCGACCGGCGGTGCGCTGCGCCTCCTGCGGGCGGACGGCGGACAACACTGTGAGCGTGATGCCTGTCAGTCATCTTGATGACTGACAGGCATCACGCTCAATGGAGTGCGCGGCTCCGATCCGCCCGCATCACCGGCCCGCGAGCCGCAGGCACCAGCGGCCGAAGCGAACGCGGGCCCAGGCTGGCGGCCGAAGCCAGCGGCGGCAGGGTGGCGGCCGAAGCCAGCGGCGGCAGGGTGGCGGCGAGTCGGGGGTGGGCGACTACCAGCGGCCGAGGCGGGTGGCGAGCACGCTGAGCGCGGCCACGCCGGCCGTGGAGGTACGCAGCACCTCCGGCCCGAGGCGTACCGGCCGGCCACCGGCCTCACGGAAGGCCGTCAGTTCGGCCCGGTCGATGCCGCCCTCGGGGCCGACCACCAGGACGATCTCCCCGGCCGACGGCAGGTCGACGCCGGTCAGCGGCTCGTCGGCCTCCTCGTGCAGGACGAACCCGGCGGCGGCGCCGGCGATCCGGCGGGCGACCGTGGCGGTGGACTCGTCCGGCGCGCCGGCCACGACGGGCAGCCAGGGCCGGCGGGCCTGTTTCGCCGCCTCGCGGGCGGTGGCCACCCATTTCTCGCGTGCGCGTACGCCCCGGTCGCCGCGCCACTGGGCCACCGAGCGCGACGCCGCCCAGGGCACGATCTCGTCCACCCCGACCTCGGTCATCGCCTGCACGGCCAGCTCGCCCCGGTCACCCTTGGCGATGCCCTGCACGGTGACGATCCGGGGTACGGGCGCGTCCGCGTACCCCCGGGAGGTGACCGCGACCTCCAGGCTGCCCCGGCCGACGGTGGTGACCACGGCGGCGGCCGTGCCGCCCCGACCGTCGGCGAGCAGCAGCTCCTCGCCGACGCGCAGCCGCTGCACGGTTGCGGCGTGGTACCCCTCCGGGCCGTCCAGGGTCAGCGCGTCACCGGTGGGCAGCGCCTCCACCAGGAACAGCGGCGCCGACACCTCAGGCGTGCCCGTTGAACGCGTCGCGCATCCGGGAGAAGAAGCCGCCCTGCTTGGTCAGCTCGGCGACCTCCTCGCCCCGGGTCTTGGCGAAGTCGCGCAGCATCTTCTCCTGGTCGGGGTCGAGCTTGGTGGGCGTCCGGACGTCCAGGTGCACGTAGAGGTCGCCCCGGCCGGTGCCGCGCAGGTGCGGTACGCCCCGGGCGCGCAGTCGCAGCGTGCTGGCCGGCTGGGTGCCGGCCTTGACGTCGACGGTCTCCTCGCTGTCCAGCGTCTTGATGGTGAGCCGGGTGCCCAGCGCGGCGGCGGTCATCGGCACGGTGACGCGGCAGTGCAGGTCGTCACCCTTGCGGGAGTAGACGTCGTGCGGACGCTCGTGGATCTCCACGTAGAGGTCGCCGGCGGTGCCACCGCCCGGGCCCACCTCACCCTGCTGGGCCAGCCGGATCCGCATGCCGTCCTCGACGCCGGCCGGGATCTTGACGGTGAGCGATCGGCGGGTGCGTACCCGGCCGTCACCGGCGCAGGTTGGGCAGGGGTGCGGGATGGTGGTGCCGTAGCCCTGGCAGACGGTGCACGGCCGGGCCGAGACCACCTGGCCGAGGAAGGTGCGCTGCACGGACTGCACCTCGCCGCGGCCGGCGCACGCCTCGCAGGTGGCCAGGTGGGTACCGGCCGCGGTGCCGGCGCCCGAGCAGGTGGTGCAGAGCACGGCGGTGTCCACGGTGATCGGGGCCTCGACGCCGAACGCCGTCTCGTGCAGGTCCAGTTCGAGGCGCAGGATCGCGTCCGCGCCCGGACGGGTCCGTGGACGCGGCCCGCGGCCGGCGCCGCCCGCGGCGCCACCGAAGAACGCGTCCATGATGTCCTGGAAACCGACGAACGGGCCGGCTCCCCCCGGACCACCCGGGCCGCCCGCGCCCCCGCCGCCGGGGGCGAGCGGGTCGCCACCCAGGTCGACGATCTGCCGCTTCCGGTCGTCCGAGAGGACCTCGTACGCGGCGTTGATGTCCTTGAACTTCTCCTGGGCCTCCGGATCCGGATTGACGTCCGGGTGGAACTGGCGTGCCAGCTTGCGGTAGGCGCGCTTGATCTCGTCATCGGAGGCTTCCCGGCTGACACCGAGGATGCCGTAGTAGTCCCTGGCCACTGCGTTCCGTGTCCTCATGTTCGTCTCGCGTTGCGCCGACCGGCGGCCGCAGCCGGCCGTCGGCCCTGACTGGTCAGTTCTGGGCCAGCAGCTCGCCCACGTAGCGTGCCACGGCGCGCACCATGGCGATATTGCCGGGGTAGTCCATCCGGGTCGGCCCCAGCACTCCCAGGCCGCCCACGATGGTGGCCCCCGGGCCGTACCCGGTGCTGACCACCGAGGCGGCACGCAGGTTGTCGAACTCGTTCTCGTCGCCGATCAGCACCCGGGTCGTGCTGGGCTCGGTCTCGCCGATGAGCTTGAGGAGCACGACCTCCTCCTCCAACGCCTCCAGGATGGGCCGCAGCGAACCCTGGAAGTCGAGCAGACCACCCCGGGTCAGGTTGGCGGTGCCGGCCAGGGCGATGCGTTCCTCGTGCCGCTCGACGAGCGTCTCCAGCAGCACGGTGGAGAGCGTGGTCATGGCCGGGCGCAGCTGCACCGGCGCCTCTTCCACCAGCGCCTGCACCAGCGGTGGGGTGTCCGACATGCGCTCACCGGCGAGTTTCTCGTTGACCAGGCGACGCAGGTCGGTGACGTCGTCGGCGGGCACCGGTCCGGGCAGCTCCACCAGCCGCTGCTCCACCCGGCCGGTGTCCGCGATCATCACGAGCATCAGCCGGGTGGTGGAGATCGGCACCAGCTCCAGGTGGCGGACCGAGGAGCGGGCGAGGCTCGGGTACTGCACCACGGCCACCTGCCGGGTCAACTGGGCGAGCAGCCGTACGGTGCGGTGGACCACGTCGTCGAGGTCGACGGCCCCGACGAGGAAGCGCTCGATGGCCCGGCGTTCGGCCGGACTGAGCGGCTTGACCCGGGACAGCCGGTCGACGAAGAGCCGGTAGCCACGGTCGGTGGGCACCCGGCCGGCGCTGGTGTGCGGCTGCCGGATGTAGCCCTCCTCCTCCAGCACGGCCATGTCGTTGCGGACCGTCGCCGGGGAGACCCCGAGCTGGTGCCGCTCGACCAGCGCCTTGCTGCCGACCGGCTCCTGGGTCGAGACGTAGTCCTCGACGATGGCGCGGAGCACGGCGAGCTTCCGGTCGTCCAGACCCATCCTCCGCACCTCCTGTCGCACGTCGGCCGCCGGCCCACCCGGGCCGACGGACCGTCCTGGCACTCGACTGTAACGAGTGCCAGTCTACGTCGGCGTGCCCGCCGACGCGATGATCAACGACGGCCCGTGACATCCCGCGCGGGCCGATCGGCCCGGACGACAGGGCGATGTCGCTCTGGTGCGGCGTTGCTCACGGCACCTACCGTGACAACCATGACTGAACCACCTCGCCCTCCCGGCGCGGGAGACCCCGGCAACTACCCGCCGGAGCCGAATCTCCCCGGCTCGTCCTCGTCGGCCGAGCCGCCCACCGCACCACTGTCCGGGGCGCCCGGCCCGGGCGGCTATCCCCCAGCCGGTGGCTATCCGCCGCCCACCGGTGACCAACCGCCGTCGGGCGGCTACCCTCCGCCGGGCGGCTACCCCCCACCAGGGGGTTACCCCCCGCCGGGTGGCACGACTGGCGGGTATCCGACCGGCGGCGCGTACGGCGGCCCCGGCGGCGGTTACGCCAACAACGAGGACAAGACCTGGGCGCTCGTCGCCCACTTCGGCGGCGCGGCCGGGATGATCATCAGCGCGGGCGTGCTCGGCTGGATCGCCCCGCTGGTGGCGTTGCTGGCCCGGGGCAGCCAGTCCCCGACCGTCCGGGCGCACGCCGTGTCGGCGCTCAACTTCCAGCTCGTCTGGTCGATCGTCGGCCTGGTCGGCTGGGTGCTGTCCTGCATCTTCATCGGCTTCATCGGCGTCGTGGCGGCCGTCGTGCTCGGAGCCGTGTGCGGCATCCTCGCCGGCATCAAGGCCAACGAGGGGCAGCTCTACCGCTACCCGCTCTCCGCCAACCTCATCAAGTGATCCGGGCCGGCCGCTCCCCCGGCCGGTCCGGCACACCGCCGCCGGCCGGGCGGGCGTCCGGCTCAGGGCAGCAGGTCCCGCACGACCGCGTCGGCGAGCAGCCGGCCGCGCAGGGTGAGGACCGCCCGTCCGGCGGCGTACCTCTCGGCGTCCAGCAGACCGTCGGCGAGGGCCCGCGCGGCACCGGCCCGGCCGGCGTCGTCGAGCACCCTCAGCGGCAGTCCGCTGGCGAGCCGCAGCCGGAGCATCACGTCCTCCATGTGCGCCTCGTCCGTGGTCAGCACCTCGCGGGCCAGGCCGGGTGACGCGCCGGCCGCCAGCCGCTGGGCGTACGTGGTGGGGTGCTTCACGTTCCACCAGCGCACCCCGCCGACGTGGCTGTGCGCGCCCGGGCCCAGGCCCCACCAGTCGGCGCCGGTCCAGTAGAGCAGGTTGTGCCGGCACCGGGCCTCGTCGGTGCGCGCCCAGTTGGACACCTCGTACCAGGAGAGGCCGGCCGCGTCGAGGGCGGCCTCCGCGGCCAGGTAGCGGTCCGCCGCCACGTCGTCACTGGGGTACGGCAACTCGCCGCGCTTCATCCGCGCGGCGAGCCGGGTGCCGTCCTCCACGATGAGGGCGTACGCGCTGACGTGGTCGACCCCGGCGTCGACGACCTGCTCCAGCGTGCCGGCGAAGTCCTCGGCCCGTTCCCCCGGCGTGCCGTAGATCAGGTCCAGGTTGACGTGGTCGAACCCGGCCTCGCGCGCCTCGCGGGCGGCGGCGGTGGCCCGGCCGGCGCTGTGTTTACGGTCCAGGATCGCCAGCACCCCCGGGGAGGCGGACTGCATGCCCAGCGAGATGCGGGTGTAGCCGGCCGTGCGCAGCAGCTTCAACGACTCCGGTGTGACCGACTCCGGATTCGCCTCGGTGGTCACCTCGGCGTCGGCGGCGAGCCCCCAGGTGCGGTCGATGCCCTCGAGGATGCGGGCCAGGTCGTCGGCGGGGAGCAGGGTGGGCGTGCCGCCACCGACGAAGACGGTGTCGACGCGGGGTGGCGGGTTGTCGCCGAGCACCCGGGCGGCGAGCGCCAGCTCGGCCAGCACGGTGTCGGCGTACGCCTCGCGGCTCGCGCCCCCACCCAGCTCGGCGGCCGTGTACGTGTTGAAGTCGCAGTAGCCGCAGCGACTGGCGCAGAACGGGACGTGGACGTACACGCCGAAGCCGCGCGCGCCGACCGCCGTGGTGGCGGTGGCGGGCAACGATCCGTCGCCGGGGACGGTCTCACCATCTGGAAGGACGCCGGGCATGGCCACTAGTGTGCCCGGCATGACCTCTCCCGACGTGCTCGTGCGGGTCGCCACGGCCCGTGGGGTGACCACCCTCACCCTGGACAGCCCGCACAACCGCAACGCGCTCTCCACCGCCCTGATGACCCAGTTGCTGGCGGGGCTGACGGACGCGGTGGCCGACGACGCAGTCCGGGTGATCGTGCTCGACCACACCGGGCCGGTCTTCTGCTCCGGCGCGGACCTGAAGGAGACCGCCGCGGCGTACGCCAGCGGAACCGTGCCCGCCGGCATGCTGGGCGACGTGCTGGCGGCGCTCTGGGAGTGCCCGAAGCCGATCCTGGCCCGGGTCGCCGGGCCCGCGCGGGCCGGCGGACTCGGCCTCATCGCCGCCGCCGATCTCGCGGTCTGCGCCGACGAGGCGACGTTCGCGTTCACCGAGGTCCGCATCGGGGTGATCCCGGCGGTGATCTCGGCGACCGTGCTGCCCCGGCTGCACCCGCGCGCCGCCGCCGAGCTGTACCTGACCGGGAACACCTTCGACGGGCGGCGTGCCGTCGAGGTCGGCCTGGTGACGGCCTCGGTGCCGGCCCAGGAGCTGGACGACGTGGTGCGGGGCTACTGCGACTCCCTGGTCCGCGGCGCGCCCGGCGCGCTGGCCGGCGCGAAGGATCTGCTGCGCCGGCCGGGCACCGCCGAGCTGCGCGGTGACCTGGCCCGTCTCGCCGCGCTCTCGACCGGCTACTTCCTCTCCGACGAGGGCCGCGAGGGGGTCACGGCGTTCCGGGAGAAGAGGTCGCCGCGATGGGTGGCCGCTCTGGACGCCGAACGCGGTGACCAGGCCGGGTAGGACCGCGGACGTCGGCCGGCTGCGGCGGCGCCCCGAAGGGTCACCACGCCGTCGCGCCACCGTCGACCGCGTAGTTGGCGCCGGTGATGTACGACGCCCGGTCCGAGGCGAGGAAGACCACCAGCTCGGCGACCTCCTCGGGGCGGGCGAAGCGCTTGAGCAGCGTCTTCGCCGTGATCGCGTCCCGGGCCTCCTGGTCGTCCCCCAGGTCGCGTTCACTGGCCGGGGTGAGGATGGGTCCGGGGCTGACCGCCACCGCCCGGATGCCGTGCGGCGCCCCTTCGAGCGCGAGCTGGCGGGTCATGCCGATGATGCCGGCGTTCGCCGCCGTGTGGCCGACCATCGGCGGGACGTGACCTGCGATCATCCCGGCCATCGAGGCCGCGTTGATGATGACGCCGCCACCGCGCCGGACGAGGTACGGCCAGGCGAACTTCGACACCAGGTACGGAATGTCGAGTTCACCGGCGATCGTGTACCGCCAGTCGTCGACCGAGAAGTCCGGCAGGGGGCCGAAGCGCAGCGCGGCCGCGTTGTTGTAGACGACGTCGAGCCCCCCGTACGCGGCCACGGCGTCCTCGACGAGCTGACGGACCTGTTCCGGGTCGGTCAGGTCGACGGGCGCGACGCTCGTCATCTCCCCACCGGCGGCCCGGACGAGGTCGACCGTCTCGTTGTTGCCGTCCACCTGGATGTCGGCCCCGACGACCTTCGCGCCCTCGCGGGCGAAGGTCAGCGCCGCGACGCGCCCCAGACCACCGCCCGTGCCGGTCACGAGTACCACCTTGCCGTCCAGCGTTCCCATCGAATTCCTCCTCGGCGCTGGCACGTCCGATTGACGTGTCAACCGGGAAAGGTCCTGGCCAGGCATTCTCTTCCGGCTGTTGACGACGGGTGACGCGGCAGACACGATCTCCCTCCGCAGGTGAGTTCCGCGCGCCAGGGGGAACGTCCCGATCGGCGCGCGACGGCTGAGCGAAGCCCGAACCGGTCGAACGGCCCGGATGACGCCGGCGGGGACGTACGCTTGTCGAACTGTCGATCAGGAGGTGTGGGTGCGAACTCGGGCTGCCGTGGCGGGCGGAGTGGTGCTCATCCTCGTCGCCGTGATCGCGATCTGGCTCGTCCTGAAGCGGGTTGGGGACGAACTGCGGCTGCCACTGGCGGGACGCACCTGCACGGTCCAGGCCGACGGCAGGGTGGTCCTGGACGTGGAGCAGATGGCGAACGCGGCCACCATCGCGGCGATCGGCGTCCAGCGCGGCATGCCCGAGCGCGCCGTGGTGGTCGCGCTGGCCACCGCGTACCAGGAGTCGGGGCTGCGCAACCTCGACCACGGTGACCGCGACTCGCTCGGGCTGTTCCAGCAGCGCCCGAGCAAGGGGTGGGGCACGCCGGAGCAGATCCGTGACCCCCGGTACGCGGCGAACAGGTTCTACAAGGCGCTCAAGAAGGTGCGCGGCTGGGAGAAGATGCGGGTCACCGATGCCGCCCAGCGGGTGCAGCGCTCGGCGTTCCCCGAGGCGTACCAGAAGTGGGCCGACGATTCCGAGGTGCTCACCAAGGCCCTGCTCGGCGACGCGACCGAGGCGGTGGCCTGCACGGTGGGGCGTACCCCGGTGATGCACGGCGCGGCGGCGGCCGCGCAGCTGACCCGCAACCTGGCGCTGGACTGGGGTGTGTCGAGCGCCGAAAAGGCCAGCCAGACAGGGCTGGCGGTGACCGCGCAGGGCCAGCGCGACGGCTGGCGGTACGCGCACTGGCTGGTCTCGCACGCCCAGGACCACGGGGTGAAGCGGGTCCGTTTCGGCGACCTGGAGTGGACCGCCCGCAACGGCACCTGGGGCCAGGTGACCGGCGAACAGGGCCCCGCCGGCCAGGTGGTGGCCGAGGTCTTCGCCGAGGGCTGACCGAGCCCGGATCTCTTAACCGGCAGTGACCGCACAATCGGACAAACAGCCGCAGAATCACCCGATGATCACGTAAATGTGACTCGCCGCACCGGTCCCGCTGCACGCGGTCCGACCCCGGGCCGTACCGTCGCCGCTCGCCCTCCCACCGCCCCGGCACTCGCGTTACGATCGGCGGCCTGTGCCAGAAATGGTTTCACCTCATGGGGAGGGGTACGACGCGGTGTTCGATTACGGCGACCGGACCGGCTACGAACCGATCAGCGACACTGACCGCAAGGAGTTCCACGAGCAGGGCTTCCTCCTGCTGCGCAACGTCCTGACGGAGGACCACCGGGCGGCGCTGGAGGCGGCTGTCGACCGCGTCTACGCGGAGGAGCAGGCCAAGGGCACCACCAAGAAGGACGGCACCCTGCACCTGCTGGGCTTCCTGGAGCGCGACGAGCTCTTCGGTGAGCTGCTGACCCACCCGATCGCCTTCCCGTACATGTGGGGGCTGGCCGGCTGGAACATCTACACCCACCACAACCACCTGGACGTCACCCCGCCGGCCGCCGAGCCGGAGAAGCCGTACTGGGGTTGGCACCAGGACGGGTACCGGCAGAACTCCGACCCGGAGACGATGGACCCGAACCTGCCCCGCCCGATGTTCTCGCTGAAGGTCGCGTACGTGCTGTCCGACCTGTCGGAGACCGGCCGCGGCGCCACCAAGGTCATCCCGGGCAGCCACCTGAAGAACTCGCTGTCCCGGCCGGCGGACCTCACGGTGCAGAACCCCGACCCGGAGGGCACGGTGGAGATCACCGCCAACCCGGGCGACGCGTTCATCTTCGACCGCCGGCAGTGGCACTCGCGCTCGACGAACCTGTCGACCATCACCCGCAAGATGCTCTTCGTCGGCTACACCTACCGGTGGATCCGTCCGCTGGACGAGCTGCACCCCGACGTGAACGGCGAGTGGTACCGCAACCGCACGCCCGTGCAGCGCCAGCTGATCGGTGAGGGCACCCACACCGCCAACTACTGGGGCATCAACTGGGACGGGTACGTCGACGACGAGATCCCGCTGCGCAAGGAGCTCAAGGAGCGCGGTCTGCTCGACCGCAACATCCCCTGGCTGCGCTGATCACCCGCTGCTGAGAACGGCCCCCCGCCACTGTCGGCGGGGGGCCGTCGCCGTATCCGCTTCCGGGCCACCAGGTGCCGCGCTGTCGGTAGCGTGAGGGGTAGGCAGAGCCGGGGCGCGGCGCTCGGGCGGGCGCGGGGTGGCACAGGAGGCAGCCGCGATGACGTCCGCTCCCCTCCCCCGGATCCTTCGCCGTCGGGGCGAGCCGGAATATCCGACCTTCCTGGAACTCTTCTTCGACCTGGTCTACATCTTCCTGCTCTCCCGACTCTCCGCCAGCCTGGGTGATGACCTCAGCATCCGGAACGCGGCGCAGACCGCCGTCCTGCTGCTGGCCGCCTGGTGGGTCTGGGTGCTCACGGCCTGGCTCACCGACCTGTTCAACCCCCGGCTGCCGATCATCCAGGCGACCGTCCTGCTGGTCATGCTCGGCGCCCTGCTGATGGCCATCGCGACACCACACGCCTTCGGCCGGTACGGGTGGCTCTTCGTCGCCGCGTACTTCGGCATCCACCTGGTCCGTGACGCCGTCCTGATCCCCGGCACCCGGATCAACCGCCCGATCCAGGCCCGGAGCATCCGGGTCTTCTTCTGGTTCGGCGTCACCGTGACCCCGTGGGTGGCCGGGGTGTTCGTGGACGGGACGGCCCGGCTGGCGCTGTGGTCGCTCGCGGTGGCGGTCGACCTCGGCTCGGCCCGGTTCGGCTGGCCGACGCCGGGGCTGGGGCGTACCGAACTCGCCAGCCAGATCTTCACCGGGGTGCACCTCTCCGAGCGGCACCGGGCGATCTTCATCGTCGCGCTCGGCGAGTTGATCCTGAGCATCGGCACGGGGCTGGCCGGCAGCGGGTTCACCGCCGGTCAGGTGACCGCCAGCGCGGTCGCGTTCGTCAGCGCGGTGCTGGTGTTCCAGCTCTACTTCCAGCGCGTCCGGCGAATCCTGGCCCCACCGAGCGTCACGACGGTGGAGCGGGTCCGCTCCGGCACCTCCACCTCGTACACCCACCTGGTGATGGTGGCCGGCGTGGTGCTGGTCTCGACCGGCACCTCGATGGTCATCGCCCGGCCGTCCGGTCACGCCCCGGCGGACGTGATGGCCGCCATTCTCGGCGGACCGGCGTTGTTCCTGCTCGGCAGCGTGCTGTTCGACGCCGTGGTGACGGCGCGGATCCTCTGGTCCCGGGTGCTGGCGATCGTGCTGCTGGCGGTCGTGCTGCTGTGCGCGCTTGTCGCGCCCGGCACGTTCCGGCTGCCGCCGTTGGCCGTCCTGGTGGTGGCGAACCTGGTCCTGCTGCTCACCCTGGCCGGGGAGGGGCTGGCCGCCCGTCGCAGACGGGCCGAGGTCACCGCGCCGGCCCGGTGAGGGATCGCCCCACCCACCGCGCGGAGTCTCACCCCAGCATCGGCGGCGCCGGCGCACGCGTGTGTCGTCGGGTGCTGGCCAGGTTCGCCACGGCGATCAGGGCCAGCACGATCATGGCGAGCAGCGCGACCAGGATCGGCGGAAGCACGGGCGTGGCCGGCGCCAGGCACCCCAGCAGCAGCACGCCGGCCAGCCGGGACCGCGAGATGCGTCCGAACACGGTGAAGTCGAGCAGGCCCCGGCCGATCAGGTACAACGCGGGGCTGCCGAGGATGACCGCGGCCCACGACGGCGGGGTCTCGCCCAACGGTCGATTCACCACGAGGTCGCTGGTTACCGCCGCCCCGGCGATGCCGGCCACCATGATCAGATGGGTGATCGCGGCGGACTGGGTGAGCAACGCCGGGTCGGTCGACCTGACGATCGCCTCGGTCAGCAGCTCACCGGCGCGGTAGATGTAGATCCGCCACATCAGCACCACAGTGCTGAACACCACGAGCAGCGCCCAGGCCCTCGCCAGCGTGTAATCGCTCCGGCTGAAGGTCGTCCCGGTCACGAAGATCGACACCCCGAGCGCGATGATGACGAACTGCCGGTAGCGCTCGGCCACCCGCGCGTGGACCAGCCGCCAGTCCCCCGGTCGTGAGCGACCGATCCGGGGCAGCGGCCAGCCGCACACCGCCCCGACGTATTCGACGACGATCGCGAGCGCCCAGATCGACAGCTGGCCCGAGCCGCCGACGAGCGCTCCGGCGATCCAGCCGACGCCGGTGACGCACTTCCAGGTCTGGATCCGGATGCTCGACCGCCGCAGGGGCCGGCCCCTCGAGACGACAACTGCGTAGTAGGCGGTCGTGCTGAGGGGGATGAACACGAAGGTGATCGCGAAGAGCAGCGCGCGATCGCCGTACGCCTCGGCTGCGGCCGCCGCCAACAGCAGGCTGGCCGCCGCCACCGAGGTGAGATGCCCCTGCCCGGATGGACTGGTCAGGTCGATGGTGTCCGCGGTCCACACGCTCAGCGCCCAGACCATCGCGAACGCGAGCAGCAGCACCAACACCTTGGCGACGCCGGTCCAGGTCAGGTCGTTGGCCAGGATCGTCGCCAAGGTGACCAGCGCGAAGACGTAGACGAGGTCGAAGAAGAGCTCCAGGAACGCCGGACGCTCCAGCGCCGGATCGGGCGCCGCTGCCATGGCGCCGCCGTCCGTAGCCATCGACATCGCGCTTCACCCGGCCTCCACCGCATGCCCTCAAGGGGGACGATACGGGCAACGGCAGGCCCTCAGCCCCGTCATCCGGTTCTTGGCGACCGCGGGCCACCCCAACGCTGGCCCGTCGCCCCGGCAACACGGTCAGCCCCGTCGCCTTCAGCCGGTCACGTGACGTCTCGACGCAGGGGCAGCAACAGGGCGATCGCCGAGGCGGCCACCGCGTACGCGGTGAGCAGGAGAGCGCCGGCCGCCGGTGGGAGCAGGTTGACGGTGCCGCTGCCGACTTCCGTGGAGATGGCGTCGGCGACGTAGGTGAAATCGGTCAGCGCGGCGGTGGCTCCGCCGGGCAGGATCGGGTAGAGCGTGTTGACGCCCGGGATCATCATCAGCACCGGCTCCCCCACGTACAGATAGCCGATCACGACGCACAGCGCCGCGATCTGGTGGTGGATGAGGGCGCCCATCCCGGCCCCGAGGAGCAGGTAGACCACCATCGCGACGGCGATACGGCCGAGCAGCGCCAGCACCGTGGAGGCTGGCAGACCGAGTGGGACGTCGCGGGCGGCGGCGACAGCGAACAGCGCCACCGCGGCGGTGCCCGCGAGAACGAGCCCGTACGCGAGGCCGACGACCGCGTACGTGGCGAGTTTGGCGGCGAGCACCCGCCCACGGCGCGGAGCGAAGAGAAAGGTGACCGCGGCGGTGCGGTGTCGGTACTCGGAGGTGACCGCCAGGGCCCCGGCGGCGGCCGGCACGAACGCGGTGTAGCCGAGAATGCCGAGGATCGCGCGGAGGCCGGCCTCGGTGTCCAGACCGGGCTGCCCGTGGAGAATCCTCGGGTGCGACGGTGCGCGGCCTCGGCGAGGCCGAGAAGGTCGAGCAGGGTGGTGACCCGGCTGTCCGGATATCCGCCCATCGCGGCGTAGACGCGCAGGTGGTCGCGGGCGGTGTGTCCAGGGTGGAACGCGTTGGCGTCGAACACGGCGCCGACAGTGCGCGAGGGCCGGGCCAGTTGGCCGTACGGCAGCCCGCCGATCGTGGCGGTGCCACTGGTCGGCGACACCAGCCCGGTCATCATGCGCATCGTGGTGGTCTTGCCGGCGCCGTTCGGGCCGAGGAATCCGGTGACCACACCGGGCTGCACGGTGAAGCTCAGATCCTGCACGGCGGTCACGTCACCGTAGCGCTTTGTCAGGCACGACACCTCGATCGCGAGGTGGTCGCCGGTCACGCGCGGGCCGCCATGGCACGCGTGATCGTCTCCACGAGGCCTGGCGCGGCCGGGCTGGAGAGCACCACCTGGTCGAACTCGCCGCCTGCCGACGCCCGGTCCAGAACGAGGTGCAGTCCCGGTTCCGCCCGGCGGGCTGCCACGAGCTGCCGAGGACCGCCGTACAGGCCCCATACTCCGATCTTGGCGAAGCCGGACACCACGTATCCGCGGCGGGCACCACGGGCCAGACGGAGCGGGTTGTCCACCAGGGCGACGTGCCGCACCGCGGTGAGGGGCAGTGCGAACTGCTCCCGCCCGACCCAGACCCGCTCCCATCCGGTGAACCGAATGTCGATCACATCGTTGGTCACCATGACCGATGCCATCAGTCATCCCCTTTCGTCGTGTCGGAGTCGTCCGTCGGCGCAGGCGTACGCCTGTCGGTCGTCGGCAGATCGGTGGGCAGCAGAACGGTCGCCAACAGTCGCGGGATCCGTTCACCGCCGGGCTGGTTGCCGAGCAACGGGCCAACCAGTGCGTTGAGACCGGCGGCGAACTCGCCCAGTTCGGCGTCGGTCAGGTGCAGCACGAGTTGCTGGTAGCCCACACCGTCGGCGGCGAAGTCGATCCGCTCCCGGGCGAGATAGCGGGAGAACTCCGACAGCAGGCTCGACATGAACGCCGTGAAGTAACGCGCGTGGTCCTCCCGCGTAGCCGTGGCGAGGGCCGCCGGGTCGAGCGTCGCGCCGTGCGCGGGCAACGCGTACACCCGCTCGACGGTGCCGCGAACCCTGCGTTCGTCAACCACCTCGACCAGCCCTGCCCTGACCAGGATCGCCAGGTGCCGGTACATCGTGGCCTGCGGGACATCGGGCAGCAGCTCAAGCAGCCCTTGGGTGGTCAGGCGCGTGCCCGCGACCGCACGCAGGATCCGGATCCGCACCGGATGCAGCGCCAGGTCCGCCCAGCGCTCTCTCGACATCTCCACGACCGAACGGTATCACTATCGATAATGAGAATGGAAGACCGCGTTCAGAACGACGGATGGGCGCTCGCGCCCTCGACGTCGGCTAACGGGCGGCGAGGCGGCGGCGGACGTTGTCCCGGATCGGCTCCGGCAGGTCGTCCGCGTCGAGCAGGCGGGGCAGCAGCTCCGGCTCCAGGCTGGTCGCCCGGAACACCTCGCCGATGGTCACCCCGTGCGCGGGCCGTTCCACCACCTCGACCGGATCGCCGGCGCCCACCTCGCCCTCGCGCAGCACCCGCAGGTACGCCCCCGGGGTGGCCCGGACCGTGAACCGCTTGATCAGATCCGGTACGCCCCAGAAGCCGGCGAACGTGGTGCACGGGGTGCGCGGCATGGTCACCTGGAGCACCGCCGTGCCCACCGCCCACTGTTCACCGATGACCGCGCCGGTCACGTCGACGGCGTAGGTGGTCAGGTTCTCCCCGAAGCCGCCCGGACGGATCGACCGGCCCATCTCGGCCGACCACCACGCGGCGTCCTCCTCGGCGTACGCGTAGACGGCCTTGTCCGGCCCGCCGTGGTGGGCCCGCTCGCCGATGAAGTCACCGGCCAGGCCGCCGGTCAGCAGCGACACCGGCCCGTCGACAGGCCGCTTGTCGATGCCGCTGCGACCGCTCGCGTCGCCGGCCCACTCCGCCTCGGTCACGATGCCGAGGTTCACCGCTGCCACCCTGCCTGCCATGACGGCCAGCCTAGGGTCTGCCTCGCAGGGGGGTCGAGCCGATTCACCGGGCGGTCGAGCCGATTCACCGGGCGGTCGAGCCGAGGCGGGGTCCGGACGACGACCGGCGGCGGCGCGGCCCTCGACCGGCCCTGCGCTCAGCCCTTGACCGCTCCGGCCACCAGGCCGGAGACCATCTTCCGCTGCACCAGCAGGAAGAAGATGATGACCGGCAGGGTGAACAGCGTGGAGGCGGCCATCACCGGCCCCCAGTTGGTGTCGTCACGGCCGAAGAAGAAGGTCATCGCCACCGGCAGGGTGTAGCGCCCCTGGTCGTTGATGAACGTCAACGCGAAGATCAGCTCATTCCACGCCGTGATGAACGAGAAGATGCTGGTCGCGACCAGGCCGGGCGCGACGAGCGGGAACAGCACCCGCCGGAACGTCTGGGCCCGGCTCGCGCCGTCGATGGCCGCCGCCTCCTCCAGTTCCTTGGGCACGGCCGCGACGAAACCGCGCAGCATCCACACCGCGAACGGCAGCGAGAAGCCGAGGTACGTGAGGATCAGGCTGGGCAGGGTGTTGTAGAGCCCGAGCCGCTGGATCATCAGGAACAGCGGGATGACCAGCGCCTCCAACGGGATCATCTGCACGATCAGCAGCATGATCAGGAAGCTGGTCCGGAGCTTGAAGCGGAACCGGGCCACCGCCGTCGCCGCGAGCAGGGCGACGAGCCCACTGAGCACCACCGTGGACACCGCGACGATCGCGCTGTTCACGAAGAAGTCGAGGAAGGTCACCCCGGGGATCAGGTTGCCGGTGAGGATCTCCCGGTAGTGCGCCAGCGTCGGATGGGTCGGCACCGGCTGCGGGGTGGCCGAGAAGATCTCGTTGCTGGGCTTCAGCGACGTCGAGATCATCCAGTAGACCGGGAAGGCCGCGAAGAGCGCGACCAGCAGCCCGGCGGCGTTGAGGGCGACCTTCTTCACGACTCGTCCTCCTGCTTGAGCACCATCCGTACGTAGAAGCCGGTGACCACGAGCAGGATCAGCGTGAGGATCACCGCGATGGCCGCGCCGAGCCCGTACTTCGGCGGCGGCGAGAAGGCCTCGGCGTACGAGTAGATCGAGAGCATGAACGTCGGCCGGTCCTGGGTGCCACCGGCCAGCACGAACTGCTGGGTGAAGACCTTGAAGTCCCAGATGGTGGAGAGCACGATCAGGATCCCGAAGACCGGGCGCAGCAGCGGGAAGGTGATCTTCCAGAAGACCCGCCACGGGCTCGCGCCGTCCACCCGGGCCGCCTCGTGCAACTCACTCGGCACACTCTTGAGGCCGGCGAGCACGCTCACCGCGATGAACGGGAACGAGTGCCACACGACCACCAGCGTGAGGATCGCGAAGAACAGCAGCGGCGAGTTGAACCAGCCGTAACCGGTCCAGTCGCTACGACCGAACAGGGCGTTCGAGAGTCCGTCCGGCAGAGCGTTGAACAGCCAGGTGACCAGGCCACTCGTGTCGTCGAAGATCCACTTCCAGACGATCGTGCCGGTCAGCGCGGGGGTGGCCCAGGCGAGCATCACGCAACTGGCCACGAAGGTCGCCATCTTGCGACCGAGCCGGTTGAGCAGCAGTCCGACCAGGGTGCCCAGCACCATTGTGAGCAACACGTTCGCCGCGGCGAACAGCACGGTGTTGCGCAGGACGGTCAGGAAGAACGGATCCGTGAGAATGTCGGTGTAGTTACCGAGCCCCACCCACGGCCACTCCCGGTCGCCCCGCAACTGCCGGACGCTGTTGAGCCGGTAGAAGGACATCGCCACCACCTGGCCGAGCGGCCAGAGCAGCAGCACCCCGATGATGACGAGGGCGGGCAGGAGCAGCAGGTAGGGCAGGCGGTCGACCCGGCGACGCCGCCGCGCAGGGTTCTCCCGCGCGGCGGACGTCTCCGGCACCTCGGTCAGCGTGGTCACTTGGAGTTGAGGATGCTTTCCATCTCACCGGCCGCGTCGGCGGTAGCCTTCTCGACCGTCTTCTGACCCTTCATGACCGAGCTGTTCATCGCCTGGGTCACCGTCTTCGTCCGGCTGACCTCCACCCACTTCGGGGTGAGCGGCGTGAGCTTGGTGTTCTGCATGGTGGTGGCGAACGCCGCCATCACCTTGTCGTTGGCGTACGTGTCGCTGGCGACCAGGTCCTTGTAGACGGGGAAGAACCCGAGGCTGCTCGCGAAGCTCTGCGCGTTCTTCTTGTTCAGCAGCACGGTCAGGTAGTCCCAGGCGAGGTCCTGCCGCTCGCTGTCCTTCCAGATCGCCACGTCGGAGCCACCGGCGAAACCGGGCGCGGCCTTGCCGTCCGGGCCGGGGATCGGGAACGTACCCCAGACCTTCTCGATCTCGGGGTTGTCCTTCTTGATGGCGGCCTGCTGCCAGCTACCGGCGAACGCCATCGCGGCCTTGCCGGTGGCGAACTGCGTCCGCGCGTCGATCTCGTTCCAGCCGGCGGCGGCCGGTGGGGCGACCTTGTGGACCGTGACCAGGTCGGTCCAGTACTTGACGGCCCGCTGCGCCTCCGGCGTCGAGTAGCCGGACTTCCACGCGCCGCCCTGGTTGGTGGCGATCTCCGCGCCCGCGCCCCAGAGGAACGAGTAGAAGGGCAGCTCGGAGTTGCCCGGCAGCGCGATGCCGTAGGTGCCCTTCTTCTTGGCCTGCACCGCCTTGGCGACGGTCACCAACTCGTCCCACGTCTTCGGCGGCTGCACGCCCGCCTCGGCGAACCAGTCGGTGCGGTAGTAGATGGCCCGCACGCCCGCGTACCAGGGGACGCCGTACTGCTTGCCGTCGAGCTGCGCGTTGCGTACCAGGTCGGGCAGCAGGTCCTTGCCGTCCGCCCAGCCACCCATCCGACCGCTAACGTCGGCGAGCGCCTCCTGCGCGGCCCACCCCTGGGTCTCGGTGTTGCCCAGTTCGGTGATGTCCGGGCCCTCACCGCCGGCCAGCGCGGCCTGGAACTTCTTCGGCGCCTCCAGCCAGGGGATGTACTGCACCACCACATCGGTGTCGGGGTGCTTCTGCCGGAACTCGGTCTCCACGCCGTCGAGGAAGGCGTTCTGGGCGTCGCCACCCTCGCCCATCATCCAGACCGTGAGCTTGCTGTCGTCGGTCGCTTCCTCGCCGGAGCCCCCACAGCCGCCCAACACCATGGCGACCGAGGCCACCACGGCAGTGACCGGGGCCAACCGCTTCCACCTGTTCACGCCACTTCTCCCCTCGCGTCGCCTGGCACTAACCTTCTCCGCCGCACCTTAGTACGAAGAAATCCTTTACGACAGTGGGCGGGCAGGCCGAAGCGTGGCGACCGTACCGCAGGTGGACGGTGCCGCTGCTCGTGGAACCGGGCCGAACCCGGGCATTGACGTCACGAAAGAGCGCCCAGCCGTTTGGCCGGGCGCTCTTTCGAGTGGTGCGGTGATGCCAGGTTGTTACCGGGTGACGCGGCGGCGGCCACCCACACCAGCCACCAGCGCGACCGCGATAGCGGCCACCACGACCTGCACCAGCAGCTCGGTCCAGTCGATACCAGCGGTCTCGGTCGCGATACCCATCGCCCGCGCCAGCACCGTGCCCAGCAGAGCCGCACCGACACCGATCAGCAGGTGCAGCCAGATCGGCATGTTCTGGCGGCCCGGAACAACCAGGCGGCCGAGCGCCCCGACGATGAGACCAACAACGATGGCAGTGATGATGCCCCACACGGTGAGCTCCACGGTCGCCCTCCTTCTAAGAATGTCTGACACACAATGTGTGCTTCCTGTCGTGACCGTTAAGTTCCCGACCCACCAAAAATCCAAACCGACTTGATCGCCCAGACGGTCACGACTTGGTGAACACAGGCACGGACCATCCCGCTGCCCGCGATCTTGCACTTTCGGTCGTCGATAGGGGTGGGACGCCCGGGATGTCGCAGCAGAAAGTGCAAGATCGGCGCGGGCACCGTGGGCGGCGTGCGGGGACGGCGGCTCGCCGGGAGCACACGGCCCGTCCAGACACGACAGCGAGGGGCGCTCGGCCTGATGGCCGAGCGCCCCTCGAAGGTGTTGCGGTACTACGGGTGTGCGGTGATTACCGGGTGACGCGGCGGCGGCCACCCACACCAGCCACCAGCGCGACCGCGATAGCGGCCACCACGACCTGCACCAGCAGCTCGGTCCAGTCGATACCAGCGGTCTCGGTCGCGATACCCATCGCCCGCGCCAGCACCGTGCCCAGCAGAGCCGCACCGACACCGATCAGCAGGTGCAGCCAGATCGGCATGTTCTGGCGGCCCGGAACAACCAGGCGGCCGAGCGCCCCGACGATGAGACCAACAACGATGGCAGTGATGATGCCCCACACGGTGAGCTCCACGGTCGCCCTCCTTCTAAGAATGTCTGACACACAATGTGTGCTTCCTGTCGTGACCGCTAAGTTCCCGACCCACCAAAAATCCAAACCGACTCACCCGCACAAGAAGTTGCCGGCGTCGATGTCGGTCGGCTGCGTCGGTTGGCACGGAAACACGTCCACACAGCTCAGACAACATGTTGCCCAGGGCGACCACCCCAGACCTCAACCCCAAAAAAAATCCGCCCCACCCCCCGACCGCCCCCGGTGATCAAGAGGTTCGCGTCAGAATCCGGGCTTCGGATGACGCGAACCTCTTGATCACCGCGGGGAAGGGGTGGGGGGTGGGACGGGGTGGGGGGGGTGGGGGGCTACTTCTTGCCGGTGGGTTTGGCGTCGCCGGAGTCGGAGGAGAGGGCGGCGATGAAGGCCTCCTGGGGCACCTCGACGCGGCCGACCATCTTCATCCGCTTCTTGCCTTCCTTCTGCTTCTCCAGCAGCTTGCGCTTACGGCTGATGTCACCGCCGTAGCACTTGGCGAGCACGTCCTTGCGGATGGCGCGGATGGTCTCCCGGGCGATCACCCGGCTGCCGATGGCCGCCTGGATGGGCACCTCGAACTGCTGGCGCGGGATGAGCGTACGGAGCTTCGCGGCGATGGTGACGCCGTAGTTGTACGCCTTGTCCTTGTGCACGATGGCGCTGAACGCGTCCACCGGCTCGCCGTGCAGCAGGATGTCCACCTTCACCAGGTCGGACGCCTGCTCGCCGGAGGGCTCGTAGTCCAGCGAGGCGTACCCCTTGGTACGGCTCTTCAACTGGTCGAAGAAGTCGTAGATGATCTCGGCGAGGGGCAGCGTGTAGCGCAGCTCCACCCGGTCGGCGGAGAGGTAGTCCATGCCGAGCAGGCTGCCGCGCCGGCCCTGGCACAGCTCCATGACCGCGCCCACGTAGTCGTTGGGCGTCAGCACGGTGGCCCGCACCACCGGCTCGTACACCTCGGCGATCTTGCCGGTCGGGTACTCGCTCGGGTTGGTGACGACGATCTCCTCGCCGTCGTCCGTGATCGCCCGGTAGACGACGTTGGGCGCGGTGGAGATGAGGTCGAGGTTGTACTCGCGCTCCAACCGCTCCCGGATGATCTCCAGGTGGAGCAGGCCGAGGAAGCCGCAGCGGAAGCCGAAGCCGAGCGCGCCGGAGGTCTCCGGCTCGTAGTCCAGGGCGGCGTCGTTGAGCTTGAGCTTGTCCAGAGCCTCACGCAGGTTCGGGTAGTCGGACCCGTCGATCGGGTAGAGGCCGGAGTAGACCATCGGCTTCGGGTCCTTGTAGCCACCCAACGGCTCGGCCGCCGGCCGGGCGTTGATGGTGACCGTGTCACCGACCCGGGACTGCCGGACGTCCTTCACACCGGTGATCAGGTAGCCGACCTCGCCGACCCCGAGCGCCTCGGCCTTGACCATCTCGGGTGAGATGACGCCGATCTCGAGCAGCTCGTGCACGGCGCCGGTGGACATCATCTTGATCCGGTCGCGGGCGCTGATCCGGCCGTCGATGACCCGGACGTACGTGACGACGCCGCGGTACACGTCGTACACCGAATCGAAGATCATCGCCCGGGCGGGCGATTCGGCCTCGCCGACCGGCGGGACGAACTGCCGGACGATCTCGTCGAGCAGGTGCGGTACGCCCTCGCCGGTCTTGCCGGAGACTCGGATGCAGTCGGCGGGGTCACCGCCGATGAGGTGGGCCAGCTCCTCGGCGTACTTCTCCGGCTGGGCGGCCGGCAGGTCGATCTTGTTGAGCACCGGGATGATGCGCAGGTCGTTCTCGAGGGCCAGGTAGAGGTTGGCCAGGGTCTGCGCCTCGATGCCCTGGGCGGCGTCGACCAGCAGCACGGCGCCCTCGCAGGCGGCCAGCGACCGGGACACCTCGTACGTGAAGTCGACGTGCCCCGGGGTGTCGATCATGTTGAGCACGGCCTGCTCGCCGGTCCGCTCGCCCTCGCGGATGGTCCACGGCATGCGCACGGCCTGGCTCTTGATGGTGATGCCGCGTTCGCGCTCGATGTCCATCCGGTCCAGGTACTGCGCGCGCATCTGCCGGGGGTCGACCACGCCGGTGAGCTGCAACATCCGGTCGGCCAGGGTCGACTTCCCGTGGTCGATGTGGGCGATGATGCCGAAGTTCCGGATGCGACCGGGGTCGGTGGCACCAGGGGCGTTCGCGCCGGGATCGAGCTTCGGTGGCACAGCGGTCCGTTCTGGTCGGCTGACGTGAACAGGCCGGCGCGCCGCCGACCCCCTCCATGTTCCCACGCCGCCGGGGTACGCCCACTGCGCGGGCGACGGATCGGCCCCCGGGACGCCTCACTCCATCGGCGGCTCCACGAAGAGCGCGGCCAGCCGGGGCAGCCGGCGGCGGGCCTCGGACTCGTCGTCGAAGTCCCAGAAGTCGTTGAGGTCCGGCGTCCGGACCGGCTCGCGGTCCGTCGGCAGCTCCGACGCGGTGGCCCTGCGGTACGCGTCCCACGGCACCGCCAGCATCTGCTCGGCGGAGAACTCCTCCCCGCTGAGCGACGCGGCCCGCACCTGGGGCAGCTCGGCCAGCGAGTCGGGGTCGCCGACCGCGCGGGCGAACACCGCCCGACCCTGGGTCATCAGCCAGCCCCGGAAGTGCTCGAAACCCTCCGCCGACGCCCCACCGTTGATCAGGTACGCCGCGCCCCACAGGTCCGCCTTGTGCGAGGCGGCCAGCACTCTGACCTGGTGTTGGGCGTACCCGACGATGTCCTGCGGATCGCGCTCGGCGAGCAGCGCCACGGCCCGCGCGGCGACCGGCCCGGGCTCACCCCCACCCCCGGCGCGGGCCTGGTCGATCAGCTGCCAGAAGTCCTCGGTCCTCATGGCTTGGCAGTCTGGCAGTGTCGCCGCGCGCCGCGCACGTACCCCGGGGCAGCATGGTGGGGTGTCCTCCCCACTGCCGCCGGTGCCGTACCACGCGAGCGCGTCGCGCCCGTCGTGGCCGGAGCTGCCGGCGGCGCTGCGGGCCGCGATCGCCGACCGGCTCGGTACGCCGGTGGTCACCGCCCAGGTTGCCACCGCCGGCTTCACCCGGGGCTTCGCCGCCGTGCTGCACACCGCCGACGGCGGTCGGGCTTTCGTCAAGGCGGCACCCGCCGCCGTGCAGCCGGGCCTGGTTCAGGGGTACGCCCGGGAGGCGGCGATCCTCGACCGGCTGCCGACCGACCTGCCCGCGCCCCGCCTGCGGTGGACGCTGGACGAGGCCGGCTGGTTCGTGCTCTGCGCCGAAGCGGTCGACGGCCACCTCCCACGCCTGCCCTGGGCGCGGGCCGAGCTGGACGCCACCCTCGCCGCGTACGCCGAGGTCGCCGCCGTGCTCGCCGATCCACCGACCGGCCTGACCGCGCTCGGCCTCCCCCGCCTGGCCGACCTGGCCCGCTCGGACATCCTCTGGTGGGAGGAGGTCGCCGCGGGCCGGGAGCCGCTCCCCGCGCTGCCCGCCGCCGCCCGGGGCAGACTCCCCGAGCTGGTGGCGCTGGAGTCCCGCCTCCCCGCGTACGCGGACGGGGCGACCGGCGTGATCCACGGCGACCTGCGGGTGGACAACGTGCTCATCGGCCGGGACGGCCGGGCCTGGATCTGCGACTGGACCTGGGCCTGCACCGGACCGGCCTGGTTCGACCTGGTCACGCTGCTGCTCACCGCATCCGACGGCGGCCTGGACGTCGATCGGATCTTCGCCGCGCACCCGGCGAGCGCGGGCGCTCCCCCGGACGCGCTGGACGCCACCCTCGCCGCGTTGGCCGGCTACTACCTCACCGGGGCGGACGCGACATCGGTGACGGCCTCACCGCACCGGTCCACGCACCAGCGGTCCAGCGGAAGACAGGCCCTCGACTGGCTCGCCCGCCGGCAGGGCTGGCGGTGACCGCGCCGGCGTCCTCGCGCGGGCCGTCCCGTGGTCCACCCCGGCTTTCCGGAAATCGGGCGGTCAGCGGCCGGCGGATACCCTGGTTCGCAGGAAGCCGGGTGGATCACGGCTCCCGCACCCACTGGGCGCGGGAGTCGAGCAGGCGCGGTCGGGTGGAGCCGTTTTGGCTTGTCCCCGGGCGACCTGGTAACCTGGCTTTTCGCGCGGCGATGACTCATGTCGTCATGCCGTGCGCAAGCTGACCAACCCGAGCTATCAAGACGAGGCTGTCGCGTGGCGAACATCAAGTCCCAGATCAAGCGCAACCGGCAGAACGAGAAGGCCCGGCTGCGCAACAAGTCGGTCAAGTCGTCGCTGAAGACCGCCGTCCGGAAGTTCCACGAGGCCGCCGAGGCCGGTGACGTCGAGAAGGCCACCGCTCTCATGCAGGATGCCTCGCGCAAGCTGGACAAGGCCGTCAGCAAGGGCGTGATCCACGCCAACCAGGCCGCGAACCGCAAGTCGGCGATCGCGAAGCGCGTGGTGACGCTCTCCGCCTGACGCTTCGTCGTCAGACTGATTCGGAAAGCCCCGGACCGAGGTCCGGGGCTTCCGTGTGTCCACGAACCGGCGCGCGCCTGCGCTTCGGCGGCCGTCAGTCCAGCGGGTCCCTGCGGCGTCTGGGCCGCACCGGGTCGGGTCGGACCACCACCGGAGTCACGGCGCTCCACTCGACCCGGGCCCGGCCGACCACCGGCTCCATCTGCCGGCGGAAGCGGTCCCGCTCCTGTTCGGGTACGAGCGCGGCGGAACGGACCACCACCGCGGCCACCATGTCGTTGAGCTTGACCATCGCCGCCACCACCACGGGTAGCACCAGCACCGCCCACCAGGTGACCAGCTCCGCGAGGGCGAGCAGCACGGCCAGGGCGATGGCGCCCTCGAAGAACAGGAAGCAGAGCACCCCACCGGGGTTGACGAACCGCAGGCCGAGGAGCCGGGCGTAGAGCGGCCGGTACCGCTCCTCGTCGGCGGACACGGTGGCCCACGCCGTACGGTTCGGCCCCGTCACCGACTGCTGCCCTGCCGGGCCGCCGCCACCGAGAAGACCGCCCGTTCCAGGGCGTACGCCCGGTCGTCCGAGCCGCCCTTGACGGCCGCGTTGCACTCCGCGGCGACCTGCATGGCGCGGACCAGTCCTTCCGGGGTCCAGCCGCGCCCCTGTCGCTGCGCCCGTTCGATCTTCCACGCCGGCATGCCGAGGCTGCTGGCGAGCTGGTACGCGTTGCCCCGTCCGGCCGACGCCACCCGGGCCACCGTCCGCACCCCGTCGGCCAGGGCGTCGGCGATGGGCACCGGGTCGACACCGACGTGCAGGGCCCAGCGCAGCGCTTCCAGGGCGGCCGGCACGTCGCCGACCATGGTGGCGTCCGCCACGGTGAAGCCGGTCACCTCGACCCGTCCCCGGTAGTAACGGGACACCGTCTCGGCGCTGATCCGCCCGTCGGTGTCGGCCATGAGCTGGGAACAGGCGGCGGCCAGTTCGCGCAGGTCGTTGCCGACCGCCGCGATCAGCGCCTCGGCGGCGTCGTCGGGGCACCGGCCGCCGGCCCGGCGGATCTCGTCGCGGACGAAGGCGACCCGGTCGCGGTGGCCCTTGAGCTTGGCCGCCGGAACCACCGTCGCGCCGGCCGACCGCAGCCCGTCGGCGAACGCCTTGCCCTTGGCGCCGCCCAGGTGCAGCACCAGGAGCTGCACCTCCGGGTCGGGATTCTTCGCGTACGCCAGCAGCGCGGCGACCAGGTCCTTGCGGGCGTCCTGGCCGGAGCGCAGGACGAGCAGCCGCCGGCCGCCGAACAGCGACGGGCTGAGCATCTCGGCTATCTCGCCGACGGTGAGCGCACCCGCCTGGTACTCGCGGACGTCCACCTCGGGGTCCGTGGCGCGGGCCCGTTCGACAGCTTCGGAGACCGCGCGCGTGGCGAGCAGCTCCTCGTCGCCGAGGACGAGCACAATGGGGGCGAGGCTGGCGGGGGTCACGTCGCCCATATTCGCACGGCCCACGGCGGGTACGGGCCTGCTCAATCGCCACCCGGTCGGCGCAGCCCGCACTTAGCGCAAATCCAGACATTTATCTCGGTTCACCACCTAATCCGCAAATGGCCGGGATTCTGGGTCGAGTGCGCGCAATTTCCACGCGACCGGCGGTCCCCCTCACGGTGGCCGTCCCGGCGGTACCCCTCGACGGGCCACCGCCAGGCCGTCGGCAGTCCGGATCGCCGCCACGTCGCCGTCGGTGTCGGTCCGCAGGACCCGGGCGCCGTGCCGGCTCAACCGGGACAGGAGCGCCGGGTTCGGATGCCCGTACGTGTTGCCCGTGCCGACCGGCACCAGCGCCACGGCCGGCCGCACGGCGGCGAGGAAGCTCTCGTCCTGGTACGCCGAGCCGTGGTGCGCGACCTTCAGCACGTCCGCCCGTAGCTGGCCGGGCGGCGTCCGGACCAGGACGGCGTGCTGCTCCTCGGTCTCGGCGTCGCCGGGCAGCAGGACCGAGACGCCGGCGACCGTGGCGCGCAGCACCAGCGAGTTGTTGTTCGGGTCCGAGCGGGTGCCGGCCAGCGGATACGGCGGTCCGAGCACCAGCAGCTCGACACCGCCGACCCGGTGACGTGCCCCGGCGGTGGTGTCCCGCATCGTGGCCCGGCCGCCGGTCGCCGCCGCGCGGACGGCCGCCCGACCGCTCGCCGGGTCCGTCGACGGCGGGGTCAGCACGGCGGCCACCCGTCGCCCCCGGAACACCCCGGCCACCCCGCCCACGTGGTCGAGATGGAAGTGGCTGACCACCAGCAGCGACACCTCCCGGATGCCGAGCCGTCGCAGACACGCGTCCACCGCGCCCGGCTCCGGCCCGGTGTCGACCAGCACCGCCCGGCCGGGCGCGACGCGCAGCACGAGGGCGTCCCCCTGCCCCACGGCGCAGGCCACCACCACCCAGCCGGGCGGCGGCCAGCCGCTGGCGAGCAACCGGACCCCGAGAGCGCCCACCAGGGCGGCGACCGCGACCACCGCCACCAACCGGCGCACCAGCGGGCGGCGCGCGGCCACCAGAAACGCGACGGTCAGCCCGGCCAGCAGCAGGGCACCGGCCGCCCACCCGGCCACGCCAGGGTGCCGGCCGGCAGGCGGGCGCCGTGGCGGGCGATGACGACCAGCCACCAGGCCGGCCAGCTCGCCAGCCACGCGACGAACCCGGCCCCGGCCGGCCAGACCGGCGACAGCAGCGCGGCCGTCACCCCCAGCACCGTCGCCGGCGCGATGGCCGGCACCGCCAGCAGGTTGGCCGGCACCGCCACCAGGCTGACCGTGCCGGAGATTCCGGCGACGACCGGCCCGCAGGCCACCTGGGCGGCCGCCGGTACCGCCAACGCCTCGGCCAACCCGGCCGGTACGCCCCGACGGCGCAGCCCGTCGCGCCAACGCGGCGCGAGCAGCAGCAGACCCGCGGTGGCCAGGACGGACAGCGCGAACCCGGCGTCGCCCGCCAACTCGGGGTCGACGAGCACCAGCACGGTGACGGCGGCGGCCAGCGCGGGCAGCGCGGCCCGGGGTCGACCGGCGGCCAGCGCGACGAGCCCGATCGCCCCCATCGTGGCGGCCCGTACGACGCTCGGTGACGGACGCACCAGGATGACGAAGCCCACCAGCGCCACCCCACAGAGCACCCCGGCGAGCCACGGACCGGCGCGTGCCCAGCGCGCCACCAGCAGCACCGCACCCACCACGATCGCGACGTTGCTGCCCGAGACGGCATTGAGGTGCGTCATGCCGGTCGCCCGGAAGTCCTCCTCGACGGCGGGCGGCAGGCGGCTGGTGTCCCCCACCACCAGTCCCGGCAGCAGACCACCCGGGTCGTCGGGCAGCGGCGCGCAGGCCCGTTGCAGACCCGCGCGCAGGGTGCCGGCGGCGCGCTGCGCCCACGACGGCGTACCGCGCCGCTGGGGTGGACCGGTGGTCGCGAGGACCGCCGCGGTGAGGTCACCGCCGCGCGGCAGGCCGAGCCGCCCGTCGGCGGTCAGCCGCTGCCCCGGCAACAGCCCTCGCCAGCCGGGGTCGGTGGCGAGGACCAGCACCCGTACCGACGCTCGGAGCGGCTGGCCGTCGGGACCGGTCAGCCGGATCAGCTCGCCCGACACCAGCAGCATGCCGGGACGCCCGGCGGAGCGGATGGGGCGCGGATCGTCCCGCACGACGAGGTCGGCGGTGACCGGGGCGCGCTTCTCGGCAAGGGCGCGGACCGGCGGCGCGTCCCGCACGACCAGCCGGGCCGAGGTCGCCGCCGCGCCGCAGAGGACGCCGAGACCGACCGCGACGACGATCCAGCCGAAACGGCGGGCGAGAGCCCCTGGGCGACCGAGCCGACCGAGCAGGTGCAGGGTGCTCAGCGCGGTCGACACGGCTGCTCCGCCGGCCACCAGCAGCAGCGGTCGGGGGCCGAGGTGCAGTCCGGCGAGCGCGGTGAGCCAGGCGGCCACGGCCAGCCCGGCGAGCCGGAGGTCCGGTGGCGGCGGGTCGCCGACGACGGGTGCGACGTTCACACCGTCACCAGGTCCTTGAGCTGCTCATAGCGCGCGTCGCCGATGCCCTCGACCTGGCGCAGGTCACCGACGGCCGTGAACCCGCCGTGCTGGTCCCGGTAGGCGAGGATGCGCTGGGCCAGCACCGGCCCCACCCCGGGCAGCGCGTCGAGCTGGGCAGGTGTCGCGGTGTTCAGGTTCAGCGCCGCGCCGGGGGCCGGCGCACCGGCGGGGGCCGGACCGGCGGCGGGTCCGGGGGCCGGCGGGGGCGTAACCCCGACGACGATCAACTCACCGTCGGCCAGCTTGCGAGCGGGATTGAGCAGCGCCACGTCGACGCCGGGCAGCGGGCCACCGGCCTCGGAGAGGGCGTCGGCGAGTCGGGCCCCGGCCGGAACCCGCACCAGCCCGGGTTTGCGCACCTTGCCCGCGACCGTCACCACCAGCTCGCCGGACGCCGAGGCGCTGGACTGCGCGGCCACGACGGCCGAGGTGGCCTCGCCCACCGGTGGGGTGACCGGTTCCGCGTGTGGTCGGGACCGCCAGGCCCAACCGGCCGCGGCCAGCACCACCACGAGGGCCACGGCGGCCAGCGCCCGTACTCCGCGCCTGCCCGGGTCGAACGCTCCGGGGCCGGGCAGCCGCGCCATACCGCCGGGCTGATCGCCATCTGGAAGACATCCCCGCTGTGGGTCGGCGGGCACGTCCGTTGCCGACGCGTCGGCCCCCGACGGAAGCGGCGCCGCGTCGCCCGTCGCGGCGGTCAACCGGCGCAGACGCTGACGTACCGCTGTCTCCTCGTCCTCTGCCACGCCGCGACGCTAGGACGCCGGACGCCCCGACGGCCGCCTCGCTGGCCCGACCTGTGGACAACCGGGGCCTCTGTGGACAACGCCCTGATCATGCTCGCGTCTGCTACGGGAGCACGGGCCACCGACCGCCCGGAGGTAGCGCGCGTTCATGGATGAGGATTAATGTTAACGCTATCATCACCCCCCACCACCACCGCCACCTGAGGGGAACCATGGACGTGAAGAGAAGGCTGCACCGCCTGCTGGCCGCAGCGGGGACCCTGCTGGTCCTCGTCGCCGGGGCCGGCGTCTACCTGCTCACGGAGACGCCCGGCGTCGCCCGGGCGGCCGGCACCGGCCCGTGCGACATCTACGCCTCCGGCGGGACGCCGTGCGTCGCCGCGCACAGCACCACCCGGGCCCTGTACGGCGCGTACAACGGAGCGCTCTACCAGGTGCGCAGATCATCGGACAACACCACCCGCGACGTCGGCGTGCTCAGCGCCGGTGGCGTCGCCAACGCCGCCACCCAGGACACGTTCTGCGCCAACACGAGCTGCGTGATCACGATCATCTACGACCAGTCCGGCCGCAACAACCGGCTCACGCAGGCGCCTCCCGGCGGCTTCACCGGCCCGGCCCCCGGCGGGTACGACAACCTCGCCGACGCCAAGGCGGCACCGGTCACCATCGGCGGCCAGAAGGCGTACGGCGTCTACATCGCCCCCGGCACCGGCTACCGCAACAACAACACCAACGGCGTCGCGACCGGCGACCAGCCCGAGGGCATCTACGCCGTCGTCGACGGCACGCACTACAACCAGTGGTGCTGCTTCGACTACGGCAACGCGCAGACCAACGTCCAGGCCGACGAGCGCGCGATCATGGAGACGGTCTACTTCGGCGCGAACAAGCAGTGGGGCTACGGAGCGGGCGCGGGTCCCTGGATCATGGCCGACCTGGAGTGGGGCCTGTTCTCCGGGGTGAACGCGGGGTACAACAACATCGCGTCCATCAACCACCGCTTCGTCACGGCCATGGTCAAGGGCGAGCCGAACCACTGGGCGATCCGCGGCGGGAACTCGCAGTCGGGTGGCCTGACCACCTACTTCGACGGTCGGCGGCCCAACGGCTACAACCCGATGAAGAAGGAGGGGGCCATCCTCCTGGGCATCGGTGGTGACAACAGCATCACCGGTCGCGGCACCTTCTTCGAGGGCGTGCTGACCTCCGGCTACCCGACGGCCGCCACCGAGGACGCCGTGCAGGCGAACATCGCCGCTGCCGCCTACACCCCCGCGAGCGGCGGCAACCCGCAGCAGAACGCCCAGATCGTGGGCGCGCAGTCCGGTCGCTGCGTCGACGTGCCGAACGGCGCCACCACCAACGGCACCCAGGTGCAACTGTGGGACTGCATCAGCAACAGCGCCGCGCAACGCTGGACCTACACGGCCGGCAAACAGATCCAGGTGTACGGCAACAAGTGCCTCGACGCCAACGGCCAGGGCACCGCGAACGGCACCCAGGTGATCATCTGGGACTGCCACGGCGGCGCGAACCAGCAGTGGAACGTCAACGCCAACGGCACCCTCACCGGCGTCCAGTCCGGGCTCTGCCTGGACGCCAACGGCGCCGCCACCGCCAACGGCACCAAACTGATCCTCTGGGCCTGCAACGGTGGACAGAACCAGCAGTGGTCCCTGCGAAGCTGAGCGGACAGCAGTCGGGCCGTCTCCGGAGGGAGGCGGCCCGAGTGCACCGGATCAGCGGGCCTCCGGGTCGAGGCCGAGCACCGCCCGTCCCCCGTCCACCGGCAGGGTCACCCCGTTGACGAAGCTGGCGGCCGGCGACAGCAGGAACGCGACCACCTCGGCCACCTCGTCGACACGCCCGATCCGGCCCACCGGGTGCAGCCGGGTCAACTCGGCGTCGATCCACTCGGCCCGGGTGGGCTCCTGCGCGGCGAGGAACTCGGCGTGCCGCTCGGTGGCGATCGAGCCGAGCGCGACGGCGTTGGCGCGGATGCCGTGCCGTCCGTACTCGACGGCCAGCGCCCGGGTCAGCCCCTCCACGGCAGCCTTCGCCGTGGCGTACGGCAGGGCGCCCGGCACCGGCCGGCGGGCCTGGTGCGACGAGACATTCACGATCGCGCCGCCCGTGCCGGCGGCCAGGAAGCGGCGCACCGCCACGGCGGCGCCCACCACGGCCGGGCGCAGGTTCAGCCCGATCAGGTCCAGCACGGTGTCGGCCGACGCCGTGTGCAGGGCCGCGTCCCGGAAGATCGCCGCGTTGTTCACCCAGCCGGTCAGCGGGGCGACGCGTTCGGCCACCTCGGCGGCGTGTTCGGCCACCCGCTCGTCACCGGCGTCGCCGACCACCGCGAGCAGGCGATCGGCGGCCGGGTGCCCGGCGAGCCAGTCCACCGCCTCGGCGTCGCGCTCCACGACGACGACGGTCACGCCGGTCGTCACCAGCCGTCGCGTCACGGCCCGACCGACGCCACGGCCACCACCGGTCACCACGCACGCGCCGGCCACGATCTCAGCTCCTGGGCCGACGGTGCACGACGACACAGGCCAGACCCGGCCCGGCGTGCGCGGCGACCACCGCGCCCGCCTCGGAGACGTACGTGTCGTGCACCCGTTCGCCCAGGCGCGCGGTGAGCGCGGCGAGCAGCGCCTCGGCGCGCTGCGGCGCGGCCAGGTGGTGTACGCCCAGGTCGACGTCGTCGTCGCCGGCCGCCTCGACGGCCAGGTCGACGAGCCGGGCGACTCCCCGACTGGCGGTACGCACCTTCTCCCGCAGCACGATCGCGCCGTCCGGCATGTGCATGATCGGCTTGACCGACAGGGCGGTGCCGAGCAGCGCCTCGGCGGCGTTGATCCGGCCGCCCCGGCGGAGGAACTCCAACGTGTCGACGTAGAACCAGACGGTGGTCCGGGCCACCGCGGCGAGCGCCGCGTCGCGTACGCCGGCCAGGTCCGCTCCGGCTTCGGCGGCGATGGCGGCGGCGATGGCCGGGAAGCCGAGGCCCATGCCGGCGGAGCGGCTGTCGACGACCTCGACCCGACCGCCGAGGTCGACGGCGGCCAGGCGGGCGGCCTCGACGGTGCCGGACAGGCCGGCGGAGATGTGCACCGAGACGACGCCGTCGGCGCCGTCGTCGAGGAGACGGCGGTACGTCCGGGCGAACTGTTCGGGCGCCGGCCGGGACGTGCTGGCCGACACCCGCCGTTCGCCCAGCGCGCGGGTGGCGTCGGCGGGTTGGGTCTCCACCCCCTCCAATCCCTCCGCGCCGTTGAGCACGACGGTCAGCGGGACGACGGTCAGCCGGTGCCGCAGCACCAGCTCGGGTGGGAGGTAGGCGGTGGAGTCGATGACGACCGCGACGGGCATGCCCGGCACGCTAGCCGATCACGACCCGCCGCGCCGAGGTGCGAGCGCCGACCCGGGCCGGATCGGCGCTCAGACCGCGTCGACGACGGCCGGGGCGGTGACGAGGCCGACGTTGTGGCCACGGAGCTGCCAGCCCCGGACGTCGTCGTGTCGCAGCTCGGTCCAGTGGCAGTTGGCCAGTGAGCCGATGCTGCGCAGCACCTCGGGAGGCCAGCCGAGCAGGTGGCCAACGCCCTGGCGGGAGGCGCCGCCGTGGGTGGCGAGGACCACCGTCCCGCCGGGCGTCGCGTCGGCCGCCGTCAGGAACGCGGCGGCGACCCGCTCACCGAGTTCGTGCAGCGGCTCCAGATCCGCGCCCGGCGCCGGGTCGCCGGCCCGCCAGCGCGCGTACTCGCCGGGGAAGCGCTCGGCGACCTCGGTGAGGTGCAGGCCCTGCCACCGGCCGAAGTGCCGCTCGCGCAGCCGGGCGTCGGTGCGTACCCCGAGGCCGGTGAGCGCGGCCAGCGCCGCGGCGGTCTCCGCGGCGCGGCCCAGGTCGCTGGAGACGATGGCGTCCGGACGCAGCGACGCGAGCAGCGGCGCGGCGGCGCGGGCCTGGTCGCGGCCCAGCTCGTTGAGGGGTACGTCGGTCTGCCCCTGGACGCGGTTGGCGGCGTTCCAGTCGGTGTTGCCGTGCCGCCAGACGATCAGCCGGGTCATTCGGCCGCGGCGGACCCGCTGGCGTCGGCCTCGACCAGGTCGCGGTCGACGAACGGGATGGTGGGGCAGTCCTTCCAGAGGCGGTCGAGCCCGTAGAACTCGCGCTCCTCGGTGTGCTGGACGTGTACCACGATGTCGACGTAGTCGAGCAGCACCCAGCGGCCACCCCGCTCGCCTTCGCGCCGGATCGGCTTGGCCTTCTCCGGAAGCTCCAGCAGGCGCTCCTCGATGGCGTCGACGATGGCGAGCACCTGGCGCTCGTTGGGGGCGGCGGCGAGCAGGAACGCGTCCGTGATGGCGAGCTGGTCGCCGACGTCGATGATCGCGATGTCCTGCGCCTTCTTGTCGGCGGCTGCCTGGGCGGCGGCGATCGCCAGCTCGTGCGCGCGTTCGGAAACTGTCACCGTTCTCCTTCGATCAGGCGTGCGATCCTCCAAGCGTCTCACACCCGGCGAGGTCCCGACCCGTCAGTTCTGGTCGGTTAGACGCACCAACCAGCACATACCGGACGCGATCAGGACTGATATAGGCGTCGCTTGGCGATGTACTGCACCACACCGTCAGGCACCAGGTACCAGACCGGCTCACCCCGGGCGACCCGGGCACGACAGTCGGTCGACGAGATGGACATCGCGGGCACCTGGATCAGGCTGACCGTGTCCGCCGGGAGGTGCTTGTCGGTCAGCGCGAAACCGGGCCGGGTCACACCGACGAAGTGGGCCAGCTCGAAGATCTCGTCCAGGTCCTTCCAGGACAGGATGCGTTGCAGCGCGTCCGCTCCGGTGATGAAGAAGAGCTGGACCTTGGCGCCGTACTCGGCCTGGAGGTCACGCAACGTGTCGACCGTGTAGGTCGGGCCGCTGCGGTCGATGTCGACGCGACTGACCTGGAAGCGGGGGTTGGAGGCGGTGGCGATGACCGTCATGAGGTACCGGTCCTCGGCGGGGCTGACCGGCTCGTCGGCCTTCTGCCACGGCTGCCCGGTGGGGACGAAGACCACCTCGTCCAGGCCGAACCGGTCCGCCACCTCGCTGGCCGCGACGAGGTGCCCGTGGTGGATCGGGTCGAAGGTGCCACCCATGATCCCGATCCGCCGGATATCTTCCTCCACCCGTTGATCGTAGGCCGGGCGTCCGAACCGGTCGTATCGGCCCGAGGGGCTGGCGACGCGGATACTCGCGTGCGTATACTCGTCCACGAGTATTTGGGAGGTGCGTCATGCCGAAGCGGCGCAAGGTCGGCAACCTGCTGGCGCTGGCCGTGCTCTCCGCCCTCGTCCAGCGGCCCATGCATCCCTACGAGATGGCCAGCACGCTGCGCGCCTGGGGCAAGGACCAGGACATGGAGTTCAAGTGGGGCTCCTTCTACACGGTGATCCGCAACCTGGACAAACACCAGTTGATCGCCGCCGTGGAGAGCGTGCGCGAGGGCCGACGCCCGGAACGCACCGTCTACCGGATCACCGACGCGGGCCGGGCCGAGCTGGTCGACTGGGCGCGGGAGCTGGTCGGCATGCCCATGGCGGAGCATCCCCGCTTCCGGGCCGGCCTCTCCGTGCTCGCCGCCCTGCACCCCGACGAGGCGACCGACCTGCTCCGGCAGCGACTCGACCGACTGGACGACGCGCTCCGCCGGGACCGCGAGACGCTCGACGCCCACCTGCGGGACGTCCCGCGACTGTTCCTGGTCGAGAACGAGTACGACCTCGCCATCCGGGACGCCGAGGCCACCTGGCTGCGGGCCCTGCTGGCGGAGTTGACCTCGGGAAGCTACCCGGGGCTGGACACCTGGCGGGCCTTCCACGAGACCGGCGAGATGCCGGCCGAGCTGGCCGAGCTGGCCGCAAGGACCAGCAGCGACCCCGACACCGCCGACTGACAAGACAGCTCCGGCGGGGTGCGCCAACACCCCGCCGGAGCCCTACCCCGAACCGACACCTGAGCAGGCACCCGGCCCGAAGCGGCAACCACGAGGATAACCGGGTCCCCTCCCAGGACGGTTCGTCCGCACCCACGCGACGACACCAGGGAGAAAGAGCATGACAACGGTACGAACCGCACTCGTCATCGGCGGCGGCATCGCGGGGCCCGTGGCGGCCCTCGCCCTCCACCGCGCCGGCATCACCGCCACCGTCGCCGAGGCGTACCCGGCGACCGTCAGCGGAGCCGGTGGCATCGGTGGCACCCTCGCGCTCGCGCCCAACGGCGTGGCAGCCCTGCGGGCCGTCGGCGCGGACGAGGCGGTGACGGCGATCGCCACCGGGATCCACCGCAGCGTCATGGCCGTCGGCGCCCGACGGATCGACCTGCCGATGCTGGCCGGAGTGCCGCCGCTGCGCGTGGTACACCGGGCCGAGCTGCACCGGGTGCTGCACGACCGGGCCGTCGCCGAGGGCATCACCTTCGCGTACGGCAGGCGACTGGTCGACGTCACGCAGACCGACGACGGCGTGACCGCGCGTTTCGAGGACGGCACCACGGCGACCGCCGACGTCCTGGTCGGCGCGGACGGCATCCGCTCCACGGTCCGTGACCTCATCGACCCGGCCGCGCCCGGCCCCCGATTCACCGGACTGCTCGGCTTCGAGGCGGTCGCCCGGCACGAGGTGGACGCCGAGGCGGGCACGATGACGTTCGCCTTCGGACGGCGCGGCTACTACCTGTACTGGCCCGAGCCGGGTGGCGGCACCCGCTGGGGGGCCAACCTGCCGGGGCAGCGGCCGATGAGCCTCGTCGAGGCCCGTACGGTGCCCGCGCGGCAGTGGCTGGACACGTTGCGCGCCACCTACGGCGACGACGACCCGGGCCGGGAGCTGATGGCCACCAGCTCCGCCGACGACCTCCAGGTGGCCGGCGCGTTGCAGATCATGCCGCCCGTGCCGCACTGGCACCGGGGTCGCCTGGTGCTGGTCGGCGACGCCGCGCACGCGCCGTCGAACAGCTCCGGGCAGGGCGCCTCGCTCGCCATCGAGAGCGCGGTGCAGCTCGCCCGCTGCCTGCGGGACCTACCCGACGTGACGTCGGCCTTCGAGGCGTACGTGCGGCTGCGTCGCACCCGGGTCGAGAAGGTCGCCGCCCGCGCCGCGCGGATCAACCACACGAAGGCGCCCGGCCCGGTCGCCCGGACGCTGATGCCGCTGCTCATACCGCTGCTGGTGCGCACGGCGATGGACCCGGAACGCACCATCGCCCACGAGCAGCGCTACGTCATCGACTTCGACGCCCCGGTCACGGCCGAACCCGCCCTGCGCTGAGCACGGGCGCGGGGTGGCCGCTCGGGCCACCCCGCGCTCCGACCATCGCAACCCGGGCCGCCCACCACGGCGGCCGGCCGACCTCAGGCCGAGGCGGCGGCCACCGCCGTGCGCGCCACGAGCGCCCGCCGCAGGTCGTCGTCGGCGTCGGTGACGACCCGCCGCAGGCCCGCCGTCAGGTCGTCGCGGGCCAGCAACGCCGCGGCCGCCTCCCGGGTCGGCTGCGCCACGGCGTAGCGGGGAAACGCCAGCTTCGCCACCCGGTCGGCCGTCCAGGGGGTACGACGACGAGCGGCGGCCGGCATCTCGGCGAAGTACCGCCCGACGTACGCGGCGGTCAGCTCGGGCTGCTCGGGCTGCCAGAACCCCTCCGCGGTGGCCTCGAGCAGCCGGTTGGACAGCTCGGTGTCCCGCATGAGGATTTCCCATGCCGCCTGCTTCGCCACCGGGTCGGGCAGGGCGGCCCGGCAGTACGCGGCCTGTTCCGCGCCGGTGGAGCTGACGTCGGCCCGCGCCTCCTCGGCGATCTCCGCCTCGCCCGCCGCGCCCAGCACCACGAGCCGGCGCAGCACCGCCCACCGCAGCTCCGCGTCGACGGCCAGCCCGGCCGGTACGTCCCGGCCGGCGAGCCAGCCGACGAGCAGGTCGCTGTCGGTGGTCGCGGCGATCCAGCCCCGGGCGGCGGCGAGCTGCAACGACTCCCCCGCCGGCGCGCCATCGAGCAGACGCCGGCACGCCTCGGCGACCCGGGCCAGCGCCGCCGAACGGGCCAGCGGGTCGAGGTAACGGTCCACCAGCGACCGGCTGATGACGAGCACGTCCTCCGCGATGATCACCTCGGTCTCGACGGGCAGCGCCGCGACCATCAGGTCGACCAGGCCGGCGACGGGCCGTTCGCCGTCGGTCGCCGCGTCCAGCGCCTCGCCCCAGAGCACCGCCCGGGCGAGCGGATCGGTCAGAGAAGGCAGCACCACCGCGACCGCGTCCGCCGACGCCTCGTCGAGGCGTACCTTGGCGAAGGTCAGGTCACCGTCGTTGAGCAGCAGCACCTGGGCCGCCGGCTCGCCCGTCAACGCGCCGAGCACGGTACGACCGCCGTCGACGGCCGGATCGAGATCCACCTCCGCGCGCTGGACGGCACCGTCCGCCGCGTACCGACCCACCCCGATGCGGTGCGGACGCAGCACGGGGTGCGACGCGGGGGCGGTCTGCACCACGGCGACCTCGGTGTAACGCCCGTCGGCGTCGACGTGGACCTCGGCGCGCAACGTGTTGACCTGCGGCCGGCGCAACCACAGCTCGGCCCAACCGGACAGGTCCCGGCCGCTGGCGGCGGAGAGGCTGGTGAGCAGGTCGGCGAGGGTGGCGTTGCCGAAGCGGTGCGCGGCGAAGTGCGCGTTCAGGCCGGCGAGGAAGGCCTCGTCGCCGAGCCACGCGACCAGTTGCCGCAGCACGGCGGCGCCCTTGGCGTACGAGATGCCGTCGAAGTTGAGCAGACCCTCGTCGGCGTCGGCCACCTCCGGCGGCGCGACCGGGTGGGTGGAGGGACGTTGGTCGGCCGCGTATCCCCAGGCCTTGCGGCGCATGGCGAACGTCGTCCACGCCTGGTCGAAGCGGGTGGCCTCGGCGGTGACCCGGGTGCCCAGGTACTCGGCGAAGGACTCGTTGAGCCACAGGTCGTCCCACCAGCGCATGGTGACCAGGTCACCGAACCACATGTGCGCCATCTCGTGGGCGATGGTGGTGGCCCGAACCTCGCGCTGGGTGTCGGTGACCGCCGAACGGAACACGTAGTCGTCGCGGAAGGTGACGATGCCCGGATTCTCCATCGCGCCGGCGTTGAACTCGGGCACGAACGCCTGGTCGTACTTGCCGAACGGGTAGCGCTCGGCGAAGAGCTGGTGGAACCGGTCCAGGCACCGCCCGGTGATGTCGAAGATCTCCTCGGCGTCGGCGTCCAGGTGCTCGGCGAGCGACCGTCGACAGTAGATCGCCAGCGGTATGCCGTCGTGCTCGGCACGGCGGACGTGGTACGGCCCCGCGATCAGCGAGAAGAAGTACGTCGCCAGCGGCGCGGTCGGGGCGAACTCCCAGCGCCCCGGGGCCGGGGTGGCGACCACCTCGGCGTTGCCGGAGACCGTCCACCGCGGCGGCGCGGTGACCGAGAGGGTGAACGGGGCCTTGAGGTCGGGCTGGTCGAACGCGGCGAAGATGCGCTGGGCATTGTCGAGGAACGACATCGCGTAGAGGTAGGTCTCGCCGTCCGCCGGATCGACGAAGCGGTGCAGCCCCTCCCCGGCGTTGGAGTACGTCATCTCCGCCTCGACGACGAGGGTGTTCGTCGTGTCGAGATCGACCAGCGGCAGCCGGTTGTCGGTCAGCGTGGCGGGGTCGACGGCCCGGTCGTTGAGGCGTACCGCGAGGAGGTTCGCCGGCCTGACCTCGGCGAAGGTCGCGGCCCCGGCGGTCGCCCGGAACCGGATCTCGACGCGGGACCGGAACAGATCGCCGTCGCCGGTCAGGTCGAGGTCCACCTGATAGGACTCGACAGTAATCGCCGCGCCACGCGCGGTCGCCTCTACACGGGTCAGGCTCGGCATCCGCTTATCCTGCCCGATGGGGATCGGCAGGCGGTCCCCACCTGGCCCCCTGCAGTGGAGGAAAGAACCATGGCGCAGCACCCCAAGGGCGATTTCGACCTCTCCCGCGCGGTCTGGCAACGGGCCGAGGGGGACACCTCCGAGAGCGCTGTCGAGGTCGCCTTCGTCGACGACCTGATCGGGATGCGCAACTCCGCCGAGCCGCAGGGCCCGGTGCTGGTCTTCACCCAGGCCGAGTGGGACGCGTTCGTGGCCGGCGCGCAGGACGGCGAGTTCGACCTCGACTGATCCGCCGTGGCACGTGCCGGTGTCCTCTTCGAGGGGGACACCGGCACCGGTCGCGCGGTGGGGGTTTCTCAGCAGGGTTAGGGCGGGTGTCAAAGCCCGTGGCTAGTCGCCGTCGCCCCAGCCCAGACCGCCCGGGCCCGGCGCGTGGTGGAAGCCGGGATGGTCGGCGACGTCGACGCAGCGCTCCCCGTCCGGGCCGACCGCGCCGCAGAACAGCCGTTCGGCCCGGTGCCAGGCATCGGCCGGCGACAGGGCCGCCGCACCGAGCGCCAACTCCGGGCGGAGCAGGCTCAGCGCCTCCGCGTACGCCACCGCCTGTTCGAGCGCGTCGGCCGCGCCCGGCGCGGTGAAGCCCAGGTGCACGGTGAAGAACCGGCGCGGTCGGGCCGGCCGGCCCGGCGGGCCGATCAGCGGCCGCCCGGCCCGGCCCGCACCCAGCGTCTCGACCGCCCGCCGCTGCCGCCAGCGCGGCGGCCTGTTGTCGTTCATACGTCCTCCCCGTGGTCGTGGACACCTCGGCCCGACGGGGTCGTCACCGTCGTCCGACGATGCCGGCCGACGACGGCCCCACCGGCAAGCCAACCAGGTTCCGCCGCCCGTGGGAGGGGCCAGCGGACGCGCTGTCGACGCGGGGATTGCGCGGCGGCCACGAGGGTAGACGTGCCCCGGCGGCGACGCGGGCCGCCGCCGGAACCTCGAGGAGGCCCGATGGCGACCATGCCGGCCGACCGCGGCCCGGACAGCACCCTCGCCCTGCTGCGCGCCGGCTACCGGTTCATCGGAGAACGCTGCGACCGCCTGGGCAGCGACGTCTTCTCAACCCGGATCCTGCTCACGCCGACCATCTGCCTGCGGGGTCGACCAGCCGCCACCCTGTTCTACGACAACGAGCGCTTCCAGCGCGAGAGCGCCATGCCGCTGCGGATTCAGCGGACCCTCACCGGTCGGGGCGGCGTGCAGGGGCTGGACGGCGCCGCGCACACCGACCGCAAGGCCATGTTCATGTCGATCATGACGCCGACGGCGATCGCGCGACTCGGGCACCTCTTCGACGCCGAGTGGCGGGCCCGGATTCCCGCCTGGGAGGCGGCCGGCGCGGTGCCGCTCTACGACGAGCTGGGCCGGCTGCTGACCCGGGTGGTCTGCGCCTGGGCCGGCGTGCCGCTGGCCACGTCGCAGGTCGACCGCCGCGCCGTCGACCTGCACGCCATGATCGAGGGCCCGGCGGTCGTCGGCCCACGGCACTGGCGGGGCCTGCTCGCCCGCCGCCGCGCCGAACGCTGGATCGGCGACCTCGTCGAACGGACCCGGGTCGGCATCCACCCGGCCCCGGCCGACAGCCCGCTACGGGTCGTCGCCGAGCACCGCGACATGCGCGGGGCGCTGCTCCCCCGCCGGATCGCCGCCGTCGAACTGCTCAACCTGCTGCGTCCGACAGTCGCCGTGGACCGGTACATCGTCTTCGCCGCGCTCGCCCTGCGCGACCACCCCGCGTGGCGACAGCGGGTCCACGGCGACGACGGGGCCACCGAGCAGTTCGTCCAGGAGGTACGCCGTTACTACCCGTTCTTCCCGATGGCCGCGGCCCGGGTCCGGCGCTCCTTCGACTGGCAGGGCCACCACTTCCCCCAGGGGCGGCGGGTGCTGCTCGACCTCTACGGCACGAACCACCACCCGGCGCTATGGCCCGAACCGGAACTGTTCCGCCCCGAGCGGTTCGCCGACCGGCGCGTGGACCCGTTCGCGCTGATCGCGCAGGGCGGCGGCGACCACAGCACCGGACACCGCTGCGCCGGCGAGTGGATCACCATCGACCTCATGAAGCGGGCGGTCACCCACCTGACCGGCGGCATGCGCTACGACGTGCCGCCGCAGGATCTGCGCCTGGACCTGCACCGGATGCCCGTCCTGCCACCCGGCCGCATGACCGTCACCAACGTCCGCCGCGCCTGAGGTCGTCGTTGTCCCGGGGGTCGGTGCTTCGCACCGGTTTGGGCGGCCGCCGTGCGGGCAGGCGCAGCGGGCGGCACACCCGCCGCGCAGCACCGCCCAGGAGGCGCGATGCCCTCTCCGGCCACCGGTGACGCCCGGCGCGCCGCGCGTCACGACACCGGCGGAACGGCCCTGCCGATGGCGTACGTCCTGCCGCTGCGCTGGCACACCGACGCCGGCCTGGACGAGCTGACCGGCTACCTGCGCCGGCTGAGCGGTCTCGTCGACGTGATCGTGGTCGACGGGTCGCCTCCGGAGCTGTTCGCCCGGCACGCGGCGGCCTGGCGGCCGCTGGTGCGGCACCTGCCGCCCGACCGGGCCCGGCGCGGGCTCAACGGCAAGGTGGTGGGGGTGCACACCGGCGTCGGCGCGGCACGCCACGAGCACGTGGTGATCGCCGACGACGACGTCCGGTACGACGAGGCCGGGCTCCACGCGGTGCACCGACTGCTGGACCGGGTCGACCTGGTCCGGCCGCAGAACTACTTCGACCCCCTGCCCTGGCACGCCTGGTGGGACACCGGGCGGACGCTGCTCAACCGCGCTCTCGGAAACGACTACCCCGGCACCCTCGCGGTACGCCGCAGCACGTTCCTCGCCATGGGCGGGTACGACCCCGACGTGCTCTTCGAGAACCTGGAGCTGATCCGTACGGTGCGGGCCCACGGCGGCGTCGAGGTCGCGCCGCCCTGGCTGTACGTACGGCGGCTGCCGCCGGACGCGGCGCACTTCCGGGGCCAGCGGGTCCGCCAGGCGTACGACGACCTGGCCCAGCCGGTCCGCCTGCTGACCGCGCTCGCGGTCGTGCCCGCGCTGGCCGCGGCGGTCGCGTCCCGCCGGCCCCGGCTGCTGCTCGGCATGACGGCCAGCGTCGTCGCCCTGGCCGAGGCGGGTCGCCGCCGCGCCGCCGGTGCCACCGTCTTCCCACCGACCACCACGCTGGCCGCCCCGCTCTGGCTGCTCGAACGCGGCATCTGCAGCTGGCTTGCGATAACCCAGCGCCTGCTGAAAGGCGGCGTCAGCTACGGCGACACCAGAATCCGCACCCCAGCCCACCGCCACGAAGTCCCCGCGATCTTGCACTTTCTGCTGGGACAGAAGCCGCGTTAGCCGACAGGTCAGCAACAGCAAGTGCAAGATCGCGGGGAGATACGGCGACGGCCCGCAGCCACCGGGGTGACCGCGAGCCGTCGTCGACGTCGGTGACTTCAGGAACTGACCTGCTGGCGGGCCTGCTGTGCCTGGTCCTTGACGTCCTGGGCGGCCGAGCGGCCGTCGTCCTTGACCGCGTGCACCGCGTCCTGGGCGGTGGACCTCACCGACTCGGCGGCGTGCTGGGCCGGCTCACGCAGCTCGTCCTTGAGTTCGCTGGCAACCTCGCCCAGCTTCTCCCTGACGACTCCGCTGTGCTCGCCGACCTTCTCCTTGACCTGCGCGGCCGCCTGCTGCTCCCGGCGGGACGCCGGAATCAGCGAGGAGGCCAGCCAGCCCACGCCGAAGGCGATCAGACCGGCGGCGAGCGGGTTGCCCTGCGACTTCTCCCGGATCACGCGGGGCGCGCTGTGGGCCGCGTCGCTCACCGAGGAGGCCGCCGACTGCGCGGCGTCGCTGACGCTGGACGCCGCCGACGACGCGCGGTCACCCACCGAGTGGGCGGCGTGGCCGGTGCCCTGGCCGAGGTCGGAAGCGGTTCCCATGACCTTGTCCCTCACATTCTGCAGCGCGGAGCGGGCCCGCTGCTTACGGTCGTCGACGATGCGGCTGGGGCTGACCTTGTACGCCAACGCGTCCACGTCGGAGCTGAGGCTGTTGCGGGTGGCTTCGATCTCCCGGCGGATCTGGTCGGGGTCGGTGCTCATCGGGTGACTCCCTCCGGGTGGGGCTTGAGCGCGTCGGGGATCCGCTGCACGCTGTCGTTGGTCTGCTTGAGCCCGCGTACGTGCTGGGCGTTCTTCTTCGCCGCCGAGTAGAGGACGGCGGCGACCACGGCCCAGAGCACGGCCACGATCAGCGCGGCGAGCCCGGAGTCCATGACGTTGTCCAAGAACTGCCAGATGGCGATCGAAACGAAGAGGGCCACCATGTAGCCGCCGAAGCCGGCACCGCCGAATAGGCCCGCAGCCTTGCCGGCCTTCTTGCCCTCCTGGCGGATCTCGGCCTTGGCCAGCTCGACCTCCTGGCGCATCAGCGTCGACAGGTCGGTGGTGACCTGACGCATCAGATCACCGAGCGAACTGCCCTTCACCTCGGCCGCGGTGTGCGGGGCACCCGCGTCGGGGTGGTAACCGGAGTCCAGTCCGGACCCCTGCGTCGGCATGCTCATGCCGCCGCCTCCCTTCGGATGACTCGACACCTCACGGGCGGGGGCTGCCGCTGGACGGCACGCCCGGCAGCGGGTCGGTCTGGGTCACCGGCGGCAGCGGCTGACCGGTGCTCGCCGGCTCGGTGTAGCCGCCCTGGCGGGCCGGATCGCGGTAGCCGCCCGGCGTCGGGTCGGCGTAACCGCCGGAGGTCGGCTCGGTGTAGGTGCCCGGGGTCGGGTCGAGGTAACCGCCGGCCGGGGTGGCGTCCGCGGCCGTGCGGGGCGTCGGCGGCGGGGTGGGGATCACGGCGGTGCGCTCCGGGTCGTACGCGCCCGCGCCGCGGTAACCCGCGGAACCGTTGCCGGAGTCGTCACCGGAGGCCGAGATGCCCTTGGTCAGGCGGCCGGCCAGCACACCGAGCACCGCCGCGCCGACCAGGAAGGTGCCCGGGTTACGCCGCGCGTAGTCGCGTACCTCATTGATCAGGTCGCCGGGCTGGCGCTCCTCGAGCCAGCCGGCCACGCCGTGCACCCGGTCGGCGGCCTGGCGGGCCAGCTCGCTCACCGGACCGGCCTGGCCACCCTGCTCGGCCATCGAGCGCATCTCGTCGGCGATCGACCGCAGTCCGCCGGCCGCGCGGCGCTGCTGCTCACCGGTCTGGCTGGCGAGCTGGCTGCGGGCCTCGCCGTAGAGGTTGCGGGCCTGCCGGACGGCCTCACGGCCGACCTCGGTGCCCTGCTCCTTGGCGGTCTGGGCGACCGCGCCACCGGCGTGCGCCGCCTCGGACCCGACGTGCCGGGCCTGCTCGCGGACGCCGCCGCCGTTGGTGGACTCCTGGCCGTACGTGGTGGAGGTGGGTGACAGATCGTAAGTCATGATTTCCCTTCCGCTCGGAAGTGTCGTCGCGGTTGTTCTGGGGGAGGCGGCCGTGTCGCCGTGGCCGCTGACAACTCACCTACCCGGCGTTTTGGCTTCCATACCTGTTCGTGCATTTCTCTGCGCGAGCGTCGGGAGGGACTTCAAAATGGAGGATCGCGGGGCTGCGTCACGTCGCCGCTGCGGACAGCGACGTTCGCGGGACCGGGAGATCCACGAAAGGGGCACCGATGGCACGAGACGCGCGGGGTGGCCGACCTGCCGCGCCCCGACCGCGGGTGCAGGTCGCCGCGCTGGTCGTGGCCGGGGTCTTCCTGCTGATCGGTGTCCTCGGCTACATCCCCGGCATTACCACCGACTACAGCGATCTGGCCTTCGCCGGGCACCACTCGGACGCCAAACTGCTCGGCGTGTTCCAGGTCTCGATCCTGCACAACGCCGTACACCTGCTGTTCGGGCTGGTGGGTCTGGTGTTGGCCCGCAGCGTCGCCGGCGCGCGGGTCTTCCTGGCCGGGGGCGGCGCGATCTACCTCGCCCTGTGGCTGTACGGCCTGGCGATCGAGGCGATCGACGAGGAGGGTGGCGCGAACATCCTGCCGGTCAACGGCGCTGACAACTGGCTGCACCTCGCCCTCGGCTTCGGCATGCTGGCCCTCGGCCTGCTGCTGTCGAACGAAGCCGGGACCGGCGGACGCCTCGACACCCCGATCGACCGCCCCTGAGCTGCTACTTCGCGCGGATGCTCACCGGTACCTGGTGCAGCGCGGCTCGACCGGAGTCCAAGCCGGTCACCGTCGCGCACGCCGAGGCCGGGGCCTGACGCCGCCCGCGCGCCCATTAGCCGTTAGGAAGGGCCCCTTTCTATACACCAGGCGTTAAGAAGGTGCCCTTCCTTACGTCTCAGGCAGCGACCGGGAGCCGTTTGGCGAAGCAGACGCTGTACGGGTTGCCCACGTACTCGCCGTACACCGGGATCGGTTCGTAGCCGCACGAGGTGTACAGCCCGACGGCCGCCGGCAGGTACGTGCCGGTCTCCAGGCAGACCACGGTGTGCCCCTGCTGGAACGCGCACTCCTCCAGGGCGGCGAGCAGTTGCCGAGCGATGCCCCTGCCCCGGTACGCCGGCCGCACGTACATCCGCTTGACCTCGCCGGTGACGGCGTCGAGCGACTGGAGTCCGCCACAGGCGACCGCCCGACCGCGCACCACCACGGCCAGGTAGCGGATGTCGTCGTGGGTGACGGTGACCTGCCCGTCCAAACCGCCGTCAGCGACGCGCAGCTCACGCTGCTGGGCGACGACCAGGGCGGCGATTTCGGGATCGATGGCGGGCCGCGACTCGATCAGCATCACCCGACGCTAAGCGGGATTGATTTCGCGGAGGTTTCCGGCAATCAACCCGATCACGGAGCGCAACCGGCTACTCGGCGTCATCCTCGATGTCGTCGTCGCCCATGTCGGCGCCGATCTCGTCCGCGTCGATCTCGTCCTCCGGGCGCACCCGGCGGGCCTTGCGCGCGGCGAGCCGCTCCGCCGCCGACGCCCGGTTCGACTTCTCCTCCAGGCGGACGTCGGTGCCCCGGTTACCGGGCACGAACTCCACGCCCGCGTAGAGCGTCGGCTGCCAGTCGAACTCGCGCTCACCGATCCGGACCAGGTCACCGGGTTCGGCGCCGGCCTTGGCCAGCTTGTCCTCGACACCGAGGCGGGCCAGCCGGTCGGCGAGGTAGCCGACCGCCTCGTCGTTGTCGAAGTTGGTCTGCTTGACCCACCGCTCAGGGCGTACGCCCCGGACGGTGAACGAGCCGTCGGCCTCGGCCGTGATGGTGAACCCGGCGTCGTCCACCGCCATCGGCCGGATCACGATCCGGGTCGGCTCGGCCGGCGGGGCCGCCTTGCGCTCCGCCTCGACCAGCTCGGCCATCGCGTACGTCAGCTCCTTGAGCCCCTCGCGGGTGGCCGCGGAGACCTCGAACACGCGGTAGCCGCGCTCCTCCAGGTCCGGGCGGACGATCTCGGCGAGGTCCCGGCCGTCCGGCACGTCGACCTTGTTCACGGCCACCAGCCGGGGGCGGTCGGTCAGGCCGCCGTACTGGCTCAGCTCGGCCTCGATGGCGTCGATGTCGGCGACCGGGTCGCGGCCGGGCTCCAGGGTCGCCGAGTCGATGACGTGCACCAGCACCGCGCAGCGCTCGATGTGCCGCAGGAACTCCAGACCCAGGCCCTTGCCGGTGGCCGCGCCCGGGATCAGGCCCGGCACGTCGGCGACGGTGAAGGTGTGGTTGTCCATCCGGACCACACCGAGGTTGGGCACGAGGGTGGTGAACGGGTAGTCGGCGATCTTCGGCTTCGCGGCGGAGATCACCGAGATCAGCGACGACTTACCGGCCGACGGGAAGCCCACCAGGCCCACGTCGGCAACGCTCTTCAGCTCCAGCACGATGTCCAGCTGGTCACCGGGCTCGCCCAGCTCGGCGAAGCCGGGCGCCTTGCGCTTGGCGTTGGCCAGCGACGCGTTGCCGCGCCCGCCGCGCCCGCCCCGGGCCACCTCGAAGGTGGTGCCGGCGCCGACCATGTCGGCCAGCACGGTGCCGTCGGTGGTCTGCACGACCGTTCCGTTGGGCACCTTGAGCACCAGGTTGTGGCCGTTGGCCCCGTCCCGGTTCGACCCGGCGCCGCCCTTGCCGTTGTCGGCCTTGACGTGCGGGTGGAAGTGGAAGTCGAGCAGCGTGGTCACCTGCGGGTCGACCACCAGCGACACGCTGCCGCCGTGGCCGCCGTTGCCGCCGTCCGGCCCCCCGAAGGGCTTGAACTTCTCGCGGTGGATCGAGACACAACCGTGCCCACCATCGCCGGCCTGCAGATGCAGGACGACCCGGTCAACGAACGTCGCCACGGCGTCAATCCTTCCAGCGAGGGTCGACCCCGCACGTCGAAAAAGCCGAGCGGGCCGGGACCCGGAGGTCCGCGGCCCGCTCAGCGAAGAGAACTACTGCTGCGGAACGATGCTGACGGTCTTGCGACCGCGCTTGGTGCCGAACAGGACCGAGCCGGCGGCCAGGGCGAACAGCGTGTCGTCGCCGCCACGGCCGACCAGGTCACCGGGGTGGAACTTGGTGCCACGCTGCCGGATGAGGATCTCACCGGCGCTGACGACCTGACCACCGAAGCGCTTCACGCCAAGTCGCTGGGCCGCGGAGTCACGACCGTTACGCGAGCTGGACGCACCCTTTTTGTGAGCCATTGGAGGACGACCTACTTCCCGCTGGAGATGCCGGTCACCTTGACCTGGGTCAACGGCTGGCGGTGACCCTGGCGCTTGTGGTAGCCGGTCTTGTTCTTGAACTTGTGGATCCGGATCTTCGGGCCCTTGGTGTGCGCGGCGATCTCGCCGGACACCGCGACCTCGGCAAGCTTCGCCGCGTCGGTCACCAGGTCGTCACCGTCGACGAGGAGCACCGCGGTGAGCTTCACCGCGTCACCGGGGGCACCGGTGAGCTTCTCGACCTCGATCACGTCGCCCTCGGCGACCTTGTACTGCTTGCCGCCGGTCTTGACGATCGCGTACATCGGAGGCGGACTCCCTGTCGTTGAGGCTGCTGACTGGTCGTCCCCGCGGCGGCTCGCCGGGTAGCAGTGCACGGCGGCGCGGGCACGCGGGAACTCGGCACACCAAAGGTGGGCCGTAGGCAAGAGTACGCCATCGCTGGCATGGACCCCAAACCGGCCCGCCCTGGTTACCGGGCGCAGAGCTGATCGAGACGCTGCTGGAGCCGGTCCAGCTCGGTCTCGTCGATCGACTCGACGTCGACGCCGAGGGCGGCGACCTCCGTGCCGAGGTCACTGAGCAACGTCCTGAGCTGCGCGTCGGTGGCCTGAGCCCTCTGCTCCCGCAGCGCGGTCCGCCAGCCGGCCAGGGCCGCCTGCGCCCGGGTCCGGGCCGCGTCGGCCGTCACGGTGTCACCCGCGCCCACCGCGGCGACCATCTGGCCCAGCTCCTCGACGTATTCCCGGACGGCGGTGGTCCCGGCCCGCCGCGCCTCGGCACAGACCCGGGCGTCACCGCCCGTCGCGCCACCGCCCAGCGGCGTAGCAGCCGGACCCGTCGGCGCGGAACCCCCGGTCGGGCCCGCACCACCCGAGCGGTCGTCGGAGCAGCCCGCCGAAGCCAGGAGTACGGCTACCAGCAGGGTACGAGCGAGCAGGCGACGCATCTTCTTCTCCTGACCGGGGCCGAGCGTTCCCGCGTCGGGGTGACCCGAGCGGCGAGGTCCCTCCCCGTCACATTGCCGGGAAAGGGACCTCGTCAAACACCGGGCCGGTCAGCCGTCAGAGACGGGCGGGCCGGTCAGCCGTTCAGGGACGGCGGGCCGGTCAGCCGTCAGAGACAGGCGGGCCGGTCAGCCGTTCAGGGGCGGGTCCGTCGGCGGGCGCCACCCCGACGGGAACGACGACGTCCGGTGCCACCCTCGGCGGCCTCCTCGTCGCCGTCGGCGTCGGCGAGAGCGTCCGGGTCGTCCGCCGCGGCCAGCCGGGCCGACTCACCCCGCTGGCTGTCGGACACCGCCGGAGCGGCCTCCGTCTCCGTCTCGTACCGGGACAGGTCGTACCCCATGGTGTCCTGGTAGTCGGCGTGCGGTTCGGCGTGGTTGTCGGTGTCGACGACCTCGATGACGGCGCGCTCGGCCGGGGCGCTCTTGCGCGCCCGGCGGCGGGAGGACGGCGTGCCGTTCTCCGCGGCCGGGGCGGCCGCGGCGGCCGGCGCCGACGACGCGACGGCCTTGACCTTCTCCGCGGCCCCGCCGGTGCGCGGCTTCTCCGGCACCGGCTCGGTGTGGATGATGACGCCCCGGCCCTTGCAGCAGTCGCACGTCTCGCTGAACGCCTCGAGGAGGCCCGCGCCGATCCGCTTGCGGGTCATCTGCACCAGACCGAGCGAGGTGATCTCGGTGACCTGGTGCTTGGTGCGGTCCCGACCCAGGCACTCGGTGAGCCGGCGCAGCACCAGCTCCCGGTTCGACTCGAGCACCATGTCGATGAAGTCGATCACCACGATGCCGCCGATGTCCCGCAGCCGGAGCTGGCGGACGATCTCCTCCGCCGCCTCCAGGTTGTTGCGGGTGACCGTCTCCTCCAGGTTGCCGCCGGAGCCGGTGTACTTGCCGGTGTTCACGTCGACGACCGTCATGGCCTCGGTCTTGTCGATCACCAGCGAACCGCCGGACGGCAGGAACACCTTGCGGTCCAGACCCTTGATGATCTGCTCGTCGATCCGGTACTCGGCGAACACGTCGTTGGTGCCGACGTGCCGACGGACCCGGTCGACCAGGTCCGGGGAGACGTGCGACAGGTACGACTCGACCATGCCGTACGACTGCTCGCCCTCGATGACCAGCTCGCGGAAGTCCTCGTTGAACAGGTCCCGAACCACCCGGATGACCAGGTCGGGCTCCTCGTAGAGCAGCACCGGGGCGCCACCCTCGGCGGCCTTGGCCTGGATGTCCTCCCACTGCGCCTGCAACCGCTTGACGTCGCGGGCCAGCTCGTCCTCGCTGGCGCCCTCCGCGGCCGTCCGGACGATCACGCCGGCGCCGTCCGGGACCAGCTTCTTGAGCACGTCCCGCAGCCGCTTGCGCTCGGTGTCCGGCAGCTTGCGGCTGATCCCGGACGCGTTGCCGTTGGGCACGTAGACCAGGTGCCGACCGGAGAGCGCGATGTGGCTGGTCAGCCGCGCGCCCTTGTGCCCGATCGGGTCCTTGGTGACCTGGACCAGCACCGAGTCGCCGGAGCGTAGCGCCTGCTCGATCGAGCGGGCCCGCCCCTCCAGCCCGGAGGTGTCCCAGTTGACCTCGCCCGCGTAGAGCACCGCGTTGCGGCCCCGGCCGACGTCGACGAACGCCGCCTCCATGCTGGGCAGCACGTTCTGGACCTTGCCCAGGTAGACGTTGCCGGCCATGGTGCCGGAGGAGTTGCGGGTGACGTAGTGCTCGACCAGCACCCCGTCCTCCAGGACGGCGATCTGGGTACGGTCGCCGCGCTGCCGGACCGCCATCACCCGGTCCACCGCCTCCCGGCGGGCCAGGAACTCCGACTCGCTGAGGATCGGCGGCCGCGTACGGCGCTGCTCCCGGCCGTCCCGGCGACGCTGGCGCTTGGCCTCCAGCCGGGTCGAGCCGGACACGCCCTGGACCTCGTCGACCGTACGACGGGGTTCGCGGATCTTGACCACGGTCGGCACGCCGTCGTCGGCGGCCGCCCCCTCGGTGTCACCCGCGCCCCGGCGACGACGGCGACGGCGACGGCGGGTCATCCCGTCCCCGCCCTCGGACTCCTCGTCCTCGTCGCCCTCGCCCTCGGCCTCGACCTCGGCGGTCTCCTCCTCGGCCTGCGCCGCCTCGTCGGACTCCTCGTCCTCGGCGTCGTCGGCGCCACCCTTGCCCCGGCCCCGACCACGGCGACCACGGCGGCGGCGACGGCGCGCGGCGGCGCTGTCCTCGTCGTCCTCGTCCGCCTCGGTGGCCTCGTCGGCCTCCTCGGTCGGCTCCTCCTCGGCCTCGACGGCCTCGATCGGCTCCACCGGCTCCGCGTCGCGGCGGCCGCGCCGCCGACGACGGGAGGGCTCGGCCTCGACGGCCGGCTCCTCGGCGACCGGCTCGGGCTCGGCCGGGCGGGTCACCGGCACGGCGTCCGGCTGAGGCGCCATGAACAGCACGGTGGGCGCGGAGAGCGCTGCGCGACGACGGCGGGTCTTCGGCGGCTCGGCCTCGATGGCCTCGGCCGGCTCGATCGGCTCGTCCGTCACGTTGGCCACGGCGACACCGGGCGGGACATCCCCGAACGCCTGCTCGGCCGCGCCCGGCGGGGTCTGCGCCTCGTCCAGCTCGGCTTCGGCCTCCCGCAGGTCGGACTCGGCCGGCGTCTCGTCGGCCGGGACGGGCTCGGGCTCGGTGACGGCGGCCGGCTCCGACTCGACGGCCGGCTCCGACTCGACGGCAGCGGCGGGCTCCGGCTCGGTGACGGCGGGCGTCGCCTTCTTCCGCCGGGTGCGGGTCACCTTGACCGGGGGAACGACCTCGGGGGACGACAGCTCCGCGCTGGCCGCGACCAGCGGCTCCTCGGCGGTCGTCTCGACCGGAGCGGCCTTGCGACGGCGGCGGGGGGTTTTCGGAGGGACGTCCAGGTCACCGGAGATCGGGGCGAAGACCTCCGCCTGCGGCGACTCGACGGCGCCGATCCCACCGGTGGACGCCTCGACGGGCGCCTCGGCCTGCTCCGGCTGGTTGAGCGGGGCGGCCCGACGCCGGGTGACCCGGGCCCGTCGCGGCTTCGCGGCGGGCTCGGCGCTCTCGGCCCCGGTCTGCTGCGCGCCGGTGGCTTGCTCGGTGCCGGCGGTGCTGTCGGTGTTGCTCTGGTCAGCGGTATCCCCGGCCGGCTGTGAACCGGTCCGTTCGCCGCCCTCGGGCTCGTTCTCGAGCATGGACGTTCTCCAGTTCTGGCTGCCCCGGGCGCGGGTGAGCGCTGCCACGCAGGGTCGCCGCAAAAGTGTTTCCGCCGGGCGCGCGTGGTGCGCGACCGCCGAAGTCTGCCTGCAAGAGCGCTGACCGTCGGTCAGTGCCCAACGATGGCTGCCCCGCCGCGGTCCGCATCCAACGGATCCACGATCGCACCCTGCGCGGTCAGCGTGCCCTGAGCCAGCCGGGTCACCCTCGGCGAGACCGGCGGCTCCAGGTCGGCCACCACGCGGAGGCCGGAAAGGACGTCATCGGGCCGTACGGACGGAGTGACCTGCCGTACGACCAGTTCGAGTATCGCACACGGTACGGCCGGCGCCCCGGAAGGCGTCTGCGTCGGGGGTAGGACATCGATTGATATGACTGCCGCGCGGGCGTCGAAGGTGCGTCGCCCCTGCTTGGTCATCCGCTCGACCAGAACCTCGTCGGCGGCGGTGAACGCGTCCACGGCGGCGCGCAGGGTCGCCGTGTCGACCTCGGGCAGCTCGATGTGCCAGTGCGACGCCTCGATACGGTCGGCCAGGCTGCCACCCTCGGCGATCACCACCTCCAACACGTCCAGCCCGGGCGAGAGCGCGGCGTCGAGCGCGGCGCGCAGCGCCTCCGGGTCGACCGGGGCCTGAAGGCCGATCTCCAGGTACTCCGCCTCGCTGGCGACCCCGGTCGGAGCGGCGCTGGCGTAGGAGATCTTCGGGTGCGGGGTGAAGCCCTGGGAGAACGCGATCGGTACGGCGGCGCGACGCAGCGCGCGCTCGAAGGCCCGGGCGAAGTCCCGGTGCGAGGTGAACCGCAGCGGCCCGCGCTTGGCGTACCGGATGCGGGCGCGCTGGACGACCGGCGCCTGCCCACCCTCCGGCTGGTTTCTCTTACTGATCGTCTCGCTCCTCGAAACTCAGCACCTCGTTGATCATGAAGTTATTGTCGACGACACGCCGTGGTGCGGGCAACAACTTCATGATCGACGCGAGCGACCCACTGGGGTCGGTCAGGGGGCGGGGGTCTTCAGGGGGGTGATCGGCGTCAGGGGGAGGAGTTTCTTGCCCGTCGGGCCGATCTGGATCTCGGTGTCCATGGAGGGGCAGACGCCGCAGTCGAAGCACGGGGTCCACCGACAGTCGTCCTGCTCGAACCCGCTGACCGAGTCCTGCCAGTCCTGCCAGAGCCAGTCCTTGTCCAGGCCCGAGTCAAGGTGGTCCCAGGGCAGGACCTCCAGCTCGTCGCGCTGGCGGGTGGTGTACCAGTCGAGGTCCACCCCGAACGCGGGCAGCGTCTCGGCCGCCGCGTCCACCCAGCGCTGGTACGAGAAGTGCTCGCTCCACCCGTCGAACCGGCCGCCGTTCTCCCAGACCCGGCGGATCACCGCGCCGACGCGGCGGTCACCCCGGGAGAGCAGGCCCTCGATCAGCGACGGCTCGCCGTCGTGGTAGCGGTAGCCGATCGCCCGGCCCAGCGAACGGTCGGCGTTGATGGCCTGCTTGAGGATCTTGAGCCGGTGGTCGATGACCTCCGGACGGTCCATCGAGGCCCACTGGAACGGGGTGTGCGGCTTCGGCACGAACCCGCCGATCGAGACCGTGCAGCGGATGTCCTTGGAGCCGGTCGCGGCCCGCCCGGCCCGGATCACCTCGTGGGCCATCTCGGCGATCTCGAGGACGTCCTCGTCGGTCTCGGTGGGCAGGCCGCACATGAAGTAGAGCTTCACCTGCCGCCAACCGTTGCTGTACGCGGTGACGACCGTGCGGATCAGGTCTTCCTTCGACACCATCTTGTTGATGACCTTGCGGATCCGCTCCGACCCGCCCTCCGGGGCGAAGGTCAGACCGGTACGCCGCCCGTTGCGGGACAGCTCCTGCGCGAGGTCGATGTTGAAGGCGTCCACCCGGGTCGACGGCAGCGACAGCGACACGTTCGTGCCCTCGTACTGCTGGGCCAGGCCCGAGCACATGTCGCCGATCTCGGAGTGGTCGGCCGAGGAGAGCGACAGCAGGCCCACCTCGTTGAAGCCGGAGAACTCCAGGCCCTCACGCACCATCTGCCCCACGGTGGTGATCGACCGCTCCCGCACCGGGCGGGTGATCATGCCGGCCTGGCAGAAGCGGCAGCCCCGGGTGCAGCCCCGGAAGATCTCCACGGCGTACCGCTCGTGCACCGTCTCGGCGAGCGGCACGAGGGGCTTCTTCGGGTACGGCCACGCGTCCAGGTCCATCGTCGTGCGCTTGTGCACCCGGAACGGCACGTCCGCCCGGTTCGGCACGACCCGCTGGATCCGCCCGTCCGGCAGGTAGTCGACGTCGTAGAAGCGCGGCACGTAGACGCTCTCGGTGCGGGCCAGCCGCAGCAGCAGTTCGTCGCGGCCACCCGGGGAGCCCTCGGCCTTCCACTCCCGGACGATCGCGGTGATCTCCAGGACGGCCTCCTCGCCGTCGCCGAGCACCGCGGCGTCGATGAAGTCGGCGATCGGCTCCGGGTTGAACGCGGCGTGCCCACCGGCCACGATCACCGGGTCGGCGTCGGTACGGTCGGCGGCCAGCAGCGGAATGCCGGCCAGGTCGATCGCCGTGAGCATGTTGGTGTAGCCCAGCTCGGTGGAGAAGGAGATGCCGAACACGTCGAACTTGCGCACCGGCCGGTGCGCGTCGACGGTGAACTGCGGCACGCCGTGCGTGCGCATCAGGCTCTCCAGGTCGGGCCAGACCGCGTACGTCCGCTCGGCGAGGGTGTCGGGCAGCTCGTTGAGCACCTCGTAGAGGATCTGCACACCCTGGTTGGGCAGGCCCACCTCGTACGCGTCGGGATACATCAGCGCCCAGCGCACCGTCGCGGCGTCCCAGTCCTTGACGACCGCGCCCAGCTCACCGCCGACGTACTGGATCGGCTTGGAGATCTGCGGGAGCAACGGCTCGAGCCGGGGCCAGATCGACGGCTCCGAGCTGGAGTCGTCGCCCGAATTGGTCGCGGCCGCGCGCGGCGTCGTGGACGGGGCACTCATGATGCCCAAGGGTACGCGCCCGCTCGGAGGTGACCGCGCGCACGCCACGATGCCGGCCGACCGGCCGACCCGAGCCCCGCGCCGGCCGACCCGAGCCCCGCGCCCGGTGCCCGGGCGGCGGTGGTGGCGGCACGGTACTAACCTCGGACCGGCGCGAGAGGAGATTGCCGCGATGCCGGAGCCCCAGCCGGGAGCACGGCCGGCCGACGGGCGCACCCCTGGCCCGAGGCCGGACGACGCTCCGGCGGTCGCCGACGAGTCGACCTCCCCACCCGTACCCCCGAATCAGCCGGCCGCCCCCGACGGCCCGGAACCCCCGGTCGAACCGACCGCCGCCGCCCCGGCGGAGGCGGCGACGCCCGAGCCCGCGGCGAAGCCGGACCCGACGCTGTCCGAGCCGGCGGCCGAGCCGGACCCGACGGCACAGCAGCCGGCGGCCGAGCCGGACCCGACGGCGCAGAAGCCGGCAGCCGGGCCGGACCCGACGGCGAAGGAGCCGGCGGCCGAGCCCGAGCCGGCCGACAAGCCCGAGCCGCACCCGACTTCCCCGGAGCCCGCGGCCGAGGCCAGGCCGGCTGCCGGGCCCGAACCCACGGCCCGCGAGCGCGTGGGTGAGGGCCCCGACTCCCCCGCCGCGCCGCCCGCGCCCCGGTGGAGCGGATCCGCGCCGGTTCCGCCTGCGCTGCCGCGTCGGCGCGCCTGGGGGGAGTCGGCCGAGCCGACCCCGCCGCCGCCGTTGCCGGAGCAGCCGCTCGAGCACCGCACCCCGGTCGACCCGTGGGCCGGGGTGGACACCGGCGGCTGGGACCTGCCGTCCGCCGAACTGCCTCCGCTGCCGCCGACGCTGGGCTACCCGGTCCCGCCGGCCACCCGGCAGTGGTCCGGGCCGCCGGTCGGCGCGCATCCCGTCTCACCGCCGCCGGTCGGGACGCACCCCGTCTCGCCGCCGCTCCACCACCAACCCGCCGCCCACCCACCGCCGGCCTACCTGCCGCCGGTCGCCTACCCGCCACCGCACGCCCGACCTGCCCCGCCGCATCCACCCACCGCCGCCGGGCCCGCCGCGCCGGTCCGCCCGGCGCCGCCGGCCCGGGTGCCGAAGCAGCGCCGGGGGCGGGGTCCGACCGCGCCGCCGCCGCTCGGGGAGGCCGCCAAGGGGTACCCGCCCCCTCGACCACGGCGCCGCCGGCGTCGCTGGCCGTGGCTGCTGCTGCTCAGCCTGGCCTGCTGCTGTGGCTGCCCCGCCTACTACGGCCTGCCGATCTCGTCCCAGTACCCGGCCAGCGCCGCGCTGCCCGAGCAGGTCGCCGACCTGAGCCTGCGGCAGGACGACGGCAGCTCCGAGACGGCCAAGCAGTTGGAGAAAGAGGTACGCCAGGAGCACCTGCTGGCCGAGGACACCTTCGCGGGCGTCTACCGGACGGCGGACGGCAAGCAGGTGACGGTATTCGGCGGCACCGGCTTCCGGCTGACCCCCGAGGCGGACGCGGACGAGGAGATCACGCGGCTCGGTGAGCGCTACGCGCTGGAGGCCCCCGAGACGGTGCGGACCGGCGTACGGGGTCGGTACGAGCGCTGCGCGATCGGTCGACCAGCCGGGGGCGACGTGGTGGTGTGCACCTCGGTCGACCACGGCAGCATCGCCACCGGGGTGTTCACCCGGCTCTCCGTCTCGGACAGCGCGACGTTGCTCGACACCCTGCGCACGCAGATCGTCCAGCCCAAGCAGGGCTGAGTCGCATCCGGGCCGCCGCTCGCGGGCATCCGGACGGCCTGGGCGGGGTCAGACCTCGCTGGCCGGGTCGGTGTCGGCGCGCTTCGGCGCGTACCGGGGGATGTACTCCTGGCCGGTGAGCTTCTGGATCTCGCTCATCACCTCGTCGGTCATCTGCCGCAGCGAGGTGCGATCGTCCGGGCGGCCGGTGAAGTCCAGCGGCTTGCCGAACTTCACGGTGATCTTGGCAGTGCCGGGGCGGGGTACCCGCGCCCCGATCGGCTGCGCCTTGTCGGTGCCGACCGTGCCCACCGGGATGATCGGCACACCGGCGGCGACCGCCAGCCGGGCCGCCCCGGTCCGACCCCGGTAGAGCTTGCCGTCCGGGGAACGGGTGCCCTCCGGGTAGACCACCACCAGGTCACCGCCCCGCAACGCCGGGATGGCGGCGTCGAAGGCGGACAGCGCGGCGCGCCCACCGGCCCGTTCGACCGGGATGGCGCCCAGACCGGTGAGGACGAACTTCGAGAACGCGCCCTTCGCGCCGGTGCCGGTGAAGTACTCGGACTTGGCCCAGAACGCCAGGTGCCGGGGCACCACCGTGCCGAGGAACAGCTCGTCCGCCACCGAGAGGTGGTTGCCGGCGAAGATCGCGCCGCCGGTCTCCGGCACGTGTTCCAGACCCTCCACGGTCGGGCGGAACGCCAACCGCAGCGCGGGCGCCACGGTGAGCTTGCCGATGGTGTAGAGCAGGGGCACTGGTCCTCCGGCAGATGAGGTGCGAGCAGGCGGTGTCACGGTAGCGGACGCCCCCACACCCCACCGACGGAGGTGGGAGGCGTCCGCGTCCCGACAGTGCTGGGTGTAAGGAAGGGGCCCTTCCTATACACCAGGCGTTAGAAAGGGGCCCTTCCTTACACCCGACGGACAGTGACCGTCACCCGCTCGCCCTCGCCGACCTCACCGGCGAAACCGTCGAGGCCCTCGGCGAAGTCGACCGAGTCGGCCAGCACCTCACCCGACACGAACTCCAGGTACGCCCCGACCGCGGCGCGCACCTCGTCGGACGCCGACACCGCCACCACGATCCGGTCCGAGACGTCCAGGTCGGCGTCGCGGCGGGCCTGCTGCACCACCCGCACCACGTCGCGGGCCAGGCCCTCGGCGGCCAGCTCGGGGGTGACCTCGGTGTCGAGCACCACCACGCCCTCGCCACCGGGCAGCGGCGCGGAGTGCTCGGCGTCGGCGGCCACGAGACGCAGCTCGTACTCGCCCTCGGCCAGGGTGATGCCGGCCGCCACCGGCGCGCCCTCGACCAGCTCCCAGTCACCCGCCTTGACCGCCTTGATCACCTGCTGGACCTGCTTGCCGACGCGCGGGCCGAGCGCCCGGGGCACCACGGTCAACACCTGCTCGCAGTACGCGGACAGCTCGGCGCTGAACTCCACCGCCTTCACGTTGACCTCGTCGGCGATCAGGTCGGCGAACGGGCGCAGTTGCTCGGCCACCGGGGACGCCACGGTCAACGTCGACAGCGGCAGCCGTACGCGCAGCCCCTTGGCCTTGCGCAGCGACAGCGCCGCCGAGGCGACCGCCCGCACGTTGTCCATGGCCGCCACCAGGTCGTGGTCGGCCGGGAACTCCTCGGCGGACGGCCAGTCGGTCAGGTGCACCGACCGCTCGCCCGTCAGGCCACGCCAGATCTCCTCCGCGGTCAGCGGCGCGAGCGGCGCCACCACCCGGCAGAGCGTCTCCAGCACGGTCGACAGCGTGTCGAAGGCGTTGGCGTCACCCGACCAGAACCGGTCCCGGGACCGGCGCACGTACCAGTTGGTCAGCGCGTCCAGGTAGGACCGGACGGTGGCGCACGCGCCGGAGATGTCGTACGCGTCCATCTGCGCGCCGACCGTCGACACCAGCTCGTTGGTCTTGGCCAGGATGTACCGGTCGAGCAGGTGCGTCGAGTCGGTGCGCCGCCGCGCCTGGTACCCGTCCGCGTTGGCGTAGAGCGAGAAGAAGTACCAGACGTTCCACAGCGGCAGCAGCACCTGGCGTACCGCGTCGCGGATCAGCGTCTCGGTGACCGCCATGTCCCCGCCGCGCAGCACCGGCGAGGACATCAGCATCCAGCGCATCGCGTCCGACCCGTACGAGTCGAAGACGTGGTAGACGTCCGGGTAGTTGCGCAGGCTCTTGGACATCTTGCGCCCGTCCGAGCCGAGCAGGATGCCGTGGCTCAGGCAGTTGCGGAACGCCGGCCGGTCGAACAGCGCGGTGGCCAGCACGTGCATGGTGTAGAACCAGCCGCGGGTCTGCCCGATGTACTCGACGATGAAGTCACCCGGGTAGTGGTGCTCGAACCAGTCCGCGTTCTCGAACGGGTAGTGCACCTGGGCGAACGGCATCGACCCGGACTCGAACCAGCAGTCCAGCACCTCCGGCACCCGGCGCATCATCGACTGACCGGTCGGGTCGTCCGGGTTGGGGCGGACCAGGTCGTCCACCGCCGGCCGGTGCAGGTCGCTCAGGCGTACGCCGAAGTCCCGCTCGATGTCGGCGAGCGATCCGTAGACGTCCAGGCGCGGATAGTTCGGGTCGTCGGACTTCCACGCCGGGATCGGCGAGCCCCAGAACCGGTTCCGGCTGATCGACCAGTCCCGGGCGTTGGCCAGCCACTTGCCGAACGAGCCGTCCTTGATGTGGCCGGGCGTCCAGTTGATCTCCTGGTTCAGCTCGACCATCCGGTCCCGGAACTGGGTCACCGCCACGAACCACGACGACACCGCCTTGTAGACCAGCGGGGTGTCGCACCGCCAGCAGTGCGGGTACGAGTGGGTGTAGGTGTCCTGCCGCAGCACCACCCCCCGCTCCTTCAGCTCCCGGATCACCGGCTTGTTGACGTCGAAGACCTGCTCACCCTGGTACGGCGGGACCAGCGCGGTGAACCGCGTGTGGTCGTCCACGGTGACGATGGTGGGGATGCCGGCGGCGTTGCAGACGTTCTGGTCGTCCTCGCCGAACGCCGGGGCGAGGTGCACGATCCCGGTGCCGTCCTCGGTGGTGACGAACTCCGCCCCGAGCACCTGGTACGCGTTGTCGCCCGCCTGCTCGACGAGGAAGTCGAACAGCGGTGTGTAACGGCGTCCGACCAGGTCCCGGCCGTACACCGTGCCGACCTGCTCGTACCCGTCCAGCTCCTTGGCGTACGCGCCGAGCCGCGCCGCCCCCACGACGAACCGCTCCCCGTCGCGTTCGAGCACGGCGTACTCGATGTCCGGGCCGACGGCGAGTGCCAGGTTCGACGGCAGGGTCCACGGCGTGGTGGTCCAGACACCCAGCTTGACCGGCCCGCGCAGCAGCTCCGGGGCGGAGTCGTTGGCGGTCAGCCCGAACCACACGGTCAGCGTCGGGTCGTGCCGGTCCCGGTAGACGTCGTCCATCCGGGTCTCGGTGTTCGACAGCGGCGTCTCACAGCGCCAGCAGTACGCCAGCACCCGGAAACCCTCGTAGATCAGACCCTTGTCGTGCAGGGTCTTGAAGGCCCACATGACGCTTTCCATGTAGTCCAGGTCGAGGGTCTTGTAGTCGTTGGTGAAGTCGACCCAGCGGGCCTGCCGGTTGATGTACCGCTCCCAGTCCTGGGTGAACTCCAGCACCGACGTACGGCAGGCCTCGTTGAACCGGGCCACGCCCAGGTCGATGATCTCGGCCTTGCTGGTGATGCCGAGCTGCTTCTCGGCCACCACCTCGGCGGGCAGGCCGTGGCAGTCCCAGCCGAAGCGCCGCTCCACGTGCCGGCCGCGCATGGTCTGGTAGCGCGGCACCACGTCCTTGACGTACCCGGTGAACAGGTGGCCGTAGTGCGGCAGGCCGTTGGCGAACGGCGGACCGTCGTAGAAGACGTATTCGTTCTTGCCGTCGGTACCGGCGGGGCGGGCCTCGATGCTGGCCTCGAAGGTCTTGTCGGCCGTCCAGTGCTCCAGCACCCGGCGCTCGACCGCGGGCAGGTCCGGGCTCGCCGGGACACCGGCGGCGGGGTCGTGCAGTGGATAGGCCATCGCCTGTCGCTCTCCTCGCAGCTCACTCAACGTGGGTCTGCGAGGACGAACCGTCCGGGGTACGCCGACAACGACGCTCCCCGGGTGGCCCGCGGTACCACCCCGCTTGGCGGTCAGGATCGACCGCCCGCTCATTGGCCGGCTGTGACGGGCCGGACCCGTCCGGTTCTACTGGGCCGGTCACCCGGCTGTTCTTCCGGAGGCTCACCGGTGATGGCCGGGTCATCGCCTTACGGCCTCCAACGATACAAGACCCACCCAGCCCCCCGCCCCCGACTAATCCCCCACCCCCACCCCCACCCCCACCCCACCCCACCCCCACCCCACCCCACCCCCACCCCCGCCCACCCCCGGTGATCAAGAGGTTTGCGTCAAATTCGCGCCGGATCCTGACGCGAACCTCTTGATCACCAGGGCGAGGCTCCCGGGGGTGGGGGTGGGTGGGGTCAGGGGGTTGGGAGGGTGGTGGTCCAGAGGGAGGCGCCGTCGCGGTCGCGTAGGTGCACCGTCAGGGCCCCGGATTCGCCGTCGATCTGGACCTCGCCGAAGTGCTGGAAGCCCTCGGCCGGGGAGGTGTTCGCGCGCGGCGGGGCGTGCACGAAGACCGCCTGCGGTCCGAACGTGCCGTCGAGGGCGTTCGGGCCGAACGCGCCGGCGTGCGCCGGGCCGGAGACGAACTCCCAGAACGGCGTGAAGTCACCGACCGCCGCACGGGACGGGTCGTAGTGGTGCGCGGCGGAGTAGTGCACGTCGGCGGTGAGGAAGACCATGCCGGTCACCCCGGCCCGGTGGGTCGCCCGCAGCACCTCGGCGAACTCCAGCTCACGCCCGACCGGCGCGCCCGGATCGCCCTGCGCGACACCCTCCTGCGCGCCCGGACCGTCTGGCACCACGACCCCGATCGGCAGGTCGTTGGCGATCACCTTCCAGGTCGCCGTGGAGCGCTTCAGCTCCCGGATCAGCCACTCCCGCTGCTCGCGGCCGAGCAGACCGCGCTTCGGGTCGGCGTACGTGTTGCCGTCGTTGGGGTCCTTGTGCGTCCGCATGTCCAGCACGAAGACGTCCAGCAGCGGCCCGTACGAGATCCGCCGGTACAGCGGCCCGTTGTCCGGCACCGGCAGCCACTCGTGGAACGCCTGGCTGGCCCGCGCTGCGAGCACGTCGACCCGCTGCTCGGTGTAGCGCGGGTCGTCCAGGATCTCCCCGGGATACCAGTTGTTGAGCACCTCGTGGTCGTCCCACTGGTTGATCTGCGGCACCGCCGCCGCGAACTCCCGCAGGTGCTCGTCGAGCAGGTTGTAGGCGAACTGCCCCCGGTACTCGGTAAGCGTCTCGGCGACCTTGCTCTTCTCCGGGGTGATGAGGTTGCGCCAGATCCGCCCGTCGGGCAGCGTCACCGACTCCACGAGCGGGCCGTCCGCGTAGACCGTGTCGCCGCTGCACAGGTAGAAGTCCGGACGGACCGCGCGCATCGCCCGGAAGATCGACAGCCCGCCGAAGTTCGGATCGATCCCCCAGCCCTGCCCGACGATGTCCCCGGTCCAGACGAACCGCACGTCCCGGCGGCGGTGCCACCCCGGCGCGGTGGTGAACGAACCGGTCAACGGCTCGCTGACCACCCCGTGCCGGTCCAGGCTCTCCACCCGCACCCGGTAGTGCAGCCGCTCGGCGTCCGGCAGGCCCCGCAGCCGGACCTTGCCGGTGAAGTCCGCGTTCGGGCCCAGCACCGGGCCACGGAGCTGCCGCGCGCCACGGAAGTCGGGGCGGCGGCTCAGTTCGACAAGCATCCGGCCCGGGCGGTCGGCCCGCGTCCAGACCAGCGCCGAATCCGCGGTCACGTCGCCGCTCTGCACCCCGTGGGTGAGCACGGGGCGTCCGGCCGGACGCCAGGCCGGAGCGGCGTTCGCGCCGGCGCCGCCCAACAGGGCGCCGCCGGCGACTCCGGCCCCGGCCACCAGGCCAGCCCGCAGCAGGGTACGTCGATCAAGCTCGGTCATGCTTCCTCCCGGTGATGGGTTGACCCCGTGGGTGTACCGGGCGCAGATGACCGCGGCCGGCGGTCCGGGTGACCGGCGACCGAACGCCTGTTGTCCGAAGGGCACGACACGGCGGCCAGCGCGGCTTGACCCCGGCGAGAGGCTCGCGCAGACTTCGCCGGTGCGTCCGCTCAGCCATGACGAATTTCAGGCCATGCGTCGATTCCCCGCGCTCGACGGCCTGCGGGCCGTGGCGGCCGTGATGGTCTTCGCCTTCCACTTCGGCGGTCCGTCCTGGGCCTGGTTGACCGGCTGGATCGGCGTACACCTCTTCTTCGTGCTCTCCGGCTTCCTGATCACGACGCTGCTGTTGCGGGAGGAACACCGCTACGGTCGGGTCTCGCTGCGCGCCTTCTACCTGCGGCGGTTCTTCCGGATCATGCCGATGTACCTGCTCGTGCTGTTCCTGACCTGGGGGCTGGCCCGGCTCAACGGCACCGCCGACGCGGTCGAACGCTCGATGCGCTACTACCTGCTGCTGCTCAACGAACTCCTGCCGGCGAACACCCCCTACCTGCACTCCTGGACGATCGGGATCGAGCAGAAGTTCTACCTGCTCTGGCCGGCGATCGCCTTCGTGCTGGTGACCGGCGCCTTCCGGCGCCGGCTCGCGGTGACCCTCGCGCTCCTCGTGCTCCTCGTCGCGCTGATCCCGCCGCAGATCGGCTGGCTGAGCTGGCCCATCCACTACGTGGCGATCCTGCTCGGCTGCCTCACGGCCGTGCTCATGCACCACCCACGCGGCTTCGCCCTGTTCCGGCCGCTGACCCACCCGGTCACCGCCAGCGTGGTGATCGTGGCCTTCGCCGCGGTGCAGGTGGCCGTGCGGTACTGGCCGGCCCGCTTCGGCCAGGAGGCGCTGATCGGCTGCTACGCGGCGGCGGCCGCGCTGCTGCTGCCGGCGCTGCTGTCGCGCAGCGTCCTGGCCCGTGTGCTGGGGCTGCGGCCGCTGGTGTTCGTGGGCGAACGGTCGTACTCGATGTACCTGGTCCAGTCCATCGCGGCGTGGGCGGCGGTCGGGCTGCTGCCCGCGGTGGGTCGGCACAACACCACCATCTTCGTGGCCGCCGTGGTGGTGGCGTTGGTCCTCGCGGACGTGCTCTACCGCTGGGTGGAGCTACCGATGATCAAGGTGGGCCGCGACCTGGCCGCCCGGGTGTCGCGACCCGTACCCCGCGACCAGGACCGCCCGTCCGGTGACGTCGACGGCGTCGTCCGGATCCCCCGCCCCCGCGAGGTGCTCCCGGACACCGTCCCCGCGACCCGCGGCTGACCCCCTCGACGTGACCGGGCTCATAGCCCCGGTTGTCACAGCGCGACCGGTCGGACCGTCGTAGCGGTGTCGAACCGATCAAGGAGGTTGCCGTGCAACGGATGAAGCTTTTCGAGGTCGCGCCGCAGGGATACCAGGCCGTGTCAGGTCTGGAGAAGTACGTCCAGGCGAACGTCGACCACACCGTGCTGGAGCTGGTCAAGCTGCGGGCGTCGATACTGAACGGCTGCGCGTACTGCGTGGACATGCACAGCCGCGACGCCCTCGCCGCCGGCGAGTCGAGCCGGCGGCTGTTCGCGGTGGCCGCCTGGCGGGAGGCGCTGTCGTTCTTCAACGAGCGGGAGCAGACCGCGCTGGCGCTCACCGACGCGGTGACCCGGCTCGGCGAGCACGGGGTGTCGGACGAGGTGTGGGACGCCGCCGCGAAAATCTGGTCGGAGAAGGAGTTGGCCGATCTGGTCCTCGCGATCGCCACAATCAACGTGTGGAATCGCATCGCCGTGACGACGCACACGGAGCCCCCGGCGCAGGTGTGACGACCGAGGCGGCAGAGGCGGCCGGTGCGCTCCAGGCGCACCGGCCGATGCTGCTCGGGCTCGCCTACCGGCTGCTCGGCAGCCGGCACGACGCGGAGGACGTGCTCCAGGAGGCGTACCTGCGCTGGCTGGGCGTGGACCGGTCGACGGTGGCCGAGCCGCGCCGCTACCTGTCCCGGGTGGTGACCCGGCTCGCGTTGGACCGGCTGCGGTCCCGGCAGGCGGCCCGCGAGACGTACGTCGGACCGTGGCTGCCCGAGCCGGTGCCGACCGAGCCCTCGCCGTTCGGCCCGCTGGACCGCGCGGAGCTGCGGGACTCGCTGTCCACCGCGCTGCTGCACGTGCTGGAACGGCTCACGCCGCCGGAGCGTGCCGTGTACGTCCTGCGCACCGCGTTCGACCTGCCGTACGCCGAGATCGCGGAGATCCTGGACCGGACCCCGCAGGACTGCCGTCAGCTGTACCACCGGGCAACCACGCACGTACGCCAGGAGGACCGCCGTTTCACGGCCAGCCGGTCCGAGCGTGAGCGGTTGCTGGAGGCGTTCCTCGCCGCCGCCCGGAACGGGGACCTGGCGACGCTCACCCGTCTGGTGGCCGCGGACGTCACGGCGTGGAACGACGGTGGCGGTCGCGTCCGTTCCGCGCGCAACCCGGTGCGCGGTGCGGACCGGGTCGCCCGGTTCTACGCCGGGATCTACGGCCCACGCCGCGAGTGGACGGCGCGGCGGCTCGAGTTGAACGGCGAACCCGCCATCCTGCTCACCCGCGGCGACGGCGGCCGCTACACGATGACCGTCACCGCCGCCGCCGGTCGGATCACCGGGATCTACGTGGTGGGCAATCCGGAGAAGCTACCCCCGGCCGCCTGAAATCGTGAGGTCGTCAGCCCAGCTCGGGGAACCAGAGCGCGATCTCGCGCTTGGCGCTGTCCGGCGAGTCGGAGGCGTGCACCAGGTTCTCCCGGTTGGAGAGCGACAGGTCGCCCCGGATGGTGCCGGCGGCGGCCTTGCGGCCGTCGGTCGCGCCGACCAGCCCACGGACCACGTCGATGACCTGGTCGCCGGAGAGGACCAGGGCGACCAGCGGACCGCCGGTCATGAAGTCCTTCAGCGGCGGGTAGAACGCCTTGTCGACGTGCTCGGCGTAGTGCGCGTCCGCGAGCGCGGCGTCCATGGTCCGGTGCACCATCGCGTCGATCCGCAGCCCTTTGCGCTCGAAGCGGGAGAGGAGCTCGCCGACCAGGCCGCGGCGGACCGCGTCGGGCTTGATCAGCACGAGGCTGCGCTCTTCCGGGCTGTCGTTGGACACGCTGGGTTCCTCCTGTACGCGCAGAACGCTTGGGCTCGGTACGGTCAGCGTAGCGACCCGGTCCCGGCGCCGGCGCGGCGGCCGGTCTTTCCACCGGTGGCCGATCCGGCCTAGCCTGGCCCTGACCCCCGGGAGGTCCACTGTGGCGAATGGCGGGAACCGGCCCATCGCGCCGGTACGCAAGCTGGTCGGCACGGTGCTCGGCACCGTGGCCACCTTCGTCGTCCTCTTCGGGCTGGGCATGACCAGCTGGGCCATCGTCGCGCTCGGCGTCGCCCTGCTGGTGCTGGCGATCGCGCTGGCCACCGTGAAGGGCGGCGGGCGCACCTGGGTGGTCGGCGTGGCGCACGTGCACAGCGCCTCCGAACCACCCACCCAGTACGCGTTCGGCCGGTGCGAGCTGCAACTGGTCATTGACGCGCCCGGCCTGCCGCCCCGATCCAAGAAGATCATCGAGCCGCGGGTGCCGGTCTCCAAGTGGCCGTCGTTGGGCCAGACCCTGCCCATCCGGGTCGCGCTCGACGACCAGCGGCACGTCAAGGTCCTCTGGGACGAGGTGCCCACCCACGCCGAGACCGCCGCGGCCGTCGCGGACCTGCCGCCCGAGTTCGGCGACCTCGACCCCGGCGACGAGGTGCTGATCGAGCAGGACGCCCCGCCCTGGGCGGACCGCGCGCCCGACGACGACTTCCGGGACGCGCGCGGCGGCGACCCGTTCGGCCCCGACCCGTTCGGCGACCCGCGCGGCCCCGATCCGTTCCGCGACCCGCGCGGCGGCGACCCGTTCCGCGACCAGCGCGGTCCCGACCCCCTGCGCGACGACCGGTCCGTCGTATCCGACGAGCGCGAGCCGGTGGTGGTGAGCCAGGCCCCGGGCGGCCCGGTGGTCCTCGAAGGCGTCGTCGTCGAGCAACAGCCCGGCGCGGGACTGCCCCGCCGGGCCACGCCCGCACCCCGGCCCCCGGCCGAGGAGCACTCCGACCAGCCCGGCGTCGACCCGGACGACCCGGACGACGTCCGTGCCGCCGAGTCCGACGACGACCCCGTGGACGCGGAAGCGCAGGCCCGGTCCGCACCGAGCGCGGACCGGCCGACCGACGCCCCGCCGACGCAGCGGACCGGCCCGCTCGCTACCGACCCGCTGGACCCGCTGGACCTGCCGCTGGACGACCCGACCCCGGCGGGAGCGGCCCGCGAGACCGTCACCGCCGAGGCCCTGGACGAGGCGATCTTCGGGTACGACGGAGCGTCGGCGGCAGACCCGGCCGGTCCCATCAGCGGCGTCGGACTGACCCTGCTGGTCACCGACCTGGCCCGATCGCTCGGTTTCTACCGGGACATGCTCGGCTTCTCCGAGGTCGACCAGGGCACCGGCAACGCGGTGCTCGCCTTCGGCTCGACCCGGCTGGTGCTGCGCGAGGTGACCGGGGCGGCGCCCATCAGTCGCCGGCTCGTGCACGTCAACCTCGAGGTGGACGACATCGAGGCGGCGTACGGACGGCTGCGCGGATCCGGCGTCCGCTTCACGTACGCCCCACGCGTGGTCAACCGGGGCAGCCGGCTCGAGGTGTGGGCGGCGGCCTTCCGGGACCCGGACGGCCACGGCATCGCCCTGACCCAGTGGCGCGAACGCGCCGACGCCTGACCCGACCCTCGGGGGTCAGCCGAGGATGACCCGGCGGACGTGCAGCGCGTACGCCCAGACCAGCGCGAAAATGATGCCCAGCACGAGCAGCGACCAGTGCAGCAGCCCGGCCAGCATCAGCAGGCCCTGCAACACGGTGCCGGCGTGCCAGGCCCAGGGACGCCGCATCATGCCGGCCAGCAGGATGGCGGCCACCGCCAGGGCCACCACCACGGCGATCGCCGCGCCGCCCAGGTCACCGCCGACCACCCGGATCGGTTGAATGGCCAGCAGCAGCACCAGCGCCTCCAGGCCGAGCGTTCCCGCGCCGAGACCCCGTACGGCCGCCTGCGGGTTCCGCAGGCCGGAGCGCCGTACCTGCCCGGCCTCCGGCTCCCCCGCCGTCGATGCGGCCGTGTCCTGGTCCGGAGCGCTCCCACCGCGGTCCGGACCGGTCGCGCCGTCGGTGGCGCGCGGGTCGCGGTCCAGGTCGGTGGCGCGCGGGTCGCGGTCCAGGTCGGTGGCGCGCGGGTCGCGGTCCAGGTCGGTGGCGCGCGGGTCGCGGTCCAGGTCGGTCGCGTCGGTGGCGCGGGGGTCGCGCTCGGGGCCGGTCATCGCTTCAGCAGCCGGCGGGCGTCGGCGACCGTGACCACCGAACCCGTCACCAGGACACCGACGCCGCTGAGCTCACCGGGTACGTCCTCCTCGGCCAGCGCGACCGCCAGCTCGATCGCGTCCGGCACCTCCTCGGCCACCTCGACGCGCTCCTCGCCGAAGATCTCGACGGCGAGCGCGGCGAGCTCCTTCGTCGGCATCGCCCGTGGCGAGCTGTTGCGGGTGACCACCACGACGTCGGCCACCGGTTCCAGCAGCTCCAGCAGGCTGCTCGCGTCCTTGTCGGCGAGGACGCCCACCAGCGCCACCAGCTTGCTGAACGCGAACTCCTCCTGCAGCGCGGTCACCGTCGCGGCCATACCGTGCGGGTTGTGCGCGCCGTCCAGCAGGACGGTCGGAGCGCTGCGGACCCGCTCCAGCCGGCCCGGGGAGCTGGCCGTCGCGAACCCCTCCCGGACGGCCTCGACGTCCAACTGACGGCGGGCCCCGGCACCGAGGAACGCCTCCACGGCGGCGAGCGCCACCGCCGCGTTCTGCGCCTGGTGCGCGCCGTGCAGGGGGATGAACACGTCGTCGTAGACGCCACCGAGGCCCTGCAGCTTGAGCACCTGCCCGCCGACGGCGACCGCCCGGCTCAGCACGCCGAACTCGGCGCCCTCACGGGCGATGGTGGCGCCCACCTCGGAGCAGCGTTCGAGGAGGGGACGCGCGGCCTCCTCCTCCTGCGCCGCCGAGATCACGGTGGCGCCCGGGTGGATGATGCCGGCCTTGGCCAGCGCGATGTCCTGGAGCGTGTCGCCGAGCCACTCGGTGTGGTCCAGGCCGATCGGCGTGATCACGCAGACGCCGGCCTGGATGACGTTGGTGGCGTCCTCGGCGCCGCCGAGACCCACCTCGACCACGGCGATGTCGACGGGCGCGTCGGCGAACGTGGCGAACGCCAACGCGGTCGTCATGTCGAAGTACGTCAGCGGCTCGTCCGAGCGCGCGTCGACCAGCTCGGCCAGCGGCTTGATCTCCCGGTAGACCGCGGCGAAGCGCTCCTCGCTCACCGGTTCCCCGTCCAGGCTGATCCGCTCCCGGACGGTCTCCAGGTGCGGACTCGTGTACCGGCCGGTGTGCAGCCCGAACGCCCGCAGCAGCGAGTCGATCATCCGTGCGGTGGACGTCTTGCCGTTGGTGCCGGTGAGGTGGATCGACGGGTACGCCCGCTGCGGACTCCCGAGCAGGTCGAGCAGCGACTCGATGCGGTCCAGCTCGAACACCATGCGGGTGAAACCGCGGGCGTTCAGCTCAGCTTCGGCGGCGGCGAAATCGGTACGGTCGGTCACGAGGTAAGCGTCTCCAGAGCGGCGTCGATCCGGACCAGGTCGGCCTCGGCGGTGGCGAGCCGGTCGCGGATCTTCGCGACGACCGGCTCGGGGGCCTTGCCGATGAAGGCCGGGTTGTCGAGCTTCGCCCGGGCCTGCGCGACCTCCTTCTGGGCGGCCGCGCGGTCCTTGGTCAGCCGGGCCCGCTCGGCGGCCACGTCGATCGACCCCCGGGTGTCCAACGCGACACCTACCGCGCCGGGCATGGCCAACGTCGCGCTGGCCTGGAAGTCGTCACCGGCGGGGTCCAGCCGAACCAGCGACCGGATCAGCGGCTCGTGGGCCGCGATGCCGGCCCCGGCCAGCCCGTCCAGGCGGGCCGCGACCCGCTGCGTCGGGCGTAGCCCCTGGTCGGAACGGAACCGGCGGATCTCGGTGACGACCCGCTGCACGGCGGCCAGCTCGACCTCGGCGGCGTCGTCGATGAGCGACCGGTCGGCCACCGGCCAGGCGACGGCCTGCACCGTCTCGCCGCCGGTCAGCGCGAGCCACAACTCCTCGGTGACGAACGGGATGACCGGGTGCAGCAGCCGCAGCAGCTGGTCCAGGACGTGGCCGAGAACCCGGCGGGTCACGTCGGCCCGCTCACCGCCCTCGGCGAGCACCGGCTTGCTCAGCTCGACGTACCAGTCGCAGACGTCGTCCCAGGCGAAGTGGTAGAGCAGGTCACACACCTTGGCGAACTCGTACGCCTCGAACTGCTCGTCGACCTCGGCGGTGACGTGCGCCAGCCGGGACAGGACCCACCGGTCGACGGTGGAGAGCTGCTCGACGGGCGGCAGGTCGCCGGTCGTGTGCGCGCCGTTCATCAACGCGAACCGGGTGGCGTTCCAGAGCTTGTTGCAGAAGTTACGCGAGCCCTGGCACCACTCCTCGCTGACCGGCACGTCCTGGCCGGGGTTCGCGCCCCGGGCCAGGGTGAACCGGGTCGCGTCGGCGCCGTACCTGTCGATCCAGTCCAGCGGGTCGACCACGTTGCCGAACGACTTCGACATCTTCTTGCCGAACTGGTCGCGCACCATGCCGTGCAACGCGACCACGTCGAAGGGCGGCCGGCCGTCCATCGCGTAGAGGCCGAACATCATCATCCGGGCGACCCAGAAAAACAGGATGTCGTACCCGGTGACCAGCACGCTGGTCGGATAGAACTTCGCCAGGTCCGGGGTCTCTTCCGGCCAGCCCAGGGTGGAGAACGGCCACAGGCCGCTGGAGAACCAGGTGTCGAGGACGTCCTCGTCCTGGTGCCAACCCTCGCCGGTCGGCGGCGTCTCGTCGGGGCCGACGCAGACGATCTCGCCGGCCGGGCCGTACCAGACCGGGATGCGGTGCCCCCACCAGAGCTGGCGGGAGATGCACCAGTCGTGCATGTTGTCGACCCAGGCGAAGTAGCGCTTCGCCAGCTCGGCCGGCTCGATACGGACCCGACCGTCGCGCACCGCGTCACCGGCGGCCTGCGCGAGCGGGGCGGTGTTGACGAACCACTGCAGCGACAACCGCGGCTCAACCGTCGTCTTGCAACGCGAACAGTGACCGACGGCGTGCACGTACGGGCGCTTCTCGGCGACGATCCGGCCCTGCTCGCGCAGCGCCGCGACGATCGCCGGCCGCGCCTCGAACCGGTCCAGCCCTTCGAACGGGCCGGGCACGGTGATCACGCCGCGCTCGTCCATGACGGTCAGCGCGGGCAGGTCGTGTCGCTGGCCGATCTCGAAGTCGTTCGGGTCGTGGGCGGGGGTCACCTTGACCATGCCGGTGCCGAAGGACGGGTCGACGTGCGCGTCGGCGACGATCGGGATCCGCCGGCCGGTGAGCGGCAGCTCGACCTCGGTGCCGATCAGGTGCTGGTAGCGCTCGTCGTCGGGGTGCACCGCCACGGCGGTGTCGCCGAGCATCGTCTCGGCCCGCGTGGTGGCCACCACGACCTCGTCGCTGTAGCGGATCGAGATCAGCTCACCGTCGTCGTCGGTGTGCTCGACCTCGATGTCCGACAGTGCGGTCAGGCAGCGCGGACACCAGTTGATGATCCGGTTGGCCCGGTAGATGAGGCCGTCGTCGAAGAGCTTCTTGAAGATCGTCTGGACCGCGCGGCTCAGGCCGGCGTCCATGGTGAAGCGCTCCCGCTCCCAGTCGACGGAGTCGCCGAGGCGGCGCATCTGGCCGAGGATCTTGCCGCCGGACTCGGCCTTCCACTGCCAGACCCGCTCGACGAACTTCTCCCGACCGAGGTCGTGCCGCGACAGGCCCTCGGCGGCGAGCTGACGCTCGACCAGGTTCTGGGTGGCGATGCCGGCGTGGTCCATGCCGGGCAGCCACAGCGCCTCGAAGCCCTGCATCCGCTTGCGCCGGGTCAGCGCGTCCATGAGCGTGTGCTCGAACGCGTGGCCCATGTGCAGCGAGCCGGTGACGTTCGGCGGCGGGATGACGATGGTGAAGGGGGGCTTGTCGCTGTCGGCGGAGGCCCGGAAGTGCCCAGCGGCTACCCACTGCTCGTACCGCCGCTGCTCTACCTCGCCAGGCTGGTACTGGCCGGCAAGCGTCGGGGCGTCGGGGCGTCGGGCATCCAGTCTCTCGGTCACCCGACAAGTCTACGAAGGGCTTCTGCGGACCTGACGTGCGCCACCTCTCGTTCGCGTACGGTGTCGGCTATGTCCGACGCACATCTCACCGACCGGTCGCTCGACCACGGCCACGAGCCGGTCGAGCTGACCGAGGAGCCGATCCAGCTGAGCACTCGGGACACCGGCGGCGATCCCGACGAGCGGTCCGGTGGCTGGTCCCGCCGCCGCAAGATCGGCTGGACGGTCGCCCTGGTCGTCGGTCTCGCGGGCGCTGGTGTGCTGGGGGTCGGTGGGTGGCGTGTGGCGCAGCAGAAGGACACCCGGCTGACCTCGCCCGAGCGGGCGGCGGGCTTGACCCGGGACGACAGCGAACGCGCCAAGAGCACGGCCGACTACCTGCGCAGCGGCCTGGCCGCCGACATCGACCTGGACCGGAGCTTCGGCACCGTCTACCGCGACCCCGCCGACGACAAGCGCGCGGTCCTCGTCTTCGGCGGCACAACGCTGCTCTGGCAACCCGAACGCGACCTGGACAGCCTCTTCGGCCTGATGTCCGACGAGACCGGGGCGGTGACGGGGCTGCGTAAGGTGCCTGCGGGCAAGCTGGGTGGAGTGATGAAGTGCGGCAGCACGAGCGGTGAGGGCGGCGACTTCGCGGTGTGCGGTTGGGCCGACCACGGCAGCGTCGTGATGGCGATGTTCCCCGGCAGGTCGGTGACCGACGCGGGCGCCCTCCTGGGCGACCTCCGCAACGAAATGCAATCCCGAACCTAACCCCTCCGCACCCTCCCGCCAGCCCTCTCCAGACCCCCTTCCCGGAAGGGGGCGCGGGACAGGGGGGCGCGGGGGTGGGTTTTTTTGGGGGGGAATGCAGGAATGGCCACCCCGATAGGGGTGGCCATTCCTGAAAGATTGTCCGGCGGTGTCCTACTCTCCCACACCCTCACGAGTGC
>NZ_JBITMW010000015.1:0-189345 GCF_044466585.1 Micromonospora sp. NPDC049359 | reverse complement strand
GCTGGATCGGCGGCACCTGCCGGGATCTGGCGTTCGCCGGCCAGCAGGCGGTGGCCGCCACGCAGAGCGGCGGGGTGCTGCGGCTGGACATCCTGACCGCGCTCGCCGTTGAGCCAATGCACGGCTACGGACTGATCGGCGAGGTCGCCGCCCTCTCCGACAACCGCGTGTCGCTGCGCCCCGGAACGCTCTACGGCGCGCTGGACCGGCTGGTCGACGCCGGCCTCGTCGAGGTCGACCGGGAGGAGGTGGTGGACGGTCGACTGCGCCGCTACTACCGCCTCTCCCCCGACGGCGACGCCACCCTCAGCGCCGAGACCGAACGGCTGCGACGCAACGTCGAGGCCGCCACCGCCCGGCTCGCCGCACGGGCCCGTGCCGCCCGACCGACCACCCCACGCCTCGCCGGAGGCCTCGCATGACCGAGATCGAGCGCCGTTACCTCCGGCTCCTCGCCGCGTACCCCGCCGACTACCGGCGGGCCCGGGGCGCCGAGATCGTCGGCACGTACCTGGACCTGGCCGAGCCGGGCCGCCGCTGGCCCACCCCCGCGGACGCCGTGGACCTCCTCCGCGGCGGGCTCCGCCAACGGGTACGCGCCACCGGCGTCACCGACCTGGTCCCCGGGGTACACCTCGCGGCCGCCCTGGCCCTGCTCACCGCCACCACGCTCGCCGGCATGTGGACCGTGCTCGAACTGCGGCCGGCTCTGCCCGGCTTCGGCGAGCCGTCCGCCGGGCCGTTCGTCTCGCTCGGCATCGTGGCGTGGGTCGGTTGGCTCCTCGCCGCGGGTGTGCAGGCGCTGGCACCCAGCCGGTGGCACCGACGCGCGGTCGCGCTCGCGCTGCTTCTCACGGTCGCGCTCGTCCCCGCCGCCGCGCTCACCGGCCTGCCCCGTCCACCGTTGTTCGTGCTGCTCCCGCAGGTCGGGTTGGGTGTGGTCGCGCTCGGCGCGTCCCGCGCGCGGCCGGTGGCGCTGCGGGTGGCGCCATTGCTCGCCGCCGTCGCCGGCCTGGCGGCGGCCGCAAGCCTGACGCCGGGAAGTTTCGCCTGGACCTATCGCGCGGTGAGGGCGATTCTGATGTTGCAGGACACCGCCGTGGCGGTGCTCGCGGTGGCCATGCTGCTCGCGGTGGGACTGGCCGTACGCGGCGACCACCGGGGCGGGTGGGCCCTGCTGATCCTGCTCACCCCCGTGGGTCTGCTGGCCCTGCTACCGCTGGCCGGGGCGGCGGACGGCATGCGGAGCGCGTTCGTCCCGAACTGGACGGCGCTCGCCGCGACGGCTGCCGTGGTCGCGCTGGTCGGCCCCGCGCTGCTACCGGTGGCCCTCGCCGTCCGCGCCCGACTGGCCCGACCCCCCGCGCCGAGCGCCAACCGCTAACCGCACCGCACCGCACCGCACCGCACCGCACCGCACCGCACCAAGATCGTGCTCGATCCTGGATGTAGTGGCCTCGAACGCGCCAGAAGCCACTACATCCATGTTCGAGCGCGATCTTCGCGCATCCGACCGGTGGTCAGGGACGTAGCGAGCGCTCCGGTGCGTGCCGCCACATCCGGAGGAGCAGGAACAGGAGCAGGACGGTCATCGCGAGAGCGCCGGGGGCCTTCGTGAAGCGGGCCAGGTTGGTGCCGTCGGGCAGCGCCAGGAAGGCAGCCACGGCGGCCGGCAGCACGAACCACGTGGTCCGGGCGGCGCTGAGCGCGAGCAGGGCCAGCGGCCAGGTCGCGTACCAGGGGTGGAAGACCGGGGACAGGACGACGGTGGCGACCAGGGCCAGGCCGGCGCCGTGCAGTACCGCTCGGCACCGCGCCGCCCCGGCCGGCAACCCGCCCGATATGGACGGCAACCCGCCCGAAGCGGCTGACAGCGCATCGCGGCCGACCGCCAGCCCGCCCGAGGCGTCCAGCAGCCCGCCTGAGCCAGCCGCCAGCCCGCCCAAATCGGCGGCAACTCGCCGCCACGTGCGCCACCAGAGGGCCACGAGCACGACCGCGAGCAGCACCAACGCGATGGCGCGGGCCACCGGCACGGCCTGCGGGTCCCGCCCGACCACCGCGCCGGCGTAGTCGACGACGAACCCGACGGCGGTGGGCGGCGATGTCCACTGTTCGGAGTCGCCGCTGCGGGTCAACCCACCCACCCAGCCGAATCCGAGGCCGGACAGCGCCGAGGCGACCAGCAGCGCGCCCAGGAGCCCGCCGCCCAGCCACGCGCCGCTGCGGAACACCGTCCGGCCGGACGCTCCCACCAGCGCCGCGAACGGCACCACCACGATTGCGCTGGCCTTCACGGTGACCGCCAGCCCGAGCAGCGCCCCGGCGAGCAGCAGCGCGGGGGGCCGGCCCGGCCAACGGACCGCCACCAGCAGCCCGCACAGCAACAGCCCGAGCATCACGGCGTCGTTGTGCGCGCCGCCCACCAGGTGTACGCCGACCAGTGGCGCGGCCAGCGCCAGCCAGGCCGCCCGCCGGGTCGGCACTCCGGTGGCCCGGGCCAGCGGAGGCAGGCAGAGCGCGGCCAGCAGCAACCCGGCCACGGCGATGACCCGCAGCAGTACGACAGTGCCGGTGAGCCCGCCTCCGACAGTCACCGCGAGCGCCGCGAGCAGCACGAACACCGGGCCGTACGGCGCCGGCGTGTCCCGCCAGATCGGTGCCACCGTCTCCCCCCACGGGCAACCCGAGGCGGCCACCCCGACGGCGTACGGGTCGACACCGTGCGCGTAGGTCCAGCCCTGGCAGGCGTACGAGTAGACGTCCCGGCTGCCCAGGGGCGGCGCGAGCAGCAGCGGCAGCGCCCACAGCCCGGCGGTGACGTACGCCCACCGGCTCGACGGCGCACCGGCGCGCAGTGACCACCAGGCGCCGACGAGCAGCGCGGTGCCGACCAGCCAGCAGGCCAAGGTTGCCGCGCCGCCCGGGGCTCGCCAGATCGACACGGGCGTGACGTTCAGTGGGGCGTCGGGCAGCGCCCCGCCGAGGCACCCGGCCACGGCGAGCAGGACCGCGCCGACCAGGCCGGCGTACCGGGCAAACCGGGCGGCCAGCAGGCCGGAAACCGGCGAAGGCGCGCCGGGAGTGGTCACCGGCGCACCTTCCCCCTGGTCGACCTAGTCGGCGGCGACCGGTTGGCGGGCCGCCCGAGCCGACCGTACCAACCGGATGGCCAGCACGATCACCAACAGCGTCATCAGTGGCGCCCCGACCGTCTTGGTGTAGCGGGGCAGCCCGGTGCCATCGGGCAGCACCAGGAACGACGCCACCAGCGCGACGACGATGAACCATCCGGTACGCCGGGCGGTGGCCGCCAGCACCGCGAGCGGCCAGACCCAGTACCAGGGGTGGAACAGTGGCGCGAGGGCGACCGTGGCGGTCAGCGCCACGGCGGCGTACCACAGCGGCTCCCGCGTGCGGGCCCGCCACCACAGCCACACCAGCAGCACCGCCAGCACCGCGACGCCGACCCCCCGGGTGACGGCGAGCGCGTCGACGTGCCCGCCGAAGGGCACCGCCAGGTAGCCGACGGTCTGCCCGACCGCCGTGGACGGCGACGTCCAGGCGATCACGTCACCGCCGCGGGCCAGCCCACCGACCCAGCCGAAGTCGAGGCCGGCGGCGAAGGTCACCCCGACCACGACGGCGACCGCGCCGCCGACCACCCAGCCGCCGTGGCGGATCAGCGCGCGGATCGAGTACCCGCCGACGATCGCGGCCAGCGCGGCGAACGGCACCACGACCAGCGCCGTCACCTTGATGCCGGCGGCGAGACCGAGCAGCACGCCACCGGCGAGCAGCGGGCCGGGGCGTCCGGGCAGGGAGGCGATCACGGCCAGCCCGGCGACGAGCAGGCCGACCATCAGGGCGTCGTTGTGCGCGCCGGAGACCAGGTGCACGGCGACCAGCGGGCAGGCGAGCGTCAGCCAGACCGCCCGGGAGGCCGGTACGCCCACCCGTCGGGCCAGCACCGGCAGGCTGACCGCCATCAGCGCGACCCCCGCCACGGCGATCAGCCGGAACACCACGATCGCGCCGGTCAGCGAGCCGGTGGCCTTGACCACCGCGCCGGACAGCACCACGAACAGCGGCCCGTAGGGCGCCGGGGTGTCCCGCCAGATGTACGAGATGGTGTCCAGCCAGGGGCAGGGCAGCGCGGAGACACCCTGCTCGTACGGGTTGATCCCGGCGGCGTAGCTGGCGCCCTGGCAGGCGTACGCGTAGACGTCGCGGCTGGCCAGCGGGGGCGCGATCAGCAGCGGCAGCAGCCAGAGCCCGACGGTGACCAGCGCCCAGCGGGTCGACGGCACGTCGTCGCGCAGCGACCACCAGGCGTACGCCAGCAGCCCGGTGCCGACCAGCCAGGCGATGAGCACCAGCGGTCCGTTCGCGCCCTGCCAGATGCTGACCGGGTTGCTGCGCAGGGGCGAGTCGGGCAGGGCGCCGCCCAGGAACGCGGCGACGGCGAGAAGCACCGATCCCGCCAGTCCGGTCCAGCGCGCGAGGTGGTGAGGCACGCCGGACATGCTGCCAGTACGGTTGTCGCGGTACGGAGGTGGGCATGCGGCGCAGTCGGGTGGTGGCGGTGGCCGCCGGTTGCTCCGTCGTGCTCGGCGCGCTCTGGTTGGCCCTGCCGCTGATGGGCTCGGACCTCTCCGCGCAGGTCGCCCGCGCCGACTTCTTCGCCGCCCACGGCCTCACCCCGGTGGATCTGCGCTGGTACGGCGGGGTGCAGCAGTTCGGCTACAGCCTGGTGTCGCAGCCCGTGATGGCGGTGCTCGGTGTGCGGGTGACCGGCGCGCTGGCGCTGGTGGCGTCGGCGACCGCGCTGGCCGCGCTGCTGGTCCGCAGCCTGGTGCCGCGTCCGCTGCTGGGCAGCCTGATCGGCGTGGTCACGCTGGCCGGCAACCTGGTCTCGGGCCGGGTGACGTACGCCCTCGGTGTCGCCTTCGGGCTGGCTGCGCTGGTCGCGCTGACTCGGGGCGTACCCCCGGGTCGTCGTGTCGCGTTGGCCGCGGCCGGCGCGTTGCTGGCCTCGGCGACGAGCCCGGTGGCCGGCCTGTTCGTCGGCCTGGCGGGCGCGGCGCTGCTGCTGGCCCGCCGGTACGCCGACGGGCTGGCGCTCGGCGTCGCGGCGGCCGTGCCGCTGGGCGCGACCGCGGTGCTCTTCGGCGACGGCGGCTGGATGAACATCAGCCGCACCGACACCCTGCGGGCGGTGGTGACGAGCCTGCTGGTGGCGGCGCTGGTGGCGTACCGGCCGGTGCGGTTCGGCGCGCTGCTGGCCGCCGCCGGGGTGCTGGTCGCCGCCGGAGTGCACACGCCGGTGGGGTTGAACGCGACCCGGTTGGCGACGATGTTCGCGCTGCCGGTGCTGGCCGCCGCCGCCCGCCCGCCGGCCTGGCTGTCGACCCGCCTGGCCCGCCGGCCGGCTGTCGGGCCCGTGCCGGCCCGACTGTTGGGTGGGATCGGCCTGGCCGCGCTGCTGGCGGCCGTCTGCGGGTGGCAGCCGCCGGTGGTCCCGGCGGACCTGCGGAGCATCGGCGACCCGACCAGCGCGCCCGGCTATCACGCGCCGCTGCGCGCGTTCCTGGCCGGGCAGCGGCTCACCGGCCGGGTGGAGGTGCCGCCGACCCGCAACTACTGGGAGGCGGCCCGCCTCGGTGAGGTGCCGCTGGCCCGCGGCTGGCTGCGGCAGGCCGACATCGACCGCAACCCGCTCTTCTTCACCACCGTGCCGGGCGCGACCGGCACCGGCGTGCCGCTCACCCCGGCCAGCTACCGGGCCTGGCTGGCGGAGAACGCCGTGCAGTACGTGGCAGTGCCGGACGCCCCGCTGTCCTGGGTGGGGCGGGCCGAGGCGGAACTCGTCGAGGGCGGCCTACCGTACCTGACCCCGGCCTGGTCCGGCCCGCACTGGCGGGTCTGGGCGGTGGCCGACCCGACGCCGCTGGTCGCCGCGCCCGCCGAGCTGGTCCGCGCGGACGGCGCGGCAGTCACCTTCCGGGCCCCGACCGCCGGCCCGGTGGCGGTCCGGGTGCGGCACAGCCGCTGGCTGACCGCGTCCGGCGGCGCGACCGTCGCCGCCGACGGGGACTGGACCAGCGTCACCGTCCCCCGCGCCGGCGACTACACCCTCGGCTGATCTTCCTACCCCTCCAGCACGCGCTGGGCGGCGGCGCGGGAGCGGCGGCCGGTACGCAGGTACTCGTCGAGGAACTCCCCCGGGTCGTCGTGGCCGAGCAGCCGGACCACCCCCGCCAGCTCCACGCCGTGCCGGGGCAGCTGGTCACCCGCCCGGCCCCGGACCAGCATCAGCGCGTTGCGGACCTGCGCGGCCAGGGACCAGCCGGCGGCCATCTCCGCGGCGTCCGCCGCATCGATCAGGCCGGCCCGCTCGGCCGCCGCGAGGGCATCGAGGGTACGCGTGCCGCGCAGCTCCGGGATCGCGCCCGCGTGTCGGAGCTGGACGAGCTGGACCGCCCACTCGACGTCGGCCAGCCCGCCCCGGCCCAGCTTCGTGTGGGTGGCCGGGTCGGCCCCGCGCGGCAGCCGCTCGGTCTCCACCCGGGCCTTGATCCGACGGATCTCGACGACCTGCTCGCGGGTCAACCCGTCGGCCGGGTAGCGCACCGGCTCGATCATCGCCTCGAACTCGGCGCCCAGGTCGGCGTCACCGCAGACGAACCGGGCGCGCAGCAGCGCCTGCGCCTCCCACACCCGGGACCAGCGGGCGTAGTACTGGGCGTACGCGGCGAGGCTGCGCACCAGCGGACCCTGCCGGCCCTCGGGGCGCAGATCGGCGTCGACACCCAACGGCGGGTCGGGCGCGGGTACGCCGAGCAGTCGACGCAGCTCCTCCGCGATGGTGTGCGCGGCCGCGCTGGCGGCGCTCTCGCTGCTGCCGGCGGGCGGGTCGTAGACGAAGAGCACGTCGGCGTCGGAGAGGTAGTTCGACTCGTACCCGCCGAGGCGGCCCATTCCGATCACCGCGAACCGCAGTCCGTCCGGGGCCGGTTGGCTGGCCCGCGCGGCCCGCAGCGCTGCGGCGAGGGTGGCGTCGGTGACGTCGGCGAGCGCCGTACCGACCTCGGTGATGTCGGCCAGGCCGGGTGACGGCCGCGTCGTGCCGTCCGCCCGGGTCGGGGTGGGTGCGAGCGCGCCGGCCCGGCAGAGCACGTCCGCGCAGGCCACCCGGACCAGCTCCCGGCGGCGCAGCGCCCGCACCGCGCGGGTCGCCTCGACCGGGTCGGTGTGCCGGGCCGCCGCCGCGAGGAAGCCGTCACGCAGCACCGGACGCGGACGCGGCGACAACTCGTTCTCCTCGGCGAGCAGCCGCAGCGCCTCCGGATCCCGGGCGAGCAGGTCGGCGACGTACCGGGACAGGGCCAGCACCCGGGCCAGCCGGCGGGCGACGGGACCGCCGTCCCGCAGCAGGCGCAGGTACCAGGGGGTGCTGCCCAGCTTGTCGGAGACCTTGCGGTAGTTGAGCAGCCCCCGGTCCGGCTCCGGCGCGTCCGCGAACTCGCTCAGCAGCACCGGCAGCAGGGTGCGCTGGATGGCCGCCGTACGACTCACCCCGCCGGTGAGCGCCTGGAGGTGACGCAGCGCCCCGGCCGGGTCGGCGAAGCCGAGGATCTCCAACCGGTGCCGGGCCGCCTCCGGGGTGAGCCGCAGCCCGTCGGCGGGTACCCGGGCCACCGACTCCAGCAGCGGCCGGTAGAGCAGTTTGGCGTGCAGCCGTCGTACCTCGGTGGCGTGGGTGACCCAGTCGGCCCGGAAGCTCTCGACGGCGCTGCGGCCCGGCGTGGCCACGAAACCCAGCGCGGCGGCCAGCCAACGCAGCGCCCCCGGCTCGGTGGGCACGGTGTGCGTACGGCGCAGGGCCTGGAGTTGGAGCCGGTGCTCGACGGCGCGCAGGAAGCGGTAGCCGCGCAGCAGCGACTCCCCGTCGGCGCGGCCGACGTAGCCACCGGCGACGAGCGCGCGCAGCGCCGGAATGGTGCCGGGCGCCCGCAGGGTCTCGTCGCCGCGGCCGTGCACGAGTTGCAGGAGCTGAACGGCGAACTCGATGTCGCGCAGCCCGCCCGGACCGCGCTTGATCTCGCGTTCCAGCTCCTTCGGCGGGATGTTGTCGATGATCCGGCGGCGCATCGCGCGGACGTCCTCGACCGCCTCGGGGCGTTCGGCGGCGCTCCACACCAGCGGCGCGAGCTGGTCGATCCACTCTTGGGCCAGCGGCAGGTCCCCGGCGGCCGGGCGGGCCTTGAGCAGCGCCTGGAACTCCCAGGTGCGTGCCCACCGGCGGTAGTAGGCGAGGTGGCTGGCGAGGGTACGCACCAGCGGGCCACGACTGCCCTCGGGCCGCAGGGCGGCGTCCACCGGCCAGGCGACCATCCCGCAGACGGAGATCAGCCGGGTCGCCACCTGGGTCGCGGCGGGCAGGTCGGCGTCCTCGGCGGCCACGAAGATCACGTCCACGTCGGAGACGTAGTTCAGCTCGCCGCCGCCGCACTTGCCCATCGCCACCACGGCCAGCCGGGGCCGCTCGGTGCCCGCCGCCAACTCGGCGACGGCGATCTCGTACGCGGCCGCGAGGGTCGCGTCGGCCAGCGCGGACAGCGCCGCCATGGTCTGCTCCAGGGCCCGGCCGCCGGTGAGGTCGGCCGCCGCGATCCGCAGCAGGGAGAGCCGGTACGCGGCACGCAGCACCGCCACCGGGTTCCCGTCGCCGGCCGGCTCCAGCCGACCGTCGGCGATCGGCGCGAGCCCGTCCGGTGCGGTACGCAGCGTCAGACAGTGCTCGGGATTCGCCACCAGATGGTCGCCGAGCGCCGACGACGCGCCCAGCACGGCGATCAGCCGACGCCGCAGCCCGGGGTCGGCGTGCAGCTCCGCGAGCAGCGGCGAGCTGGCGTTGGTGCCGGCGGTGCTACCGCCACCGGCGGCGCTGGTGCCGGCGGCGCTGGTGCCGGCGGCGCTGGTGCCGGCGGCGCTGGTGCCGGCGGCGCTGGTGCCGGCGGCGCTGGTTCGGCTCTCCGCCTCGACGATGCGGTGCAGTTGGCGCAGCGCCAGGTCCGGGTCGGCGGCCCGGGACAGCGCGGCGAGCAGCTCCCCGGCCGCGTCGTCGACCGGCTCCTGCTCCTCCGGCTGCCAGAGACCCAGCCCGTCCGGGCCGAGCAGGTCCGCGGCGCGTGCGCCGCCGTCGCCCTCGGCGGTGCCGAAGCCGTACCTGGCGAGCCGGCCCGATGCCCTGGTCGGCCGGCCCATCAGTGCCCGAGCAGCGGCAGGCCGCGCCGGATCGTGCTGTCGTCCAACTCGCCGAGGGCCAGCGCGGCGAACCGGGCGGCGAACGGCTGCCAGACCTCCTCGACGTCCACCATCACCGAGTCGCAGGCCGCCACCACCAGCTCCGGGTCGTAGCCCAACTCGGCGAGCAGGGTCGAGTCGGTGGCCCAGTCGGCGATCATCGCGGTGTCGCACTCGATGTGGAACTGCAACCCCCAGGCCCGGTCGCCGAGCCGAAACGCCTGGTGCGGATAGCGGGTGGAGGCCGCCAGCAGGGTGGCGCCCCGGGGCAGTTCGGTGATCTCGTCGGAGTGCCACTGGAGCACGTCCGGGATCAGCGGCACGTACCGGAACAGCGGGTCCTGCTCGGCCGCGTCGCGCCGGCCCACCACACCGGGGCCGATCTCCGGCCCGGACGGGCTCCGCTCCACCAGCCCGGCATGCGCCGTGGCGAGCAGCTGCGCGCCCAGGCAGACAGCCAGGGTCGGCACGCGGTACCGGACCGCCTTGCGCAGCAGCCCCTCCACGGCCGGGAACCAGGGCGCCCCGGGGGAACCGTCCGGCAGCGGATACGCCTGCTGGTCGCCACCCAGCACCACCAGTGCCGCGTACCCCTCAAGGTCGGCGGGAAGTTCCTCACCGGCGTGCGGGCGGACCACCCACAAATCCAGCCCTGCCTCGGTCAGCCACTCACCCAACCGGCGCGCGTCGTCCGTCGGGTCGTTCTCGATCACCAGCGCGGTTGCCACCCGTCGAGGCTAGCGGGTGCGGCGCGCTCCGCCACGCCCCGGCACGGGTCGGTGCCACCGGCTGGCGGCCGTCGTGTCGGCGCGGTGGCTAGGCTCTCCGGTTGTGATCAACGAGGACTCCACCGTCGTCCGCCCGCCCGTGCTGCGCCCGGGTGACACGGTGCTGCTCGTCTCGCCGTCCGGGCCGACCTCGCCGGAGCGGGTGGCCCGGGGCGTGGAGCTGCTCACCGGCTGGGGCCTGCGCCCGATACCGGCCCCGAACGCGTACGCCCGCCACGGCTACCTCGCCGGCACCGACGACCTGCGGGCCGCCGACCTGAACGCGGCGTTCGCCGACCCCCAGATCCGTGGGGTGATCTGCACCCGGGGCGGCTACGGCGCCCAGCGGATCGTCGACGCCATCGACATGGCGGCCGTGCGCCGCGACCCGAAGGTGGTGGCCGGCTTCTCGGACATCACCGCGTTGCAGCTCGCCCTGTGGCGGGGCGCCCGACTGGCCGGGGTACACGGCCCCGGAGCGGCCTGGCGGGACGAGCGGACGCCGCTGCGCTCCGCCGAGTCCCTGCACGCGGCGCTGATGACCACCGAGCCGGTGACCGTTCAGGCGGTCCCCACCGAGGAGACCTTCGACGTACGCGTCCCCGGCCGCGCCACCGGCACCCTGCTCGGCGGCAACCTGTGCCTGCTCGTCGCGTCGATCGGCACACCGGACCTGCCCGACCTGACCGGCGCGGTGCTGTTGATCGAGGACGTGCAGGAGCCTCCGTACAAGGTCGACCGAATGCTCACCCAGCTCCGCCGGGCCGGTGCGCTGGACGGGCTGGCCGGGGTGGCGGTCGGGCAGTTCACCGACTGCGGCGACGGCTGGGACACCACGATCGTCGACGTGCTCACCGAACGCCTCGGCGACCTGGGCGTACCGGTCCTCGGCGGCCTCCCCATCGGCCACGGCCACAACCAGCTGACCGTCCCGGTAGGCACCGAAGCACGACTGGACACCGAAACCAACACCCTGAAGGTCACCCCCGCAGTCCAATAACCCCAACCCCAACCCGACCCCGCCCCGCCCCGACCCGGCCCCGCGCCCGGCCCCGACCCAACCCGGCCCGGCCCAGCCCCGGCCCCGACCTCGTTGATCAAGAGGTTTGCGTCAGTTCCGGGCCGGATTCTGACGCAAACCTCTTGATCAACGAAGCCAGGGGGCCGGGGCCGGGAGGCCAGGGGGCCGGGAGGCCAGGGGGCCGGACGCCCGGGGGCCGGGGGCCGGGGGTCGGAGGGGTATGGGTCAGGGGGTCAGGTGGGCTAGTGCGCCGGTTTCCAGGGCTGCCCACACTCCATCCGGGGTGTGGACGACGCCGTGTGGTTCCGACTGCGGGGTCGGTAGGGCGTAGCTCTCGAATCGTCCATTCGGATCGAGGTGGCCGATCCGGTTGGCGCCCCACTCGGTGAACCAGGCCCCACCCGCTGGGTCGGCCACGATCGCGTGCGGGCGCGCGGCCCGGTCCGGCAGTGGGAACTCGACGATCACGCCATCAACGTCGATCCGGCCGACCTGGCCGGCGGTGATTTCCACGAACCAGATGGCGCCGTCCGCGCCCAGGGCGATGCCGACCGGCCCGGCGTCCGCGGTGGGCAAAGGGTACAGCCTCACCGTGCCGTCGAGGGCGATCCGGCCGATCGCGTTCGCGCGGTTGAGGGTGAACCAGAGGGCGTGGTCCGCGCCGGCGGTGATCATCGAGGGGAACCCGCCGGTGACCGGCAGCGGAAAGGCGGTCGCCGTGCCGTCGGTGGTTACCCGGCCGATCGTGTCGGAGGTCATCCCCGCGTACCAGAGTGCCCCGTCGGGTCCGGCCGCGATGCCACCCGGCCCGGTACCGGCCGGCAGGGCGACCGTGCGCTGCTCGCCGTCGACGGTGATCCGACCGATCCGGTCATCACCGGAGCGGGTGAACCAGAGCGCACCGTCCGGACCCGTCGTGATGATCAACGGACGGCCGCCGGCTGGCTCCAGCGAATGGGTTCGGACCGAGCCGTCGGGGTCCAGGCGGGCGATGCCACCGCCGTGGACCAGCGTCAGCCACAGCGCGCCGTCGGGCCCGACCGTGATGCCGTACGGGCCGGCGTCCGGCTCGACGAGTGCGATCTCCCGGATCTCGACTCTCATCCCGGCGTACGTCCCTTCGTTGGCGGTGGACCGACCCTGACCGCCCGACAAGCGACGACACAACCGATTTCCGCCTTCGATTGTCAGCTCGCTGACAGGTTCGCCACGGGTCGCGCCCAGGCTCACCCGTCACTGTCGGTGACGACATCACGTACCACCTAGCTTTCTGGAGGAGAGCATGTCCCGCACCATCAGTAGGAAGCACATGCTGGCCGGCCTGGCCGCCGCCGGCATCCTCGGCGTCGGGATCGCGGCCCCGACGATCGCCTTCGCCGCCGATTCGCCGTCGCCGAGCGCCAGCACCGCCCCGGCGCCCGGAGCCAAGGCCGACCGGCAGGGTCAGTTCGCCGAGGATCTGGCCAAGGAGCTGGGCGTGCCGACCGACAAGGTGACCGCCGCGCTGGAGAAGATCCGCGAGCAGCACCGGCCAGCCGACCGGCCGCAGCGCCACTCCGCCGAGGATCGCAAGGCCGCGCTCAAGGAGCGGCTGGACCAGGCGGTCAAGGACGGCAAACTCACCCAGGAGCAGGCCGACGCCATCACCAAGGCCGTGGAGGCCGGCGTCTTCCCCGGTCCGGGCGGCCACCGCGGCCTGGGCGGCCACGGCGCACCGGCAGGTACGCCCGGCCAGTAACCCGGCGGAACCAGGGCCGCCCCGGTAGGCCCCCGGCCGGCCCTGGTCCTCCGGTCAGACCAGGTCCGGCCTCCTGGGGCGGGCCGCAGGAATCGTCAGTGCGCAGCTTCGGCACGCAAGGGGTAGGCGACGCCTGTCGCCACTTCGGACATCTCCCACAGTCGACGTCGGGTGGCCGGGTCGTAGGCGCCTTTCGGGGCCCGCTGCGGTTTCGGGGCGCCCTTGAACTGGCCGGGGCCACCCGGCCCGTAGTACTCGCCGCCGGCGGCCCGCGGGTCGGTCGCCGCCCGGAGTACGGGCAGCGCACCGGCCTGGGCAGACTGGGTGAACAGCCACCCAATCGTCGCGTTGGCGATGCGGAAGCCTGGCGATGCGTCACGAAACAGGCTGGTGCGTGCTCCACCGGGGTGGGCCGCGAGGCTGATCGTCGATGAGTCGGACGCGGCGAGTCGATGCTGCAGTTCGAACGCGAACAGCAGATTCGCGAGTTTTGCGGCGTTGTAGGCCTTGGCTGGCCGGTACCCGTCGAGGTTCCTGGGGTCGAGGTGCGTGACGGACCCGGCGGCGGCCCCCTTGCTGCTGACCGTGACGATCCGCCCGGCCGGTGACCGCTCAAGCATGTCGAGGAGGAGACCGGTCAACGCGAAGTGGCCGAGGTGGTTGACGCCAAACTGAGACTCGAAGCCGTCCTGGGTACGCCGTGCGGGCTGCCACCACAGGCCGGCGTTGTTGATCAGGATGTCGAGTCGCTCGAAGCGCTGGTGGAGGTCGCTTGCCGCCTGCCGCACGGCTTGGAGGCTGGCGAGTTCGAGGGCGAGGACGCTGCCTCTGCCGGGTAACGCGCGCAGGGTGTCCGCACCGCGTGCCGCGTTGCGAGCGCCGATCACCACGTGGGCTCCCTGAGCGCTCAAGGCCATTGCCGTTTCCAGGCCGATTCCGGCGGTAGCTCCGGTCACCAACGCGGTGGTGCCGTCGAGCCGGGGTATGTCGCGCGCACTCCACACGGCGTCTCCTATAATCGGAACGGTCGCCCCGTTTCAACTATACGGAACGGCCGCCCCGCTTGTCGACAGGCCGGAGGATCCTCATGCGTGCCGATGCTCGCCGCAATCGCCAGAGCGTCCTGAACGCCGCCTACGAGAGCCTGGCCGCCGAGGGCCTGGACGTGCCCATCGACGAGATCGCCCGTCGCGCGGGCGTCGGCGCCGGCACCGTGTATCGGCACTTTCCGACCAAGGAGTCGCTCATCGAGGCCGTAGTGCTCGACCGGCTCCACGCCCTGACCGACAAGGCCCGTTCCGGCATCGACTTCGCCGAGTTCTTCACCGTCATGGTGGAGGCCTGCCGCACCAATCGCGCCATCGCGGACGCGCTGGACCGCGGTGGATACCACATACCCGCCGACGCGGACGCCGCCCTCAACGCCGCCTTCGCCGACCTCCTGCACGAGGCGCAGCAACGCGGAACCATCCGGCCGGACGTCACTCCCGACGACATTCAAGCCCTCGTGATCGGCTGCGCCGCGACCGCGCGGCACCGTGGCAGCAGCGCCCTCGTTCAGATCGTCGTCGCCGGCCTACGCGATCAGGGCCTCAGCCCGGCCCGGACCTGAGCTTCAGTCCGGGCCAGCCGAGAAGTGATCAGCTCTGTCGGGGCGGGGGCGCGAACACGCCCAGGCGGTTGCCGACCGGGTCGATCAGCTGGGCCAACGTGAGCCCGGTGGGCGTGGTCCGGGCCGGCACCACCACCTGGGCGCCGGCCGCCTCGGCCCGCCGACAGGTCTCCTCGACGTCGGCCACCTCGGCGTAGAGGATCGCGTAGTTCGGCGACGTGCCGCCGGTCGCCCGGATTCCGCCGCCGATCCCGGTGTCGCCACCGGCCCCGGTCACCCGGTAGGAACCGCCGTCGGCCGAGCCCTCCTCGTTGAAGGTCCAGCCGAACAGCTCGCCATAGAAGCGCTCCGCCTCCTCCGGCCGGTCGGTGCCGATCTCGAACCACGTGATGGGCGTCGCGGACATACTGCCTCCAGGTCTTCGCGTTTCCGGCCGTCCGGCCGTCTCCCGGAGGAGTCTCGACGTCGTTCGCGACACCGTCCTGTCGGTGTTTCCCGATCACCCGGCCGGGTGGGCCACCCGGACCGCGCGCTCAGACCAGACTCAGCGCGCGGACCCGCTCGTGGGGGATGTCCAGGTCCTCCGGACGGAGGTCCCGGAGCACCACCTCTGGCAGGGCCTCGACCTCGCGGATCCGGTCGGTGCGGAAACATCGCACCTCGGCGCGCAGGCGGCACCAGGCCACCAGGTACCAGTGGTGGGAGTTGCCGAGGTAGCCCAGCGGCTCGACGTCCCGCAGCGAGTCGACGCCGGCGCGGTCGTCGTACCGGATGCGCAGCACCCGCCGCGCGGTGACCGCGTGGGCGACGGTGGCCGGGACGGGCGTGGCCGGCCCGTCGCCGACCAGGTGCACCCGGCCGGCGAGCCGGTGCGCCTCGGCGGCGTCGGCGGCCGGCAGCACCGCCAGCAGCTTGCGCAGCGCGGTGGCACCCGGCCCGGCGAACGGCGAGCCGGCGAGCCGGTGCAGCGCCACCGCCATCGCGACCGCCTCGGCGGCGGTCAGGTTGACCGGCGGCAGGGTGTGGGCGCGGTCCAGGACGTAGCCGCCGGTACGCCCCGACTCGGCCCAGATCGGCACCCCGGCCTGCTGGAGCGCGCCGATGTCCCGCTCGATGGTCCGGCTGCTCACCTCGAAGCGCAGAGCCAGCCAGCGCGCGCTGCGCGGCCGTGGCGACACCGCCCGCAGCTCCTCGACCAGGGCGTAGAGGCGGTCCGTACGGTTCATGCCCGGCACGCTACGACCGGGGTACGACGCCCGCACTCAGGCCGTGCGGGCTCAGGCCGTGCGGGCTCAGGCGATGCAGGCGCAGACGATCAGCGCGGCACCGAAGTGCGTGGCGGCGCTGACCCGGGCCGCCGGGTGCGGCTCGGACGAGCAGATGACCTCACCGAGCTTGCCCGGGGTGAGCAGGTCCAGCACGAAGAAGGCCAGCGCCATGATGGCCAGCCCGACCAGACCGAAGACCACGGTCGAGGCGAGCCCCTTGGCGAAGTCGCTGTAGCTGGTCAGGATCGCGGTGAAGACGATGCCGGCGATGCCGAGCTGGTTGGCGGCGAGCAGCAGCCCCGCGTTGGTGTTGCGCTCGACCCAGATCAGCTCGCGCAACCGCCCCGGGGTCAGCAGGTCGACGAGCCCGAACCCGGCCGCCATGAGCCCGACGCCCACGATCCCGAACACGACGCTCTGCCAGGCACCGCTGAGCAGGTCCTCCAGCACCGACTGCCTCCCGACTCTCCGCCCGGAAGGGGTACCGGCGCGGTGATCGAGACGATAGCCGCAGCGGGCAAGCGCGTCAGCCCCGCGCCGATGCCCTGCCCTAGAGCGCCAGGTAACGCTGCCGCTCGTACGGGGTGACCTCGCGGCGGTACTGCTCCCACTCGGCCCGCTTGTTGCGCAGGAAGAAGTCGAAGACGTGCTCGCCCAGCACCTCGGCGACCAGTTCGGACTCGGCCATCACGTCGATCGCCTCGGCCAGGTTCTCCGGCAGCGCCTCGTACCCCATGGCGCGGCGCTCGGCGCTGCTCAGCGACCAGACGTCGTCCTCGGCGCCCGGCGGCAGCTCGTAGCCCTCCTCGATGCCCTTGAGGCCCGCGCCGAGCAGCACCGCGAAGGCGAGGTACGGGTTGGTGGCCGAGTCCAGCGAGCGGACCTCGACCCGGGCCGAGTTCGGCTTGCCGTACGCGGGCACCCGGACCAGCGCGGAGCGGTTCAGGTGACCCCAGCAGACGTACGCCGGGCTCTCGGTGATCCGGTCCGGCAGCGCCTGCGGGAAGAGCCGCTTGTACGAGTTGACCCACTGGTTGGTGACCGCCGTGTACTCCCGGGCGTGCATCAGCAGGCCGGCGATGAAGGACTTCGCCACCTTGGAGAGCTTCATCGGGTCGCCACCGTCGTGGAAGGCGTTGCGCTCGCCCTCGAACAGCGACAGGTGGGTGTGCATGCCGCTGCCGGGCTGGTCGGTGAACGGCTTCGGCATGAAGCTGGCCTGCACGCCGGTGGAGAGCGCGACCTCCTTGACCACGTGCCGGAAGGTCATGATGTTGTCGGCGGTGGTCAGCGCGTCGGCGTAGCGCAGATCGATCTCCTGCTGGCCGGGCGCGACCTCGTGGTGGCTGAACTCCACCGAGATGCCGATCCGCTCCAGCGCCAGCACGCCCTGGCGACGGAAGTCGCGGGCCACGGCGTGGGTGGTGTGCTCGAAGTAGCCGCCGGTGTCCACCGGGGTGGGCACCGAGCCGTCCTGCGGGCCGTTCTCCAGCAGGAAGAACTCGATCTCGGGGTGGGTGTAGAAGGTGAAGCCCTTCTCGGCAGCCTTGGACAGCGCGCGGCGCAGCACGTGCCGCGGGTCGGCCCAGGACGGCCCGCCGTCGGGCAGCAGGATGTCGCAGAACATCCGGGCGCTCTCGCCGCTGACCCCACCCTCGAACGGGAAGACCTGGAAGGTGGTCGGGTCGGGCATCGCGACCATGTCCGATTCGAAGACGCGCGCGAAGCCCTCGATCGCCGAGCCGTCGAAGCCGATGCCCTCCTCGAAGGCCGCTTCCAACTCCGCGGGCGCCACCGAGACGCTCTTGAGCGTGCCCAGCACGTCCGTGAACCACAGCCGGACGAACCGGATGTCCCGCTCTTCCAGCGTACGGAGGACGAACTCCTGCTGACGGTCCACTTCCCCAACCCCTCGCGACACTCTTTGTCCGCCTTGGCCGGGCTGCGCCCGACCTGACCGCCCAGTGTTCCCGGGCCTGGTTACGCAGACGTTACGCGAACCGCCGCCGCCCGTCCCCTCGCGTCCCGCCCGGCGAGCGGTACCGATGCGGCACGCCGGCCGCGCGGCGTCCGCACGTGGCCGCCGTCTCGTCCGAGGGTACGGATTGCTCGGCCGAAGCTGAGGCAAGATGAGGACATGCCCACCCTGCGTCTCGCCCTGTCACAGGTCAACCCGAGCGTCGGCGACCTCGCCGGCAACGCCGACCTGGTCCGCAACTGGACCCGCCAGGCCGCCAACGCCGGCGCCCAGTTGGTGCTCTTCCCGGAGATGATGTTGACCGGCTACCCGGTCGAGGACCTGGTCTTCCGGCGGTCCTTCGTCGCCGCGTCCCAGGCCGCCCTGCGGCAGCTCGCGGCCGACCTCGCCGGGGACGGTCTCGGTGACCTGCCGGTCGTCGTCGGCTACCTGGACGCCGACGGCCCGCCGCAGGTCAGTGGGGACGCCGAGCCGGGGCGGGGCGCGCGCAACGCCGCCGCGCTGCTGCACCGCGGCGAGGTGGTCGCCCGCTACTTCAAGCACCACCTGCCCAACTACGGCGTCTTCGACGAGGACCGCTACTTCGTCTCCGGCGAGGAGCTGACCGTCGTGCGGATCGGCGGGGTGGACGTCGCGCTGACCATCTGCGAGGACCTGTGGCAGGCCGGCGGGCCGTTCGCCGCCGCCCGGCAGGCCGGCGTCGGCCTCGTGGTCAACATCAACGGCTCGCCGTACGAGTTGAACAAGGACGACATCCGGCTGCCGCTGGTCCGCCGCCGGGCGGCCGAGGCGAACGCCACCATCGCGTACGTCAACATGATCGGCGGCCAGGACGAGCTGGTCTTCGAGGGCGACTCGATGATCGTCGCCGCCAACGGCGACCTGCTCACCCGCGCCCCACAGTTCGTCGAGCACCTGCTCGTGCACGACGTCGAGCTGCCGGCCGCCACGACGACCCCGGGCGGCGAGAGCGTCGCCGACGGCATGCGGGTGTCGTACCACGCGGTGGAGGCGGCCCCGCCCGCGCCGTCCGGCCCGGCCGTCACCGGCGGGCTGATCGAGCCGGTCGCCGACGAGGCCGAGGTCTGGCACGCGCTGGTGCTGGGCCTGCGCGACTACGTCAACAAGAACCGGTTCGCCTCGGTGGTGCTCGGACTCTCCGGTGGCATCGACTCAGCGGTGGTGGCCGCCATCGCCGTCGACGCGCTCGGCCCGGACCGGGTGGTCGGCGTGTCACTGCCCAGCCAGCACTCCTCCGAGCACTCTCGGGAGGACGCCGCCGACCTGGCCAAGCGCACCGGGCTCGACTACCGCGTCGAGCCGATCCAGCCGATGGTGGACGCCTTCCTGGCGAACCTGTCGCTGTCCGGGATCGCCGTGGAGAACCTCCAGGCCCGGGTACGCGGGGTCATCCTGATGGCGCTGTCGAACCAGGAGGGCCACCTGGTGTTGACCACCGGCAACAAGAGCGAGCTGGCGGTCGGCTACTCCACCCTGTACGGCGACTCGGTCGGCGGCTTCAACCCGATCAAGGACGTCTGGAAGACGCTGGTGTGGCGTCTGGCGAAGTGGCGCAACGCGGACGCGGCCCGTCGCGGCGAGACCGCCCCCATCCCGGAGAACTCGATCGGCAAGCCGCCGAGCGCCGAGTTGAGCCCGGGCCAGCTCGACAGCGACTCCCTGCCCGACTACGACGTGCTGGACCCGATCCTCATCGGCTACGTCGACGGCGACCTGGGCCGCGACGGGCTGGTCGAGTCGGGCCACGACCCGGCCGTGGTCGACAAGGTGCTGCGACTGGTGGATACCGCCGAGTACAAGCGACGCCAGTCCGCGCCGGGCACGAAGATCTCCATGAAGGCGTTCGGCCGGGACCGTCGACTGCCGATCACGAACCGGTGGCGCGAGCACGGCTGATGTCCCGCGCCTCCGGAGTGACATCTTCCACTGGGCCCTGCCGCCAGGCTGTCGCGCGGTGCGACGATCGGCGAAGCCCGGGGACCGCGCAGGCGGCCTCGAGGAAGGGAGACAGTCATGATCGAGTCCACTCCGCACGAGGTGACCGCGCTGTACGGCGGACCGGCCACCCGTCGGGTCCGCACCCGCGACCTGATCGCCGCGAAGGAGCGCGGCGAACGGTGGCCGATGCTCACCTCGTACGACCAGTACACGGCGGGGATCTTCGACCGGGCCGGCGTACCGGTGCTGCTGGTCGGTGATTCGGCGGCGAACAACGTCTTCGGCTACGAGACGACCCTGCCGATCACCGCCGACGACCTGTTGCCGCTGGTACGGGCCGTGGTGCGCTCGACCCGGCAGACCCTGGTCGTCGGTGACCTGCCGTTCGGCTCGTACGAGGAGGGCCCGGCCCAGGCGCTGCGCACCGCCGTCCGGTTCATGAAGGAGGGCGGCTGCCACGCGGTGAAGCTGGAGGGCGGCCGGCGCTGTGCCGCGCAGATCGCCGCGATCGTCGGCGCCGGCATCCCCGTGATGGCGCACATCGGCTTCACCCCGCAGAGCGAACACACCCTGGGCGGCTACCGGGTGCAGGGGCGGGGCGACACGGCCGACGAGGTGCTCGCGGACGCGCGGGCGGTGGCCGAGGCCGGCGCGTTCGCGGTGGTGCTGGAGATGGTGCCGGGCGTGGTGGCCAAGCAGATCACCCACGAGCTGTCCATCCCCACCGTCGGCATCGGCGCCGGCCCGGACACCGACGCCCAGGTGCTCGTCTGGCAGGACATGGCCGGTCTGCGCACCGGCAAGGCGCCACGCTTCGTGAAGCGGTACGCGGACCTCGCGGACGTCCTCACCGACGCCACCCGGCGCTTCGCCGAGGAGGTCCGGGGCGGCGAGTTCCCGGCCGCCGAGCACACCTTCTAGGGGCTGTTTCATAAGGGCGGTCGAGCCGAGGCGGAGTCCGGGCGGCGATCCGGCAAGACGCGGTGGCGTCCGGATACCGGTGTTATATCCGGACGCCACCGCAACGCCGCCGGTCGTCGTCCGGGCCCGCCGCAGGCCGGCCAGCTCTTATGAAACAGGCCCTAGCCGTATAGTGGCCTGGGTTGGCGGGGGTGGGTTGCGCCCACCCCCGTCATCCGGCCGCTGTCCGCCCAGCCGAGAACGACGGTCCGAGCGCGGGTCACGGTCGGTGCGGGCCCCGGTTGGCGGTCGCGGCGGCCACCGCGTCACACGGTGACGACGACCTTCCCCGCCGGGTGCCCGTGCCGGAGGTGGCGGATCGCGTCCGCCGCCTGGGCCAGCGGATAGGTGCGGTCGACCGCCGGGGTGAGCGCCCCCGATTCGATGAGGTTCCCCAGCTCGCTCAGGTCCCTGGTGCGCTCGACCGCGCTCACGCTACGCAGGCGTTGACCGACGAACAGGGACAGCAGCGGCGCGCGGAACATCTGCCGGTCGTAGCCGCTGAGCACGGGGCCCTTGGTGTACGCGCCGCCGACCAGCGCCAGTGTCCCGTGTGGGGTGAGGGCGCGGCGCAGCAGGGAGACCGGCCGATCGCCGCCGGTGTCGATGACCACGTCGTAGATTGGGCCACGGCTGTCGACCTCCTCGCTGGTGTAGTCGAGGGTGTCGTCGGCGCCGAGGCCGCGTACGAACGCGGCCCTGGCCGGCGCGCAGACGGCGGTGACGGTCGCCCCGTACGCCTTGGCGATCTGTACGGCGTGTGACCCGACGCCGCCGGATGCGCCGATGACCAGCACGCGCTGCCCTGGGCGTACCGCGCCGCTGTCGCGGACCGCACGCAGCGCCGTCATCCCGGAGACCGGCGCGGCGGCGGCCTGCGCGAACGACAGGTTGGCCGGTTTGCGGGCCAGCCGCTGCTCCGGCGCGCTCGCGAACTCGGCGTACGAGCCGCGCGGACAGGTGCCGAACACCTCGTCGCCGGGCCGGAACCGGGTCACCCGAGCACCGACCGCGACCACCACCCCGGCCAGGTCCCGCCCGCGCACCGGCACCCGGGGCCGGCGCGGCCCTGCGGCCAGCCGCGCCAGGTAGGGGCGACCGGTCATGAAGATCCACACCCCGGGGTCGACCCCGGCGGCGCGGACCTGCACGAGGACCTCCTCGTCGTTCACGGCGGGTTGGTCGATGTCGCGGAGGTGGAGCACGTCGGCCGGGCCGTAGCTGTCCTGGACGATGGCCTTCACGGTGTCGCCTCCTCGGGGTACTGGAACACGTCGTCGAGACGTGCGTCGAACAAGCGCGCGATCTTGAACGCCATCTCCAGCGACGGCGAGTAACGACTCTGCTCGATGGCGATGACGGTCTGTCGGGTCACGCCGATCCGCTCGGCGAGCTCGGCCTGGGTCATCTCGCCGTGCGCGAAGCGCAGCGCGCGGATGTTGTTCGTGACGCGGGTCGGCTTCACCACTGCGGGACACCCTTGCGGTAGACGATCACCTTCGCCAGGGCGCCAACCGCCGCCGACAGGACGAAGCACAGGTAGATGACGTTCGCGATCCAGAACCAGTCCCATTCGGCCAACGCCATCAGCATCGCCGACACCGCGCCGATGGCCACGAACGCCTGACCGACGTGGTCACCGAGCCGTCCGATCTCCCGGTCCCGGACGTCCTTGGCACGGGAGGCGCCCGGGTTCAGCACACCCATCCCGATCTCGGCCACGATGCTCGCGACGACGGCCCCGCCGATGGTCCACAACAGCACCCCGGCGTACGGCGTGGCGGTGAGCGGACCACCGTCGGCCCGGTTCAGGACCACGGCCGCGTAGGCGGCGTAGCCCACCACACTGACCACCAGCATGATCCAGGCGCGTTTCTCCTCGTGCGTCACGACCGCCTCCTGCTGTAAAGAATTCTTGACATGCTCATAGTATGGCGTCTTTGACATCATGTCTAGAAAGCTTTACATCGGCGTCGTGCGCCCCCGATCGGGCCGCGAGGTCACCCTCATTGATCATGGTGACTGGTTTTGTCGTACACCTGTTCTAGGTTCGGGGTGTGATCGAAGAGTTGGCGCAGGCGCGGGGCGCGGTGGCGGATGCCGCCGCCGCGCCGGCCTGGGCCCTCGCGGAGCATGACCTGGTGGCTGCGCTCGACGCCGCGCACCGGCTCGAGCAGCAGCTCGCGGCCGTCAAGCTGACCCTCGTGCGCGAGCTGGACGGCCGGGGCACGGCCCTGGCGCAGGGCGCTTCGTCGACGGCGGTCTGGTTGCGCGACCGCCTACGGTTGACAGTTCCCGCGGCCCGCCGGTTGGTCGAGTCCGCTCACGCCCTCGACACGGGCGCTCCCGAGGTCCGCCGGGCGCTGGCCGACGGAGACGTCAGCCTGGAGCAGGCCCGCGTCATCGCCGACACCGTCGACACCGTGCGGGCCGCCGCCGGCACTGACGTCGCCACCAGAGCGATCGGCGTCCTCGTCGACTGGGCCGGCCAGTTCGACCCCACCCTGCTGCGCAGGCTCGCCACCCGCATCCTCGACCACGTCGCACCCGAGGTCGCCGACGCCGCCGCGAAGGCCGCCCTCGACGCCGAAGCCCGCCGAGCCACCCGGGACCGTCACCTCACCCTGTCCGAGCTGACCGACGGCCGGCTGCGGTTGAGCGGCACCCTCGACGCGGAGACCGCCGGCCTGCTCCGCGCCGCCATCGACCCACTGACCGCACCCTCCGGTCAGGACGACCAGCGGTCACCGGGGCAACGGCGGCACGACGCCCTCGGCGACCTCTGCCGACTCGCCCTGCGCACCGGTGAGCTGCCCGAGCACGGCGGCGAGCCGACCCAGCTCGTCGTCACCACCAGCTTCGACGGCCTGGTCCGGCAGCTCGGCACGGGCACCCTCGACGCCGGCTTCGGGCTCACCGCCGAGGCCGTGCGGCGGCTCGCCTGCGACGCGGCGATCCTGCCGGCCGTGCTCGGCAGCGCCGGCCAGCCACTCGACGTCGGCCGCCAGCGCCGACTCGTCACCGGCCCCCTGCGCCGCGCGCTGGTCCTGCGTGACCGAGGCTGCGCCTTTCCCGGCTGCGACCGCCCACCCCGCTGGTGCGACGCCCACCACCTCCGACACTGGGCCGACGGCGGCAACACCAACCTGGCCAACGCGGTGCTGCTCTGCGGCCACCACCACCGCCACCTCCACCATGGCGAGTGGGCCGTCCAGTTGGGCGGCGACGGCCACCCCGAATTCATCCCGCCCGCCTGGCTCGACCCGGAACAGGTCCCCCGCCGCAACCACTACCACCGGCGAACATGACGGCAGCGGGTCAGCCACGCACCCGATGACGGTGCCGTTCGACCTCTCCGATTCGTGGCTGCGCCGCGCGTTCCGGAGCTGGCGAGCGTGCCGTGGGCACGGCCTGCACGGGGCGCGGGGCGGCGAGCAGGGCCTCGGCTTGGCGCCCGGTGTGCCCAGCGGTCGGCCCGTCCCCCGCGCAGGCTAGCTCTCGCGATTGTCGGGCAGATCGAGGTACGCCAGCAGCCGCAGCAGCACGCTGACATGCGAAAGGTCGTGCCACAGCGACACGAAGCCGTCTGGACCACCCCGCCGCAGGAGGCTCGTCAGCTCGGCGACATCGTCGCTGCTCTGCCCGCAGTCGATCTCCAACTCGGGGCGCTGGACCATTCCGAACGCCGCGCCCAGGTCCATGTTCCAGTAGTGGTCGACGCCAAGCTGTGACAGCTGGATCTCCGGACCGAATCGGCTCTCCGCCGCATCCAACAACATCGAGCACGCTCGGCGCAGATCCGCGATCCGCAACACCCCGTCAGCATCGGTCATGCCCCAGGATCCCTCAGGGCACTGTCAGAGGTCGGTGACGCGGATGCCGGCGTGGGCCTTGTAGCGCTTGTTGATGGCGATCAGGTTCGCGGTGAACGCCTCGATCTGGTGGGCGTTGCGCAGCCGACCGGCGTAGATGCCACGCATGCCGGGGATCCGCGCGGCGAGCGCCCCGACGATGTCGACGAGTTCCCGGTCCTCGGTGCAGATCAGCACGTCGAGGTCGATCCGGTCGACCTCGGGGTCGGCCAGCAGTGGTGCGCTCACGTGGTTGAACGCGGCGCAGACGCGGGAGTCGGGCAGCAGCGCGGCAGCCTGCTGGACGGCGCTGCCCTCGGCGACGGTGAGCGCGTACGGACCCTGCTTGTCGAAGCCCAGCGGGTTGACGCAGTCGACGACGATCGTGCCGGCCAACGGCTCCGCCAGGGCGGCGACGGTGGCCGCGTGGCCGTCCCACGGCACCGCGATGATCACCACGTCGCTGCGGCGGGCCACCTCGTCGTTGGCCGCGCCGGTGATCCGCACCTCGGCCGGCATCCGGGGCAGCGCGGCGATCTCGGCGGCGGACTCGGTGGCCCGCTCGGCGGACCGGGAGCCGATCAGCACCGTCTGGCCGGCCCGGGCGAGTCGATAGGCGAGGCCACGGCCCTGGTCGCCGGTGCCGCCGATGATGCCGACCGTCAGCCCGGAAACGTCGGGCAGCGTGCTCGCGTCGTATGCCATGGGCTCATCCTCGCAAACCGCTCGGCGCGCCAGAGTCGCCAGCCACTGTGACAATCCCCGCTGCCCGCGCGACCCGACCGCGCGGCGACTCAGGCCAGCTCGAACAGCACCGTACGGGCCGCCGGGTCGGCGGTGACCAGGCGGACGCGGACCCGTTCGCCGAGCGGAAGTTCACCGAGGCAGCGGCTGCGGACCGGCGGGGCGTCCAGGGCCACGGTTCCGCCGGGCGGCCGCGGCCGGGACTTGCCGTTGGCAGGGGCGTCGACGTCGAGCACCGCCGCGTCGAAGGTCTCCCCCACCCGGTGTTCCAGCAGCACCGCCTCGGCCAGTTCGACCGCGCCCCGGCTGGCCGCCGAGGCGGTGCGGTCGGTGCTGGCCATCACCTCGGGCAGCCGGGGCAGCGCGGCGCGGGCCCAGTCGGGCACCTCCCGGCCCGCGTGCAGGGCCAGGCAGACCTCGGTGGCGTACCGGTCGGCCAGGCGCCGCAACGGCGCCGTGACATGGGCGTACGCGGCCGCGACCCCGCCGTGCTCCGGCTGCTCCGGGCGGCTGCCGTCGAAGGCGGTGTACGCGGCGCCGCGCATCAACTCGGCGGCCTGGTCGATGAACGCGGCGGCACGTGGCTGCGCGGCGTCCAGTCCGGCGATGACCTCGCCGGGGCTCGCGCCGTCCGGCCAGCGCACGCCCAGCGGGGCGGCGGCCGCCCGCAGGCGTTGCACCGCCTCCGGCTTCGGTGGGGGCATCGTCCGCAGCAGGCCGATCCCGCCGGCCAGCATGATGTCGGCGGCGGCCATCCCGGTCAGCAGCGAGATCTGCGCGTTGTGCTCCTCCATGGGCGCCGGCCCGCGCAGCACCAGCCGCCACCCGTCGCCATCGGGCTCCACGTCCTGCTCGGGCAGCGGCAGGTTGATGGCCCCCCGGCGCAGCCCACGGGCGGTCAGCCGGTCGCCGATCTCGGGCAGCAGCGCGATCGGCTCGGGCAGCCGACCGGCGTCGGCCGCCGCCTGCACGCCGGTGTAGTCGAGCTTGGCCCGACTGCGGACCAGGGCGCGCTCCAGCTCGACGGCCACCGTGGCGCCGTCGGCGTCCAGGTCGATGGTCCAGACTACGGCGGCGCGGTCGTCGTCGGGCAGCAGGCTGGCCGCACCCTCGCTGAGCGTCACCGGGTGCAGCGGCACGTTGCCGTCGGGCAGGTAGACCGTCTGCCCGCGCCGCCAGGTCTCCTCCTCCAGCGCGCCGCCCGGCTCGACGTGCGCGGCGACGTCCGCGATCGCGTACCGCACGCGGTAGCCACCTCCCGTCCGGCGGGCCAGGTGCATCGCCTGGTCCAGGTCACGGGAGGTGGCCGGGTCGACGGTGACGAACGGTATGTCGGTGCGGTCGACGGCCGGCCGGGGCGGCGCGGCGGCCGCCGCGTCGGCCTCCCGCTGGGCGGCCGTGGGGAAGCTCTCGGGCAGGCCGAGCTCGCGGCGCAGCGCGCCGAAGTCGATGCGGGGGGCGAGTACGCGTCGGATGACCACGGGTCAATCCTGACAGCGCCGCCGGTGATCCGCTTCCGGTGACCGGCCGAGTCCACGCCGCGCCGCCCGGCCAGCCCAGGGCGACGACCAGCGCCAGCCGGGGCGACCCCGGCCGAGGCGGGGCGGCCAGCCCGGGGACGACCAGCGTCAGCCGGTCGCCCTCCGCGCCGTGGTCCGCGTACCCCGGGGGGCGGTTGCCCGTGCGGCGACCGGCTGCGACGGCGACTTGCGGGCGGTCACCTTGCGGGCCGGCGCCTTGGCGGCGGTGGTCTTCTTCGCCGGGGCCTTCTTCGCCGCCGCCTTACGGGCGGTCGTCGACGACGTGCCGGTCACCTTCGAGGCCGGGGCCTTCTTCGCCGCCGCCTTGCGCGCGCCGCCGGCCGGACGGGTCGCCGTCTTCTTCGCCGCCGTGGTCTTCTTCGCGGGCGCCTTCTTGGCGGGAGCCTTCTTCGCGGCCGTCTTCTTCACCGCCGACGCCTTGGTCGCGACCTTGCGGGCGGGCGCCTTCGTCGCGGCCGTGGTCCTCTTGGCCGCCGAGGCGGTGGTCTTCTTCGCCGCGCTGGTGGTCTTCTTCGCCGCGCTCGTCGCCTTGGTCGCGGTGCCGCTCTTGCGCGCCGTGGCTGCCGGGCTCCGCTTCGCGGCGGTGGCCGTCCCGCGGGCGGACGCGGTCTTCGCGGGCGCCTTCCTGGCCGCCGCCGTGTTCTTGGCCGCCGTGGTCCTGGCCGTGGTCGCGGTCTTCTTCGCGGGCGCCTTCTTGGCCGCCGTGGTCCTCTTGGCCGCCGCCGTGGTCTTCGTCGTCTTCGTCGCCGTTGCCTTCTTGGCGGGGGCCTTCTTCGCCGCGGTGGTCGTCTTCGTCGCCGGGGCACGCCCCGCGCCGCCGGCCGCCTTGCGGGCCGGCGCCTTCGCCGCGCCCGTGGTGGACTTGCGCACGGGGGTGGTCCGGCTCGCCGACGTGCCACGCTCCGCCGCGGCGGTCTTCTTCGCGGTGGTCTTGCGGGCGGCCGGGCGGGTGGTGGCCTGCTGTGTAACGGCCATCGTGGTTCCCTCCTTGGGGACGTGCTCTCGCGTGCGTCCTCGCGGAGCACGAACTACCGCGACGCGGGCCGTCCCGCGCCGTCTACCTGTCCTCCCCGGCCCAACGCGCGTCCTCGGCCTCCCACGCCTCATTCCGCTCCTGCACTCGCTGCAGGGCGTTCTCCGCGTCGGCCGCCGAGTCGTACGGGCCGAGGACGTGCTTCGCCGGACACACGTCGGCGTCCGTCTCGACCCGGTGGTGTCGGGTGCACCAGTAGAACTGCCCACTACGTTCGCTGTCGCTCATGGGAAACACTGTGCACCGCGAACCGGTTGCCCGCCACCGGATCACGCAAGTCGCCTAACCCTCTCCACAGTAGAGACGCTTACCGCACCGCGGGCGAAAACGCCGAAAGAAGTGCAGGTGGGGGCGTTGGAAGGCGCGGGAACACCGGTGGCCGAACGGTCGATTCCCCGGCACGACGCTCCGGGGCAGGATTCGTGGCCGTGATCAACACGGTGACGGGCGCGGGGGCGTGCCCGCGATGCGGAATGACCACCGCGTCGCTGAGGGACGCGGCGCCGTGGTGCCCCGGCTGCGAGTGGAACCTGGAGGCGTACGACCCCGGGCGGCGCGAGCGCGAGTTCGGCTGGACCTGGGTCGACCGGTGGACCCACCGGTTGGCGTTTCAGGCGACCGGGCAGCAGTTCCGCCAGTTGCTGGGCCGTCCGCTCGGCGACGGCGGGTCGAGTGCGGCACGGATGCTGACCGCGGTGGTGTCCCTGCTGCTGATCGCGGCCGTACTCGCCCTCGCGGTCGTCGGCGGTTGGCTGATCGTGGCGTTCCCCTTTCCCAACCTGGCGATCGTGCTGGGTGTGGCGATGGTCGCCCTGGCGGTCGCCCTGCGGCCCCGCTTCGGCCTAGTCGACCCGGATCTGGAGGTCCTGTCCCGCGACCGTGCGCCCGAGCTGTTCGGGCTGATCGACGAGGTGGCCGCGGCGATCGGCGCGCCGGTGCCGGACGTGGTCGGCGTCGACAACGCCATCAACGCGTACGCGGGCGCGGTCGGGGTGCGACGCCGCCGGGTGTTGGCGCTCGGGCTGCCACTGTGGGGCTCGCTGCCCGCCGGTGAACGGGTGGCGCTGCTCGGGCACGAACTCGGCCACTTCGTCAACGGCGACCCACGTCGGGGTCTGCTCACCCAACCCGCGTTCACCACGCTCGCCTCGGCCGCCGACCTGTTCCGGCCGGTGCAGACCACCGTCGGGGCCGGGCTGCTGGAGATGGTGGGTGACGCGCTGGGCCGCGCGTTCCAGTGGGTGGTGTCCCGGGTGCTGTTCGGCGCGCACCTCGTGCTGGTGAGCGTGGCGCTGCGGGACAGCCAGCGCGCCGAGTACCTCGCCGACGACCTGGCCGCCCGGGTCGCCGGCACGACGGCCGCCACCGATCTGCTCGACGCCCTGCTGGCCGGCGAGTCGATGGCGTTGGCGGTACGTGTCCACGCACGAGCGGGGCACGGCCCGGACCGTTGGCGGTCGGCGTTCGCCGAGGCCCGCGCGGCGAACAGTCACCGGCTGCCGCTGCTGCGCCAACTGTCGGTCCGTGACGAGGCCTCGCTCTTCGCCGCCCACCCGCCGCTCGGGCTGCGTCGCCAACTGCTCGCCGGACGGCCGTGGCAGGACCCGTCGGTGGTGCTCACCCCCGCCCGGCTGGAGCGCATCGACGCCGAGCTGACCGCGGAGTACAAGCGCTTTCGTCGTACCGTCGAATGGTCGGGCTGAGCACGACGCGACCTCGATGGGACGGCGGTGGCCGCCGACGCGCGGCCTATGATCGCCCGATGGCGGTACCGGACTACATCGTGCGGATGCGAAAGCACGTCGGCCACGACCTGCTGTGGCTGCCCAGCGTCAGCGCGGTCATCCGCAACGACGCCGGTGAGCTGCTGCTCGGCCAACGCTCGGACGACGGGCGGTGGTCGGTGATCAGCGGCTTCGTCGAGCCGGGCGAGCAGCCGGCCACCGCGCTGGTCCGGGAGGTGCGGGAGGAGACCGGCCTGGACGTGACGCCGCTGCGCCTGACCAGTGCCGTCTCCCACCCGCACACCTACCCCAACGGCGACCGCTGCGAATACCTCAACCTGGGCTTCGTCTGCCAGGTGGTGTCCGGCACCGCGCGGGTCAACGACGACGAGTCGCTGGACGTGCGGTGGTTCGCGCTGGACCGGCTGCCCGAGTTGGACCGGCACGCGCTGCTGGTCATCGCCTACGCGTTGCGCGACAACCCGTCGGCCGGCTATCTACCGCCGGGCACCACCTGGGACGACGTACCCGACTGAGCCTCCGGCCGCGACGTCCTCAGACCGCGACCCGTTCGACGGGGATCCACAGCTCCGCGTCCGCCGTGCTCCCGTCCGCGGACACCCGCACCCGGGAGATCTCCGGTCCGGGCCGGCTGCGGTACGGGTTCGACGGGAACCACTGGGTGAACACGTCCCGCCACAGGAACTGCACCGCCTGCGGGAACGCGCCGGAGGTGGTGAACACCGCCCACGACCCGGCCGCCACCGGCAGCGCGTCCAGGTCGTCCGGTGGCGTGGCCCCGGTGACGGCCCCATGCCAGTAGTCCAGCTCGCTCCCCTCGGCCCGGGTGTCGGCCAGGTTGTCGCTGACGTTGACGATCCCGGCCGGCTCCTGGTCGGAGAGCGCCTCGATCCGGGCGGTCGTCTCCTTGTCGATGCTCCTGACGAACGCGACGATCGACGGGTTCATCCCCTCGTGCACCAGCGGAACCCGGGCCTTACGCCCCACCAGCGCGAACGCGTCCTTGGTGACGATTCGGTACTCCATGCTGCCGCTCCCTTCCACGGTGAGTCGGAAGGACATCCGGGGCTGGGAACGCAACGCCGCCCCCGTACGCCGGGCATCTCCGGGCCCCACGCCGTGCACGGCGTGGAACGCACGGGCGAACGCCTCGGCCGAGCCGTAGCCGTAGCGCACCGCGATGTCGAGCAGCGTCCGCTCCCCGGCCAGCACGTGCGCGCCGGCGACGGTGAGCCGACGGCGGCGGACGTACTCCGACAGCGGCATGCCGGCCAGCGCGGAGAACAGCCGCCGGAAGTGGTACTCCGACGTGAGCGCGATCCGCGCCAGGTCGGTCACCTCGATCTGCTGGTCGAGGTGCCGCTCGATGTGCGCCATGGCCTCGTTGAGCCGCTCCAGCACCCGGGCCTCCTTCCCTTACGAGCAGCAACGCTAGGCGGCGGGCCAGGTGGTCCACCCGACATCCGGTGCCCGCATCGGTCGGGCCGCGGTCCGGGGTTGAACCGCCAACCGGGACATCTCAGCGGGGCGGCTGCTGCATGATCCAGGTGGGCACCGGCTCCGACAGGGTGCCCACCACCTCCCAGCCGGCCCGGCGGTACAGGTCGACGTTGCCCGGGTTGCTGGTCTCCAGGATCGCCGGCAGTCCGTCGGCGGCGGCACGGGCCAGCCCGGCCCGCATGACGGCGCGGCCCCAGCCGCGTCCGGCGCTGTCGGGGTGGGTGCCCAGGACACCGAGATACCAGAACGGGTATGTCGGCAGTGCGGCGTGCACGGTGTGGTCGTAGCCCTGCACCCGGGCCAGCACGTCGGCCGGGTAGGAACCTTCCTTCGGCGACCTGTGCACGGCTGCCGGCCCGGCAGTCCGCACGTCGGCCGGCCCGGCAGTCGGTTGCTTGGCCGGCGGCTCCCAGATGGCGACGGACGCACCGCCACCTGTCGTCCAGATCGACGACAGGTGCACCCGCTTGTCGAAGAGGTCCCCGAAGAAGGTGGCGGCGTGGCGCGGGTAGGTCTCCTCGTCGGGGAACAGGAACCGCAGGATGGGATCCTTGACGAACGCGGCGACCAGTGAACCGACCACCGCATCGCGGTCGGCTGGGGTGGCGATGGTGATCTCGGGCGCTGTCACAGCAGTCGACACTAGCCGGGAAAAGCGCCTTGACCCTGACACGGTGGCAGGACGAAGACTCGCCTCATGGACGTCGACAGCTACCGACAGCACTCCCCGTACAGCGACCCGGGCCGGCATGCCGCACTGCTCGACGCCGTGCCCGCCGACATCGCCACCGTGGCGGCGACCGCCCGCAACCTGATAGTCCACTACCGCGCCGGCGGCGTCGAGTTGCCCGGCGACCGGCTGGAGGAGGTGAACAGCCGCTGGGTGGAGCGCATTCTCGACACCGACCAGTCCCGCTTCGCCCTGCCCCTGCGCACCGAGCGCCCGGCCGTCGACCGGGTGGCCGGCTGCTGCCGGGACCACACGCTGCTCTCGGTCGCGCTGCTGCGTCAACACGGCGTCCCGAGCCGCAGCCGGGTCGGCTTCGCCTCCTATTTCACGCCCGACTGGCACCACGATCACGTGCTGGTGGAGTACTGGAACGGCCACCGCTGGGTCTGGGCCGACCCGGAGGCCGACCCGGCCGGCGACCGGCGGTTCGACGGCTACGACATCGATCCGACGGCGGGGCTCTTCGATTCGGCGGCGCGGGTCTGGTCGGCGTACCGGGCCGGAACGATCGATCCCGACGTCTACGGCGTGGCCCCCGACCTGCCGGTCCACGGCGCCTGGTTCATCTACGACTACCTCCTGCACGAGCTGGCCCATCGGCAGAAGGACGAGCTGCTGCTGTGGGACAGCTTCGGCGCGATGACCGACGACCTCGCCGACGCCGACCTCACGCTCGCCGACGAGATCGCCGCGCTGCTGCTCAAGGCCGACGACGGCGACGAGGCCGCGGAAAAGGCGCTCGCCGACCGGTACGCCACCGACAGCCGTCTGCGTCCCGGCGCTCAGGTGCGCAGCTTCTCACCGGTCTCCGGCACGGTGAGCACTGTCGATCTGCGCGTCAGCCGAAGGTGAAGGCGTACGCCTCGGCGCCGGGTTCGCCGAACGTGACCTCCAGGGTCCGCTCGCGGACCGCGCCGTCCTGGCGGACGAGCTGGTAGAGGCGGCCGTCCTCCAGCACGCCGTTGCCGGCCTCGTCGACGTCGACGCCGTGGGACGGGCCGGGGGCCTCGCCGTCGAGGAGCACCCGGAACGGGACCGGCCGTCCCGTTCCGGGGGCCAGCACGAGATGCGCGTCGCGGGCGTGGAACCGGACGGCGATGCTGGCGCCGGCTCGACCGACCGCGACGTTCTCCGACCCGATCGTCCACTCGCCCGACAGGGCCCACTGGTTGAGTGCCAGGCTCTCGGGGAGGTCGTAGGCGCGGCGTTCGTCGAGTGCGGGGCCGTTCGGCGACGCGAAGTGTTCGCCGCGACTGAACCCGAGGTACGTCTCGGGCGTCCGCAGACTGTCCCAGTCGGCCGCCGCCTCCGGGCCGATCCCGGCGACGGGTACGAGGTCCCGCTCGACACCGAGCAGACGCTGGATGGTCCGCTCGGACTGCTCGTAGCGACCCTCACCGAAGTGCTCGTCGCTGAGCACGCCGTCGGTGTCGACGAAGTAGAGCGCCGGCCAGTACTGGTTGGCGAAGGCGCGCCAGATCGCGTAGTCGCTGTCGACCGCGACCGGGTAGTCGATGTCGCGGGCCGCCACCGCGGCGCGTACCCAATCCACCTGATGCTCGAAGCCGAACTCCGGCGTGTGCACCCCGACGACGACCAGGCCGTCGTTGCGGTACGCCCGCGACCAGGCCCGGACGTACGGCTCCTGGCGCAGCCAGTTGATGCAGGTCAGCGTCCAGAAGTTCACGAGTACGACGCGTCCGCGCAGCTCGGCGGGGCCGAGCGGCTCGGAGTTGAGCCACTCGACCGCCCCGCCGAGCGGCGGCAGGTGCACCCGACCGAACGCGGCCATCTACCGCAGCGACCGGAAGGCGGTCCGCAGCTCCTCGGAGAAGATCTTCGGCTGCTCCCACGCCGCGAAGTGCCCACCGACGTCGAGCTTGTTGTAGTAGATGAGGTTCGGGTACGCCTGCTCCGCCCAGCTCTGCGGGGCCTCGTACAGCTCGTCGGGGAAGACGCTCACCGCGACGGGGACGTTGACGCCCTTGGTGGCGAAGAACGAGAGCTTGTTCTCCGCGTAGAGGCGGGACGCGGAGACCGCGGTGTTCGTCAACCAGTAGAGCGAGATGTTGTCCAGGATGTCGTCGCGGGTCAGGCCCGCCTGGGCGCCCTCGAAGACCTTCGCGATCAGGGCGAGGCTCTTCGCGTCGTGGTCGAGCAGGAACGACGCCAGGCCCACCGGGGAGTCCGCCAGGGCGGTCAGCGTCTGCGGGCGCGTCGCCATCATCAGGGCGTACGCGACGTGTTTCCAGACGTAGTCCAACTCGGTGGTCGCGCGCATCTCGTCGTCGGACAGGCCCGAGGGCAGCGACCCCATGGCGTTGTTCGCTCCGGTGGTGTCGCCCTGGAACAGCAGGTCGATCTCGGGCGGGACCGCGCCGGGCATGTTGGTGTGGATCCCGAGCAGCTCCGGCGGGGCCTGCACGCCCATCTGGTCCACGACGACCGCTCCCCAGTCGCCGCCCTGGGCGACGAACCGGTCGTACCCGAGGCGCTTCATCAGCTCGGTCCAGGCGGTGGCGATCTTCTGCGGGTTCCAGCCCGTCGCGGTGGGCTTGCCCGAGAAGCCGTGGCCGGGCAGGGACGGGATCACCAGGTGGAAGGCGTCCGACGCGCTCGCGCCGTGGGCCGTCGGGTCGGTCAACGGCTCGATGATCTTCATCTGCTCGATCACCGACCCGGGCCACCCGTGCGTGACGATGAGCGGGAGCGCGTCCTCGTGCTTCGAGCGCACGTGGATGAAGTGGATGTCCACCCCGTCGATGGTGGTCATGAACTGCGGTACGGCATTCAGCCGTGACTCGACCTTGCGCCAGTCGTACTCGTTTTCCCAGTAACGCGCGACGGCCTGGATGGTCGCGAGTGGCACGCCCTGCGACTGGTCGTCGACGATTTCCTTCTCCGGCCAACGGGTGGCGGCGATCCGCCGTTTCAGGTCGTCGAGGTCCGCCTGGGGAATTTCCACCGTGAATGGCCGGATCTCCGTGGTGCCGGGCCGCGTCTTCGTCTTGACCGCCATGCTCTCGTCCTCTCTGTCACCAGTTCACGCCTCGCGAGGGGAATCATGGGGTGAGGGCACTACCCGGATGTGTGCGCCAATTCGAGAAAGGCACGCCGCCCCCTGTCTCGGAGCCTAGAACGCTGCACCTCGCGGTCGTGGCGATACGAGCAGTCACGCGGTCGGCGGAGATTTCCTAGCGGGTGTCAAAGTCCTCGGTCGAGCCGAGGGCCTTGACCCACGCCCTGGGTCCGGTTTCATAAGGCGGTCGGGCCGAGGCGGAGTCCGGGCGGCGATCCGGCAAGGCGCGGTGGTGTCCGGATAACGGTGTTGTATCCGGACACCACCGCAACGCCGCCGGGCGTCGTCCGGGCCCGCCGCAGGCCGACCAGTTCTTATGGAACAGGACCTAGCTGCCCGTCCAGGTCACGGTGGTCAGCCGGGCACCGAGCAGCCGCCGCGCCCGGGAGACCTGACGGGCGTTCGCGTTGACCAGCACCGCCTGCTCCGCGGCGGCGAGAATGGGAAGATCCGACAGCGAGTCGCTGTAGGCCACCCGCCAGGGTGGCGTCACCCTGCGGGCGGCCAGTTGCACCATCTTCGTCGGGCCGTAGTTGTGCACGATCAGCTTCGGGCCACGGATGTGCGACGCCACCAGGTCGACCTCGGCGAGGCCGATGGCGTCGAGCAACGCGCGTGCCAGGGTGTGCTCACACGCGGTCACCACGACGACGCGGTCGCCCGCCGCGAGGTGGGCACGGATCATCCGCAGACCCGGTGCGATGAGCCGACCTGGCTCGGCGCCGAGGTCGGCGCCGAAACGCCCCAGCTCGGCCTGCAACCGATCCGCGTTCCGGCCGCACAGGCCGATCCGACTCATCCATTGCGCCGCCCGCACGCGGTAGGCGGGAACGGCGATCATGGGCGCGAGGAGGACGAGCAGGCCGACGGCCAGCGGCAGCCGGGCACCCGTGAAGACGACGCGACGCATGAAGAGCCCGAACGCGTCCCCGCGCAGCAGCACGCCGTCGAGATCGAAGACGACGGTCGGGGTCGTTTCCTCGCGGTCCTGCCCCATCTCAGATGGCGTTGGACGGTCGAGCTGGCCTGGTGCCGACAACGGCGCTGGCGATCAGGAGCACCGTCGCCGGCAGGAACGCGGCGCCGATGCCCAGCCCGAGCAGCAGACCCCACCCGCCGATGACCAGCGCGGCCACCAGGTCGACGACGCCGGCCAGCCGGCCGAATCGCTGCGCAAGAACCGGCAGCACCGCGGCGACGACCGGAACGCCGAGCAGGTAGCTGGCGGCAGAACCGGAGTCGTCCACGGTGAAGGGCGTCAGCGCGGCGGCCACCAGCACGGTGATCGCCAGGGCCGACCACCGCAGCACCCGCCGGGCGTCGACCGGCTTGCGGACCACGACACCGACACCGACGACCAGTACGCCCACGACCGCGCCGACCGTCACCAGATCGATCATCCCCGTACCTCCCTCAACGACACGGTACGGACGCGGAGCAACACGGAGGGCCATGATCCACTCGTGTTCCGTGAAACCGGCCTATCCCAGGCCCCCGGACACCCCAACGTCAGCGAAGTCGAGTGGATCTACGGCGAGCCCGCGACGGACTGCGCGCCCGTCGATCCGGCGCGTGACGGAATGCTTACCGGCTTTGCGCTGGCCGCGGATCATGCGGCAACATCAGGCGGCGTGACGGCACCAGGCACGGAACCCGCAAGCGAAAGCCCGGCCAGAACACCCCGGTCGAGTCGGCGGGTCCGACGCTGGATGGCCGGCACCGGAATCGCCGCTCTGGCCGCCGCCCTCGGCGTCACCCTCGCCGTACGCGGCGGCGCCGCCCCGGCCTGCGCCGCGCCGCCCAGCGGCGGCACCGTCCACAGGGGAACAGCCAGCTTCTACGACGGGGGCCGCTCGGGCGGCACCTGTTCCTTCCCGGGCCCGCCGGCCGACCGGCTCTACGCGGCTGTCGGCTCGTCGCAGTACGCCAACGCGGCCGCCTGCGGCAGCTACCTGGACGTCACCGGCCCGAAGGGCACGGTCCGGGTGCTCGTCATGGACCAGTGCGCCGGCTGCGGAAGCAGCAAGATCGACCTGTCCGAGGAGGCGTTCGCCCGGATCGCCGACCGCTCGCAGGGCATCGCCTCCGTGGCGTACCGGGCGGTGGTCGACCCGCCGCTCGACGGCGGTCTCACCTTCCGGATCAAGGGCGGGGCGTCGCAGTGGTGGTTCGCGGTCCAGGTCGGCAACCACGGCAACCCGCTGCGCTCGGTCGAGGCCAAGGGCCCGACCGGCGGCTTCCGCAAGACGACCCGCCAGGCCGACAACTACTGGACCGTCGACGACGGAATCGGCTCCGGCCCGTACACGATCCGGGTCACCGACGTGTACGGCCACCAGAGCACCGCCACCGGCATCCGCATGACGCCGAGGAAGGTCCAACGCACCACGGCGTCCCTCGTCGCCGCCCCGCCCAGCGCCTCCCCAACGCCCGCGTCGCCCTCGCCGTCACTCTCCACCTCGCCGACGCCAACGGCGGAGTCAGCCGCGCCCACGACGACGGTCGAGGCCCTGGCAGGCGCAGCTCCGCTGGCCGCCGCCCGCTGCTGACCCCGCGCCCCGCTGCGGCGCTCGGCGCGGGTGCGACCTGCGCGCGGGTACGGCCGGCGCGCGAGTGCGACCTGCGCGCGAGTGCGACCTGCGCGCGAGTGCGACCTGCGCGAGTGTGGCCTGCGCGCGAGTGTGGCCGTCGTGCGCCTGCCACCTGCGTGCGGCGCTCGGCGTGCGCGTGCGCCTGCGGCGTGATCGACTCCGGATCGCCGAAGTGGCGGCATCCGGGCGGCGTGACACCCCCACGTCACCGACCTGGAGTGGATCACGACCACCGGTGGCGCGTCAGGTGCTGATGGCGCCCAGCACGGCGGCGGTGTTGCCACGGGCGGCACGCTCGCCGGCGGCCACCACCTCTTCCGGGGTGGCGCCACGGGCCATCGCCTTGGCCATGGCCTCCTGACGCCGTTGCTCGATCTGCTCGTTACGCCTCTGCTTCAACCGGTTCCAGAAAGACATGCGTCAGACCATCCCCGCGCTCCGGCGACGGCAAACCGATCAGCAGGCGTGCCGTCCGGCGAGCGGACGGCCGTAGGCAGGCCGCCCGCACATCGCCCGCACATCGCGTACCGGCCGCCCGCACATCGCGCCGGAAAGAGAGAAGAGACACCCGCTGCCGCCCGTTGACATGCGTTTCAGGCGAGTGACAGCGTTGTCATCGACTCATTTCCTCCATATGAGACGAGGAGCGCATCTTGCTCTATCGGAACTCACCCCGCCGCCGGGCGACAGCAGCCGCCGCGGTCGGCATTCTCGTCACGGGCCTGGCGCTCGCCCCCTCCGCGCCCGCCCAGGCCAAACCTCACGGCGCGCAGGACGAGGCCGTACGGTCGGGCAACGCACGGTTCGAAGTGCTCTCCCCGACCCTGATCCGCACCGAGTACCAGAAGAACGGCCGGTTCACCGACGCCGCCACGTTCAACGCCATCGGGCGCGACGACTTCGCCCGTACGCGTTTCACCAAGCGCGTCGAGCACGGCTGGCTCACCATCGACACCGGCGCGATGACGCTGCGCTACCAGGTCGGCTCGGGCGCGTTCACCGCCGACAACCTGACCGTGCGGCTCAAGACCGGCAAGCAGACCGTGCAGGGCCAGCCCTGGGCCGGCCACACCGCGCCGGCCTGCGCGTTCGGCGCGCTCTGCGAGGCCGAGTCGCTGCAACTCAACGGTCCCGGCGTGGCCACCGACCACCGGGGATACACCGGACGCGGCTTCGCGGCGGGCTTCTCCGCGTCCGGCGACTCGGTGACGTTCGCGCTCGACGCGCCGGAGGGCGGCACCAGGCAGCTCGCCGTCCGCTACGCCAACAGCACCGGCGGCGACGGCCAGAACGTGGACCGCACCCTGACCGTTCAGGTCGACGGCGACGCCGGCCGCACGCTGACCCTGCCGCCGACCGCGAACTGGGACACCTGGGGCCTGGCCACCGTGCCGGTCGACCTCACCGCCGGCCAGCACGAGATCAGCGTCGTGCGGGGTCCCAACGACTCCGGCAACGTGAACATCGACAGCCTCGCGGTGGTCAACCCGGGTGACCCGTTCCCCGCGCCGGCCGCACCCCAGCCGCAGCCTCTACCCTTCGGCACCCTGGGAGAGGCCGAGACCGGCGCGCTCGCCGGCGGCGCGCGGCCTGCGAACGACCACAACGGCGCTTCGGGTACGGGTTTCCTGGCCGGCCTGGAGAACACCAGCGCCGCCGTGGCGCTCACCGTGACGGACGTACCCGCCGCCGGTGACTACCAGGTGCAGATCCGCTACGCCAACGGCCAGGCCGGCGCCCAGCCGAGCCAGACGCGCACCATGTCGGTGACGCCGGGGACGGCGGCACCGGTCACGGCGACCCTGCCGCCGACCAGCGGATGGGACTACTGGAACACGGTGGCCGTCCCGGTCCACCTGGACGGTGGCACCAACACCGTGACGCTGGGCTGCCCCACCGACGCCAGCTGCAACATCAACGTCGACACGGTCGCCGTCACGGGCAAGGACTCCCCGCTGCTCGCCCCGCACGCGCCGCTCGGCGGCTACCGCCGGGGGCTGGACGGCGTGACCGGCTCCGCGCTCACCGCACCGGGCCTGCTCTACCAGGACGGCTGGTACCTGCTCGACGACTCGGCCTCGGCCCTGCGCACCACCAAGCCCCGGCCCGCTCCCGAGCAGGACGGCTACGTCTTCGCGTACGGGCAGGACTTCACCCGTGGCCTGGCGGACCTGTCGACCCTGACCGGCCCCACGAAGCTGCTGCCCAAGTGGGCGTACGGGGTGTGGTACTCCGAGTACTACGACCGCACCGCCGCCGAGTTCCAGGCACTGGTGGACCGGGCCCGGGCTGAGGGCGTACCCATGGATGTTCTTGTCCTTGACACCGACATCAAGGCGCCGGACAAGTGGAACGGCTGGAGCATCGACCCCACCCGCATTCCCGACCCGAAGGCGTTCTTCGACTGGGCGAAGAAGCAGGGCCTGCACACCGGCATCAATATCCACCCGAGCATCCTCGGCTCGGACCCGAAGTTCGCCCAGGCGCAGGCCACCGCGAAGGGCAAGCTCCAGCGCGTCGGCTGCAACGGCGGCCCGGACTGCTACACGTTCGACTTCGGCGACCCGGACCAGCTCAAGGCGTATATGCAGCTGCACGACGGGATGATCCCGAAGGGCAGCAAGGGCCCGGACCTGTGGTGGCTGGACTGGTGCTGCGACAACACCACGTCGTCGCTCGCCGGCGTGACCGGTGACGCGTGGATCAACCAGCAGTACGCCGACAAGACCGGCTTCGCGTTCTCCCGGGCGTACGGGTCGTTGCAGGCCGGCGGCTACAGCAGCCCGACCCCGGTGGCGACCGGACCGTGGGCCGACAAGCGCACCACGCTGCACTTCACCGGCGACACCACCAGCGACTGGTCGACCCTGCAGATGGAGGTCGGCTACACGCCGGGCGAGTCGGCCGCGACCGGGCTGGCCGCCGTCAGCCACGACATCGGCGGGCACACCGGTGGCCTGCGGGAGCCGGGCAGCGAACCGGGCAGCACCAAGCTGCCCGACGACCTGTACGCCCGCTGGGTGCAGTTCGGCACGTTCCAGCCGATCGACCGGCTGCACTCCAACCACAGCGACCGGCTGCCCTGGCAGTACGGCCCGGCAGCCAACGCGTCGGCCAAGAAGTTCCTGAACCTGCGCAAGGAACTGCAGCCGTACACCTACGCCGCCGCCAAGGAGGCCACCCGCACGGGTACGCCCATCGTCCGCTCGATGTACCTGGCGTACCCGAACGAGCAGGCCGCGTACGCCACCGCCGGCTCGCAGTACCTCTACGGTCCGGACTACCTGGTGGCACCGGTGACGACACCGGGCGACACCGCCACCACGTCGGTGTGGTTCCCGCCGGGCAACACCTGGACGGACATCTTCACCGGCAAGACGTACCGGGGCGGCGCCACGCAGAACATCACCACCACCCTGGACACCATGCCGGTGTTCAAGAAGCACTGACGTTTCAGGGATTTGGACGGCCGGGCGGGGGCAACCCCGCCCGGCCGGTTCGTCTTCTGGGCCGGGCTCGGCGTCGGCGTGACCTGGCGTACCCAGCTCGTCCCTCAACGGCCCCGCTGACGGTGGTCCGCCAGCTCGGCGAAGGGCAGGGGGCAGCAGGTGCTTGCGGCGCAGGTGACCAGGTCGTCACAGCCGGCCGAGATGGCGTCCCGCAACGTGTCGCGGATGACCGTCAGGTCGGCCAACCTCTGCTCGATCTCCACAAGCTTCTCCCTGGCACGCACCTGGAGGCCGGTGTCGGATCGGCCCCGGTGCTGGTGTCTGCCGGCGTCGAGCAGGTCGGGGTCCGGCCGGGAGAAGCCGAAGGTCAAGAACGCGCAGCAGGACGACTCTCGGGCCGTCAGGTCCCGCGCCAACTCCTCGACCCGGGCGGCACCGTCGAGGCGCAACCGCAGATGCCGCGCCGACAGTCGGTCGACGCCTCGTACCTCGGTGGTGAAGAACCGATCGAACTCGGCGAGCCGCAGCGGCCGTTCGGGCCGTCGGGAGGGTGCAGGCATCCGGCACCCAGGCCTCGTCCGCCGTGACGTGGCGATCGCTCATAACCTCGACGGTAAGCCTGTACCCGGGTACCAGATGCAAGCCCAACGGCACTGCCCCACCGTCATCCCCGCGGCACGGGACGGTGAGCCGACCCCGCCCACCCGGTGCTCGCCCCCTTACCATCCCTCAGTGATCTCGAATGCCTTCGATACGCGCGGTGGGCTCACCTACGTCGACCGCCTCGACTTCACCCGAGGCAGCCCGCTCAGGGCTGTCCGCCGGATGGCCTGGCCAACGGTCAAGCTGCACGTTGACGACAGCACATTGACCCTGTCGTCACGTACCAGCTCGGACACCTTGCGGCACGTCCAGGTGGAGGCACTGCCGCACCGACCTCTGCACGGACGGTTTCCGCTGCCGGCGACCGCCGTCTCCTTCCAGGTCGAGGGACGCGACCAGGTTCTGCTCTTCTGGACTCCGCGCGTTGGCGCGGTCCTGCGTAAACTCGCCGATCTCGGCTGGGACGCCGAAGACCCTGGGTCCTGAGCCTCACCCCGTGGTGCAGTCGGGACGATCAGCCAGAGGTAGCAGCTCTGCTGCGCCTCAGCGGTCCGGTCAGATAGCCGGACACCTGACAACATGCCTCGCCAATGCTTTCCGGTCTCGGCTGGGAACTACGCTAGGACCAGCGCGATCACCAGGGCAGGCAGCATCAGGAGGGGCGCCGCATGGCGGACGAGCTGCCACGCCCAGACGTTGCGGGGTGAACCGTGCTTCACGCGGCCGCTCGCGAGCCACATAGTCAAGAGCGCCAACCAGCCGGCCCACGTCCCGCAGTGAATCCCGACCACGAGGGCGTCTCCGTTCGGCACCCCGACCACGAGGTCTCTCATCCACGGCTCGTGGCCAGTCTTGTACGTGACGTCCGAGAGCAACAGACCTGGAACAACCAGCCCCACAGCTGGGAGCAAAAGAACGTAGAAGAGCCGTCGACGCGGCCGAAACGCGAGCGCAAGCACGGCCACGACAACGACAGCAGTCGCCCGCACACCCCAGCCGATCGTGACCATAGGGAGCCGGCCGCAGCCGGAGGCCTGGCAAGCCAGCTCGGCGAACCACGGAACGAAGCGTTGCCGGAAGTCGATCGCCGAGCCGAGCACAAACGTCGCCCCGGCCCAGACGGCGCACAGCATGACGACGGCCGCGAGACAGCCGACGTTGCCTCGCCACGTCGGCGTAGCCACCTCGCTGGGCGTCGCGTCGCGGTCGCTGGTCATAACGGCGGCGAACGTACACGTCGTGGTCAACCCCGGATGCCGGCACCCGGGGTTGACCTGCGCCGCCCTGCCGACAGGCACGTCCAGGTGCCGGCCCTCAGACGGTCAGGGGACGAGGGCTACGAAGCTGAGGCCCGTGGTGTGCTCCGCCAGGTCGAGGGCGGCCGCCGGGTCGTCCAGGCCGACCGTCCGCATCTCGATCGCGGAGAGGTCCAGCAGTCCGGAGCGGACCAGGTTCCACACGTTGGTCACGGTCTCGTCGTTGCTCATCCAGGAGCCGCGCAGGGTGAGCCTGCGGCGCATCAGGTCGCCGTACCCGATGGTGAGGTCTTGGCGTACGCCGCCGATGAGCACAAGAGTGCCGCGCCCCCGCAAGCTGTCGTAGGCGGCCATGGTCGCGTCCGCCGTTGGCGTAGCGCCGAGGGCGTCGAGGGCGATGTCGACCGGGCCGATACCCACCGCATCCGTCGTACGGTCGCCGGTCAGCCGGTGGATACGCATGCGGGGGTCGAGCTCGGCCAGCCGGTCGAGCGCCCCCTTGTTGCGGCCCACCGCTGTCACCGTCGCGGCGCCCTCAGCGAGCGCCATCAGCACCGCCGCGCCGCCGAGTTGGCCCGTCGCACCGATCACCGCGACGTCGCGGCCGGTCAGCGGACCCGCCGCGTGCAGGCCCGTGGCGGCGATGCAGAGCCACGGCACAAACGACAGACGGGCCGGGTCCGGGTAGTTCTCCGCGCCGGGCAGCTTGACGAGCGTTTCCTTGGCGCACAGCGCCGTTTCCGCGAAGACACCGTCGCGCCACACCGTACGCATGCGATCCGTCCGCTCGCTGCCGGCCCCGGAACCGCCAAGGCCGACCCAGCCCACCAGGATCTCGTCTCCGCCGCCCGCGTCGAGCAGCGCCGTGTCCAGCACGACGTCGCCCGGGGCGACGTGGAACACGTCGGGCGCAACGTCAGTCACCCGGCCGACGCAGGAGGGACCCAGGATGAGCGGCACGGGCAGGCCGCCGCGGTTGCCCTTCACCACCATTTTCGTGTACGCCGGCAGGTGCGCGGCGAGCACCTCCACGAGCACGCCACCGCCCTGAAGGGTCGGCGAGGCAACATCGGAAAGCTGTACGTCGTCGTCTTCTGAAGCAACAGTCCAAGCACGCATGGGACAAGCCTGACGACTCGTTAGAGTGGTATCCAGAGCCGCTTTATTCTGGTATTGGAGGTCCCAGGGTGAGCAAGGAGCTGGGCACGTTCCTTCGCAGCCGGCGCGAGCGGATAGCCCCAGCCGATGCGGGTCTGCCGGTCACGCGGCGCCGCCGCACACCAGGGTTACGCCGGGAGGAACTGGCCCTGCTGGCCGGTATCAGTGCCACCTGGCTCACCTATCTCGAGCAGGGCCGCGATGTCCGCCCCTCCGGCCAGGTGCTCGACGCCCTCGCCCGAGCGCTGCGGTTGACCGACGCCGAGCAGGAACACCTGCACCACCTCGCCGGCGCAGGAGCCGCGCCGGAGCAGGACGTCTCCGAGGAGGCGACACCCGAGATCGCCGGTGTTCCGGCGTTGCTCGGCAACAACCCCGCGTACGTCACCGGCATCTGCTACGACGTACTCGCGACCAACCACGCCGCAGCGGAGCTGTTCCAGGGCGTGGGGCCGGGTGGCAACGTCGTACGCTGGGTATTCACCGAGCCCGCCGCCCGCCAGGTGCTGGTCGACTGGGAACAGGAGGCGCGCAGCATCCTGGCCCGGCTGCGGGCGATCGCCGGACAGCATCCCGGTCACCCGCGGGTAACCCGGCTCGTGGCCGAACTCACCGAGATCAGCCCCGAGGTACGCCAGTGGTGGCCGCAGTACGACATCCAGTTCAGCCACGCGGGCCGCAAACGCCTCCGGCATCCCCGACTGGGTGTGATCGCCGTATCGCACGCCGCGTTCCACGTCGCCGAGCGACCCGAACAGACGCTGGTGGTCTACCACCTGCCGGACAGCACCGACCTCTCTGCGGGAGCGACAGTTCCCGCGTGAGCCGTCATGTGTAGGCCGCCGACAGGACCTCAAGCCCGACCGGACCGGCGAGGCCGCCGGGCCTGGGACAACCACCCGAGGAACCTGGCGTGCATCGCCGGCAGGTTCGGGCGCAACCCCAGGCCGTACGCGTCGTCGACCGCATCGTGCATCGACGCGGCCAGGTAGAACGCCAAGGCGACGGAGTGGCCGTAGAACTCGGCCGTGAGAGTGAGCTGGGCCGGGCCGCACGGCCAGGGTGCGGCGCAGTTGCGGCACAGCCGCCTCGGACGCATCGGCAGGTGCGGGCGGGGGCGGGCGTTCATCCGATCCGCACCGTGCCTCGCCGATGTCCGGCCGGCAGGGCCTGCGCCCACACGCCCGCCCGTCGCACGTACAACTCGCGCCGCGCGACCGCGTCGCCCGCGTTGAGCTGGTAACCCTCGATCCAGACCCACCCGTCGTACGTGTGCCGCTCGGGCAACTCGCGGATCACGCATAAATCTGCCTGGCATCGTCGGCGTACGGGACAGCAAAGACCCTGCTGGTCCGGCACTGACCTTCGGTCCGTCGGCTTGGCGGGCGTTCGTCGCGCGGCCGTAACCCGCGACCGTTTCAGGTCGCGCGATGCCGACGGATGTGGGCGCCGCATCGGCCGCCGTCTCAAGGTGCCGTGCGACCGTCAGCAGGTTGAAAGCCCGGTAGTAGGCGCGCGAGTCATCGCGCCACGTCTCAGGTCCCATCCGCTGCCGTAGCGCTTCGACGGTTGCGCTCAACATTTCTCGTTGGGCGGGAAGCAGTGCGCCGCCGGCTTCCAGGGACGCGGTGACGCAGGCGGCCAGCTCCAAGGTGGTCGAATCCGGCTCTGCCAGCAGCGCAGGTGCCTCATGACGTTGCCAGTACCGCACGGCGTGCAGGGCAGCCGCTCCGGGAACGCCGTACCAGCAGCGAGGAGACCCGTTCGGGTTCGGCTCAGTCGGGCGAGGGCTGCGCTGGCCCCGGCGCTTGGCGAGCTCCCGTTCGGCGGTGTAGTCGCGGAGATCGGCATGCCAGCCCGCACGGCTCGCCACGAGAGCGTCCAACGCGCGCAGCAACGCGGCCTCGTCGCGGTGAAACGGTCCAGCGATCTCCTCGAGAAAACTCAGCGTGGCGTGGAAGCCGATCGGTCGGTACAACTGCACGCACGACCTCAACGCGCCAACCCGGTGCCGGTACGGCAGCGCAGCGTCGCGCACGCGGCGGGCGTAGGTGCCGAAGCTCACCCCGGGACGCTACCGCCCTCACGTCGAATACGCCGACATCACTACTTCCGACCAGGTGCTCTTCTAGTTTCGTCGACGTTGTTGTTAAACCTGTCCCGGAGTCGGGTTCCAAACTTTTCATCGCCGTCGTAGGACAAATGGGCCGTCCCAGTCATTTGCATCGAGGCTAATTCCACGAAGGCGGATGTTCCGATCTTGGCCTTCTCGCGCAAGCCGACCCTACGGCCGAGGTCTCCGCTGGCGGCAGCCTCACCTTGCGACCGCGACGGCTCGATATCGTGCTGCGCCGACGGTCGGTGATATTTGTCGTGGACGAGTTGTGGAGAGTGCAGTTTATAGAACGCTTCAATCTTCTGGAACGTTGGCCCACTCGTCGGGTAATCACGCACGTTGACGCGAAGGTACCACATCATGTTGAATGCATGATCAGCATTCCGTGGAGGCGTTCCCGCATCCATCTTCCCCACTAGCCTACCCAGATCATTCCGTTGATATTCTTGCAGCCCTGGATCCGAACCCCTCTTGACCGCGTCCTTCAACTCTTTCAGGGCTTTCCGGTACTCACGCGATTTGATGGGCGGGGCCGAGAATCGGATGGCCGCGCCCATCTCGACGGGACGATAGAACGTGCTGGGGTTCGAAACAAAATCAGAAGGCCCGTTGTACGAGTCGGCATTTGACATGTATTCAAGGCCGACAGTTCCCGAGTTGTTCATCAGCGCTGGCCCTCCCGGAGACTACCGATGCAGATGCCTGTCGGCACTCCAACGGGACGAGCGGCGTTATGGTTCACCGGCCGGGCGACCTTTTTCCCTGGAGCGTTGAGCTCAGAGCCTCGATCACGGCCCTGAGCTGGTGGGCGACGGACGAGTCGACCCTGTACGCCGGTTTATGAACGCGAAACGTGCCCTGAGCAGGCGCTTCGTTCGCCTGACACCTCGTTAGGGCGTGGCCAGGGCGTCCGAGTCGATGGCCGGACGATCGCGCAATCCCGGGGGAAGGGCCGGCCAGGACTCGTCGCCCAGCAGCCCTCGCACCCGCGCCGCGGCGCGCTCATCACCCTTGGTGGCCGCCGCGATCAGCCTCTCAATCTCGATAAAACGCACGTAGGCATCACGCATCAGCTTGGCCTTGAAGGGAGGGTTAGGGAAACCGGCGCTTGCCCCAAATGCCCCATCGGTATAGAACTGCCACCAACTATTCTTCCGCACACCATCGCGAACATAGGAGATCGCCGACTGCCTGCACGAGAACTCCGGCATGATGTCGTGGCATTGCCGGCACAGTGGCACCAAGTTGTCCGGCTCATTTGATCCACCGAGCGCCCAGTCGTGCAGATGCGCTCTCTCCAGCCATCCACCTGCCGAACCCCATACCGCAGCAAGGCTCCCCTGCGTGTCGTCAACGGGTGCTAGCCAGCTGCACCTGAAGCAGAACGGCTCACCCCAACCGATGTAGGTGGCGTAGAGATCAGGGAAGACGACCTCGTATCGCGACATCCAGTACTCCGCTACCCGGTAAAGGCTGGGCATCACTCCGCGACTCTGCCCCATCCAGTCCTCCCCATGTGCGTCCATCGCCCGGCGGGAGGTTAGCCCACGCCTACGACGAAATTCGGCCAGCGAACATCCTGTGGCAGTGGCCGGCGGGAGCGCGCCTGCTCACAATCCGTTACCGAACAGAGTGTCGATCGCGTTTCGGGTGCGTTCCTCGCTGACCGGCATCAGGTGCGTGTAGACCCGGAGGGTGAACCCGGGATCAGCGTGGCCGAGGTACGACGCGAGCGCCTTGATGCTCTCCCCTGCGTCGAGCAGCGACGAGGCGTAGCGCGTGCATGCCGCTGGCCCGGGTCGGCGTGATGCTGGCCGACACCACGGCGGGGCGCCAACTCTTGTTGTCGAAGGTGCGCCGGTTGATCGCACCTCGCCGGGTGCTGGTAAACAGAAGCGGCCGCTGACCCGCTCGTCGTCGGCTGGGTTCTCCCACGGCAGGGTGAGCGTCACCGGCTCGCAGTCCTTGATGTGCTGCCGCAGCACCTGGGCGACGGAGTCCGGCAGCGGCACCCGGCGGTCCCGGTCGTTCTTGGGTAGGCCGAGGACGAGCCGGGAGCGGCCGCTTGACCTGATGTGAGACGTGTACCCATCCCGCGTCGAGGTCGATGTCGTCGACACCGAGCCCCAGAATCTCGCCCTGCCGCAGCCCGCAGCCGGCGCCCAGGTCAACCATCGCGCGATACCGCTGGACAAGGCCACCGCGGATTGCCGAAACCTCGTCGTACGTCCACGGCACCACCCGGCGCTGCACCGGTCGCAGAGGCTTGACCGACTTTGCCGAACACGGATTCTTGACGATCCGCTCGTCGTCGACGGCCGCGCCAAGGATGGTCCGCAGGTGGGCGAAGACCACGGCCCGGGTCGCCGGGGCCAGCTTGCCGACCATGTTCGCGTCCCACTCACGGATGTGGCCCGGCAGAGTCCTACGGTCACAGCATGGACGACCCGATCGAGCTGCGTCTCGACCTCGCCACCGCCGAGGACCTTCGCATCGCGCTCTACGACCTGGGCGAGCATCAGGCCGCAGGCAGACCGATCCCCTCCATGGACGCCGAGACCAGCAGACGGCTCGGCGCCCTCCTGCGAGACCTGGACATTCGGTTGGGCGGCACCGGGAGATTCGCGTAGCCGGTTTGCCAGCGAGCGGTACGGAAGCCGGCACCTCGACTGCCATCGGGGGCAGGGCTTCCGACTGCCGCGCCAGTCCAACCCCGGGACAGGCTTGCCACCGCATCACCGGGTCGCGGCACCGGCTCCACCGCCAAGACGTGCCCGCCCCTCCCCCACAGCCGCCGGCCCCAACTTCAGGACCACCGAGCGCCGGCCGCTTCGGCCGCTGGTGGCACGCCGCTCGTGGGCCCGTGGTCCGGCCGGACCGGAGCCACCCGCTCCAATGAGCGTGATGCCTGTGGGTCATCAAGATGACTCACCGGCATCATGCCCAATGTGGTGTCCGCCCTCGGCCATCCGCGCCGTCCGCCATCGACCCGCAGGGGCGCGGCCCACCCCCGCGAGGCCCCACAGCGGCACAGCCAGCCCAACGCGAAAGGAGGTCAACTGAGCCCGCGCTCAGGGCGTCTCCAGGGCGTCAGGGCGTCAAACGCCGCCCAATGTTGACCACGAACGACCATCGATGCCCGCACACAGAACCAGCTCAGAGCCTTGATCACGGCTCTGAGCTGGTGGGCGACGGACGAGTCGACCTGTACGCCGGATTTTGTGCGCGGCGCGTACCCCGAGGGGTTTCACGCCGGCGGCGGCCATCCATCTCGGCCTGCCGTTGCCGGCAGGCTCTAGCGGCCTACCCGCAGACATTGGGCGGGCAGCCCTCAAGCGTCTGCGCCGGGTCGTCATCTTGCGGTGACGGCCCTTGCTTGGCCTTGCTCCGGGTGGGGTTTACCGAGCCACCCCGGTCACCCGGGGTGCTGGTGGGCTCTTACCCCACCGTTTCACCCTTACCGTCCCCAATGGGGTCGGCGGTCTGTTTTCTGTGGCACTGTCCCGCGGGTCACCCCGGGTTGCCGTTAACAACCACCCTGCCCTGTGGAGTCCGGACGTTCCTCGGCGGCGGGCCGAAGCCCGCCGACGCGACCGCCCGGTCGACTCGTCCGTCGCGCCCCCATCCTAACGGCGTAATGGGGATGCCCTGTTCCGCCCCGGCTCGGCCGATGACGCTGGCGGGCCGGTGCGGCCGACGAGGGCGAGACGGCGCCGCTCAGGCCCCCAGGCGCGCCGTCCACGACACCACGTCGGCGACCGTGGAGTTGCCGCCGCAGAGCACGAGGCCCAACCGGGCGTCGTCACCCACCCGCTCAAGTACCCGGCGGGCGGCCGGCAGCAGGCATCCCGCGGCCGGCTCGGCCCAGACCTTCGCATGCTCGGCCAACTCCACCGTCCCCCGTACCGCCTCGGCGTCGGAGACCACGAGCACGTCGCTGACCAGGGCGACCACGTGGTCGTAGGTGAGCGGCGAGACGGTCGGCGCGCTGAGCGTGGTGACGATCGACGACAGCGGCACCTCGACCGGCCCACCCTTGGCCAGGGCCAGCGACATCGCCTGCGCGCCCTCGGTCTCCACGCCCCAGACGCGTACCCCCGGTCGGCGTGCCCGTAGCGCAGCAGCCACTCCGGAGATCAGCGCCCCACCGCCGACGCTGACCAGCACGTCGGTCAACTCACCGGCGTCGTCGGCGAACTCCAGTCCGACCGTGCCCTGCCCGGCGAGCACCACCGGGTCGTCGAACGGGTGCAGAAGGGTCAGTCCGTCCTCCCGCAGCCGGGACATGAGCGCGAACGCGGCGGACATGCCGTCGGTCAGATGGACGTCGGCACCGGCCGCGCGGGCCACCTCGATGGCACGCGCCGGCGCAGTCCGGGGCATCACGACGGTCGCCGCCACACCCAGGGCGCCGGCCATCACCGCGACCGCGATGCCGTGGTTGCCACCACTGACCGCCAGCACGCCCGCCGCCCGCTCGGCATCGTCCAGGACGAGCAGCTTCGCCGCCGCGCCGCGCGCCTTGAACGACCCGGTACGTTGCAGCAGCTCCAGCTTGGCGGTGACAGGCACGCCGAGCAGCTCGGACAGGCCGGGGCTGGGAACGGTGGGTGTGTGAATCACGTGGCCGGCGATCCGGCCGGCGGCCGCCTCGATGTCCGCGAGTTCGATCATCGCTGAAGCGTGCCACAGCGGCGGCACGCTACCCCGGTCGCCCGGGGTGCGCGCCGGGCTGACCTGCTGAACGACGGTTTGGCGTCGGCGAGCGGGCGATTAGCCAGCCGATCGTGCGGGGGTTCAGTCGGCCGGGCTAGCCTCGTGGGGCTATGGATCTCTCCCACGCCGCGCTGCTGCTCGCCGCCGGTCTCGCCGCGGGCACTGTCAACGCGGTGGCCGGTGGCGGTTCGTTGATCACTTTTCCGGCGATGATCGCGGTCGGGTTGCCGCCGGTGCCGGCGAACGTCAGCAACTCCGTCGCCGTCTTCCCCGGGTACGTCGCCAGTGTGGCGGGCAGCCGCCAGGACCTGCCGCGCCCCCGCGCGCTCGCCACGTTGGTGCCCACCACGATCGTCGGCACGATCGTCGGGGCGCTGCTGTTGCTGGCGACCCCGGCCCGTGCGTTCGAGCTGGTCGTACCCTTTCTGGTTCTCGGCGCGACCGCGGTCCTGGCCTTCCAGGACCCGCTACGCCGGCTGGTCGGTCACCCCCGGGACCTGTCGCCACGCCAGCGGACGGTCGCGGTCCAGACGATGGTCGCGCTCGGTGCGGTGTACGGCGGGTACTTCGGCGCGGCGCTCGGGGTGATGCTGGTCGCCGGCCTGGCGCTGGTGCTCGACGCGACCCTGGCGCGGGTGAGCGCGATCAAGAATCTGCTCTCGGCCGTGGTGGGGTTGACCACGCTCGTGATTTTCGCCCTGTTCGGCCCGCTGAACTGGGCGGCGGTCGCGGTGGTCGCGCCCGCCACCCTCCTTGGGGGGTACGTGGGCGCCCGGCTGGTCCGCCGGCTGCCGGCGGTGGTGCTCAAGACGCTGATCGTGGTGTTCGGTACGACGATCGGCCTCTACCTGCTCTACCGCGCCCTGCGCTGACCCGCCTCGCCCTCCAAGATCTGCGCAACTACCGGGAAACTGCGGCCTCGGACGGCTTTGAGGCAGCAGTTTCCCCGACAGTGCGCGGATCTTGGCTTGAGCCCGCGCAGCGAGCCCTCGCAGCGAGCCCTCGCAGCGAGGCCCCTCAGTACGCCTCGCCCACTGGCTCGTCCGGAGCGTGCTCGGTGTTCGCGGCGGCGCGGTTCCAGCGGGACCAGAGGACCCGCTCGCCGTAGCCGGCGGCCATCATGTGCGCGAACGCCAGGTACACCAGCACCCCGACGGCGAGCACCCCGAACCCGACCCAGAACGGCAGCGCCAGGGACTGCTCGGCGAGCTTGCCGGAGATGATCGGGGCGGGCGCGGCGGCACCCCAGCGGACCAGGTTGAACGCGCCGGTGGCGAGCCGGCGGTCGCTGGAGCCGAGGCCGAGCGCCAGGTCGGTGAGGTTGGCGTTGGCGAGGCCCATGCACAGGCCGGCGAGCACCAGCACCACGAGCGCCTCGGCGGTGCTGGTCGAGGTCGCGAAGAGGACCATGCAGACCAGCAGCCCGGCGATGGCCACGCCGACGGTCTGCACCGCGCCGATCCGGTGGGCGAGCCGGTGGCCGATCACCAGGATGCCGGTGGCCAGGCCGAGGCCCCAGCCGGTGAAGGCGAGCCCCAGCGGGACGACGTCCAGGCCGAGGAAGAGCGGCGTGTAGCCGAGCACGACGAAGAACACGAAGTTGTACGCGGCGGTGACCACGCAGAGCGCGATGAACGCCGGGCGGCGGTAGGTGGCGAAGATCTGGCCGACGCGTACCGGGGCCTGGCGGTTGGTGGGCTCGCGCAGCTTGCGGGCGGCGACACCGAGGGCGAGGACCATGAACACGCCGCAGACGAAGAACGGCAGCCGCCAGGAGACCTGGCCGAGCAGGCCACCGATCAGTGGGCCGACGGCGAACCCGAGGCCGAGGGCGGTCTCGAAGAGGCCGACCACCCACTCCCGGTCGACGGCCAGGTTGACCAGCACCACCATGGCGGTGGCGAAGAACATCGCGTTGCCGAGGCCCCACACGCCGCGCAGCACGGAGAGCTGCACGATGTTGCCGCTGAACGAGGCGAGGATGGCGGCCAGGCCGACCACCGAGACACCGGCGACCAGCACCGGCTTGAAACCGAACCGGCCGCTGGCGAGCGTCGCCGGGATCATGCCCAGGGCCATGACCGCGATGTACGCGGTGAACAGCAACTCGACCTGCCAGGCGGTGACGCCGATCGCCTCGCCGATGGCGGGCAGGATCGGGTCGACGACGGCGATGCCGGCGATGGCGAGGAAGGCCACCAGCGTGGTGGCGTAGATGGCACTGCGGTTTGGTTCGGATGACCGATCCACTCCGACTCCCCAATTAGCTGTATCGTACAGGTATTTACCCTGTATCCTACAGCTATGAGCGACGACGACGAGAGCACCCTCGGACTGATCGAGACCGAGGTGGCCCTGCTGATGCGCTTCGGCGAGGCCACCCGGCGGGCCACCGGGTCCGCCGAGCACCGGGTGCTCGACCGCGCGGCGTACGTCATCCTGCGGCACCTCGACGCCGCCGGCCCGCAGAACGTCTCCGCGCTCGCCGCGCGGCTCAACCTGGACGGCTCGACGGTGACCCGGCAGGTCTCCGCCCTGCAACGCGACGGCCTCATCGCCCGCGCCCCCGACCCCAGCGACGGGCGCGGCACGGTCATCTCCCCCACCACCGCCGGCCTCCAACGGATGGCCGCCGTGCAGGCCGCCCGCACCCGGCTCTACGGCGACATGCTCTCCGACTGGAGCCAAGAGGACCGCTCCACCCTGGCAGCCCTGCTGGGCCGCCTCAACCAGGCCCTGGTAAACCGCAACCGCCCCCGCTAACCCGCCAAGCGCCGCACCCGCTCAACATCACCGATACTGCGGTCTCCGACGCAGTTGAGGCAGTAACATCCCTGATGTTGCGCACATCCCACCCCGGCCTGACCTGGGCGGGACCCCGGCCCACCCCTCCCTGCCCTGCCCCTCCAACCCAGCCCGGCCCGCCCCTGCCCAGCCCGCCCCAGCCCTGCCCGTCCGAGCCCGCCCCTGCCCTGCCCGGCCCGGTCCAGCCCGGCCCCGCCCCGCCCCGCCCGGCCCAGCCCGACCCGGCCAGACCAGACCAGACCCGGCCCGACCAGACCCAGCCCGGCCCGACCCGGCCCCGGCCCGGCCCGGCCCTGTCGATCATGGAGTTGTGGTGGAGTACGAACCGGCGCAGTTAGTCATCATCCGGGCACCAGAACTCCATGATCGACGCGGGAGGTCGGGGCGCGGCCCCTTTCACCGCCACCGCCCGGCCGCGGGCGCTGCGCCGCACCCGTTCGCCGCCAAGATCGCGCAACATCCTGGATGTAGTGGCATCCCCGCCGCCCGACACCACTACAACAAGGATCGAGCACGATCTTGATGGTGGTAACGCGCGACCGGCGCACACAACAGGCGACGGGCAAGTGCGACCCGCGACCGGCGAGGGGCGATGGGCAAGGGGCGACGGGCAAGGGGCGACGGGCGGCGGGCAAGGGGCGACGGGCGGCGGGCGGCGGGCAAGGGGCGGCAGGCGAGGGGCGACGGGCAAGGGGCGGCAGGCGAGGGGCGACGGGCGAGGGGCGGCAGGCGAGGGGCGACGGGCGGCGGGCGGGACTGCTGAACAGCCCCGGGCGCCGGCCTCGCGGCGGGCGCCCGGGGAACGGGAACAGGGAACGCGGTCAGGCGACCGGTTCGCGGGCGGCGTCGGCGTCGCGGTCGGCGTCGGGGGTGACGCGCGGGTCGCCCTCGTCGGCGAAGTAGTCGTCCGGTTCGGTGCCGTCGACTCCCTCGGGCGTCTTCAGAGCCCGCAGGATCAGCGTCACCAGCGCCGCGACGGCAAGGTTGACCAGCACCGCCACGATGCCCACGTAGATCGTCTTGGGTGTGTCGAAGCCGAACTTCTCCAGCGGGAACGCCGAGCCACCGAAGTGCTTCTTCGTCGGGCTGGCGACCTGGTACAGCATCCACATGCCGAGGCCCATGCCGGCGACCCAGCCGGCGATCAGGGCGGTCCGGTGGAACCAGCGGGTGTAGAGGCCCAGGGCCACCGCCGGCAGCGTCTGGAGAATGATGACGCCGCCGATGAGCTGGAGATCGATCGAGAACTGCGGGTCGAGGAAGACGATGCAGGCGACCGCGCCGACCTTGACCACCAGTGAGGTGATCTTCGAGACGTTCGCTTCCTGAGCCGGGGAGGCGTCCTTCTTCAGGTACTCCTTGTAGATGTTGCGGGTGAACAGGTTCGCCGCCGCGATCGACATGATGGCCGCCGGCACCAGCGCGCCGATGCCGATGGCCGCGTACGCGACGCCGGCGAACCAGTCCGGGAACTGCTGGTCGAACAGCAGCGGCACGATCGTGTTGTTGTCCACGCTGCCGGCCGAAGCCCCCGGCAGCGGCTTCACGCCGGCCGCGATGGCCATGTAGCCGAGCAGCGCGATCAACCCGAGCAGCAGGCTGTACGCGGGCAGCGCCGACATGTTGCGCTTGATCACGTCACGGTTCCGGCTGGCCAGGACGCCGGTGATGCTGTGCGGGTAGAGGAACAGGGCCAGCGCCGAACCGAGCGCCAACGTGACGTACTGCAACTGGTTGTTGCCGTTGAGCAGGATGCCGTCGTTCGGGTTCGGTGACGCCTGGAACTTCGCGTCCGCCGCGTCGAAGATGTCGCCCCAACCGCCGAGCTTGTACGGCAGGTAGATGACCGCCACCAGGATCACGATGTAGATCAGGCTGTCCTTGACGAACGCGATCAGCGCGGGCGCGCGCAGCCCCGACTGGTAGGTGTACGCGGCGAGGATGGCGAACGCGATGATGATCGGCAGGTGCCGGGCCAGGGTGCTGTCACCCGTCACGCCCATCGTCTTGAGCACGGCCTCGATGCCCACCAGTTGCAGCGCGATGTACGGCATGGTGGCGACGATCCCGGTGATCGCGATGAGCAGCGCCAGCACGGGCGAGTCGAACCGCCGGCGGACGAAGTCGGCCGGGGTGACGAAGCCGTGCCGGTGCGAGACGGACCAGAGCCGGATCAGCACCAGGAAGACCAGCGGGTAGATGACGATCGTGTACGGCACGGCGAAGAACCCGGCCGCCCCGGCCCCGAACATCAGGGCCGGCACCGCCACGAAGGTGTACGCCGTGTAGAGGTCACCGCCGACCAGGAACCAGGTGATCCAGCCGCCGAAGCTGCGCCCGCCCAGGCCCCACTCGTCGAGGTGCGCCATGTCCTTTGGCGCGCGCCAGCGGGCGGCCACGAAGCCCATCGCGCTGACCAGCAGGAACAGCAACGAGAAAACGATGATCTCGGTGAGATGGTCGCGCCACATCAGCAAACCCCCTTCGTTCGCGACTGCGGGGCTCGCAAAACCGGCTCACTCCTCGCGCTCACCGCACACCCCGCTTCTTCGTCATCTGGTAGACGAGCGTCGTGGTGGCGACGCCGAGCAGGATCCAGGCCAGTTGCAGCCAGTAGTAGCGCGGGAATCCGAAGATCCGGGGCGCGTCACTGTTGAAGAACGCCGGGACCAGCGGCACCACGATGGGGATCAGGAGCAACCAGTTCCAGGGGCTGTGGTCCTTCGCCCTGGATGACGCCGTGGTAGGCGCCTCCGGTTCGGGTGCAGCCATCTGACACACCTCCGGGGAGTCGAGGCACTCGATGTAACGGCCGGAGGCTACGACTCTGTGACCGCCGTCACGATCAGGGCGCGGACGGCTCTGCGCCGAACGGCGCATCGGCTGCGCTGAACGGCGGGGGGCGCGCTGCTCAGGCGGCGGGCAGGTGCGCGGTGTCGTTGACCGTGCGGACGGCGATGCCGCCGTCGGGCCACAGGTCGAGCACCGAGATGCCGGCCGCGTCCAGGAAGAGCCGGTGCAGGAAGCCGTCGGTGGCGGCGAGGGCGTCGCGCAGCGCCAGCTTGATCGGCGAGACGTGCGAGACGACCACCACGGTCTCTCCGGGGTACGCCTTCGGCAGCGCCTCGACGACCCGACGCACCCGTTCGGCCACCTGGGTGAACGACTCGCCGCCCGGCGGGGCGATCCGCGCCGACGCGAGCCAGGCGTCCATCTCCCCCGGCCACTGCTGGCGTACCTCGGCGAAGGTACGCCCCTCCCACTGCCCGAAGTCGCACTCGATCAGGTCGGCCTCGGTGCGGACCGGCACGTCGCCGATCGCGTCGGCGATCGCCGCCGCGGTGGCCGTACACCGGGAAAGGGGTGAGCTGAGCACGGCCGCGACGGACGGGGCCAGCGCGGCCACGCGCGTGCCGGTGGCGGCGGCCTGGGCCCGGCCGCGCTCCGAGAGCGGCACGTCGCCGCGGCCGGAGTAGCGGCCCTGCTCGGTGTACGCGGTCTCGCCGTGCCGCACGAGGATCAGCCGGGTGGCGGTGAAGCTCGGACGGGGCTCCCAGGAGGCCGGCGCGGTCGCCGGGTCGCTGCCCGTCGACGTGCCTCCGGCCGGTGCGCTGGCCGAGGCCGGTGCGCTCGGGGACGCCGTTGGGGTGGGTCGGCCGGCGGCGGCGTCCATCGCGGCGTTGGCGAGCGCGTCGGCGTGCCGGTTCTCCTCGCGGGGGATCCAGGTGAAGCGGACCGCGCCGAAGCGGCCCACCAGCGCGGCCGCCTGCGCGGCGAGCGGACGCAGGCCGGGGTGCTTGATCTGCCACCGGCCGCACATCTGCTCGACCACCAGCTTGGAGTCCATCCGGACGTCCACCTCGGTGGCGGCCAGCTCGGCGGCGGCCCGCAGACCGGCGATCAGGCCCTGGTACTCGGCGACGTTGTTGGTCGCCGTACCCAACGACTCGGCGCGCTCGGCGAGCACCTCGCCGGTCTCCGGGTCGCGCACCACCGCGCCGTAGCCGGCCGGCCCGGGGTTGCCCCGGGACCCGCCGTCGGCCTCGACGACGACCACGCGCGGCGCCACGACCTACAGGCCCGACTCGTTGGTACGGACCATGATCCGCCGGCAGTCCTCGCAGCGGACCACGTCGTCCGGGGCGGCCTTGCGGATGCGGGCCAGGTCGGCGCCGGAGAGGTCCAGTCGGCAGCCGCCGCAGCGGCCGGCGGTGAGCAGCGCCGCGCCCAGCCCGGTGTCCTCGCGGATCTTGTCGTAGAGGGTGACCAGTTCGGCGGGGAGGTCGGCCGCGAGCGGCTGCCGGGCGCCCCGCTTGAACTCCTCGTCCTTGGCGATCTCGGCCAGCGCGTCGTCCCGGCGCTGCTCGGTGGCGGCCCGCTTCTCCCGGGCGTCAGCCAGCCGCTGCTCCACACCGTCGAGGACGCCCTGGGCGGTCTCCCGCTGCTCCATCAACTCCAGCTCGGCGTCCTCCAGGTCACCCTGACGCCGGTTCAGTGAGGCCAGCTCGTGCTGGAGCGCCTCCAGTTCCCGGGCCGGACCGGTGCCGGCGGCGAGCCGGTTCTGGTCCTTCTCCTTGCGGGCGCGGACCTGCTCGACGTCCTTCTCCAGGCGGGCGATGTCCCGGTCCAGGTCGTCGACCGCCACCTGGGCGCGTACCCGCTCGTCCTCCAGCGACGACAGTTCCCGGGCCAGTGCCTCCAGTTCGGCCCGCTCCGGCAGCGACCGGCGGCGGTGCGCGAGCTGGGCGAGGTTGGTGTCGAGCGCCTGAAGGTCGAGCAGGCGGCGCTGGACCTGGGGGTCAGCCTTCACGGTCGGGCTCCTTGTCGTCCACAACGGGTGCGGCGGCGTGCACGGTCCACGGGTCGGTGTCCAGGTCGGACACCAGCGTCTCGACGCCCGGCGCCTCCCGCAGGAAGGCGGCCAGGTCGTCCAGCCACGGTCGTTCGGTCGCCCAGTGGGCGGCCTCGATCAGGGCGGGACCATCGGCGGCGACGTGCTCGCTGGCCGGGTGGTGCCGCAGGTCGGAGGTGAGAAACGCGTCCACCCCGGCGGCGGTCGCGGCGCCGAGGAAGCTGTCTCCCGACCCGCCGCTGACGGCGAGGGTACGAACCATACGCCGGGGATCGCCTGCGGCGCGAACTCCCCAGGACGTGACGGGAAGCACGGCGGCGGCGTGCCGGGTCAGCTCGGCGAGGGTCATCGGGTGGGGCAGGTCGCCGATCCGGCCGAATCCACGGTCGTCACCGTGGGCGGGAGAGCCGGGCGCGGGCCGTTGCAGCGGGCGCAGCCCGGTCAGGCCGAACCGGGCGGCGAGCGCGTCGGAGACGCCCGGGGAGGCCACGTCGGCGTTGGTGTGCGCCGCGTAGAGCGCCACGCCGGCCCGGATCAGGTCGTGGACGATCCGCCCCTTGACGGTGGTCGGCGCGACCGACGACACCCCGCGCAGCAGCAGCGGATGGTGCGCGACGATCATGTCGGCCTCGACGGCGAGCGCCTCGGCGACCGTCTCGGGCACCACGTCGACCACGCACAGCACCCGGCGGACCGGGGCGGTCGGCTCACCGAGCACCAGGCCGACACGATCCCACTCTTGCGCCCAGACGGGCGGATAGCGGCGCTCCAACTCGGCCACCACGTCGCTCACCGTGGCGGCGGATCGGCTTGTGCTCACGGCGGGCCAGCTTACCGGCGTAGTGGCCATCGGGCGGTGACACCCGGCCCCGGCCGCGTCGGCCAGCGGTCCGGCCGCCCCTCGCCGGCCGCGAGCTGGCGACGCCGTGCGAGCCGCAGGTCTGACCGCGCGGCGCGCACCGCCGGTTGGGCGACACCGCGCCGGCTGCCGGTGCGGCAGCGCCGTCGACCCGCCGCCAACGCGCCGGGCCGGCTCAGGCCGCGCGGTACGCGACGGTCCGCAGCGCGGCGAGCGGCATCGCCCAGGGGAAGGCGTGCATGTGCTGCTCCCCCGTACCGGGTGGGTGCAGGGCCACCACGTGGTCACCGAAGAGCACGGTGATCCCCCAGTCCGCCAGCCGGGCCACGCCGGCCCGGAACGCCGGGTGGGCGGCCATCGCGACGTTGGTGTACGGCACGGCGACGATCGGGATGCCCTTGCCCTGTGCCTCGACGAGGAGGCCGAGCGCGAGGGTGTCGGCGATGCCGGCCGCCCACTTGTTGACCGTGTTCACGGTCGCCGGGCAGACGACCATGGCGTCGGCGGGCGGCAGCACGTCCGGGTCGCCGGGGTTCTTGTAGTGCGTCCGTACCGGGTGGCCGGTCTGTCGGTGAAGTGCCGCCTGGTCGACGAACTTCGCGCCGTCCGGCGTGGTGACCACGCAGACGTCCCAGCCGTCGGCCTGGGCCAACTCGACCAGGCGGCCGACGTGACGGGCCAACGGCGAACCGCAGGCGATGACGTAGAGCACCGCACGGTGCTCGCTGGTGTGTGGTTGGCCGGTCGTCACACCGGCTCCGCGCTCATACCCCTACTCCCATCTGCTCAGCCAACTCCGCTACCGGAGAAGGCGGCGCACCCCGTGTGCGACGAAGGACGTCGGACATCACCTCGTGGGCGATCGGCCGGCAGCGGATCTCCGACGGCGCGAGCCGGTCGCCGAGCAGCAGCATCTCGCCGGCGTTGGCCACGTCGCCGATCTGGGCGTACCCGCGGGCGATGTCGAGCAGGTGGTGGGCCCGGCGTTCGGGCAGCAGCGCGTTGAAGTCGGGCTCGGCGATGCGCAGTTGGTGGACCTCCACCGCGCGGCCCCCGTCGCCCAGCTCGACGGCGGCGGCGGCCCGGTGCAGCTCGACGTTCGTCGGGCCGAACGACGTCCAGTAGTGGTTGTGGTCGCCGCCGAGCAGGGTGGCGGCCTCCTGCGCACAGTTGATCAGGTCGTCGACGCTGGCCGAGTCGCCGATCCGGGACGCGGCCATCGCACCCTGCAACAGCAGCATCCCGTAGACGGACAGCCGGGCCGGCGACACCTCGTTGCTGCCGCCCGGGGCCAACCGGTTGGCGATCTGGACGTTCAGCTCCAGCGCCGGCCGGGCCCGACCCATGGCGACCAGGGCGTTGCAGACGCGGGTGGTGGCGATGCCGGCCAGCAGCGGGTCGTCGGCGCGCTGGGCGACCGCCATCGACCGGTCGGCGGCCAGCCAGGCCAGCTCGAACTCGCCGAGCTTGCGCAGCACCGAGGAGGCGATCTGGTAGACCTGCCCGAGCAGGTGCGCCGCCTCCGGCGCCTGCGCCCCGCTGTAGGCGGCGTCGGCGGCCTGCGCGTCCCGCAGCAGCTTGGGCAGCGCGCGGGTGAGCATCCCGTAGCGGCCGTACTGGTAGGTGAGCCAGGCGTGGTTGACGGCCTTGCGCATGTCGTCCAGCGGCGGCGGGTACGGCACGGCGTCGAAGTACGCGCTCATCGAGTCGTACCGCTCCAGGGCGGCCCGGATCTCCTGCACCTCGATCTGGTCGATGCAGTTCAAGGCGTCCGTACGCCGCTCCGGGTCGCGGCCCAGCAGAAGCTGCACGTCCATCTGCAGGATGTCGGCGATCTCGTAGAGGACCGAGAACTTGTCCAGCCGGCGGACGCCCCGCTCGACCTTGTCGACCCAGCTCTTCGACTTGCCCAGGCGGTCCGCGAAGACCTGCTGCGACATCTTGCGTCGCCCCCGCCAGTAGGCCACTCGCCGGCCAATGGGTAGCTCGTCCATCTCCCCATCCCTCCCCTGCCACCGCCGAAGGGCGGGGCGCTGTCCGCGGGTGCGGCGATCAGTCGTTCGTCTTGCAGTTTTCGCTGGTCGCACAGCCTGTACGTCAGCCGGACAGCCAGTCCTCGTACTTTTCGTGCAAGTTGCATGAGCCGTTCGTCAACCTCAACGATCGTGGGTTACGGCAGTGACGGCGCTCGAACTGCGACCTGGCGTCCGCCGGGCCCGACCGAGGGGAGATGGCACACATGTGGGGGAACGTCGGACCACGCGTCGCCGAACTGTCGCCGCTGGAACGCGTCCGGCTGCGCCGGGTCGCCATCCGGTACGCCGTACACGGGTGGGAGGTGACGCCCGGCGCCTGCCTCGCCCGCAGCAGGTTCGTGTGCGGTCGGGCCGGCTGTCCCACCGTGGGTTGCCACCCGGCGCTGGAGAACTGGGAACTGGCGGCCACCACCGACCCGGCCCGGGTGGCCACCTGGTGGCGGACCCGACCACACGGTGTGCTGCTGCCCACCGGGCGGACCTTCGACGTGCTGGAGGTGCCGGCGCACCTCGGCCGGCACGTGCTCGACGCCGTGCAGACCCATCCCGCCGGCACCGGCGTACGCGGGCCCGTGCTGGTGACCCCCACCGGCCGGTGGATGTTCCTGGTGCGTCCCGGTGACCCGCTGCGGCCCGAGTTGGAGCACTGCTTCCACGTGGTCCGGCACGGGCCGGGCTCGTGGATCCCCGCGCCGCCGACCCGGCTGCCGGAGGGGACCGTCCGCTGGGCGGTCGCGCCGGAGCAGGCCCGCTGGCAGCTCCCCGACTCGTACCTGGTGCAGAACACCCTGATCGAGGCGCTGCGCGCCAGCGGGGTGACGCTCACCCACGACCTGCTCCCCGGGCACCTGCCGCTGCCCCGCCGGGGAAGGTGAGCCGGGGCCGGCCGACGATCCGATCCGGTGACCGACAGCGTCGCCGGGCCACCGGTCCTCGTTGAGCAGGTGACCGCGCGAACGCGCGCCACGAACGGGGGAACGATGTCCACACACGACCGGTCGCCGTATCCCGGCGGCACCGAGCCGCCCCGGCGCGGCCAACGGGGGCACCGCTGGGCCGGCACCCGCCCAACCAGCTCGCGCCCCGGCCGCCCCCGCCCCACCGGCACCCGCCCCGCCACCACCCACCGCCCCCTCCGCTAGACCCGTCACCCCCCCCACCCCCGCCCCACCCAACCTCGTCGATCTTGCACTTTGTGTCGCGGCATTCCCCATCACAAGGGGCGGATCGGCAACCGAAACTGCAAGATCGCGGGGGCAGGGCGCGGGCGCAAGATCGCGGAGAGTGGTGCGGGGCGGGGTCCGGTCAGGCCGTTTGCGGGAGGGCGGCGGAGTGGAACTGGCGGGCGTCGTCGGTGACCACTGCGTAGGTGTGGTCGGTCAGCCGGTCCAGCCAGCCGATCCCGGCCGCGCCCATGGCCAGGGCGGCGGTGGCGTAGGCGTCCGCGACACCCAGGTCGCTGCCGACCACGGTCACCGAGCGCAGTCCGGTGGCCGGCGCGCCCCGGCGAGGGTCCTGCACGTGCCGGCCCCGCTCGTAGACGCCGGAGGTGGCCACCGCCAGGTCGGTGCCGGCGAGCACCAGGCAGGTCGCCATCTCGTCCCACGGGTGCCGGATGCCGATGCGCCACGGCTCGCCGGTGGGCGAGAAGCCGCGTACGCGGACGTCGCCGCCGGCGTTGACGCAGTGGTTCGCCGCCCCGGCGGCGAGGAGCCGGTCGGAGGCGACCTGCGCTGCCCAGCCCTTCACGTACCCGGACGGGTCGAGCCCGCCGGTGGCGTACGCGTCGAAGAACCCGTCGGTGACGCCCCACAGGTCGGCGCAGGCCTCCAGCACGAAGCGTAGGTCCGCCGACGCCTCGGAGAGCAGCACCTCGCCCCGGTCGAACCGGCACACCTCGCTGTCCGACTGGTACGTGCTGAACCGGGCGTCCACCTCGTGCATCCAGGTGAAGACGTCGTCGGCCAGCTCCCGCAGTCGCGCCGGAGACAGGTCGTCGGCGAGGTCCAGGGTGATCGTCGTACCCATGATGTGCTCGACCCGGCACAACCCGGGCCGGGTCATCGCGGCCGGCACGTCAGAACGCCTGCTCGATGGCGGCCCGCAGCGACGACTTGTACGCGTTGCTGGTGGCGGTGGCGCCGGAGACGGTGTTGAGGTTGGCGCTCTGCTTCTGCACCACCTCGCCACCGGTGCCGTTGTACTTGCTGCGGACGTCGCCGCTGTGAATGTCGGACTCGCCGCCGCTCGGCAACGACGTCGTCACCGCGTCAATGATCTTGTTGCCGGAGACCACGATCTGCACCTGGACGTACCCGTACGTCTCGCGGTCGTCCTTCGCGTCGAAGCCGGTGCCGGTGATCCGGCGGGTGGTCGACTGCGGCGCCTTGGTGGTGGTGCGCGGCGCGGTCGGAGCCTTCGCGGTGGTCTTCGTGCCGGACGGCTTGGCGGTCGTCTTGCCGGGCTTGGGCGACACCGACGCGTCGGCGGTCTCCGACGGCTTCGGCGCCGCGCCCGACGGGTCGGCGGCCGGGGCGACGCTCGGGTCGATCCCCGGTCCGCTGGGGTTGACCGGTTGCGCGGTCGGCAGGTTCTGGGCGACCTGGGTGGTGCCCGGCGAGCCCTTGAGCACCACCAGGGCGGTGGTGCTGGCGGCCAGACCGGTGATCGCGAGCAACGCGCGACGCATGCGATGCCTTCCTACAGTTCGAAGGTGGCCAGGTGGATCTGCCGGCGGGGCACGCCGGCGCGGCGCAGCGCGCGCACCGACTGCTCGACGAGCCCGGACGGTCCGCACAGGTAGACGTCCCGTCGGGCCACGTCGGGTACCAGTTGGCGCAGGCCGTCGGGGCTCATGAGCTGGCGGGGGCCGGGGTCGTCGCGGGAGCCGATGACGTACCAGATCGACGTGTCGCGTTCCTGGGCCAGCCAGTCCAGCTCGCGGCTGAGCAGCACGTCGGCGGGGGTGCGGGCCCGGTAGATCAGGGCCGCGCCCGGCGGTAGTTCCTCGAGCATGGCCCGGATGGGCGTGATGCCGCTGCCACCGGCGATCAGCAGCGCCCGCTCGCGCACCCGGTGCGCGGCGGTGAAGGTGCCCGACGGGCCCTGCGCCCACACCCGGGTACCCGGTTCGAGGTCGCGCAGGTCGGCGGTGTGCCGGCCGACGACCTTGACGGTGAGCCGCAGCCAGCGGCCGTTCGCGGCGGCGGAGACGGAGAACGGGTGCGACTGCCACCAGCAGCCGGGGCTGAGGAAACGCCAGCGGAAGTACTGCCCGCCGAGCATCGCTAGCCGGCCCAGCCGCTCGCCCGTGAGGTAGACGGAGATCGTGTCCGGGCTCTCGGCGACCACGTCGGCGACGCGCAGCTTGTACCGCAGATTGAACGCCAGCGGCGCGATCACCCGTCCCCAGAGCAGCGCGGCGACCACCAGTAGGTAGAGCGCGATCCAGCCGGTGCGTACCGGGCCCGGCTTGTAGAGCTGCGCGCCGTGGCTGAACTGGTGCCCGTAGCCCAGCAGCAGCACCAGGTAGCTGGACCGGTGCAGCAGGTGCCACAGCTCGTAGGGCAGCGCGCGCCGGATGGCCCGGACGCTGCTGAACCCGACCACCATCATGATGCCGGTGGCGACGAAGGCCGAGAGCATGTCCTCGTAGCTGCCGAGCAGCGTGCCCACCTCGGCGAACACCGAGTGGTTCCGCAGGTCGGCGTACCCGACGAGGATCAACGACAGGTGCGCCAGCACGGTGACCAGCAGCGTCGCGCCGATGTCGCGGTGCCAGCGGCCGATCTGCTCGCCGCCGATCCACCGTTCCAGCGCCGGCAGGCGACTCATCATCAGCACCTGCACGAGCAGCAGGTAACCGGCGATCAGGCCGGTGATCCGGCCCGCCGAGGTGAGGGTCGCGGCGCTGCTGCGCAGCGACCCGGCGGGGGTGCCCAGCCACCACGGCAGCACGCTGGCCAGCAGCCCGACCAGCAGCAGCGCGGCCAGCAGCCGTCGGCCGCCGGGTCCGCGCCGGTCCGGGACCTGCGGGGGTACGGGAGCAGCCGACCGGCCGCCGTGCCGGGACGAGGTCCCGGTGCGGCGGCCGGCGGCGTGGGTGCCCGGGTAGGTCACGCGTACAGCTTCATGGGGGCGTACTTCATGCGCGGGAACACCTTCTGCACCTCGGCGTTGGTGAGCCCGAAGCGGCCCTGCGCCAGGGAGCCGTAAACGTTGAACATGTTGTTGTATTCCGGCACGTCGCCGGAGTCCAACTTGCTGAGCCCGTTCCAGGTGCCGAGCAGCGAACCGGCCAGCTTCTTGCCGGACAGCACGGTGACCACGCCGCCGTGGCCGTGGTCGGTGCCGCCGGTGTTCGAGCCGACCCGGCGGCCGAACTCGCTGGACACCATGACCGTCACGTCGGCGGCCTGCGGGCCGAGGTCGGTGAAGAACGCCGCCATCGCGCTGGCCAGCTCGTTCAGTCGGCGGTGCAGCTGACCACCGCTCTGGGTGCCCTGGTTCTCGTGGGTGTCGTAGCCGCCCATGCCGACGGTGGCGACCCGGACGTTGGCGCCGCCCTTGATGAGCTGAGCGAGCTGCTGGAACGCGTTGCCGACGCCCTCGTACTTGACGCCCGCGGCGGGCTGGTACGGCTTGGCGGCGAGCTTCTGGGCGGTGGCGAGCGCGCCCATGCCCTCCTGCACGGCCTCCTCCACCGGGTGGTTGATCCCGGTGAAGAGCCCCTTGATGGCCTTCTCGGTGGCGGCCCGGAACTTGTCGTCGCCGTTGAGGCGCAGCGAGCCGACGCTGTTGAGCGAGAGCGCGCCGTTGTTGCCGACCAGCGAGCGGGGCAGCGTGCTGCCGATGCCGACGCTGCGGAACGCGGTGCCCTTGCCGAGGTTGTCGACGAGGCCGTCGAGCCAGCCCCGGCCGCCGGTCTCGTTGGGCAGGCCACCCAGGTTGCAGGCGTCGGCGGCCTGGAAGTGGCTGCGGGACAGCCGCTCGTCGGAGACCGCCGGGATGAAGCCGAGCTGGCCGGCCTTGAGGAAGCTCTCCAGCGGCTTGAACGCGCTGGTCAGCTTGAAGCCGCGGCTCAGGGCCAGCGAGTCGTTGCCGAGCAGCAGGTCGGGCCGGGCCTTGGCGAGCACCGCGTCGCCGTCCGGCGCGACGAGGCTCAGCCCGTCGAGACCGCCGTAGAGGAAGACGTGGATCAGCGTGCCGGTCTTGGTGGCCGCGAACGACGCCGAGGTGGTGACGAACTGGGAGGTGGCCAGCGCGGTGGCGGTCGCCGCCGCGCCGGCGACGAACGTCCGTCGGGTGACGCCGCGCCCGTCCTGCTGGGCCTCCTCCAGGTCCTCCAGCCGGCGGTAGCGGTCGGCCTCGGCGGCGTTCTCGGCGGCCACGAGGTCGGCCTCGGCGCGCAGCAGCGCCTCGGCCGGGTTGTCGGCCAGCCGTCGTACGTCGGGGCATTCGGGGTGCAGGGGGAAAGAGTTGTACACAGTCTTCTCCATCGGGTGCCTCACCGGAGGTGGTGCTGGGGGGAAGCGAGGATCGCCCGCGCGACGGCGGTGATGGCCCCGTTGAACGTGGCGTCGACCTTGGCGGTCGCCGCCACACCGGCCACGCCGAGGATCAGGTTCTTCTCCCGGGTGCTCAGCTTCTGGCCCACGAGCCGCAGGGACAGCGCGTCCACGTACGCCCCGGCGGTGGCCGGCGCCTTGACCAGCTTCTCCGGCGCGGTGTACGTGAAGACGGTGCGGTAACCGGCCACGATCTCGCCGGCCTCGTTCCAGCCGTTGACCATCGTGCCCGCCGAGGTCCACGCCACGTAGACGTCGGGGTAGCCGTCCGGGGTGGGCTGACCCATCGGGTACTGGCCCAGCTCGCGCAGCTTGTCGTGGATCTGCCGCAGGCCCCGGGCGAACGGGGTGCGCTTGTTGTCGCCGTTGTTGTTCTTCGGCGACGCCTCGGGCGAGACGCCCAGCGTGCGGTACGTGGCGACCAGGTACTCCATCGGCCGGCGGACCTTCTGACCCACGGCCGCCCAGAACTCCGACGAGCTGAACAGCGTCATCAGCACCGGCTTGATCATGCCGTTGTTGCTGCTGTACGTCTTGGCCAACCGGTCCACGAGGGACTTCGGCGGGGTGTCCGAGACGAACCGGGTCGCCAGGCTCTGCGCCACGTACTTCGCGGTCGAGGGGTGCAGCGCGATGTAGGTGATGTACTTGTCGATCGCCGCGTCGACGGCGGCGATCTCCTTGGCCGTCGGGTTGTTGACGTCCTTGATGCTGAACGTGTTGGCGTGGGTGAAGCCGAGGATCTTCACCTTGCCCATGTAGTGCTGGTTGACGCGCAGGACGTACTGGCCCTTGTCGTCGACGGCACGGCCGGTCTGGAGCATGGCGGCCTGCCGGACGTCACCCTCCTTGTAGCCGCCGTCGACGCCGACCGAGTACAGCTCGAGGTTCTCCCGGGCGAGGTTCTCGTTGATGGCGTCCTTGCGGGAGTCCTTCTGGTTCAGGTAGATCAGCAGCGCGGGGTGCTTGTTCGCCGCGACCAGCATCTCGGGGTAGCTGCCCAGCGCGTGCTTGCGCACGACGTCCTTGTCGAACGAGGTCCGGTAGACCTCCCCGCCGTCGAAGTCCGCGGCGACGTGCAGGAAGTCGTTCCAGAAGTCGACCATCACCTCGAAGAGCTGACGCTTCGACCAGATCTGCCGGGCCAGGGTGGCGTCGACCACCTCCCGCTCCGGCTGGGCGCCCTGGTCGTTGAGCTTGTCCCGCTGGTCACGCAGCTGCTGCACGGAGAGCGACTGGGTGGGCAGCTCGGCGAGCTTCAGCTCGGCCTTGCTCGGCTCGATCTTGTCCGGGTCGAGCTGCGTCCGGATCCAGGCGTCGATGCCCTGCTTCTTGATGTCGGCGACGACGGCGGGCGTCGCCCCGAAGGTGGCCCGCCGGGCCAGGTGCAGGATCGGGTCCTTGGCGAGCACCGTCTTGACGGTCACCTCGGTCGCCGCGGCGGCCGCCGCCGGGCCGGAGAAGGTACGGCCACCGGCGGGCGCGTTCTTCTTCAGCGCCTCACCGGCGCGCGAGCCCATGTAGCTCTCGTTCTGCTCGGTGTAGGTACGCACCGTGCTGGGCTGCTGGCCGCTGGGGCGCGCCGCGGTCCCGTCGGTCACCGTGCTGCCGGTCGCGTCGGCCGCCGCCTCGTCACCGAAGAGGTCGCGGAACTGCGGGGTCATGGCGAGCGCCGCGCCACCGGCCACGACGGCGGCGGTGCCACCGAGCGCGGCCATGGCCTTACGCCGGCCGACCTTGCGGCCCGGCTCGCTGTCGTCGTCCAGGGTGGGCAGTCCGACGCCGGCCGGGCCGGACGGGGCGGGCCGACCGAGGCCCTCGGGGCCGACCCACTGCGGCCCACGCGGGGCGGGGGCGGGCTGCGCGTTGTACGCGTACCCGTCGACGTACTGCTCGCGCGGGTCGCCCTGCGCCGGGTAGCCGCCCTGGTAGGGGTGGGGCGAGTCGTATCCGTACGACGCGGGCGCGGTGGAGTCGCCGTACGTGTCCGAGGTGTGGTGCTGGCGTCCGTCCCAGCCGCGGTCGTCCCGCGGTCGACGTGGTGGCACATTCTGGTCGGCCATGTACCAATCCCGATTTCTGATGAGCGCCGGAAAGCTGCGACCGGGCAGGTGCGGCAGGTGCGGCGACTGTTGCCTGAGGGGGTTGCTACGGCAAGGTAACCAAGCGCTCAGGTGCCTTCAAGGTGGGCCGAACACGCCCGTGAGGGCACTTAAGACAGCCCTCACCACGGCATTCAAGGCCGACGGGTTGGCGCGGGCGGGTTCCAACCTTCCCAGCAGGGCGGACGCGCGTCAGCCGGGCACGGATCGGACCACGCGGCCGTACGCGCCACGTTCACCGCTGTTCACCACCACAGGCAAACTTAAGGTTCGGATAAGCCGGACGTGAAGTGCTCTCACGCTGGGGAAAAGTAGGAAGAGCAGGAGCGTGAGCCGCCGTCGCAGCGGGTATGCCGCCGAACCGCTGAACGCGTGAGGGGAAGGCAGCGCCATGCTCAGCAAAGAGGATCAGCGCAGGTTCGACCAGATCACCCGTCAGCTCCGGGAGAGTGACCCGGCGTTCTTCGCCCGGCTCGACCATCGGGTCCGGGCCCGTCGGGGCCGTTATCTGATGTTGTTGACCATCGTGCTGTGGGCGTCGCTCCCGGCGATGGCCGTGTTCGCCGGCCGGCTGGCCGGCGCGATCTGCGCGGTGGTGCTGGTCGCCAACGCGGCGATCATGTGGCGGTTCCGCCGCCGCTGGACGTGACGACTCACCCCGGGCCGAAGGCCCGGTACGCGCGGCGCAGCCGCTCCAGCAGGCCCGGCCCACCGATGGCCGGTGCCGGCGGACCGAGCTGGCGCAGCAGGAGGTCCGGCCCGGTCGCCAGCCGGGGTGGCCGGTCGGGCAGCGGCACGGGCGCCGTCCAGAAACGGTCCACCGCGTCCGCGACGGGCGTGGCGGCCAACCCGGCGAGCGCCCGGGACGCGCCGGCCGGTGGCAGCACGTCGACCGCCGACGGGCTCGGGTCCACGATGGAGGCCGGCGCGGGCGACGCCGGTGTGCCGGTCGCCTCGGCGCGGCGGGCGCGCAGCCGGTCCAGCAGGTCCGTCCGGGATCGGCCACGCCAGTGCAGCAGCTCGAACGGGTCCGCGTCGAACGCCTCGGCGAGCAGGTAGAACGTGGCCGCCAGGTGCTTGCACGGGACCGCGAAGTCGGGGCAGTTGCAGCGCTGCGTCAGCTCGTCGACGGCGGCGGGAAAGAGTGGGGCGCCCGCCGTGGCGAACAACTCCTCCAACTCGTCGGGCAGGTCCCCGGCGAGCAGTCGGGCGCTGAAGAACGCCTGACCGGCCAACTCGTCCTCGATCCGGGACCAGAGCGCCTCCGGGAACGCCGCCAGCGCGATGGAGACCTCGTACGGGCGGGGCCGGGAGCCCTGCACCTGGGCGGTGACCCGGCCGGGCGTGACGTCGAGCCGGAGCACCTGACCGGCCCGCGCGTACGACCGGCCCCGGGTCAGCCGGGTGCCGAGCGCGAACGACTCCAGCACCTCCAGGAAGCGCCGGGACCACCAGGACCGTCCGATCGCGCCTCGGGCGCTGCGCGCCTTCAGCCCTCCGTCGACCTTGCGGGGGCGGCCGTAGTCGGCGAATCGGTCGGTCACTCCACCACCGCCCCGGCCTCCAGGGCGAACAGGTCCCGGAGCTGACCCGTGGACAGCTCGGTGATCCACTGCTCGCCGGTGCCGACCACGCGCTGGGCGAGGCTGCGCTTGTCGGCGATCAGCGCGGCCACCTTCTCCTCGACGGTGCCCGCGCACACGAACTTGCGGACCTGCACGCGTCGCCGCTGCCCGATCCGGAACGCCCGGTCGGTCGCCTGGTCCTCCACGGCCGGGTTCCACCACCGGTCCACGTGCACCACGTGGTTGGCGGCGGTCAGGGTGAGGCCGGTGCCGCCGGCCTTGAGGGACAGCACGAACAGCGGTGGACCGTCGGCGGACTGGAAGCGCTGCACCAGGGCGTCCCGCTCGGCCTTGCCGAGCCCACCGTGCAGGAACAGCACCTCCCGGCCGAACCGCGCCGACAGGTGACCGCGCAACATCGCGCCGAACTCGGCGTACTGGGTGAACAGCAGCGCCCGCTCCCCCGCTGCCAGCACCTCCTCCAGGATCTCGGTGAGCCGGGCCAGCTTGCCCGAGCGCCCGTCCAGCGGGGAGCCGTCGCGCAGCAACTGGGCCGGATGGTTGCAGACCTGCTTGAGTCGGGTCATGGTGGCCAGCACCAACCCGCGTCGCTCGATGCCGTCGCTGGTCTCGATCCGGGCGAGCATGTCGTCGACCACCACCTGGTAGAGGGCGGCCTGCTCCGCGGTGAGGTTGCAGAGCACCTCCATCTCCAGCTTCTCCGGCAGGTCCGAGATGATCGACGAGTCGGTCTTGAGCCGGCGCAGCACGAACGGGCCGGTGATCCGGCGCAGCCGCTCGGCGGCCTCGGCGTCGCCGTTGCGCTCGATCGGCTCGGCGAACCGCTTCCGGAACGTCGCGGCCGGACCGAGCAGCCCCGGATTGGCGAACTGCATGATCGACCAGAGGTCGGCGAGCCGGTTCTCCACCGGCGTACCCGTCACCGCCACCCGCTGTCGGGCGGGCAGCGCGCGGACCGCCTCGGCCTGCCGGGTGGAGGCGTTCTTGATCGCCTGCGCCTCGTCCACCACCACCCGGTGCCAGTCGATGCCGGCCAGGTCGACGGCGTCGCGGGCGGCCACCGAGTAGGTGGTGAGGACCAGGTCCGCGCCGTGCGCGGCCGTCGTGAACTCCGCCCCCCGCGCGCGCTCCGCGCCATGGTGTACGTGCACCCGCAGCCCCGGGGTGAACTTCGCCGCCTCCCGCTGCCAGTTGCCGACCAGCGACATCGGACAGACCAGCAGCGTCGGCCCGGCGTCCGGCGGATCTCCGGCGAGCAGCGCGAGCAACTGCACGGTCTTGCCCAGCCCCATGTCGTCGGCCAGCACCCCGCCGAGCCCCAGCGACCGCAGGAAGGCCAGCCAGGCCAACCCCCGCTGCTGGTACGGCCGCAGCGTCCCGACGAATCCCGGCGGCGGGTCGAGCGGGGTGAGCCGGTGTTCGACCGCCCCGGCCAGCAGGTCGCCCAGCGCGCCGTCGGCGCTCACCTCCAGCACCGGCAGCGCGCCGGTGTCCTCGCCGTCGGTGAGCCCCAGGCGGAGCAGGTCGGCGACGGTCAGCTCGCCGGCCGAGCGGAGCAGCCGCAGACCGGCGGCGAGCCGTCCCGGGTCCAGCTCCACCCACCGGCCGCGCAGCCGTACCAGCGGGGTCTTCAGCTCGGTCAGCGCCGCCAGCTCCTCCGCCGACAGCGGCTGGTCGCCCAGCGCGATCTCCCAGCGGTAGTCGACGAGCGCGTCCAACCCGACGACGGCCTCGGTGCTGGCGACCGTGCCGGGCGCGGTACGGCTGCGCGCGCGCAGCCGAGCGCCGAGCCGCGCCGACCGGCGCTGCCACCACGAGGGCAGCAGCACCCCGAAGCCGGCGGCGTGCAGCACCGGCGCGCCTTCGCTGAGGAACCGGTGCGCGCCCTCGACGTCCAACTCCATCGCCTCGGGGGCGGCGGTGCGCAGCGCGGCGTCCAGGTCGGGCCAGAGCCGGCTGGCCCGGCCCAACTCGGCCAGCAGGGTCTCCTGCGGGCTGCCCGTACGGCCGGCCGGGTGCGCCCGCCAGACCTCGGCGGCGTCGACGTGCAGGCCCGGCTCGTCGGCGGCCTGCAACCCGAACTCCAACCGCCACCGCGCGGTGTCGGTCGAGGTGACGGGTGTGCTGTCGCCGGACGGGCGGGTGGCCAGGATCGGTTCGGTGACCTCGTCGGGGGCCGGCTCGACCAGTCGGAAGCTGGCCCGCACGGCCCCGCCGGCGGCGTCGCGCTGCCAGTCGTCCAGCTCGGTACGCAGCACGTCCAGCGCCGCCTCGTCGACGGTGAAGTCGCGGCGGGGCCCGGCCAGCGCGGCCAGCCAGGCCGGCGCGGGCCCGGCCGGGCGCACTCCCCGGGCCAGGGTGGTGTTCGCGAGAGCGGCCCGGGCGGCGGCGTCGGTGAGCCCGTCGAGCGCGTCCGCCACCAGCTCGGTGGCGGTCAGCTCGCCGTCGCCGCCCTCGGTGTCGACGGCGGCGGCGCGGGCGGCCGGCGGTAGGGCCAGCGCCAGCGAGCGGGCCCAGCCGGCGTCGGTGCCGGTCAGCAGCGGACGCCACACCGCCCGGGCGACCACCCGGTCCGCCGTCGAGCGGGCCGCGCCGGCACCCGCCGCGCCGGCATCAGCCAGGGCGACATCAGCCGCGCCGGCATCAGCGGCATCAGCCGGGCCGGCATCAGCCAGGGCGGTCGTGTCGATTCGCGTGTCAACGGTCGGCAGGACGCGGCCCCGGGCCACCAGGTCGGCGGCGAAGTCGGCCAGCTCGCCGAGGTGCCGCAGGGGCGCCCCGCACACCACGGGGAGGTCGTCCAGGGCGCGGAGCAGGGGCAGGGCGTCGTCCGGGGCGTACACCAGGGTGGGCACCCGCCACGCGGCGAGGGCGAGCCGGCCGCGGGCCGGGGGTGCGACGGTGGTGCGGATCAGCTCGGGCGAGTCGGTCGGCGTGCCCGCCCGGGTGGGCAGGGTGAGCAGCGCGGTGGCCGGGCGGGCCGGCGCGGCGACGTCGGTGAGGGCCGCGACCAGATCGGCGTGCCCGGCGGCGAACGGGTGCGGGCGGTCCCGGGGAGGGCGGCCGGAGCACGCGACGGGTACCGGCGCGGCGCTGTCCTCGGCCCACACGGCGAGCCCGGAGCCGGGCAGCCACAGCCCGTGGATGACCAGCACGTACTCCCCCTTGTCGCCGCCCGCGCTCAGGATAGGCGGCCCCGCGCGGAAAGCTCGCGCCGATCTTGCGGTTTCTGTCGCCGACGTGGGTGGTAATGCCCCTTGTGCCGGGACAGAAAATGCAAGATCGCGGGGCCGAGGGCTAGCGTCGCGTCGTGGTCGATCTCCTGGTTCTGGGCGGGTTGGGGGTGGACGTGCGGGTTCGGGTGCCCGCGCTTCCGCTGCCGGCCGCCGACTCGCACACCGTCGAGCCGATCGAGCTGCGGATCGGCAACACCGGAGCCGGGGTGGCGTTGGCCGCTCGGGCGCTGGGGCTGCGGGTGCGGGTGGTCGACACCCTCGGCGCTGACCCGGCCGGCGACGTGGTGCGGGCGGCGCTGACCCGGGCCGGGGTGCCGGCGACGCTGGCCGAGGACCGGGGCGGCACCCGGCGATCGGTGAACCTGGTGGACCCGGGCGGAGCACGCACCTCCCTGTACGACCCGCGCCCGTGGCGGGGCGGAGGCCCGCCGTTCTCCCTGACGCAGGTGGCCGAGCTGGTGGCCGACGCCCGGCACGTCCACCTCTCGATCATGGACTGGCCGGTGCCGTTGCTGCCCGCAGTCCGGGCCGCGCTCGCGCCGGGTGTGTCGCTCTCCACCGACCTGCACGACTGGGACGGCGTCAACCCGTACCACCGGCCGTTCGCCGAGATCGCCGACCTGGTCCTGGTCAGCGGGGTACGGCTCGCCGACCGGGCCGGGACGCTCGCCGAGACGCTGACGCCCCGGACCGTGGTCGTGACCCGGGGCGCGGACGGCGCCGAGCTGTTCCCCGGCGACGGCACGCGGGTGCCGGTGCCCGCCGCCGCAGCGCCCGCGCCGGTGGTGGACAGCAACGGGGCGGGCGACGCCTTCGCCGCCGGGCTGATCGCCGGGCGGCTGCGGGGCGAGCCGCTGACGGAGGCGGCCCGGTACGCGGCACGGGTCGCCGCGGCGGCCTGCACCCACGACGGCATGGAATACCCGTCGGGCCGGCTACCTCCCCGATGAACGGCCGGGGTCAGAGGGCTCCGGTCGACCCGTCGGTCAGTTCGCGAAGGATGTCCGCGTGGCCGGCGTGCCGGGCGGTCTCCTCGATGAGGTGGACCAGGATCCAGCGCACCGACACCTCACCGAGCTGTGGGTGCGGCACCACGTGGTCGAGGTCGAAACGCGCGACGACCGTCCGGGACCGGTCACAGGCCCGCTCGTACGCCTCGACGAGCCCGTCGACCGTGTCCCGCTCGTCGAGGGTGAAGCTCGCTACCGCGTCCTGCTCCGAGCGGAGGTAGACGTCGCCGGGCTCGGGGGCCAGCAGCACCGGGAACCAGTTCCGCTCGACCAGGGTCAGGTGCTTGACCAGCCCGGCGAGCGTGGTCGCGGAGGGCACCAGCCGGCGGGCGGCCTCGTCGTCGGACAGACCGCGCACCTTGCGCACCACGATCGCGCGGTGGAAGTCGAGGAATGACTCCAGGACGGCGCGCTCGTCGCCGACGCGGGCGAGCACCGGGCCGAGCGTCGGATCGATGGTCTGCTCTGCCATCCGCCGACACTAACCACGCGGCCGGCTCCGCGCTGCCCCGCATCCCGCTGCGAGGTGGCCGCACGACGGGCAGGATGGGCGCATGGCCTCATCCGTGCAGATTCTTCTCGTCGGCGGCGCGGCGGACGGGCAGACCGTGACCGTCGAGCTGGACACCAACGGCCGCCCGCCGCTCACCCACCACCACCTCGGGTCCGGTGGGCTGGCCGAGGCGCAGATCTACGAGTTGGAATCCGCCCGCGAGGAGGCCCGCGAGTGGCGCTACCGCTGGACCGGCCCAGCGGTGTGAGCGTCGGTCAGGCCCGGGTGAGGGTCTGGCTGCGCAGCTGGTCCAGCACGCCACGGGTGACCTCGGAGGTGCCCCGGGCCTGCTCGCAGACCTCGGCGACCCGGCGGGCGGTGGCCTCGGCGCGCTGCTCGCGTTCGTCCCACAGACGGTCGACCTCGGCCAACAGCGGTCCCTCCACCTCCCGTTCCACCCCCCGCAGCGCCGGCACACCGAGCCGTTGGGCCAGGTCGAAGACCTTTCCGGCGTACGGCAGCGGCAGGAACGGCGTACCCACCATCGCCGCGAAGATCAGGAAGTGCAGGCGCATGCCGACGGCCAGGTCGAAGTGGCGCATCAGCCCGAGCACCTGCTCCGGCGAGTAGGTGCCGTGCAGGATCCGCCCCCGATCCGCGGCGACCATGTGCGACAGCACCCCGTGCGAGTGCCGGATGTCGTCGCGTTCCATCGGCACGAACAGCACGTACGCGTCGATGCGGTGCACCAGGAAGTCACCGATCTGGGCCAGCAGCCGGTGGTAGCCGTCGACGTCGAGGCGTTCGGCGGCCCGTCCCGGCTCCCGGACGCTGATCCCGACCAGCCTCTTGCCGACCGGCACCCCCTCCTCGCTGAGCAGGTGCGCGGGGAAGTCGGCCGGCTGCAACAGGAACGCCGGGTCGGCGGTGACCGTGATCGGGTTGAGCAGTCCGGCCTCCTCCAGGACCATCCGGGACTCCTGGTCCCGGACGGTCACCTGGGTGGCGCCGGCCAACGTCTCGCGGACCATGCCGGTGTCGACCGCGTCGCTGAGCGGTCCGACCCCCACCGCGTACGTGATCAGCGGTAGGCCGCGTTCCTGGGCGACCCGGACGACCCGCAGGTAGCGGCGGGCCTCCCGGTCGTAGAGAATCCCGCCGCCGCCCAGGATCAGCAGGTCGAGCTGGGCCAGCACCAACGCCGAGTCGGTACGGCTGACGCCCTCCCACGGCACCGCCTCGACGTCCGGGTGCGCGGCCCGGGTGTGCTCCGGGTGGCGGGAAAAGACGATGATCCGGGCGTTCGGCTCCTGCGTGCGCAGATCGGTGAGCAGGCCGGTGAGGATCGCCTCGTCGCCGAGGTTCCGGCCACCGTACGAGCCGAGCACACCGATGGTCAGTCCGGCGCCGTGCGTCATCCGTCGCTCCTCCCCAGGTGCGGTCCGCGCGGGTTTCCCGCTGGGCAGGTGAACAGTCCCGGTTCAGCTCGGTGGGTCGATCCGCTTCGCCATCTGCTGCGCGGTGACCTCGAAGCCCAGGCTCCGGTAGAGGCCGATCGCCACGGTGTTCGTGCCGAAGACGTTCAACCCCAGCTCGGGTACGCCCAGTTCGCCCAGTTCGACCTCGATGAGCTGGATCATCCGTCGTGCGTGTCCGCGTCCCCGGTGCGCCGGATGTACCTCGATGTTGTAGATCCAGGCCTGTCGGGTGTCGGCGTTCGCCGGCAGGTTGACCCAGATCCAGCCGACCTCGGTGTCGTCGACCCGCCCCACCCGCAACAGTGCCCGCTCGGTGGCCGCGCCCGCCGGCAGCAGCTCCCGGAGCTGCTCGTCCGACCGCTCCCGGGCCGCCTGCGGGGTCAGGCCGCGGTGCGCGACGAGATCCTCGGCGTACCCGACCTCCAGGGGTTCCCGCAGCCGGGCCAGTTCCTGCTCGGTCATCGGCGTCAGAGTCAACTCCACCGCGGCCTCCTTCTTCTCGATCAATCGCGGCGACAAGTCCATCATGTCCACTCCGGCCGCGCCTCGTTCCGGCGGCGGAATTGAGTTGTTCGTCGCGACCGGCGGGTGCACCGTGGCGGGATGGCACAGGTGGCGGCGAGGCGGATCGGCTGGGGTGATCTGCCGGCAACGGTACGGTCCGCGGTCGAGGAGATCATCGGCGATCGGGTGGTCGAGGCGGTCTCCCAGTCGGGTGGTTACTCGCCGGGCACCGCCGACCGGGTCCGTACCGCGACCGGCCGGCGGGCGTTCGTGAAGGCGGTCAACCCGGCGTTGAACCCGGACAGTCCGGTCATGCACCGCGCCGAAGCCCGCATCGCCGGCGCGCTCCCGGCGACCGCGCCGACGCCCCGCCTGCTGGGTTGCCACGACGACGGCGACTGGGTGGCGTTGGTCTTCTCCGACGTGGCCGGAGACCACCCGCACACCCCGTGGCGGGCCGACGAGCTGACCCGGGTCATGGACGCCCTGGAGGCGATGGCCGTCGCGCTCACCCCGAGCCCCGTCGCGCACGTGCCGACCGCCGCCGAGCTGCTGGCGGACGACTTCGCGGGCTGGCACCGGATCGCCGCCGACCCGCCGCCACGACTCGATCCGTGGGCTCGCGCCCACCTGGACGAGCTGCGCGCGGCCGCCGACGAGGGCGTCGCCGCGCTCGCCGGGGACACGCTCTGCCACGTCGACGTACGGGCCGACAACCTGCTGTTCGACGCCGCCGGCACGGTGACCGTGGTCGACTGGCCGTGGGCCTGCCGGGGGCCCGCCTGGCTGGACACGGCGCTGCTGCTGGTGAACGTCCGGCTGCACGGCGGGCACGACACCGAGGCGATGCTGCGCCGGCTGCCGCTCACCGCCGACGTCGACCCGGCCGCGATCACCGGCGTGTACGCCGGGCTGGCCGGCTTCCTGGCCGACCGCGCCCGCCGCCCGCCACCGCCCGGCATCCCCGCCCTACGGGCGTTCCAGCAGGCCCAGGCCGACGCCCTGCTGCCCTGGCTGGCAGCGCGCCTCGGCTGACGCCCGATCGGTCAGCTCCCGGTGGTCGCCGCCTCGATCTGGCGGGCCAACTGCCCCAGGTCGTCCAGGCGTACGTCGCCGTCGAGTCCCTTGAGCGCGGCGGTCACCGCGCCGGCCGCGCGCCCGGCCCGCAACCCGACCTCGGCGTCCTCGACGACCAGGCAGCGCGCCGGTGGCACGTCGAGCAGCGCGGCGGCGCGGAGGTAACCCTCCGGCGCCGGCTTGCCCTCGCGGACGTCCTGGACCGTCACCAACACCGGTGGCGCGATGCCGGCGGCACCGAGCCGGGCCTCGGCCAGCCGCACGTCGGCGCTGGTCACCACCGCCCAGGGCACCCCCGACCGGGCCAACGTCGACAGCAGCTCATGGGCGCCCGGGGTGGCGGTCACGTCGGACAGGTCGTCGTACTGCAACGCCAACTGCCGTGCCGCCGCCACGGCAACCGCCGTGTCGTCGAGGGCGGGAAGGAGCCGACGGATCGTCTGGTCGGCGGGCCTGCCGTGCGCGATCGCGAGGGCCGCCGCCGGTTCGACGGCGTACTCGGAAGCCCACCGCTCCCAGGCCCGCTCGACGGCGGCGTCGGAGTCCACCAGCGTGCCGTCCATGTCGAAGAGCACCGCGCCGATGCCGGACAGATCCACCTGATCACCCCCCCTGTTCCCGCCCGAGCATAGGGGGCACGCGGTCACCCCTCGCGGTCGACGGCGGGACGGGCGACGTCGACGAACGCGACGCGGCGGTCCGTGCGTACCTCGATGGCCGCGAGCCACCGCTCCCGGTGCCGGTCGCGCAGCGACACCGCCGCGTCGCCCGGCTCGTCGGCGAGCCGGCGCTGCTCGGCGTACTCCGTCGTCAGGCTGGCCACCACCGACCGGCCCGCCGCCGCGACGTCCGCCGGGCCCTGCAGCAACACCAGGTTGTACGCCTCGTCCACGGCGCGCATCGCCGCGTACGTCTCGTCGTAGCCGGGCGTGACCGCGTCCGCGCCCGGCTCGACCCACCGCCGGTCCAGCCGCCGGTACGCCGCGTCGCAGGCGCCGAGGAACCCGACGTACGCGTCGCGCCGCAGCTCCTCGCGCCGGAGCGCGGCCCGGTCGGCGCTCTCCTCGCGGGCGACGGTGAGCTGGTGGGCGAGCTGCCGGCGGGTGCTGCGGGCGGCGATCAGCCCGGTCAGGGCGGCGGCGGTCAACGTGGACAGTGACGTGATCAGCGCGACGGCGACGGTATCCTGCACGCGCCCATTCTGGCGGTACGCGGGGCGGTCAGCGGGGCGGGTCCTCGCCGGTGAGCCCGTCCACCGACTCGCGGATCAGGTCGGCGTGCCCGGCGTGCCGCGCGTACTCCTCGATGAGGTCGACCAGGACCCGCCGCAGGCTGGGCACCTGGCCGTCGGGCCACTCGCCCCGGGCCAACTGCTCCGGGCCGCCGTCGGCCAGCAACTCGGCGACGGTGGCCCGGGACCGCGCCACGGCCCCCTGCCACAGCGTGTAGAGCTGTTCCGGGGTGTCCTCGGCGGCCGAGCGCCACTCCCAGCCCGGGTTGGCGTCCCAGTCGACGGTGTCCCACGGGGGTCCCGGTGAACGCCCGGCCAGCTTGAAGGAGAAGTAGAGGTCCTCGACCAGGGCCAGGTGCTTGAGCAGCCCGCCCAGAGTGATCGACGACGGGCCGAGCGTCGCCCGCAGGCCGGCCGCGTCGAGCCCGCCGGTCTTCCAGGCCAGGGTGGCGCGCTGCCGGTCGAGGGAGCCGAGCAGGGTGGCGGTCTCGTCGCCCGCGATCGGCGGCTCGGGGTGACCGTGCTCGTCGCCGCTGGTCATGGGGACCGAGGCTAACGGCGGACGGGGTACGTGCGCCACCCGTGGGTATGTTCAGCTCAGCGCCGCGCCAGGTGGCGAGGGCGAGGACCGTTCCGCCGATTACCGCTTCCGGCGCCATTCGAGACGACCTCGATACAACATCGGCGCGCCTTCACCTCGCGCGACGCACAGCGCGTCGTCCTCAACCCACCAGAAGTCACCGACCTGGACAAAAACCGGAGCGTCCAACGTCAAGGCGAGGAGACAGCCGTCTGAGCTGCCGGGCAGCCCTTCCAGGTCGTCGATGAGTTGCAGTCGGCGCGCGGAGACGGGCTCGGTCAGCACGGGACAATTGTGCGCGCGGCGCACTGGGCGGCGGGAGGCCGAACCACCGTACGACCGGGAGTCAGCGTCGGTTGCGCTTGCGGAGGACGGCCCAAACTCCGCCCGCGACTGCGGCCGTGAACGGCAGCAGGCAACAAAGGCTGAGGACCGCAAGATGCCATGGTTTGATCGCGCCCATAGCCGCGAAGGCTATCGGGTGCGGTCAAATGGCTCCGCGCGGCGGCATGGCCTGTGCGCGAAGCCCACACGGACAGGAGCGCGAGCGATGTCGAAGACGCCGGCCGCGAGCCGTACGGCGGTTCTCGTCTGCCAGGGCCGCGCGGCGGCGGATGGCCTGGTCGCTCCCGGCCGGTTCGCCGACCCGACGGCCATGCGCCTGCTCCGCGCCGCCGAGCGGGAGGCCGTGGATTGGGTACGCGACGGTGCCGTGCCCCAGTCGTGGCGGCAACGGGTCGACTACGAGACGGTACGGGCCTGCGCCGACATGATCGTGCCGCGCACGGTGGCGATCGACGACGCCGTACGCGCCCACCACAGCGCGCAGGTGGTGATCCTCGGGGCCGGGCTCGACGGTCGGGCCTGGCGGATGCCGGAACTCGTGGGCAGGACGATCTTCGAGGTCGACCAGCCGAGCAGCCAACGCGACAAACGCGAACGCGCCGAGGTACTGGCCGGCACTCCCCCGACGTTCGTGACGGTGGACTTCGCCCGTGACCGGCTAGCCGAGGCGCTGGCCGTCGCCGGTCATCGCCCCGACGAGCCGACGACGTGGATCTGGGAGGGCGTCGTGCCGTACCTGACCACGACGGAGGTGTCTACGACGGTCGCCGCGCTCGCCGCCTGCTCGGCCCCGACGAGCCGCCTCGTTGTCAACTTTCAGCTACCCGGGACGACCCTGACGCTGGGTCGGCTCGTCGCACGGGTGCTGATGGCGTCCACCGGCCGGCGCAGCTTCTGGGCGACCGAGCCGTGGCGCTCGACCTGGACGCCGGCCGCCATGGCCGCGTTGCTCTCCCGGTACGGCTTCACGGTCACCGGCGACCACGACCTGCTCGAGACGGCGCGAGAGCTGTCCCTGCCGATCCGTCGGACCACGTCCCTGGCACACAGCCGGGTGATGGTCGCCGATCGCGCGTGACGCCCGTCCCGGGTCAATCCACCAGCCGAGCCACCAGCGCGGCGAGCGTGTCGGGGTGTTCGTCGGTGACGAGGTGACCGGCGGCGGGGACGATGTCGACGCCGGCCTGTAGCCGCTGTTCCGCCGCCGCGCGCAGCCGGTCCGGGGGCAGGAACACGTCGTGGTCGCCGCTCGCGAGCACGACCGGCGTCCTGCGCGTCGCCGCCGACAGGAACTCGTCGGTACTCACCGGACGGGCGTGTCGGGCGACGAGCGTCATCCACTCCACCAGCTCGGCGCGCGGCGTGCGGCCGGGCGCGGACAGCAGCCGCAGCAACCGGAGGCTCGACGCCGGCCGGGGCCGCGCGAGCCAGCCCAGGAACGCCAGCAGGACACCAGGGGTGACCCTGAGCCGGCACAGTCCACCCGGTGCCACCGCGACCGTGCCGCTGACCCGGGGGTGCTCGGCGGCGAGCGTCACCGCGCCACCGAACGAGTGCCCGAACGTCACGACCGGCCCGCTGGTGGCCTCCTCGACGACCTCGGCAAGCCACCTGCCGTACCAGGCGAGCCCGCCGTCGGCGACGTCCGCCGCGTCGGCGCTGAGGCCGGGCTGGCCCGGGATGTCGGCGGCCACCACCCGGTACTGCCGGGCCAGGGCCGTGAGCAGCGGCAGGTAGGCCGCCGTGCTGAAGCGGTCACCGGCGACGAAGACGACCGTCACCGTCCCCGCGCCGGCGCTGAGGAGGTGCGTGTCGTGGCCGTGGGCCCGGATGATGCGTCGCTCGTGCGGGGTCGACCACCCGTTGAGCTGCTGCGCACACCACCGGCGGATGGTGTCCCTGCCCGCAGGGGTGCGGTAGATGGACGTCACCGCTGCATCCTGCACCACGCTAACGGTGATCGTTCTCGACCTGCACCAACGACAATCGATGTACATTGATGGACGGTCGCCGCCACCCACGGAAGGACGAACATAGTGAGACGCAACAGACTGCTTCCATCCCTGGTGGCGGCGCTCACCCTGGTCGGAGCGGCGATCGTCGCGGTCACCACCCTGGCCGCCGCCCCGGCCCAGGCCGCGCCGGTCACGATCCCCAACGGCACGCAGTTCACCGACACCGCCGGCAACCTGCTGCACGCGCACGGTGGTGGGGTACTCAAGGTCGGCGACTACTACTACTGGTTCGGTGAGAACCGCAACGCCAACAACACGTTCCGGGCGGTCTCGGTCTACCGCTCCACCAACCTGCGCGACTGGGAGTTCCGCAACAACGTGCTGACCCAGTCGTCGGCGGCGGAACTGCAGTCGGCCAACATCGAGCGGCCGAAGGTCATCTACAACGCCAGCACCAACCGGTACGTGATGTGGATGCACAAGGAGAACGGCACCGACTACGGCGAGGCCAGGGCCGCCGTCGCCTCCTCGGCCACCGTGGACGGCACCTACACCTACCACGGCAGCTTCCGGCCGCTGGGCAACATGTCGCGGGACATCACGCTCTACAACGACGGCGGTACCGCCTACATGGCCTCGGCCGGCGACGAGAACCGCGACCTGCTCATCTACCGCCTCAGCGCCGACTACCTCACTCCGGCCACGCTGGTCGGTAACTTCTGGAACGACGGCAACCGCGAGGCACCGGCCCTGTTCAAGCGCGGCAGCACCTACTTCCTGCTCACCTCGGGCCTCACCGGTTGGAGCCCGAACCAGGCCAGGTACGCCACGGCGTCCAGCATTTCCGGTCCGTGGACCGGCATGACCAACGTCGGGGACTCGACCACCTTCCGCTCCCAGTCGGCCTTCGTGCTCCCCATCCAGGGCACGTCGACGACGAGCTACCTCTACCTCGGCGACCGCTGGGCCGGGGCCTGGGGCGGGCCGGTCAACGACTCCCAGTACGTGTGGTTGCCGATCGCCTTCCCCACCGCCACGACCATGAGCCTGACCTGGTATCCCACCATCACCATCGACGCCGCCGCGGGCACCGTCACCGGAGAGGCGCCACTCTCCTACCGCATCACCAACCGCAACAGCGGCAAGGTGGTCGACGTGCTGGACCATGCCGTCACCGACAACGCCGAAGTCAGACAATGGTCCTGGAACGGGGGCGCGAACCAGAAGTGGGAGTTCCGCGACGCCGGTAGCGGCTACTTCCGGATCGTCAACCAGAACAGCGGCAAATGCCTCGACGTCGCCAACGCCTCCACCGCCAACAACGCCAACGTCGTCCAGTACACCTGTGGCGGGGGCGCCAACCAGCAGTGGCAGTGGGTCGCCACCGGCAGCTATTACCAGTTGCGCGCCCGACACAGCGGCAAGTGCCTGGACGTGGTGAGCAGCGGCACGGCAGACGGCACCGACATCACCCAGTACACCTGCGGAAGCGGCGCCAACCAGCAGTGGACCCGCACCCAGTCCTGACGCTGCTCTCGACACCGCTGGACGGACTTTGAGGAGGAGTTGGCGCTAGTGCCGCAGGCCACTCCGATTGAGAAGCCGCCAAGCCGCAGCGTTGACGACATGATGCGAGAGTTGCTTGAGCGCGCACGGGAGATGCAGCGATCGATAGTGGCGAGCGATCGCACCTTACCCGATCAGAGAGAGTCTTTTGCAGAGCGCAGTTATCAGGAAGCAGTACGACGAGCAATTGCGAGGCTTGGCTGGAGCTTCTTCCCCCTCCAGCAGGATCGGGGAATTGATGGCATCCTCGTCATTGACTCTCTAACGCTGAATGTAATTGTCACTCGACGTCTAGGACTCGCCGGTAACCATCGGATTACTGATAGTCGTAGAATCGGTGCCAAATACGAAGGAAGCTGCCGAACTTACCGCATCAACTGATTCTTTCACAATCGTCACCTGGCACGGGAACCCAGATGATGAAAGGATCCGTGAGGCGGTTGCCCGCCTACTGCCACAAACAACCGAGGAAGAGCAGGCGAACGCGGAGAACGCATGGATCGCTCATGGGCACGATTTGAGGCACAGCCCCTACAGGGACTCACCCCGGAGGACCACATCCAGCAGTCACGCCCACACAGCGACCGGCCCGAGCTTTCACAGAACCTAGACCAACTGTCAAGCATGTCGTGGGACGGATTCATCAAGCATGTGGTGGGACTAGACACGCCGGCAGTCGGCCTAACCTCCCTCGAGTGAGGTGCGACAGTCGTCCGCCAGGTGCTCTGGGTCAGCCGAGAGTGCGCGTCGCGGCTAGATCAGTGTGCTCGACCAACGTGTGCGCTAGGTTACGTCGTTCAATCTGTCGAGCGTGCCATCGTGCTGGTCGTCGTATCGGTACAGGCGCGCCTTGCAAGCGGCCGGCGCGAGCCACAGGAGGCGGCATGTCCGACGAGATCAGGCTCAGCGCGGTCACCCTGGACTGCCCGGACGCCGTCGCCTTGGCGGAGTTCTACGCCAGCATCACCGGTGGAACCCTGACACACGCCGGGGGCGGCTGGGCATGCGTGCTGAGCCCGACCGGGCGGATCAACTTCCAGACTGTGCCCGGATACACGCCACCCACCTGGCCCGACCCCACCTCGTCGATCATGATGCATCTCGACTTCATGGTCGTGGACCGAGACGCCGCCGAGGCCCGAGTGCTCGCTGCCGGAGCAACAAAGTACGACTTCCAGCCCAACAGCGAACAGTGTTATGTCTACGCCGACCCGGCGGGCCACCCGTTCTGCCTGACCACCTGGGAGGCCACGGCCACACCAACGCAGCTCGGCTGATCGAGCCGCGCAGACGAAGGAATCCCGCTGTCAACCCTAGGCAAACAACGGGATCGAGGCTCGGCTGGCCGGTTGCGGTACTTCGCTGCCGTCAGACGGCTGCGCCGAGGTGAGCTGCACGGCCTGCGGTGCACGTGCCTTCGTCGCGGACAGCGCCGACTACTGGGGGGACGCCGAGCCGGGCGACTGTGCGTGCCCATGTGGCGGCGAAGTCTTCCACGTCGCCGTCGGCTTCGCCCGGTACGCCGACGGTGAGGTTCGCTGGATCAGTGTCGGACTGCATTGTGTCCAGGACGGCACGATGGGCGTCTACGCCGACTGGAAGATCAACTACAGCCCCACTGATCATCTTCTTGATGGTGCCGTCTGACAATTCGCGGCAGGTTGCGGACCCCGCATGCCAGCCCGGACGCACCGCCAGCGTCGACGGTAGCGTCCGAGCGTGCGATATCTCAGCCGGTCGTCGACCTGTTCGGCCAACAGCTCGGACTCTGGCGCGCGCCCGGTAGCTTCGATGGCATGACGAGTCTGGTGGTGTCTCTCGGAGCGCTCGTCGTGTTGCTGGTGGCGGCGTTCGTCTTTGTGGGTTGGCGCGATCGGAAGCGCCTCTCGTCGCCTGAGGACTCGGCCGCGGGGCGCGATGCGAGATCGGCCCAGGAGCGGCACGCGGCCGAGCGACATGGCGCACAGGGCGACGTGTGGCGGCGGGGCCAGAACTCCAGCAGCACGTGAGTAGGACCTGCTCGGGCTACGGGCGGGTGGGACGGCATCACCTGGACCTGGGATTTCGTCCAAGCGGCGTGGGCCGAGCCGATCGTCGACGATCTCCGGCGAGGAATCCCACCCCCGGGTCACCCTGGTGAAGCCCTTCACGGCTAGCGCTGGTGCATCAACTCAGGGATGATCAACGTCATGTCGGAACAGGATCTGGCCGGAGTTTGGCGTCGCATCATCCAAGGGGATGGCAAATCCTGGGTCGTGTTCGCCCACGGCACGTGCGTCGTACTACCCACTCCCGGACCCAGCGCCGACCTCGCCGCTCAGGCCATCGAGATCCTGCGCGAGTACGGCCCTGTTCACGTCGGCTCATCTGCCGGAGACTTCAGCACCATCACTCTCGATCCCGGTCCCGGATGGGTGGTCTACGGCCACCACAACGACGTGCTGACCTACGTGGGGCCCGACGAAGTCCAGGACAGCAGCGACCTGGTCGTTGGTCTCTATGGACGCCACAAGCGCGACCAGGACGGCCATGAGCTCGACGTCGTACACGTCGAGGACAAGCGGCCCCGATAGCTGGCTGACGTCGCTCGACTAGGCACTACAGGTTGCCCTTCGACGGCTGGAGACGGCATGTTCTTGTCCGCGCCGGCGCCGCACCTAAGACGCCCAGGTGGCATGGCCACACGGTTAGGAATTCTCGGCGCCGCAAGGAAGAGCAGCCTCGCTACCTGCCGTCACCGCTGGCCAGGCACTCGTCACCGACCGCGAGATCGGGCACGCAACGGGCACGGTGGTATGTCACCCGCGGCCGCCTGGCCGGTACCCCCCGTTCGGATGGGACGCAGGTAATCTTCGCCGGGTGGTTCAGGTGCATTGGCGACCACTCCTCCCGGCAACGGCCGACGATCTTCTGGACGGGGTGGAGTTTGGCGACGGTTGCCTCAGAGAGTTGACCTTCAGGTCAAGCTGTGGGGAAGGCGCTCAGCAGTCTGCGGTCGCACTTCTGGACGTCCGGCGGGTCGGTCAGACTCGATGGGTACAGCTCCACATCGAGTTCTCGCGCCTTGCCCGTTGGAAGGTCGTGGACCTCGGCACCTTCTCCTGGGTGCTCGACGACAAACCCCAGCTCGTTCAGGACGAAGCCGGACTCCTCCACCTCGACTTGGACAACCCCGGCGAGGAGCGCACAGTCGATGAGATGGCAGAGCGCTCCCACCTCTACCTCGCCGCTCGTCAGATCCGGTGGGCAATCACCGACACAGGATGATCCTCGGCTCGCGCGTGGAGCGACTCGTCATCCCGACGCTGCGCTACATCGCCCGCGAGACCTACCCTTGCCTGACGCTGACGACCACAGCGAGATCAGGACTACGGGATGCATGATCACGACGAGCTAGCGCCCGGGGTCTGGTCCTGGCTCCAGGCCTGGTACGCGACTCAGTGCGATGGCGAGTGGGAACACGAGTACGGCATTCGGATCGAGACGCTCGACAACCCCGGGTGGTCGGTCCGCATCGACCTGGGCGATACGGCACTGTCGGGAATGGCCTACGAGCGGCAGGAACTCCGTAGAGGCGAGCACGATTGGGTGCTGACCCGGGTCGAGGAAGACCAGTTCAGGGCAGCGTGTGGGCCACTCAACCTCGGCGAGGCGCTACACCTGTTTCGGCAGTGGGTCGAGACTACGACCCGCGTGGCCCGGCCGCAGGCCTGACAGGAATAGGGGCGTCCACTTCGCCGGTAGCCCGGTGTCGGGGGCTCAGGACGTGCGTGACAGATCGGTATCAGAACCTGCATGACGCTCGTGCTGGTCCGCGGGTAGGCAAATCAGTAGCTGTCGGCGCTGATCTCGTGCACCGCTCCGTCTGGTCCCAAGCGGTACCTCCGAGGCGGTCCCATGGCCTGTAGTGCCCCCGCGTATGCGGCCTCACGGGCTGCCTGGTCCTCGTTGGACGGGTCGGTCACGCGAAAGCCGTGCAGATGAACGGCGTCAGCGTCGATGTCGTCGGGGGAAGGATGGCCCTCGATGATGAAACCGAACAGCGCGCGTAACGCTTCCTCGCCGAGGTCGAGGGGATGGAACGGCAGCGGGTAGGGGTCCTGGTTGTGCCAGCCTGGTACGGGCTCGACGGGATGTTCGCCGGCCCAGTACGGCAACTCGAAGTCGTAGGGCTTGCCGATGTTCTCCTGGATGCCACTATCGGGCGACAGGCTCAGCGATCGGATCAGCACGCCGTCCTCCCACACCGCGAAGCCGAGCCAGTCCACGACCGAGTGCATCCCGTGGACGATGATTCGACGGCCTGCTCCAGTTCGGCGCAGGTGCTCCGGTAGCTCAGACGGGCGATCGAGCATGAGCCGCCGGTCGCAGTACAACTCTGCCCCGGCCACGACCGTCGCGTACATGAAGTCATCTGGCGGGTAGGTGCCCTCGAGCAAGGTGTTGTCATCAGCGGGTTCGACCACGTAGCCGGGGTGGACTTGACGTACCAACGCCTCGGTCTCGGCTCGCTCCGACCGCGTCGCGCCGCGCAGCGCCGGACGGATGTCGCCGTCGGCGAACGCCAGAAGGGCTGTCTTCGCGCCCACGTCGCTTCCTCCAGTTCTGCGGCAGGCCACCTTTCGCACGCCACCTGGCGGACATGATCATCTAGCCAAAGGGGTCACCGACGTCCTGGAGACCGATCTGCAACCAAGGTCGCCGGGCCGTGATCCGGGCGGTTTTGGCTGTTGGTGATGGGTGGGCGCGGCAGGTTTCGAACCTGCGACCCCTCGCTTGTAAGGCGAGTGCTCTCCCGCTGAGCTACGCGCCCCGGAACGCCCCGTGTGCGGCGGGCCGGTGGCTGGCAAGCCTACCTGTTCGCCGCCGGCCCGACCGCATCAGGCCGTCAGGTCGGCGATGGCTTTGCGCCAGCCCTGCTGGTCGCGGGCCTCGCCGGGGCCGTTCATCTCGGCGAAGCGGACCACGCCGGCCTTGTCGATGACGAAGGTGCCCCGGTTGGCGATGCCGGCCACGTCGTTGAAGACCCCGTACGCCGCAGCGACGCCGCCGTGCGGCCAGAAGTCGGCCAGCAGCGGGAACTGGTAGCCCTCCCGGTCGGCCCAGATCTTGTGGCTGTAGACCGAGTCGACGCTCACCGTCAGCACCTGGACGTCGTCGTTGGCGTACTCGTCGAGGTTGTCCCGCACCTCGGCCAGCTCGCCCTGGCAGGTGCCGGTGAACGCGAGCGGGTAGAAGACCAGCAGCACGGCGCGCTTGCCGCGGAAGTCCGAGAGCCGGATCTGCTGGTTGTTCTGGTCCTTGAGCACGAAGTCCGGCGCCTCGGCGCCAACCTCGATCAGCATGCGAACTCCTCGGGTCGACTCGGGGGACGAGGTCAGCCCAGCGCGCCCGACGGCGGACCGCCGGGGCGCGAGGGGACGAGGGTGGGTTACTTCTTGCCCTTGGCCCCTCGGCGCAGCACCAGGCGGGCGCCGCTCCAGTCCCGGCCGGCGTTGACGGTCGAGGTCTGCTGGAGGCCGGCGGTGGGCGCGGACTCCGCGACCTCGCTCGGCTCGACGTGCCCCTCGCGCCCCGCCTTCGGGGTGAGAAGCCACACGACCCCGTTGTCGGCCAGCGGCCCGAGGGCGTCGACGAGCAGCTCGAAGAGGTCACCGTCGCCGTCGCGGTACCACACGAGCACCGCGTCGACCACCTCGTCGGTGTCCTCGTCGACCAGATCTCCACAGCGGTCGGTCAGGGCGTCGCGGAGATCCTGGTCGACGTCGTCGTCGTACCCCATCTCCATGACGACCATCCCCGGTTCGATGCCGAACCGGTCCGCCAGGCTGCGTACCCCGTCGGCGGCCTGACCAGCGGTCGCGCTCACTGTCGCGTGCCTCCTCATCTCGTCCCTGCTCGCGGCGTCGGACCGACGCCGTCAGGCAAAGTCCACACAGTTGTGCGTCTGCGCGCAAGTGGCGCACCGGGTGGAACGGAATTTACCGTGCCAGCAGCGTACGGGCACCGTCGGTAATGGCTTCCGGGGAGACCAGAACATGACGTGCCGCCGGACCTAATGGTACAAACGAGTCAACTCCGGCCACCCGCCGCGCTGCGCCCACATATCCGCCGTCAACCAGCGCGGCGATGACGCCCTCGCCAACCCCGCCTGACCGGCGTGTCTCGTCCACCACCAGCACCCGGCCGGTCGCCGAGGACTCCCGGATGATGTCGGCCACGGGCAGGGGCGCCAGCCAGCGCAGGTCCACCACGCGGGTGCCGACGCCCTCCTCGGCCAGCACGGCCGCGGCCCGCAGCGACATCCGCACGCCGTTACCGAAGGTGATGATGGTCAGGTCGTCGGCCGAGCCGACCCGGTAGACCCGGGCCCGGCCGATCGGCACGTGCCCGGCCACCCACGAGCCCGGCTCGGGATAGCCGGCGAGCCACTCACCGTCGCCATCGGCGTACAGGTCGCGGGTGTGGTAGAGCGCGATCGGCTCCAGGAACACGCAGACGCTGCCGTCCACCGCCGCGCTCGCCAGACAGGTCCGCAGCATGGGCGCGGCGTCGTCCGGCCGCGCCGGCACCGCCACCACCAGACCGGGAATATCCCGGAGTACGGCCACCGAGTTGTCGTTGTGGAAGTGCCCGCCGAACCCCTCCTGGTACGCCAACCCGGCCACCCGCACCACCATCGGGTTGCGGAACGCGCCCCGCGAGAAGAACTGCATGGTGGCGGCCTCGCCACGGAGCTGGTCCTCGGCGTTGTGCAGGTACGCCAGGTACTGGATCTCCGGCACCGGCAGCATCCCGGCCAGCCCGGCGCCGAGGCCCAGGCCCAGCACCGACGTCTCGTCCAGCAGGGTGTCGAAGACGCGGGCCGCCCCGAACCGGTCGCGCAGGCCCTTCGTCACGCCGTACACCCCGCCCTTGGCAGCCACGTCCTCGCCGAAGACGGCCATCTGGGGATGGTCGAGCAGCCCGTCGGCGAGCGCGGCGTTGATGCTCTGCGCCAGGGTCATCGGGCCGACCAGCTCGGGCGGCTTGCCGCCGAACGCCTCCTCCCGGGCCGCCGCGCCCGGCCCGCTGGCCCGGGCCGCCGCGTCGGCCACGGCCCGCGCGACCCGCACCGGGCGGCGGGGCGCCAACGCCGACACCACGTCGGCCGCCGAGGCCAGCTTGGGCTCGCCCAGCACCTCCTCGGCGAGCCGGCGTACCTGCCAGCCCGTCTCGTCGTACCGGGCCAGCAGCTCGTCGGCGGTCGCCACGCCGGCGTCGACGAGCAGCCGCGCGGTGGCGACCACCGGGTCCCGGTCCAGGTCCTCGGCCAGCTCGGCCGGGCTGCGGTACGCCGACTCCGCGTCGGCCCCGGCGTGCCCCATCAGCCGGACGGTGCTCAGGTGCAGCACGGCGGGCCGCCGGTACCGCCGCACCCAGGCCGCCGCCTCCCGCGCCACCGTGTACGTGCGCACCGGGTCGGCGCCGTCGGCGCTGAAGTAGCGGATGCCCGGCTTCGCGCGCAGCGTCGCCTCCACCCAGCCCTCCGGCGAGCGGACGCTGATCCCCAGCCCGTTGTCCTCGCAGACGAAGAGCACCGGGATGCGCAGGCCGGCGTGGTCGTACCAGCCGGCGGTGTTGAAGGCGGCGGTGGCGCTGGCGTGGTTGACCGACGCGTCGCCGAACGAGCAGACCACGATGGCGTCCGGCGGCCACGGGACGTGCGCCGTACCGGCGCCGCTGCCGACCCGTACCCCTGTCCCGGTGCGCCGCCCGGCGGTGTCCAGCCGGCGCAGCCGCTCCACGGCCAGTCCCATCCCGACCGCGCGGGGCAGGTGCGAGGCGATGGTGGAGGTGGTCGGCACGACGGCCAGGTCGGCCCGGCCGAACACCTTGTGCCGGCCACCGGCGATCGGCTCCTCGCTGGAGGCGACCATGCCCCGCAGCACGTCCCGGGCCGCCTCCGCGTACCCCACGAACCCACCCGTGGGGGTCGCGGACCCGGCCACCTCGGCGTCGGAGGCCGGCTCCGGGGCCTCGGCGGCGGGCTCCGGATCGTCCACGGCGGGCATCGGGGTGTCGGCGGCGGACGCCGGAGCGGCGGCGGCGACCTGGGCCGCCCGCAGGCAGTAGAACGCCCCGGAGCGGTAGTGCAGCAGCGCCGGATCGGTGGGGCGCAGCGCGGCGGCGACCGCCGCGTTGCCCTCGTGCCCGGACGAGCCGATGGTGTAGAAGCCCTCCCCGAAGCTGCGCAGCCAGCGCCCGGCCAGGTCGAGCTGCCGGCTGGCCACCTGCGCGTCGAACAGGTCGAGCAGTTGGGCACCGGTCAGCGGGGCGTCGTCGGTGACCGGATCGGCGAGGTCACGCCGTTGCGGTGCGGCGGGCAGCGCCGCCAGCGTCTCGCGGAACCGGTCGTCGAGATCTTGCGGGGTGGTCACGTCCGACAGCATTACCGACGCGGGCCACCGTCGCCCAGTGGGACACGGCCAGCACGGCTCGACTCACTGCGGGTCGCACGGCTCCGGACAACCGCCGTCGGACACCTTCCACACCAGGTCACGCAGGGTGGACAGCTCTTCGTCGCGCAGGCCGGCGAGGAGTCGGGAGTCGGACATCACCTCGGCCACCCGGTCCCGTACGACGCGACCGTCCCCGGTCACCACGAGCGTCTTCTGCCGGCGGTCGGCCGGATCGGTCCGACGCTCGACCAGGCCGGCCTGCTCCAGCTTGTCGACCAACGCGGTCACGTTCGACCGGTCACAGCTCAGCCGGTCGGCGAGGTCACGTGCCGGCAGGGGACGGTCCGGGTCCAGCTCGTGCAACGCCCGCGCCGCCGCCGGGGTGAGCCCCAACTCGGCGAAGGCCGTGCCCTGCCGATGCCGCAGGGACGCCGTCAGGTGCGCCATCCGACGCACCACGTCGGCGGCCAACCCGGCGCGGTCCACCTGCCCGTCCGCTGGCGTCACGGTGACATCGTACGCACCGGGTCCGCCCCGGCCGGCTCAGCGTTCGAGGTCGCTGACCGCAGCCGGCGCGGCGACGGACGATGACCCCGGATCGGTCGCGGCGCACGACGGTCCCGTGGGCTGGCGCAGGGCGCGGGCGCACCGCCCGGCAGCCACCGGGGCGGTCGCCAGCAGGACGGCCGTCACCAGGGCGGCGGCAGGTGTGTCGGGCCGTGCCAGGTGCAGGCCACCGATGACGGCCACGCCGAGCACCGCAGCCAGCAGGGTGCCGGTGGAGATCAACGCGGAGAACGCGGTCGCCGCGCCGGTCGGCAGGGCGGTGGCGAGCCGGTCGACCAGCGGGGTGAACCCGGCGGCGTGTGCGGCGCCGCCCACGAGCAGCAACAGGCTTCCGGGCAGCCAGGGCCAACCATGCCGGGTCAGCATCGCGACCAGCAGCACGACGGCCGCCAGCAGCGGCGGGCCGAGCAGCGGCAGCGCGTCGCGCAGTCGCGCGGGCAGGCGGGACACCGCGAGGCCGCAGAGCGCGAACCCGGCGGCGTAGGGCAGGAAGGCCAACCCGGCGGCGAGGGCGGTGAATCCGAGCCCCTCCTGCAACCGCAGGGTGAGGGTGAACAGGAAGCCGGCGTAGCAGCCCATCACCAGGCACGCGGCGAGCAGCCCGGCCGGCACGCCGGCACGGGTCAGCACCGCCACGTCCAACAGTGGGGTGCCACCGCCCCGGATCACGCGGTTCTCGTGGCGCAGGAACATGCCGACGCCGATCACGCCCGCCGCCACCCCCGCCGGCGTCGACCAGTCCGGCCAACCGAGGTCCCGACCGAGCACCGCCGGCGTCACCAGGGCCAGCATCGCGCCGGCCAGCAACAGCACCCCCGGCAGGTCGAGCGCCGCCGGCCGGACGGCCGCCGTCGGCACGGCTGCCAGCGCCCGCCGACCGGCCACCAGCAGCACCGCGCCGACCGGCACGTTGACCAGGAACGCGGTACGCCAGGCCAGCCCGCCGGCATCCAGGGTGACGAGCAGGCCGCCGGCCACCTGCCCGGCCGCGACCCCGAGCGCCAGGATCAGCGAGTACGCCCCGATCGCCCGACCTCGGGCAGCGCCCAGGTACGTGGCCTGGATGAGGGCGAGGACCTGCGGCACCATGAGCGCCGCCATGGCGCCCTGCACGACGCGCGCGCCGACCAGCATCACCGGACCCGGCGCGAGGCCGCAGGCCAGCGACGCCACGGTGAACCCGGTGAGGCCGAGCAGGAAGACCCGGGCCGGCCCGTGCCGGGAGCCGAGCCGGGCGCCGGTGACGACCAGCACGGCGAAGGCCAGGGTGTATCCGGCCAACACCAGCTGGGCCAGTGCCGGCGGCCCAGCCAGGTCGAGCCGGATCGTCGGGGCGGCGACCGCCGCGATCGAGGTGTCCATCGAGGCCATCGCCTGCCCGGTGAGCAGGACGACGAGCGGGGCGCGGCGTCCCTGAGTGGTCGTGGTGGAAGACATGCCGGCCACCCTGCCGACCTGGGCGGGCGGCTGTCTTGACGATCCTTGCGGCCGCCGGATCCGACGTACGACGTCGGGTGTCGTGTCGGCGGGTGGGCCTAGCCTGACGGCATGCGCAGCAGCCACCCCCTCGTGCGCCAGCCCGACTTCGTGGTCCACGCGGTGCGCTGCCGGGACGACCACACCGGCTGGTCGCGCCCGGAGCCCGCCACGGCGCACGGCATCGTGTTGGCCCGCCGGGGCGGCTTCCGGCGGCGCGGTCGGGGCGGGGAGGAGTTCGTCGACCCGACCGTGGGCTACCTGACGGTGCCGGGCGAGGAGGAACGGTTCGCCCACCCGGCCGGCGGCGACGACTGCACCTCCGTGCATCTCTCGCCCCGGCTGTGGCGGGAACTGCTCGCCGGCCGGTCCGCCATGTCGGTGCTGCACCTGGACGCCCGCATCGACCTGGCACACCGGCGACTGCTGCGGGCGGCGCGCCTCGGCGACGCGGGCTTCGCCGCCGCCGAGCGCCTGGTTCGACTGGTCGGCGCCGCCACCGGTCCGGCGGTCGACGCGCCGCCCCGGGACCGGGCGATGGTGGAGGCGGCCCGTTCGGCGCTGCACGACGGTGGGCCGCACACCGACGGCCTCGTCCCGCTGGCCCGCTCGCTCGGCGTGTCGCCGTACCGGCTGAGCCGGTCCTTCCAGGCGCTGGTCGGTGTGCCGCTGACCCGCTACCGCAACCGGCTGCGGGTGGGGCGTGCGCTCGACCGGCTGACCGAAGGGGTGCCGAGCCTCGCCGTACTGGCGGTCGAGCTGGGCTTCGCCGACCAGGCACACCTGACCCGGACGCTGCACGCCCACCTGGGCCACCCGCCAGGGCAGCTACGTCGAATGCTGGCTGAGGTCTGACCCCAGCGGGCCGGACGACGACCGGGCGCGATCTCGGGGGCGGGCCGGGCGTCAGGCGGGCAGGAACGAGAAGCGGACCTGGCGGGTGGGGTTGTCGCCGTTGGTGTCGACGAGGCAGATCGACTGCCAGGTGCCCAGGGCCAGCCGGCCGTCGAGTACCGGCAGCGTGGCGTACGGCGGGACGAACGCCGGCAGGACGTGGTCCCGTCCGTGGCCCGCCGAGCCGTGCCGGTGTCGCCAGCGGTTGTCGGTGGGCAGCAGCGCGTCGATCGCGGTGAGCAGGTCGTCGTCGGAGCCCGACCCGGTCTCGATGATCGCCAGGCCGGCGGTGGCGTGCGGCACGAAGACGTGCAGCAGACCGTCCCCCTCGCCGGAGACGAAGCTCTGGGCCTCGGCGGTGATGTCCCGGACGGCCGGCCGGGACCCGGTCTGGACGGTGATCACGTCACTGCGCATACATCGCATTCTGCCGCAGTCGACGATCAGGAACCGCCGCCACCGCCACCGGAGTCACCACCACCGCCGGAGAAGCCACCGCCGGAGTCCCCGCCGCCGAAGAAGCCGCCACCGGAGTCGCCGCCGAAGAAGCCGCCACCGCCGGAGTCGCCGCCCCCGCCGCCGTCGGACCGGTCCCCGCCGCCCGAGTCGCCGTAGTACATCAGGGGCACGCTGGTGTCGGCGTGCCGTCGGCGCGGACCGGGCACCCGACGGGGCCCCCGTCGGGGCGCCGACGCGCGCAGACCGGCGCGGAGCTGGACCGCGCCGAGCGCCATCGCCACGACGCCGAGAATCGTGATCGGCAGCACGGCAGTCTCCCCGGCCCGGAGCGCCGGCACGGAGAACAGCGCCCCGAGCGCGCCGACCAGGACGATCACGCCGCCGCTCATCACCCGCCGCCCGTTCATATTCGGGACCGTAGCGAGCCGGGGCAAGCGGGCGGGCCCGGCCGCCGTAGCGCTAAGTTACCGGCGAGTACCTGTGTTCAGCATCGCGTCCGGGGGACCTAGACGTGACGACGGGTGCCACCAGGGGGCAGGATGGCGCTAGAGACCTATCCCACACACAACCGAGGGAACGCCTGTGGCTACGGAACGCAAGCGCCCGGTGATCAGCGACGGCCTACCGAGCCAGCTTCCGGACATCGACCCTGAAGAGACCAGCGAATGGGTCGAGTCGCTTGACGGTGTCATCGACGAGCGGGGAGCCAAACGCGCCCGCTACGTCATGCTGCGCCTGCTGGAGCGGGCCCGTGAGCGCCAGGTCGGGGTTCCGCCCCTGACCACCACCGACTACATCAACACCATCCCGTCCGAGCGCGAGCCGTGGTTCCCGGGAGACGAGCACGTCGAGCGGCGCATCCGGGCGTACGTGCGGTGGAACGCCGCGATGCTCGTACACCGGGCGCAGCGCCCGGAGATCGGCGTCGGCGGACACATCTCCACCTTCGCCAGCTCGGCGTCGCTCTACGAGGTGGGCTTCAACCACTTCTTCCGGGGCAAGAACCACCCGGGCGGCGGCGACCAGATCTTCTACCAGGGCCACGCCTCGCCCGGCATGTACGCGCGGGCGTTCCTGGAGGGGCGGCTCAACGAGCACGAACTCGACGGGTTCCGCCAGGAGCTGTCGCACCCGGGCGGCGGTCTCCCGTCGTACCCGCACCCGCGGCTCATGCCGGACTTCTGGGAGTTCCCCACCGTCTCGATGGGTCTCGGCGGCCTGAACGCGATCTACCAGGCGCGGTTCAACCGGTACCTCCAGCACCGCGGCATCAAGGACACCTCGCAGCAGCACGTGTGGGCGTTCCTCGGCGACGGCGAGATGGACGAGCCGGAGACGCTGGGCGCGATCGGTGTGGCCGCCCGCGAGGAGCTGGACAACCTCACCTTCGTGATCAACTGCAACCTGCAGCGGCTGGACGGCCCGGTCCGGGGCAACGGCAAGGTCATGCAGGAGCTGGAGGCGTTCTTCCGGGGCGCCGGCTGGAACGTCATCAAGGTGGTCTGGGGCCGCGAGTGGGACCCGCTGCTCGCCGCGGACACCGACGGCGCGCTGGTCAACCTCATGAACACCACGACCGACGGCGACTACCAGACCTACAAGGCGGAGTCCGGCGCGTACGTGCGGGAGCACTTCTTCGGCCGTGACCCGCGTACCCGCAAGATGGTCGATCCGCTGAGCGACGACGAGATCTGGAACCTCAAGCGGGGTGGGCACGACTACCGCAAGCTCTACGCGGCCTACAAGGCGGCCACCGAGCACACCGGTCAGCCGACGGTCATCCTGGCCAAGACGATCAAGGGCTGGACGCTCGGCTCGCACTTCGAGGGCCGCAACGCGACCCACCAGATGAAGAAGCTGACGCTGGAGGACCTGAAGACCTTCCGCGACCGGCTCTACCTGGACATCCCGGACAAGGCGCTGGAGGACAACCCCTACCTGCCGCCGTACTACCACCCGGGCGAGAAGTCCGAGGAGCTGGCGTACCTGCAGGAGCGTCGGGAGCAGCTCGGCGGCTACCTGCCGTCGCGACGGACCAGCACCAAGCGGCTGACCATCCCCGGTCCGGAGCGGTTCGCCGACGTCAAGCGCGGCTCGGGCAAGCAGAAGGTGGCCACCACGATGGCCTTCGTCCGCCTGCTCAAGGACATCATGAAGGACAAGGAGTTCGGCAAGCGCTGGGTGCCGATCATCCCGGACGAGGCACGCACCTTCGGTCTCGACTCGATCTTCCCGACCGCGAAGATCTACTCCCCGCACGGTCAGCGGTACACCTCCGTCGACCGGGAGCTGTTCCTGTCGTACAAGGAGTCGACGACCGGGCAGATCCTGCACGAGGGCATCAACGAGGCCGGCTCGGTCGCCTCGTTCACCGCCGCGGGCTCGGCGTACGCCACCCACGACGAGCCGATGATCCCGATGTACATCTTCTACTCGATGTTCGGGTTCCAGCGGACCGCCGACGGGCTGTGGGCCGCGGCCGACCAGATGGCGCGGGGCTTCCTGCTCGGCGCGACCGCCGGGCGCACCACGCTCAACGGTGAGGGCCTGCAGCACGAGGACGGGCACTCGATGCTGATCGCCGCCACCAACCCGGCGGTGGTCGCGTACGACCCGGCGTTCTCCTTCGAGATCGCGCACATCATGGAAGCCGGCCTGCACCGGATGTACGGGGACGCGCAGGAGAACGTCTTCTACTACCTGACGGTCTACAACGAGCCGATCCTGCAGCCGGCCGAGCCGGCGGGCGTGGACGTCGAGGGACTGCTCAAGGGCATCTACCGCTACTCGCCGGCGCCGCAGGTCGACGGCCCGAAGGCCAACGTCCTCGCCTCCGGCACGGGCATGCAGTGGGCGCTCAAGGCCCAGCAGCTGCTCGCCCAGGACTGGGGCGTGGCCGCCGACGTCTGGTCGGTGACCTCCTGGACCGAGCTGCGCCGCGACGCGGTGGAGACCGAGGAGTACAACCTGCTCAACCCGGGCGCCGAGGCCAAGGTGCCGTACATCGCGCAGAAGCTGGCCGACGCGGACGGGCCGAAGGTCGCGGTCAGCGACTGGATGCGTGCCGTACCGGACCTGATCGCCCGCTGGGTACCCGGCGACTACACGTCGCTCGGCACCGACGGCTTCGGGATGTCGGACACCCGGCACGCGCTGCGCCGGCACTTCCACGTCGACGCCGAGTCGATTGTGGTCGCCACGCTGCGGCAGCTCGCCCGCAGCGGCGCGGTCGAGGCCACCGTGCCGGCCGAGGCCGCCAAGAAGTACGCGATCGACGACGTCAACGCCGCCCCGGTCGGCGAGACCGGCGGCGACAGCTAGAACCGCACGACCAGAGAAGGGCCCGGCGCGTCGCGCCGGGCCCTTCCGCCTTGTCCCCTCCCCCGCCCGGACCCCGCCCCGCCCCGCCCCGTCGATCATGGAGTTGTGGTGGGGGACGAAGCGGTGAAGTCGCCTCGTTCCGGGCACCACGAGTTCATGATCGACGGGGCGGGAGCGGGGCGGAGCGGGGGCGGCAGGGATGGGGCGGCGGTGGGCCGACGTTCCTGGTGGGGACGCCGGGCCACCGCCGGGGCGGGTGACGCCGAGAGGACGCGGCTGGTCAGCCGACGGCGGCCAGGTCGGTGAGCCGGGCCAACGAGTCCTCCAGGTCGGCGCCGACCCGGCGCAGGCCCAGGCGCAGCAGAGCCGCCTTGACGGGGCCGGCCGGCCAGCGGACCACGATGAGCCGCACGACCGTCCCGCCCTCCTCCTCGTCCTCGGTGAGCTGGACGTAGATTTCGGTGCGCGCCTCCGCACGGGCACCGGCCCCCTTGGCCCGCTCCCGCCAGCCGATCAGTGTCGGCTCCTGATAGGCGATCACCTCGGCCTCATGCGCCGAGCGCCCCGCCTGGACCAGTTGTCGCCGCCCGAAGCCCTCCCCCGAGAGCACTTCGGCCGCGCGAACCCCCGCCAGCCAGGCCGGCAACTGCTCGGCCCGCTGGACGACGTCCCAGACCACTTCCATCGGCGCCGCCACGTGCGCACTACGTTCCACGAGGATCATTTCCGTCTTGCCTCCAGTGAGGACATCCCACGATATCGGCACTCTATGCGTCAAATCGGACCTACCTGGACGAGTTCGGAAAAAGACACGCCGATCAACCATTGCGGATTACGCCAGCCCGGCCTATGGCGCATTCATCGACGGCGTCCTAGAGTCCCGAACACGTTTCACGTTCACCGGGAGAGCGCATGTCGACCGCACCGATGCCCGAGTTCCCCGACGGCTTCCGCTGGGGCGTCTCCACCTCGGCCCACCAGATCGAGGGCGCCACCACGGCCGACGGACGCGGAACGTCCATCTGGGACACCTACGCGCGCGAGCCGGGCCGGATCAGCGACGGCAGCAGCGGCGCGGTCGCCTGCGACCACTACCACCGGCACGCCGAGGACGTCGCGCTGATGGCCGGGCTGGGCGTCGGGGCGTACCGGTTCTCGATCGCCTGGCCCCGCGTGCAGCCGGACGGCAGCGGCGCGACCAACGCCGCCGGCCTGGACTTCTACGACCGGCTGGTCGACGACCTGCTCGCCGCCGGCATCGACCCGGTGGCCACCCTGTACCACTGGGACCTGCCGCAACCCCTCGAGGACGCCGGCGGCTGGCTGCACCGGGACACCGCCGCCCACTTCGCCGAGTACGCCGAGCGGACCGCAGCCCGCCTCGGCGACCGCGTCCGGCTCTGGATCACCCTCAACGAGCCGTTCATCCAGATGAGCCTCGGCTACGGCATGGGCGTGCACGCCCCCGGCCAGATGCTCCTCTTCGACGCCTTCCCGGTCGCCCATCACCAACTGCTCGGCCACGGGCTCGCGGTACAGGCGCTGCGGGCGCACACCGCCAGCCCCGTCGCGATCGCCAACAACTACTCGCCGGTGCGGGTGCTCGGCGACAGCGACGCCGACCGGGCCGCCGGGGCCGCGTACGAGACGTTGCACAACCGGCTCTTCACCGACCCGCTGCTCGGACGCGGGTACCCCGACCTGCCCGGCCTCGACCCGACCGTCATCCGCGCCGGCGACCTGGACACCATCGCCGCGCCCATCGACGTGCTCGGGGTCAACTACTACAACCCCACCGGAGTACGGGCAGCCGAGGAGGGCTCGCCGCTGCCGTTCGACCTGGTGCCGCTGGACGGTTACCCGCGTACCGCCTTCGACTGGCCGGTCGCCCCGGACGGGCTGCACGAGCTGCTCCGCTGGCTGCGGGACACGTACGGCGAGGCGCTGCCACCCATCGAGATCACCGAGGGCGGCTGCGCGTACGACGACGAGCCGGACGCGCACGGGCAGGTGGCCGACCCGGAACGGATCGCGTACCTCGACGGGCACCTGCGGGCGGTCCGGGCCGCCATCGACGACGGGGTGGACGTCCGCGGGTACTTCGTCTGGTCGCTGCTGGACAACTGGGAGTGGGCCGAGGGATTCACCAAGCGCTTCGGTCTGGTGCACGTCGACTACGCCACGCAGAGGCGTACGCCGAAGTCGTCGTACACCTGGCTGCGGGACCTGATCGCGGGCAGCGCGCCGGGGGCGGCGCGGTGACCACCGTCGACCCGGCGGCGGCGCTGCCGGCGGCGCTCGCCGAGCCGACCGTGCCGGTCCGGCGCGGCTGGATCGGCCTGGTCTTCGCCGCCAACCTGGGCGTGTGGATGGCGTTCTTCACCCCGATCCAGGTGCTGCTGCCGCAGCAGATCGAGCGGATCGCGCCCGGCGACAAGGAGACCATGCTGGCCGTGGTCACCGGCCTGGGCGCGTTGGCGGCGGTGCTGGCCAACCCCCTGGCCGGCGCGTTGTCCGACCGGACCTGCCTGCGGGTCGGCGGTCGGGAGTTCGGTCGGCGGCACGTCTGGACCGCCGGCGGGGCGGTGCTCGGCGCGGCGGCGCTGGTGCTGCTGGCCCAGCAGCGGACCATTCTCGGGGTCGCCGTCGGCTGGGTCGCCGCGCAGGTCTGCTTCAACGCGATGCTGGCCAGCCTCACCGCCGCCATCCCGGACCGGGTGCCGGTGACGCAGCGCGGCAGCGTCTCGGGCTGGGTGGGCATCCCGCAGGCGCTCGGGCTGGTCCTCGGGGCGGTGCTGGTCACCGCCGTGGTCACCGGGAACGCCGCCGGCTACCTGGCGATCGCGGTGGCCATCCTGCTGCTGTCGCTGCCGTTCGCGCTGCTCACCCCCGACGACCCACTGCCCCGCGCGAACCGCCCGGCACTGCGCGTCCGTACGCTGTTCGCCTCGATGTGGATCAGCCCGCGCCGGCACCCGGACTTCGCCTGGGCGTGGATCACCCGGTTCCTGGTCCAGCTCGGCAACGCGCTGGGCACCCTCTACCTGCTGTACTTCCTCACCGACGGGGTTCACTATCCCGACCCCGAGGGCGGCCTGCTGGTGCTGATCCTGCTCTACACGTTGGGCATGATGCTGACCGCCGTGGTCTCCGGCCGGCTGTCCGACCGCTCCGGGCGGCGCAAGATCTACGTGATCGTCTCCGGGCTGATCATGGCCGTGGCCGCGCTGTTGCTCGCGGTCGCACCCACCTGGCCGATGGCGATCGTCGCCGCGCTGCTGCTGGGCGCGGGTTACGGCGTCTACCTCTCGGTGGATGCCGCGTTGATCACGCAGGTGCTGCCACGCGCCACCGATCGGGCCAAGGACCTTGGCGTGATCAACATCGCCAACTCGGCGCCGCAGGTGCTCGGTCCGGCGCTCTCCGCCCCGCTCGTGGTCCACCTGGGCGGCTATCCGACGCTCTACGCGGTCACCGCCGTGGTCACCGTGGTGGGCAGCGCCCTGGTGGTCAAGATCCGCTCAGTCGCCTGAGGTGTAAGGAAGGGCACCTTGTACAACACGAGGCGATAAGAAGGGGCCCTTCCTTACCGGGTCGACGGCCGCCGTAGGCTGGAGGACGTGACGGTACGTGTGCGCTTCGCCCCCTCCCCGACCGGTATGTTCCACGTCGGCGGCGCCCGCTCGGCGCTGCAGAACTGGATCTACGCCAAGCAGCAGGGCGGGGTGTTCGTGCTCCGCATCGAGGACACGGACGCGGCGCGCAACAAGCCCGAATGGACCGAGGGCATCCTCTCCGCGCTGGACTGGATCGGCATCTCCCGGGGCAGCTACGAGGGGCCGTACTTCCAGTCCGAGAACGCTGGCGAGCACCGGGCCGCCGCCACCCGGCTCTACGAGTCGGGCCGCGCCTACTACTGCGACTGCACCCGCGAGGACGTACAGGCCCGCACCGGCTCGCAGTACCAGGGCTACGACGGCTACCACCGCGACCGTGGCCTCGGGCCGGGGCCGGGCCACGCGCTGCGCTTCCGTACGCCCGACGAGGGCACGACCGTGGTCGTCGACCTGATCCGGGGCGAGCCCACCTTCGAAAACAAGCTCATCGAGGACTTCGTCATCGCCCGGGGCGACGGATCGCCGGTGTTCCTGCTGGCCAACGTCGTGGACGACATGACCATGGGCATCACCCACGTGATCCGTGCCGAGGAGCACCTGCCCAACACGCCCAAGCAGCAGCTCCTGTGGGACGCCCTCGGGGTCAAGCCGCCGGTCTGGGCGCACGTGCCGGTGGTCGTCAACGAAAAGCGGCAGAAGCTCTCCAAGCGCCGCGACAAGGTCGCCCTGGAGGCGTACCGCGACGAGGGCTACCTCGCCGGCGCGATGCGCAACTACCTCATGCTGCTCGGCTGGGCGCCCTCGGGCGACCGGGAGATCGTGCCCTGGTCGGTCATCGAGGACGAGTTCCGCCTGGAGGAGGTCAACCCCTCCCCCGCGTTCTTCGACGAGAAGAAGCTGCGCGCGTTCAACGGCGAGTACATCCGCGCGCTGCCGGTGGCCGAGTTCGTCGACGCCTGCCAGCCGTGGCTGACCGGCACCGGGACCATCGCGCCGCCGCCATGGCAGCCCGAGGAGTTTGACGCCGACGCGTTCGCCGCCGTGGCGTCGCTGGCCCAGACCCGGATCGCGGTGCTCAGCGAGATCGTGCCGAACGTCGACTTCCTCTTCCTGGCCTCGCCCACGATCGACGAGGCCGCCTGGACGAAGACGATGAAGGACGGCTCCGCCGAACTGCTGGACGACGCGGTCGCGGCCTTCGAGGCGCTGGAGTCCTGGGACGCCGAGGCGCTGAAGTCGACGCTGGAGGCCGTCGGCGCCGAGCGCGGCCTCAAGCTCGGCAAGACGCAGGCGCCCGTACGCGTCGCGGTCACCGGCCGCACCGTGGGCCTGCCGCTGTTCGAGTCCCTCGAGGTACTAGGCCGCGAACGCACCCTGACCAGAATGCGCGCCGCCCGCCTCCGCCTCCCCTAACCCCCTGCGCCGCCGCCGCCTCCGCCGCTTCGCGGCCCCGCCCCGCCCCGCCCCGCCGATCATGGAGTTGTGGTGCCGGGTTGGGCACCCTTATGACGGCTTTGTCCTCCACCACAAGTCCATGATCGACCCAGACTGGGCGGGCGGCGGGGACGGGGCGGCGGGACGGGGGCGGCGAGGGTCCGGCTCGCTTTGGGCGGTGTCGCGTCTGCGCTCTCCGCCGCGCCGATCTTGCAGTTTCGGTTGTCGAAATGAGTGGGTTGCACGCTATGTCGCCACAGAAAGCGCAAGATCGGCGCCGAGACGCAGCGGCTGTCGCCGAGCCACGCCCTGCCTTCGCACCCCGCCGCGCCGATCTTGCAGTTTCGGTTGTTGGTATGGGGTTGGATGCCCGTTACGTCGCCACAGGAAGTGCAAGATCGGCGGACGCGGGGACGCGGGGCGGTTAGCGGGTTCGGCGGCGGAGCAGCAGGGCGGCCGTCAGGGCGGCTAGCAGTAGCGCGCCGCCGAGTGCCCAGGGCCACCAGCGGCCCCCCGAGTCGGATCGTTCCTCGGCGGCCGGTACGGCGGAAACGGTGTCGGCCGACGGCGACACGGGTCCGGCGGGGGATGCCGTGGGCGAGCCGGGCGCTGACGGGCCGGTGCTGGCCACTGACGGACTGCCGGACGGGCCGAGGGCTGAAGAGGGGCTGGCGGACGGGTCCGCAGCCGTGCCGGTGGTGAGGGTGAACCGCACCTCGCCCTTGATCGGGTGGCCGTCGTTCGACGGCAGCTGGTAGGCGACGGCGTAGAGCCCCGCCGCGCCGGGCGTGAACGGCACGCGTACCCGGGTGCCGTCGAACGTGGGCCGCCCGCCGGCGACCACATTGTCCGGTCCGGTTATTGTGATCTTCGTCGTAGCCGGCGGCGGCTTGGCCAGGAAACGTAGCTCGATCCGGGTGGGCGCGGTGGCCACCCGGGCGCCGTCGGGCGGATCGCTGCCGGTCAGCGAGTTGTGCGCGGCGGCCGGCGTCGCCGGGGCCAGTAACGACACACCGAACGCCACGCCGAGTACCACTGGCACGAGCCGTGCCATCCGTGTAACCCTGCCCCCCATGAACCCCTCCGTAAGGGTACGATCCGCCCGCTGATCAAACAGCTCCTCGTTAGTCGAGCAGAGATCGCAGATAGTTCCAAATACTGTTCCACAAGCTGCAATCCATCGACGTTCTGCGGAGTCTGTGAGAGTGGGACCGACCCGGTCGGTGCCGTCACCGGCCGACCGACCCGGACGTCACGGCGAAGCCATCCATCGAACGGGGCGAGGAGGCGGGATGGTCCGACAGATGAGGCGCCGGCTCGCCGTGCTGGCGGGCACGCTGGCTGCGGCAGTGCTGGTGCTTGGCGTGGCCGGCCCGGCGAGCGCGGCGCCCAAGCCTGCGCCCGCCGGCGTGGACGTCACCGGCGAAGGGCTCACCGAGCCGCTGCGGCTACGGTCCGAGACCCAGCCCGCGCACGTCCTCGCGGTCATCGACCAGATCAACTTCTTCGGTCGTACCGGAATGCCGACCGGTCCCAAGGCGGCTGACCTCGGTCCGAAGTACACGGTCGTGGTGCTCGCCGGGGAGACCCCGAAGCAGATCTTCGACCTCTACCCCAAGGCGGCCGGCGGCCCGCGCGTCTACCGCCCGGCCAAACAGCCGGACGGTCGCCGGACCAGCGCTGGCTGGTTCCTGGGACGGCTCAGCATGTCCGAGACGCTGCGTACCGCCGGGGTGCCGCTGGAGCGACAGTTCGACACGGTCAGTGGCGGCGTGGGCGGCGGCGAGCGGGTGCTGCCGGAGGACACGATGGATCCGGTGCGGGACATCGACGAAGCACTCGGTGAGTTGCAGCGGCTGCTGCTGCTCAACGTCGGGGTGATGCTGACCATCACGGTCGGCCTCGCCGGGATCGCCCTGCTGATCCGCCGCCGGACCCGCTGACGCGGCCATCCGCCGGACCCGCTGAGGGCCGCCAGAAGGCACGGGTACGCCAGAAGGCACGGGTACGCCAGAAGGCACGGGTACGCCAGAAGGCACGGGTACGCCAGAAGGCACGGGTACGCCAGAAGGCACGGGTTCAGCGGGCCACAGCAATCGGCCCCCGTAGGGTCAGCACCAGCGGCGCGGCGGGCGCTCCCGTCGAGTGCCCCGCTGACGTGGCCGGACCGGGCCGTGCCGGTGGGCACCCGCCCATCCAGGAAGTTCACTGAGGCAACCAGCGGGGTCACCCGGCTCCGGCTCGCCCAGGGCCACCGGCTCGGCGGCCCGCTGGCGCGGGATCTCCTCGTCCGGCCGCCCGGTGGACGCCTCGCTCGGGTGCGCAGCCGCCGGGCCGACGGGCCGGCGAGGCTTGCCTGCCACCTGCGGGTCGTGGTGCCCCAGGCGGCAGGGCTCGCCCTGGGCGCAGCCGTGCTCGGCCTCCCCGTGCGCCATCCCCGGTCTCCTCACGCTCGCACTCACGCGCAGGTGCTCCCCCCGTACGTGCCCTGTCACCGTACTGGCCGGGACCGACGGCCTGTGCACGGCGTACCCCGGGGTCAGCGCTTCGGGCGACCGGGGAACAGGGGCGCCCAGACCGGGAAGGCGACCAGCCAGATGAGGATCACGGTGGTCAGGCTGCGGATCCAGTTGCCCAGTTCACGGGTTCTTTCCGCGTCGTTCACCCAGAGGATCGCCGCACCGAGCTGGCCGCACGCGACGGCCCAGCCGAGGAGTGCCCTGGCCCACTCCCGCCACCCGTGGCGGGCGTGGGCCCAGCCGGCGCGAGGAGGCCGCACGGGCGGCCGGCCACCGGCGAACCGGTGGGCGAAGCACTCGTCCGGCCACCGGACGATCGAGCGCCCGAAGGCCACCGCGAAGCCGAGGTAGGCGGCGGGGCCGTGACCGAGGTCCGCGGTCGCGCCGCGCGCAGGTCGAGCACCGACGCGGCGAGCAGTGCCAGATCGACAAGCGGTACGCGGACCGGCAGCGCCCCGCCGAGCCGTGGCCGGCGCAGCGGATAGCGGGCCACCAGCCCGGCGGCGATCAGCACCCGGAACGCGATCTCACCACCGATGATCACCGCGACCAGCATGGCCGCTCCCCTCGTCGCCTGACGGCAGCCTGCGCAGCCGGGTGCGGGCCGCGATCCTGGCCCGGGGGGCTGGGCCTGTCCGCGCCGCCGCGACCCTGAGTCGGCTGCTCCACAGGGGACATCCTGCCGGACTGCCCTGTCGTACGCTGCCCGCCAGCGGTACCGATGATCACTGCCCGACGGAGACGACATGCGACGCCTGTGGGAAACGACGGTCCTGGTGGCGCTGATCGTGGGGGTGAGCGGCTGTGACAGCGGTCCCACCGAGGCGGAGGGCTCGACCTTCGCCCCCGCGTCGGGAGTGTGCCATGCCACCGCCTCCGACGATCGCAGCCCCGAGACGTACGCGCCGATCCCCTGCTCCTCCAAGCACGAGGCGGAGACGTTCCTGGTCGGCGTCATCCGTGGCACGGACGGTGTCGCGTCGGCGCCTCCGGCGGCGGACACCGAGGCGATGTGGCGTCTCCACGATGCCTGCGACAGTGCGGCGGCCCGCTTCCTGGGCGGGGAGTGGCGCGAGTCACGACTGGCGATGCGGACGCTGACCCCGTCGACGGCGCGTTGGCAGGCGGGCGAACGGTGGTACCGCTGTGACCTGGTGGAGATGCTCGCGCTGGACCGGTGGGTGCCGAACCCCCGGGCGAACAGCCTGCGGGCCGGCCTGACGGGTGACTCACCGCTGCGGCTGACGTGCTTCACCGCGCCCGAGGAGAACGCCGACGACCTGGTCGACCTGCCACCGGCCTCCTGCACCGGGCCGCACGGCACCGAGTTCGCCGGCATCTGGCCGGCCGGCCCGGAGGTGGAGGAGCTCACCGAGGAGGTCATGCAGGCGGGATGCCGATCGACGGTCGCCCGGTACGTCGGTGCGCCAGAGGCCGCCCTGGAGGGCCGGCTGGAGGTGTTGGCGTACGTCCTGGAAAGTGAGCCGGAATGGCTCGCTGGCCGACTCAGCGCCATCTGCTTCCTGCACAGCCCGAACCGGCAGCTCGACGGGTCCCTCAGGAATACCGGCCTGCCGCCCCGCTGATCGGTGCCGGCGTTCGTGGCCTGCTCACGACGTGTCAGGCTAGAGGGGTGAGCACGGCCGAGGGTGGGGAGCTGGCGGCCACGCTGCGCCGGATCGAGCGTTCGGCGGGAGCGTTGGCCACTGCCAGCGTGGCCCGGATGGACGAGACGCTGCCGTGGTTCCGGGCTCTGCCGGCCGACCAGCGCTCCTGGGTGATGCTGGTGGCCCAGGCCGGCGCCCGCTCGCTGGTGCAGTGGCTGCGCGAGGGCGGCGGCACGGCGGACAGCACGCAGGAGGTCTCCGACGACGTGTTCGACGCGGCGCCCCAGGCGCTGGCCCGGTCGATCACCCTCCAGCAGACCGTGGCGCTGATCAAGGTGACCATCGACGTCGTCGAGGAACAGGTGTCGCAGCTCGCCGCCGAGGGCGAGGAGCAGTTGCTACGCGAGGCGGTGCTGCGCTTCTCCCGGGAGATCGCGTTCGCCGCCGCCCGGGTGTACGCGCGGGCCGCCGAGTCGCGCGGCGCGTGGGACGCCCGGTTGCAGGCGCTGCTGGTCGACGCGCTGCTGCGGGGTGACTCGCCGGACGTCCTGGCGAGCCGGGCCGCCGCGTTGGGCTGGGCGGACGCGCCACCGGTCGCGGTGGCGGTCGGCCACTCCCCGGGCGGGGAGGTCTCCGCCGTGCTGCACGTGGTGTACCGGCTGGCGCGGCGGATCGGTGTCGAGGTGATCGGCGGGGTGCACGGCGATCGGTTGGTGATCGTGCTGGGTGGCGCGGCGGACCCGCTGAGCGCCACCGGCAAGCTGCTGGACGCGTTCGGTGACGGCCCGGTGGTGGTCGGTCCGGCCGTACCCAGTCTGGACGAGGCGACGGAGTCGGCGCGGTCGGCGCTGTCCGGCTTCCGGGCGGCGCCGGCGTGGCCGGCCGCCCCCCGGCCGGTGGCCGCTGCCGACCTGTTGCCGGAGCGGGCCCTCGCCGGCGACGCGGAGGCCCGCCGGCGGCTGCGGCACGACGTGTACGCGACGCTGGTCCGCGCCGGTGGCGAGCTGCTGGAGACCCTGGACGCGTTCCTGGCCGCCGGTGGCACGCTGGAGAGCGCGGCGCGGGCGCTGTTCGTCCACCCGAACACGGTGCGGTACCGGTTGCGCCGGATCGCGGAGGTGACCGGTTTCTCGCCGCTGTCGCCCCGGGACGCGTTCGCCCTCCAGGTGGCGTTGACTGTCGGTCGGCTGGACCCGGTGGTCCCGGTGGCCTCGGCGGTCCCGACCCAGACATTGACCCCGGCCGCCCGGAAATCCGCCCAAACCAGCGATGATCCCCGCCGATCTTTGTAAGAAACCTCCAAAGGTTCTAGTGCGGTTTGGTCGGCCCCGGCACAGCGCTACCCACGCGTATCCGGGAGAGTCATAGGCGTGCTCGCCGTACTTAGTCCCGGCCAGGGTTCCCAGAAACCCGGCTTTCTGACTCCCTGGCTCGACCTGACCGGCACCGAGGCGCGTCTGCGCTGGTGGTCCGCGCTGGCCGGCGTGGACCTGGTGCACCTGGGCACCGCCGCCGACGCGGACGAGATCAAGGACACCGCCCGTACCCAGCCGCTGCTCGTCGCGGCGGCGCTGCTCGCCGCCGAGCACCTGCCGCTGGACGGCGTGGCGCTCACCGCCGGGCACAGCGTCGGCGAGCTGGGGGCCGCGGCGGTGGCCGGGGTGCTGTCGGCCGAGGCCGCGATCACCCTCGCCGGCATCCGTGGCCGCGAGATGGCCGCCGCCTGCGCGCTGGAGCCGACCGGGATGGCGGCCGTGCTCGGCGGCGACCCGGACGAGGTGCTGGCCGCGATCAGCGCCGCCGGGCTGCACCCCGCCAACCGCAACGGCGCCGGCCAGATCGTCGCCGCCGGCTCGCTGGACGGCCTGGACAAGTTCGCCGCCGCGCCGCCGGCGAAGACCCGGGTCATCCGCCTCCAGGTGGCCGGGGCCTTCCACACCCCGTACATGGCCCCGGCCGAGGCCGCGCTGGCCGCCGTCGCCGCCGGGATCGCCCCCGTCGACCCGGCGCGGATCCTGCTGTCGAACCTTGACGGCACCGCCGTCACCGACGGGCACGAGCTGGTGCGACGCCTGGTCCGCCAGGTCACCGCGCCGGTGCGCTGGGACCTGTGCATGCGCGCCCTTGCCGAGCACGGCGTGACCGGCGTGATCGAGCTGCCCCCGGCCGGCACCCTCGCCGGTCTGGTCAAGCGGGAACTCCGGGGCGAGGGCGCCCCGGAGATCGTCACCCTGAACACCCCGGACGACCTGCCGGCCGCACGGGACCTGATCGCCCGCCACGCCACGCCGGGCCAACCGCTCGCCCCCATCGGAGGACACTCATGACTGGCAGTCGCATCGTCTCGATGGGGCACTACCAGCCCTCCCGGGTGGTGACCAACGACGACATCGCCCAACTGGTGGACACCAACGACGAGTGGATCCGCGACCGGGTGGGCATCGCCACCCGGCGGATCGCCGACAGCGAGACGGTGGCCGACATGGCCGCCGCAGCCGCCGGTAAGGCGCTGGCCAACTCCGGGCTCAGCGCCGCCGACATCGACCTGGTCGTGGTCGCCACCTGCTCCTCGATCGACCGGAGCCCCAACGTGGCCTGCCGGGTCGCCGCCAAGCTGGGCATCGCCGCACCGGGCGCGTTCGACGTCAACACCGCCTGCTCGGGCTTCGCGTACGCGCTGGGCACCGTCGACCACGCCATCCGGGCCGGCGCGTCGCGCAACGCGATCGTGATCGGCGCGGAGAAGCTGTCCGACTTCACCGACTGGACCGACCGCTCCACCTGCATCATCTTCGGCGACGGCGCCGGCGCCGCGGTGGTCACCGCCACCGCCGACGACGAGCCCGCCGGCATCGGCCCGGTGGTGTGGGGCTCGGCGCCGGAGAAGAGCGACGCGGTACGCATCGAGGGCTGGCGCCCGTACATCCAGCAGGAGGGCCAGTCGGTGTTCCGCTGGGCCACCACCGCGCTCGCGCCGCTGGCCCTGCAGGCGTGCGAGCGGGCCGGGGTCGACCCGTCGGAGCTGGCCGCGTTCGTGCCGCACCAGGCCAACGCCCGGATCATCGACGGCATCGCCAAGCGGCTCAACATCCCCAACGCGATCATCGCGAAGGACATCGTCGAGTCCGGCAACACCTCGGCGGCGAGCGTCCCGCTGGCCCTGTCGAAGCTCGTCGAGCGGCGGGAGGTGCCCTCGGGCGCCCCGGTCCTGCTGTTCGGCTTCGGCGGTGGCCTGACCTACGCCGGTCAGGTCGTCCGCTGCCCCTGAAGCCCCCTTGAGGCGCGTACGCGCTCCAGGAGCGGCGCCCGGCGACGCCGGCCGCCAGAGAACCCCCTATGAGAGGAACCAACCGCAATGACCCGTGACGAGATCACCACCGGCCTCGCCGAGATCCTCGAAGAGGTTGCCGGGGTGAACCCGGACGACGTGGCCGAGGGGAAGTCCTTCACCGACGACCTCGATGTCGACTCGCTCTCCATGGTGGAGGTCGTGGTGGCCGCCGAGGAGAAGTTCGGCGTCAAGATCCCGGACAACGAGGTGCAGAACCTCAAGACCGTCGGGGACGCCGTCAGCTTCATCGAGGCGCAGTCCTGATCATGAGTCGTCCTGACGTCGTCGTCACCGGGCTCGGCGCGACGACCCCGCTTGGCGGGGACGTCGCGTCGACCTGGGACGCCATGCTCGCCGGCCGCTCCGGGGTGAGTGCCCTCACCCAGGAGTGGGCCGCGCAACTGCCGGTGCGGATCGCCGCCCAGTTGGCCGTGGAGCCGTCCGAGGTGCTGGACCGGGTGAAGCTGCGCCGCCTGGACCGCTCCGAGGCGATCGCACTCATCGCGGCGCAGCAGGCCTGGGCGGACGCCGGTCTGGCGGACGCCGGCCTGGACGCCGAGCGGCTCGCCGTCAGCGTCGGCTCCGGCATCGGTGGCGCCACCACCCTGCTCGCCCAGGACGACATCCTGGAGGCGTCCGGGCCGCGGCGGGTGTCCCCGCACACGATCCCGATGTTGATGCCCAACGGGCCGGCCGCCTGGGTCGGGTTGGAGTTGGGCGCCAAGGCCGGCGTGCACACGGTGGCCAGCGCCTGCGCGACCGGCGCGGAGGCGATCGCGCTCGGCCTGGACATCATCCGCGCCGGCCGGGCCGACGTGGTGGTGGCCGGCGGCACCGAGGCCGTGATCCACCCGCTGCCGATCGCCGGCTTCAGCTCGATGCGGGCCATGTCGACCCGCAACGACGACCCGGAACGTGCCTCCCGCCCGTGGGACACCGGCCGCGACGGCTTCGTCCTCGGTGAGGGTGCCGGCATCGTGGTGCTGGAGCGGGCCGACCACGCCGCGGCCCGGGGCGCCCGGGTGTACGCGCGCCTGGCGGGCGCCGGCATCACCTCTGACGCGTACGACATCGTGCAACCGCACGCCGAGGGTGAGGGCGCCATCCGGGCCATCGCCAAGGCGATCGCGGACGCGGACATCGCCAAGCAGGACATCGTGCACGTCAACGCGCACGCGACGTCGACCCCGGTCGGCGACATGCTGGAGATCGGCGCGCTGCACAAGGCGCTCGGCGACCACCCGGTGCTGGCCGCGACGAAGTCGATGACCGGTCACCTGCTGGGCGCGGCCGGAGCGTTGGAGTCGATCGCCACGATCCTGGCGATCCGCGACAGCGTCGTGCCTCCGACGATCAACCTGGACGACCCGGAGCCCGGGCTCAGCCTGGAGGTCGCCGCGCACAAGGCACGCCACATGGACATCCCCGCCGCGCTGAACAACGCGTTCGGCTTCGGCGGTCACAACGTGGCGCTGGTCTTCGCGCGGCCGTGAGACAGCGGCCGTGAGACAGCGGCCGTGAGCTGGCCGATCTGCGGATCACCGAAAGGGTCCCCTCTCGCGAGGGGGCCCTTTCGCGTGTTCAGCGTCGGTTGCGGGGGTGTTGCCGGGCGGTGCGCTCGTTGCCGTGGCGGTAGTTGCCGGTCCAGCGGGCCATCACCAGTTGCGGGTCGTCGTCGACCTCGGCGAGGAACTCCGCCGCGCGGGCGCCCCGCAGCGTGCCCGCCACCCGGCCGTGGTGGGTGATCACCACCGTGCCGTCGGCCCGCTGGTCGTACCGGAAGCCCTGCGCCTGACCCATGGGCGACACGCTGCCAGGGTGGCCGTGCCGGCGCGACCGGATTCCCGGGCCGGCGGCCTATTGCATAGACCGTGAATATAAAAGCGCTATGCTTTTGGCGTGCGTCGTCCAGACACTCCTCCTGGCACGTCCGCCGCCATCGGGGCGGCCCTCTACGGCCTGGCCACCAGGGCCGCGAGACGCCTACCCCGGGACATGAGCCTGACCTCTGCCGCCACCCTGGCGACCCTGGACCGGACGGGTCCGCGGCGCATCACCGATCTGGCCGCGGTCGAGGGCGTCACCCAGCCCGCGATGACCACCCTGGTCCGGGTGATGGAGGAATCCGGCCTGGTCGAGCGGCGGGGCGACGCGTCCGACAAGCGGGTCACGCTGGTGTGCCTGACCGAAGCCGGCGCCTCCTATGTCCGGACGCGCCGCCAGGCGGGGATCCACGCGTTCGAGCGGTTGATCGGCCGGCTCACCGGCGACGAGGTCGAGGCGCTGGTGGCGGCCCTGCCGGCGCTGGAGCATCTGGCAGCGCTCGAAGGACAGGACCGCGAAGGGCCGAAGCGGTGACCGGGCAACCGATCGGCGGGGGCGCGCCGAAGGTGTTCCCGGTTCCCCGTTCCGAGACGCGGCTGCTGGTCCCCGCCCTGATGTTCATCGCCCTGGTCGTGGCGGCGGTCGCCAGCCTCGGGACGCCGCTCATCACCAGCGTGGCGACGTCGTTCCACGTCTCGCTCGGCAGCGCGCAGTGGACGCTGACCGTCGCGCTGCTCAGCGGCGCCGTCGCCACGCCGGTCCTGGGCCGGCTCGGGGCCGGTCCACACCGACGGGCCACGATCCTCGCCACGTTGGCCGTCGTCGTCGCCGGCAGCGCGCTCACCGTGCTGCCACTGCCGTTCGCGTGGCTACTGACCGGCCGGGCGGCCCAGGGCGTCGGGCTCGGGCTCACGGCGCTGATGATGGGCGTGGCCCGGGACCACCTCCCCGAGGAGCGCGGCGCGGCCGTGATCGCTCTGATCTCGGTGGTCTCGATCATCGGCGCGGGCGTCGGCTACCCGCTGGCCGCCCTGCTCGCCGAGCTCGGCGGAGTACGGGCCGCCTACGGCCTCGGCCTGGTCGTCACTGCCGCCGCCCTCCTGACCGCGTGGCGCGCCATGCCCGAAGCTCCCGAAGGCCGGTCCGCCCACGTGGACGTGGCAGGCGCGGTCGTCCTGAGCGCTGCGCTGCTCCTGGTGCTGTTCCTCGCCGGTGAGCGGAATCTGTGGAGCAGGCACCTCGCCGTGGCGGCGGGCCTCGCCGTCGTCGCGGTGGTGCTGCTCTGCGTCTGGGCCGTCATCGAGCTGCGCAGCCCGACGCCCCTGGTCGATGTGCGGGCGGTACGGCACCCGGCGGTCGCCGGGGCGAACCTCGCCATGTTCGTCGCCGGGATCGGCATGTACCTCCTGCTCACGCTCATCACCCGGTACGCGCAGACGCCGCCCGGCGTCGGCTACGGCTTCGGGCTGACGACCTTCGTCGCCGGGCTGGTCCTGATCCCGTTCTCGGTGCTGGGGTTCGTCGCCGGCAAGCTCACGCCGCGGATCCGCACGCGGGTCGCCGACCCCCTGCTCCTGGCCGGCAGCGCTGTCGTGGTCGGCGTCGGGTTCGCCCTGTTCGCGGCGGCCCGGTCGGACCTGGCCGAACTGTTCGCGGCGATGGGCGTGCTCGGCTTCGGCGTCGGCGGCTTCTCGGCCGCGATGCCCGGTGTCATCCTGGCCGCCACTGTCAGGAGCGAGACGTCGAGCGCCATGAGCTTCAACTACGTCGTCCGCAGCGTCGGGTACTCCCTGGGCAGCGCTGTCGGCGGCCTGGTCCTCGCCGCGGGCACCCGCCCCGGCCACCTCTTTCCCGACGACCGCGCCTACCGCACCGCGGCGATGGTCGGGATCGGCGCCATGGCGATCGCGACGCTGACGAGCCTCGCTCTCGCCCGGCGACGCTCGGCCACGACCAACACGTGAGTCGGACGCACTCCCCCACCACAGGAGGTTCCATGCTTAAGGGCTACTGGGTCAGCGCCTACCGCACCGTTTCCGACCCCGAGAAGCTGGCCGCCTACAACGAGCTGGCCGGTCCCGCTGTCCGGGCCGGGGGCGGTCGGGTCCTCGTCCGTGGCGGTCGGATCGCCGCGTACGACGCCGGAATCGCCGAGCGTACGGTCCTGATCGAGTTCGACAGCTTCGAGCAGGCCGTCGCGGCGCACGAGAGTGCGGCCTACCAGGAGGCGCTGGCCGCACTCTCCGACGGCGTCGAGCGCGACTTCCGCATCGTCGAGGGCATCGACTGACCGAGTCGCGGTCGGATCTCCTGCCGGTGCCGTCAGCTCTTGCAGGTGGTGGCCGGCAGTCCGGGCACCACCACCGGTGACCGGCCACCCGGGCGGGCCTTGCCGGCCAGTACGGCGGCGAGCGCGGTCATCGACGCCCGGCTGGAGGAGTACGTGGCCAGCAGCGTCGGCGACTTGGCCTTGGCCAGCACGTACGGCGTGTCCATGGCGACGGTGACCGCCGCACTGGCGCTCAGGTCCTTCTCCCCGTCGCCGTAGCCGACCAGGTGCACCACCGTCCCGCCGCTCGGCTTCACCGTCACGCCGGCCGCGGTCAGCGCGGCGGTGAGCGCCGCCCGGGTGCCGTCCCGGCCGCCGGAGGAGGTGACGGTGACGGGGCCGTGCACCGCGCCGCCGCAGGCACCGCGCAGCACGGTGACCGCTCCGGCGGCCAGCGCGTCCGCCGCCGCCCGGTGCGCCGGGGTGTTGAGCGTGGACATCGGCTCGGCGGGTCCCGCCGCCAGCCGGAACTTCATGGTCAGGATCCGGGTGACCGCGTCGACGAGCCGGGCCCGGGGCAGCGACCCGCCACGCAGGGCGGCGAGCAGCCCGTCGTACGCCTGACCGACGTTCGGGGTCATGAGGATCAGGTCGTTGCCGGCGTTCAGCGCGCGGACGGCGGCCTCGCCGGGCGCCCACCGCTTCGCCGGTGGCATGTTCATCCCGTCGGTGATCACCACGCCCTTGAAGCCGAGCTGACCACGCAGCACGTCGGTGAGCAGCTTGTGGGAGAAGGTCGCCGGGGTGCCGGGGTCGATGGCCTGCACGTCCAGGTGGCCGGACATCACGGCCATCGCGCCCGCGTCGAACCCGGCGCTGAACGGCGGCCACGCGCCGCTCTGCAGCGTCGCCGCGGACTGGGTGAGCACCGGCAGGTCCTTGTGCGAGTCGTCCGCGCTGTGGCCGTGCCCCGGGAAGTGCTTCAGGGTGGCCGCGACGCCGCTGGCCTGTAGGCCCCGGACCGCGCCGCCGACCTGCGCGGCGGCGATCTTCGGGTCGGCGCCGAACGACCGGGAGCCGATGACCGTGCTGCGGGTTGCCAGCACGTCGGCGACCGGGGCGAAGTCGATGTTGATGCCCATCGCGGCGAGTTCGGCGCCGGCGGCCTGCCAGGCGGCCTCGGTCAGCTTCGGGTCACCGGCGGCACCCGCCGCGAGGGCGCTGGGCAGGATGGTGACGCCGTCGGTGACGCGGGTGACCACGCCGTACTCCTGGTCGGTGCCGATCAGGAAGGGCGCCGGGCCGGCGGCCAGCCGTCCGGCGGCCCCCCGCAGCCCGGTGGTCAGGTCGTGGACCTGCTTCGGGTTGTCGACGTTTGTCGTCTCCTGGTTGCCCTTGGTCGGGTCGTCGGCGCTGAAGCCGACCAGGATGAGCCCGCCGAGCCGGTACTTGGCGATCATCTCGGCGGGGGTGTCGACGCCGGCGAGCGCCTGGTTGCCGGCCGCCGAGCCGGTGGAGACCTTGGTGGCCGAGTCGCCGTACGCGTAGGGCATCAGCACCTGCCCGACCAGGTCCTCGTCGGAGAGCGTCGCGACCAGCGCGGCGGCCCGCGCGGCCGGGTCGTCGGTCGGCGGCGAGGCGGGTGCGCTCGGGGCCGCCGACGCGCCGGTCGGGCCGGGCGTCGGGTCGGGACGATCCGGGGTACCCGAGCAGCCGGAGACGATCAGGGCGGTCAGGGCGGCGACGGCGACACCAGCGTGTCGCGGGCGAATCGGCACGCCGACCATCCCACCAGTTCCCCCTTATCGGGGCAACTTGACCTTACCGGTCGCCAGCGTGAGGGTGACGCAACACCCAGGTCCGCAGCGCGTGCGGCCCCGCCGTCAGCCGACCCGGGTGAGCAACGTCACCGGTGCGCCGTCACCGGCGTACCGGTAGGGCTCCAGGTCCGCGTCCCACGCGGTGCCGAGCGCCTTGTCAAGGGCGTGCGACAACGCCTCCGGGGCACGGGCGGAGGCCATCAGGGTCCGCAGCCGGTCCTCGCCGAGCTGGATGTCACCGGCCGCCCCGACGGTGGCCCGGAACAGGCCACGGGCCGGCACGTACATGAAACGCTCACCGTCGACGCCGGGACTCGGCTCCTCGGTGACCTCGAAACGGATCATGGGCCACTGCCGGAGGGCAGCAGCCAGCTCGGCGCCCGTTCCCGGACGGCCGGTCCACCCACACTCGGCCCGGCGGGCGCCGGGGTCGACGGGCTGAGCCGTCCACTGCAGGTTGACCGGCGCGGCTAGGACGCGCGCGATCGCCCACTCGACGTGCGAGCACACGGCGAGCGGGGTCGAGTGGACGTATACGACGCCACGCGTTGGCATGGTGACCTCCCGGAGAGCGAGGTGCGTCTTCCCCTACGACCTCGTCCACCCGAGTGGTTGCTGCAACACATGATGACTCGTGTGACGGATGGTGCGCCAGAGAATCGGAAAAAACGCCACCCGGAATAGCCGGACGGGTGGTCTCCGTTGCCTCTCAGGACACCGCGACGACCAGCCTGATGTCGTGGTCATGTACAGTTCCATCGGCGGCTTCTGCCGCGTTCCACCTCTGCGGGCCGACGCAGTGTCACCCGCACACAGCCCCCGGACGTCCAGTCCTCCCGTACGTCTTGCAAGGAGTACCTCCGTGGCGAGCAACACCTCTAAGACCGCGCGCGCGTCCGTCCGGGCCGGCCAGGCTGGCCAGGGTGGCGCCCTCAGCGTGCTGGGCGAGTTCAAGTACCTCATCCCGCTCAACGGCGGCAAGCACGCCTACGTGCGTAACCTGACCAACGGCAAGACCGCGCACCTGCGTACCGACTCCGACGCGTTCGTCGAGGAGATCCGGGCGCTGGCCGCCGCCGGCCACGCCGCCAAGATCCGGGCGGAGATCAACAACCTGGCCACCGTTCACCCGAACGACGGCTGGGAGGCCACCGAGAAGCGTCTGGTCGCGGCCGGCGTCTTCGAGGGCTGAGCCCTCCCCCACCGCACCACCGACCGCCCGCCGGGAGTTCCCGGCGGGCGGTCGTTCGTTTGTCAGGACGCTTCGAGCAGAGCAACCTCGCCGGTGCTCAGGTCGTAGAGGCCGCCCACCACGGCCACCCGGCCGGTGGCCACCGGCCCGGCCAACAGGTCGTCGACGCGCAGCGCGTCCACGGTGCGCCGGACGTGTCGGCGGACCGTGAGCGCGAGCACCGCCGGATCGTCGAGCCCCACCTCGACGACCGCCGGGGCGATCTCGTCGACCAGGTGGGCCAGCGACCCACCGGGGCGCTCGCCGGTGCGCAGGGCGTCCACGGTCGCGCCGACCGCACCGCAGCGCTCGTGCCCGAGCACCATGACCAACGGCACGCCGAGCTGCCCCACCACGTACTCGATGGAGCCGCACACCGCCCGGTCGAGCACGTGCCCGCCGGTGCGGATCACGCAGATCGCCCCGAAGGTCTGGTCGAAGATCGCCTCCAGCGGCACCCGCGAGTCGATGCAGCCGAGGACCACCGCGTACGGCTGCTGGTCTCCGGAGGCGGCCGCCGCGGCGGCGGTGACGTCGTGCCCGTGGATCGGCTGGCCGCTGACGAACCTCCGGTTGCCGCCGAGCAGGTCGGCCAACGCGGCCCGGGGCGTGCCGCCGGCCTGCCGTCCCCGCCCCCCGGACCCGCCCGTCGGCGGAACCGGCGTCGCCCGCGCCGACTCCATGCCGTTCAGCTTGGCCCGCCGGCGCACGGCCAGGGGCGGGGTCGGGAATGTTCGCCCGACCGCGATTGGCGTGGCGTCCCGACGGGTAGCCGGTGTTACCGCCGGGTATCGGAGGTACGGGTGATGCCGGGGCGAGCCTGGGAGGTGGCGATGCCGGAGCGACTCGAAGTCGGTATGCCCGACGGCGTACGGCTGCACGTCGAGACCACCGGTCCCGTGCACGCCTCGGTGACGGCGGTCCTCCTGCACGGCTGGACGCTGGACGGGCGCAGCTGGCACCGGCAGCTCGACGCGCTCACGTCGTCCTTCGGCGACTCGGTGCGGGTGGTCACCTACGACGCGCGGGGTCACGGCCGGTCGAGCTGCATGGCGCTGCCCACGGCCACCCTGGCCCAGCTCGGCGACGACCTGGCCGCCGTCCTCGACGCGGTCGCGCCGAGCGGTCGGGTGGTTCTGGTCGGGCACTCGATGGGCGGAATGACGATCATGGAGTACGCGCACCGCCACCGGGAGCACTTCGCCGCGCGTACGGCCGGACTGGTCTTCGTCTCGACCACCGCCGAGGGGCACACGCACACCGTGTACGGGCTCTCACCACGCATCGCCCGGCTGATCCGGCTCGCCGAGACGACCGGCGCCGGCGTGCTGGCCCGCTGCGGCTCGTGGCGAGCGCCCCGGGCGCTGCTCAACGCGCTGCAGCCGAGCATCCGGTGGATGCTCTTCGGCGACCGCTGCGATCCCTCCGACATCCGGTTGGTCACGTCGGCGGTGGCCCGCGCCTCGCTGCGCTCGATCGGCGGTTTCCGCGCCTCGATCGGCGCTCAGCGCCGGCTGGACACCCTCGCCGCCCTGGCGCACCTGCCGGCCGCCGCCCTGGTCGGTGACCGGGACCGGCTGACCCCGCCGCCGTGCGCCGAGTCGATCGCCGCCGTCCTGCCGGCCACCGAGCTGACCGTCTGCCCGGGCGCCGGCCACATGCTGATGATGGAGCGTCCGATTGAGGTGAACGCGGCCCTGACCGGTGTCCTGGGCCGGGTGCTCGCCGCACCCCCGCCGCACGGGCCCGGCCCCAGCGCCGCACCCTCGCCGCACGGGCCCGGCCCGAACGGCGCACCCCCGCCGCACGGGCCGGTCGTGAGCGCCGTCGCGGCGGGTCGCTGAGCACGTTCGCGCACCTCGGGCGCGGCGGGTCGGGTCGGGGGCCGTACCCTTCTGCGGTTGGCCCGCGCGGTTCGCGCCGCTTGCCGGCGACATCGAAGGAGCGTGCGTTGACCGACCAGACCGCCCTGGAGCAGGAGATCGCCGTCGAGCAACGGCACCTCGACCGGGTGTACGCCCGACTGGCCGAGCTACGGCAGTCGGCGGTGCGCGCCGAGCGGGACGGCTACCGGATGGCGCGGGTGGGCACGTTCGGCGCGCTCGTCGAACGCGACGCGATGGTCTTCCACGCGGCTCAGCGGCGGCACACCCTCGACGCCGAACACGAGGGCCTGGTCTTCGGCCGGCTGGACCTGCGCGACCGGCAGGTGCTGCACGTCGGGCGGCTCGGCATCCGTGACGAGGACGCCAGCACCCTCGTCGTCGACTGGCGGGCGCCGGCCGCGTCGGCGTTCTACCAGGCCACCCCCGCGCAGCCGCTGGGCGTGGTGCGTCGCCGCACCATCCAGTCCCAGCGGGAGCGGGTCACCCGCATCGAGGACGACCTGCTCGATCCGGAGGCGGCCCCGGAGGGGATGACGGTCGTCGGTGACGGCGCGCTGCTGGCCACCCTCTCCCGGGCCACCGGTCGCGGCATGCGCGACATCGTGGCGACGATTCAGCGGGAGCAGGACGAGGCGATCCGGTCGCCCGGCTCCGGGGTGACGATCGTCGCGGGCGGCCCGGGGACCGGCAAGACGGCGGTCGCCCTGCACCGGGCGGCCTTCCTGCTCTACTCCGACCGCAGCCGGTACGCCGGTGGCGGCATCCTGGTGGTCGGGCCGTCGACCGTCTTCGTCGAGTACATCGCCTCGGTGCTGCCGTCGCTCGGCGAGGACACCGCGACCCTGCACTCGCTGGGCACCCTGTTCCCGGGGATGACGGCCACCCGAACCGACCCGCCCGAGGTGGCGGCGGTGAAGGGCTCGCTGCGCATGCGCCGGGTGCTGGAACGGGCGGCCCGCGACGCGGTGCCGGGGGCTCCTGGCGAGCTGCGCCTGCTCTACCGGGGCGGGCTGCTGCGGTTGGACCGCCGCGAGCTGGACGCGATCCGGGACCGCGCGTTGCACCGGGGCGCCCGGCGCAACGAGGTTCGCCGCGCCGGCTTCGACGGTGTCTTCGCCGCGCTGTGGGCGCAGGCCCGGCGCGTGAACATCGGCCGGCTGCCCGAGCAGCGGGCCTTCGAGGACGAGATCGCGGAGCGGCCGGAGTTCCGGGAGTTCCTCAAGGCCTGGTGGCCGCGCCTGCACCCGCGGCACGTGCTGGGCTGGCTGGCTCGACCGGATCGGCTGCGCCGGTACGCCGGCGGGATCCTCTCCGGCGCGGAGATCCGGCTGCTCGGCACGGCGTACCAGAGCCTGGATTCCGAGGGCCTGACCATCGCGGACGTGGCGCTGCTCGACGAGCTGGACGCGCTGCTCGGCAAGCCGGTGAAACCGGCGCGGGCCCGGCGCGACCCGTTCCAGCTCGCGGGCGGCGTTCGTGAGCTGAGCACCGCGGCCGACCGGCAGCGGGCCGCCCGCGCGGCGGCCCGGGAGCGGCCGGAGGACTACCGGGAGTACGCGCACGTGGTCGTCGACGAGGCGCAGGACGTCTCGCCGATGCAGTGGCGGATGATCGGTCGGCGTGGGCGGTTGGCCTCGTGGACGGTGGTGGGCGACCCGGCGCAGACCGCCTGGACCGGTGACCCCGAGGAGCTGACCCGCTCCCGCGACCAGGCGCTGGGCCGGCGCAAACGGCACGAGTTCACGCTCACCACCAACTACCGCAACTCGGCGGAGATCTTCGCGGTGGCGGCGGCGGAGATCCGCCGGCTCTATCCGGACCTGCCCCTGCCGAGGGCCGTCCGCTCCACCGGCGTCGACCCGGTCGAGCTGGTGGTGCCGCCCGCCGGGCTCCAGGCCGCGGCCGTACAGGCGGCCACCGGCCTGCTGGGCGAGGTCGACGGCACGGTCGGGGTGATCACGCCGGTCACCCGCCGCGACGAGGTCGCCGGCTGGCTCGACGCGCTCGGCGCGACGCGCCTGCAGGTGGTGACCAGCCTGGAGGCCAAGGGCATGGAGTACGACGGAGTCGTGCTGGTCGCCCCCAGCGAGATCCGGGCCGATCCGGGCTCGGGTGTACGCACGCTCTACGTGGCGCTCTCCCGGGCAACCCAGCGGCTCACCACCGTCGACCCGACCGGCTGACCGTCGGGTTGGCGCGCCCGGGGGCCGGCCCTCGCCCTACACTTGCACACATAGCGATGTGAGCATACATTTGACCGGGTCCCGGGCGACGTCGGAGGGTGGGTCTCGTGGGAGCAGGACATGACCACCACCACGGGTCGGTCGCCAACGCCGCCCACCAGCATCGCGGACGGCTCTGGGCGGCCTTCGGACTGCTCGCTGCCCTGATGGTGGTCGAGGCGGTGACCGCCTTCCACACCGGCTCGCTGGCCCTGCTCTCCGACGCCGGGCACATGTTCACCGACGTACTCGGCATCGGGATGGCGCTCGCCGCGATCTCCGCCACGCGGCGGGCCACCGGCGACCCGCAACGCACCTTCGGGCTCTACCGCCTCGAAGTTCTCGCCGCGCTGGCCAACGCCGTCCTGCTCTCCGGCGTGGCGGTCTACGTGGTGATCGAGGCGATCGGCCGGTTCGGCGACCCGCACCGGGTGCTCAGCGGTCCGATGCTCACGGTGGCCATCCTCGGCCTGCTCGCGAACGTGGTCGCCTTCGGGCTGCTGCGCGCCGGCGCCCGGGAGAGCATCAACCTCCAGGGCGCCTACCTGGAGGTGCTGGGCGACCTGCTCGGCTCGCTCGGCGTGATCGGCGCTGCGCTGCTCATCGCCGTCACCGACTGGTGGTGGGCCGATCCGCTGGTCGCGGTCGCGATCGGCGTGTTCATCCTGCCGCGCACCTGGCGGCTGGGGCGGGCCGCCGTACGCATCCTCGTGCAGGCCGCCCCGGAACACCTCCAGGTCACCGCCGTGCACGACCGACTGGCCGCGGTGCCCGGCGTGGTCGAGGTGCACGACCTGCACGTCTGGACGCTCACCTCGGGCATGGAGGTGGCCTCCGCGCACCTGACCATGGCGCCCGGCGCGGAGGTCGGCGCGGTGCTCACTGCGGCGCGTACCGCCCTGCGGGACGACTTCCGCATCGAGCACGCCACGCTGCAGACCGAACCCGGTGCCGCCCCGGGCGCCTGCGGTTCCGTCGAGTGGTGACCGTCATCCTTCGCGATGGTGCCGGCACCTTCCGTCACATCGGCTGCACAGACCCCACCAGCACCGGTAGGCTCTGTCCCGGCCACCACCCGGCGGCGCCTCCCGGCGCCGGTGGCGGCCGTCGCCTAATCGCCCGACAGGGCGAACCGGGGAACCATGTTCCTGGGGTGCATCCGCGTCAGCGGTAGGGATCTTCCGTCCCGAACCCGTCAGCTAACCCGGTCGGCGGCTGACGGAAGGACATGCGTAGTGGCACCAGCACGACCACCCGCCGCCCGGCTTGCGGCACTGATCGTCATGATGGTCACCCTCGGCGTCGCGCTTCCGGTCGGCGCCGCCACCGCCGCTCCCCCCGCCGGCCTGCGGGCCGCCGCCGCGCCCGACGGCGACGAGGAGGGCGGCACCCCGGCGCTACGGGCCCAGCTCGAGGCGGCCAGCAAGGGCTACCTGGACGCGAAGCGCGCGCTGGACACCTCCATCCAGCGGCAACAGCAGCTCGCGGTCAAGCTGAAGGACACCGAGGCCGAGATGACCGTACGCAACGGCAAGGTCGGCGAGATCGCCGGCGTCGCGTACCGCACCGGCCGACTCAGCACCGTCTCGGCCCTGCTCAACAGCAACACCCCCGAGGGCTTCATGGACCGGGCGGCCGCCCTCGACGTGGTGGCCGCCAACGAGGACCGGGTGCTGCGCGACCTGCACGCCACCCGGGACGAGGCGAACCGCACCCGCGTCGCCCTCGACGGCGAGATCCGGGAGCAGCGTAAGCAGGTCGAGGTGATGGCCAAGCGCAAGGAGCAGGCCGAGCGGGCCCTGACGGTCGCCAACGACAAGGCACGCGCCAGCGCCGCCGCCGACACCGACACCGGCTCCAACCGTGGCACCTCCACCGCCAACGCCCAGCCCGCACCGCGCAACTCCGACGGCTCCTGGCCATCCGAGTCGTGCAGCATCAACGACCCCACCCCGGCCAGCGGCTGCATCACCCCCCGCACCCTGCACGCGCTCAACCAGGCCAAGGCCGCCGGCTTCACCCGGTACGTCTCCTGTCACCGCAACGGCGGCTCGGGCGAGCACCCCAAGGGCCGGGCCTGCGACTTCGCCGCGCAGAAGGGTGGCTTCGGCGGGATCGCCACCGGCGGCGACAAGACGTACGGCAACAACCTGGCCGCGTACTTCATCCGCAACGCCGACCGGCTCGCGGTGCTCTACGTGATCTGGTTCAAGCAGATCTGGCTACCCAGCAGCGGCTGGAAGTCGTACAGCGGGGGGAACGGCGACCCCTCCAGCGACCACACCAACCACGTGCACCTGTCGGTGTACTGACCACCGACGCCGTCCGGGGTACGTCAGCGGGCGTACCCCGGACGTCGTCGCTGGTCGGACGACCACGCGGGGTCGGGCCGGGAGCATTCGGGTATGCCGCGAATCGCGCCCCGCACGCGCAAGGCCCTGCTCACCCTGCACCTGGTCACCTCCCTCGGCTGGCTCGGGGCCGACCTGGTGCTACTCACCCTCGGCATCGCGGCACAGCGCGGCGCCGACCCGGCCGTGGTCTACCCGGTCGCCGGGCTCGTCGGCACCGTGCTCTTCGCGCCGCTGAGCGTGCTCGTGTGGCTCGTCGGTGTCGCCAGCGCGCTGCTCACCCCCTGGGGCCTGCTGCGCTACCGCTGGGTGGTGATCAAGCTCGTGATCACCACAGTGATGGTCGGGCTGGTGCTGTTCCTGCTCACCCCGAACCTGCGGCACGCCGCCGCGCTGGGCGCCGCGCTACCGGCGCGGGACCGCGCCGACCTGGTGATCGCGCCCGCGGTGTCGACCAGCCTCATGATCATCGCGACGGTCCTGTCGACGTACAAGCCCTGGGGACGCCGACCCGCCGGCGGCACGACGCGGGATCGCCCTGCGCGCCCCGCGACGCCACGTCACGCACCAGTAAGGAAGTAGTGGGCGCGGGACCGAGGGCTCATGGCGCGGGGTCGTCGAGGGCCGCGCCGAGGCGCGCGGCCAGGGCGAGGTGGGCGGCGCGGGCCTGACCGAAGGCGTACCGGAACAGGGGTGTCGGCGCGCGCAGGGTGATGTCGACGTCGATGCGGACCAGACCGTCCGGCTCGGCGCGCAGCCGGGTGTGGTTGCGAACCGTGGTGGCGGGCCACTGGCGGGCCACGGTGACGATCTCGTCGGGCTCGCTGACCAGCACGTCCGCGTGGTACGTGGTGCGAAAGCGCAGCGGGCCGGCGACCAGCCTGTCGTTGATCGTGTAGCTGGCGCGGGCCCCCGGGCGGGGCGGCACCTCGCGGACCCGCACGATCAGGGGATGCAGTTCCCCCTGACGGGTCAGGTCGCTCAACAGCGCCGCCGCCTCGGCGACTGAGCACCGGGCCTGGACGGTGTAGCTGAAGGTATCGCTGCCGAACACACCGTCTCCCGACGTCGCTGGTCGCACGATCGTCCCGTACGCCGCCCTGGGCTGGCAACGGCCGGACGGACTGGTGCTGTCCCTCGGGGTCGACGTGGTGCTCTGCGCCGCCTCGTTGCAGGAGCCCGGGCAGGCCGCGCAGCCCGGCACCGACATGGCGTTGCTGGCCGCCGGCTACGCGTCGGTCACGGCGATCCGGGCAGTCACCGAGGTGACCGACGTGGACCTGACCGGTCCGGACGCGCAGGCCTGACGGTGGCCGCCCGCGCCTCAGGCGCCGGGAAGCACCTCGGGGGTGGCGGCCCCGGCGAAGTAGGGCTCCGGTGCGCCGAAGAGACCGAGCAGGCCGGTCACCCAGAGCTGACGGTGCACGAACCGGCTCGGCTCGGTGACGACCAGCTTGACGCCACTGACCTCGGCGGTCTGGAAGCCGGCGACCATGGCGCTGATGCCCACGGAGTCGATGAAGGTGACCAGCCTCATGTTCAGCTCGATGCGCAGCGGACGGCTCTTGGCCAGCACCTCCGCAATCGCCTCTCGCACCTCGTACGCTGTGTCGACGTCGATCTCACCCCGCGGGGCGATCTCGACGACACCACCGGACAGGACCGACTTCACGATCGACAGGCTCACGCGAGCACCTCCACCCGCCCGTCCCCCGGGCGCCTCATCAGTACGCGGGCCGCGACCGAGAGTATTCCTCCAACGGCCTCGGTCGCCACCCCTCGGGATGAGCAATTCACGGATCCGAGCGGACAAAGTCGCCCATATCCCCACTTTTCGGCATCTGATCATTCAATACTTTTCGTTATCTGATCAGTCGACGATCGGTCGGAACCGACGCGTCGCCGGACCAGGGTAGCGGTCGCGGTCCGGCAGGCCCGACATCCGTGCCGTCCCGTACGCCCGCCCCGCGTGGGACCGGCGTGTCGCGCCAGCGGTCCCGGCCCGACCCGCCAGCGTGGTTGCCGACGCTTCCTAGCATCGGCCCGGAACACCCACCGTGACGGAGAGGACCTTCGATGATCAAGCGACTGGCCGGGTTGGCCGGCGTCGGTCTGCTGCTCGCCCTCGTACTGGCCTGCGGTTTCGGCGGCGGAGACGACGACGATGACGATGACGACGATTTCGCACGCGGCGTGGCCGCGGTGGCGGTGCGCTGACCCCCGACGGGTGCGCCACGCGGGGCCGGGTTTGCGCGCCACCGGCCCGGGGCACTGCGCAGTCAGCGAACCGTGTCGCGCTGGACGGACGCCGAGGTCCGAAGTGGCCGGCGGCTTCGGCACCTGAGGAGGTAACCACGATGTTCGGAACCAACCTACTGGACCGGCGAAGTAAGCCGGAGCGGATCGCGGACCAGGCGTGGGAGCAGCTGCTCTCCGCCGTCAGCTCCGCGGGCGACAGCGTCCGGGACACCGCGCGGTCGGCCCGTCGCAGCAGCGGCGACCTCGCCGACGGCGCCGGTGACCTGGTGGGCTCGGCGGCGGAGGAGGCACGGCGTCGCGCGGCGCGCGCCTTCGACGCGCTCGCCGGACGCCAGCCGGCGCTGCCGTGGACGCTGCTGATCGGCGCCGCGCTGGTCGGCGCGGCGGTCGGCTGGGCCGTCGGCTCCGCCGCTCGCGCCGCCGGCAGTCGAGACGACCGCGCGGTGGACGACGTCGAGTTCGTCGACGTCGACCGCCCCAACTCCCCCGTCGGCCTGGACGACTAGCCACCGGTACACCGAGCGGGCCCCGTCGACATCGCGTCGGCGGGGCCCGCTCGCGTACCGGTGGCGGTGCTGGGCGGAATGTGCGCCCGGTCCGCCGGGGTGCCGGACCCCTCAGGCAACCCCGGCGGACCGGTGTTCTCGGGTGGCCCGGACGACGCCGGGCCACCGGGTCAGCGACTCGTGCAGCTCACCGAGGCCGGCGGCGAGTTGGTGCCGGTCCAGGAACCGAGGAAGCCGATCGTGGTGCTGGCCCCGGGGGCGAGCGCGCCGTTCCAGCCGCTGTCCACAACCGAGACGACCGCCCCGGTCTGGGTGTGGGTGCCGCCCCAGAGCTGGCTGACGCGCTGGCCGTTGGGGAACGTCCAGCCGAGCGTCCAGCCCGCGATGGGCCTGGTGCCGGGGTTGCTGACCACGACCTCGGCCTGGAAACCGCCCGTCCACGAGCCGGTCACCCGGTAGGTCGCCGCGCACCCACCAACCGGAGGCGGCGTCGTCGGAGGCGGCGTCGTCGGAGGCGGCGTCGTCGGAGGCGGCGTCGTCGGAGGGGGCGTGGTGGGAGGGGGCGTGGTCGGAGGCGGCGTGGTCGGAGGCGGCGTGGTGGGAGGCGGCGTCGTCGGCGTGCCGCCGGTGCGGTCGGCCACCAGGATGCCGCGACCGTTGGTGCCCAGGTAGACCCGCCCGTAGACCCGGGGATCGCCGGTCAGCGCCTCGGTCGGGTTGCCGTACTGGTGACGGTCGTCGTTGATGCGTACCCACGTCGTGCCGCCGTCGTCCGAGCGGTGTACGCCGGGCTGGCCGTCCACCGTGCCGTAGAGGTAGACGGCGGGGTTGGTCCGCCCCGGCGCGGCCTTGCCGAACCCGACGTTGCCGGAGGCGCTGACGCCGCCCAGCTTGGTGAAGCTGGCCCCGGAGTCGGTGGACCGCCAGAGCCCGCCCGGACCGGCCAGCCACAGCTCGCCCGACTTGCCGGGCAACGCCTTGAAGCGCACGTCGGAGGTGGGCAGGCCGGTCGCCGCCGTCGCGGTGAAGCTCGCGCCGCCGTTGGTGCTCAGGTAGAGCCGGCCGCCGCTGAAGCCGTAGAACCGGTTGGGGTCGACCCGGTCGGATTCGATCGTCGCGTTCGCCGGGATGCCCGTGGACGGCGCCCACGAGTTGCCGAAGCCGACCGCGTAGACGACGCGTTGGCCCGCGTCGCCGGGCGACCAGACGAACCGGCTGCCGTCGGCCGCCGCGGCGACCGTGCCGCCGGCGTTGACGCCGGACGGCTCGGTGCCCTGGAACCAGGTGGCCCCGCCGTCGGTGGAGAAGGCGACGTGGCTGTCGTTGGGCCGGTCGGAGTCGGTGAAGTTGCCGGCCCGCACCAGCACGGCGGGCTTGCTCTCGGCGTAGTCCAGGCTCGTGGTGCTGGTGAAGACCGGCTGGGTGAAGAGCATCGACGGAATGGTGTCCAGGTCGGTGTGCCGGAAGCCGCCGACGTCGCCGAGCGCGCTGATCAGGGGTGCGCCGCTGGGTGGGCTGACCAGGTCGAGGACGGCCGTCTCCTCCAGGCCCCGGACCATCGGCCGGATCGTGAACTGACCGCCGGTGTCCCACTTGGTGAGGTCGGTGGTGCCGTAGATGGTGGCCCCGGTGCCGTACATCATGCGGTTGGAGTCGTGCGGGTCGATCTCCACCGACTCGTTCATCCAGCCCAGCTTGGGGGTCTCCTCGGGGGGCGCCGGGTTGGTGCCGAAGGTCAGCCAGGGCACCGAGCTGATGTCCATGGTGTAGCGCTTGGACCGCTGCGGGTAGCTGGTGAAGTCCCAGATGCGGGTCCAGCTCGCCCCGCCGTCAGTGCTGCGGAAGAAGATCGCGTCCGGCCACCAGGAGACCTGGGTGGCCACCATCAGCGTGTTCGGGTGCTGCCGGTCGATGGTCAGCCCGCTGTAGCCGAAGTAGTCGTCGCCGCTGGTGGAGGGGATCGGGCTGATCCGCGTCCAGGCCCCGGTGGACCGGGTGAACTTCCAGACGTCGCCCTTGCCGCCGTCGTACGGGCCGCCGGTGTCGCTGGTGGCGATGTAGAGGTGACCGCCGACCGGGTCGACGACGCCCTTGTGCGCCAGGTAGCCGGTGGGTTGCCCGGGAATCCGCGCCCAGGTGACACCACCGTCGGTGCTGCGGTAGACCGGGTTGTCCTTGTCCGCCACACCCACATAGATCGTCTGCGTGGTGGTGCCGGCGGCGCCGGTGCTCTTGTCGAAGCTGACCCAGGTGAGGCCCTGGTTCTGCCCGTTGTAGCCGTTCGGGTCGCTGGGGTCGGCCCGGTAGTTGCCGACGTTCGGGAAGGCGGTGACCTTGGCCCAGGTCGCCCCGAAGTCGGTGCTGCGCCACAGCCCGTTCCCGCCCTCGGCGGCGTAGTAGAGGGTGCTGTTCCGGTTGGGGTCCACGGCCAGCCGCTCGCCCATGCCCCGGCCCGGCATGTTGCCGCCGTTCTTGAACGGCAGCTCGGTGACCTGCCAGGTGGCGCCCTTGTCGGCCGAGCGCAGGATCGCGCCGTTGTTCGGGTCCCAGCCGTTGGTGTACATGCCGACCGCCGCGTACACCCGGTTGGTCTGCACCGGGTCGGTGGCGATGCTGACCACGCCGTTGTAGCCCCAGCGGTCCGCGCCGACCCAGTCGAGCAGCGGCGTCCACGACTGGCTGGACTGCTCCCAGCGGTAGGCCCCGCCGATGTCGGTCCGGGCGTAGATCAGGTTCTTCTCGGTCGGGTTGAAGACGATGCCGGGCACGAAGCCACCGCCGCCGACCGGGACGTTGCGCCAGGTGTACGCCTCGGCGGCGGCCGGTGCCGGCGCCGATCCCGCGGCGGTGATCGGGACCGCCACGACGGCCGTGGCGACGGTCAGCGCCGCCACGACCACGCTGGTCAGTGATCTGGGCATCTGCGTTCCTCTCCGGGGGTGGGGGCCCGGGAGTCGGGATCGACCGGGGTGGCGTCGCGGCCCGGGGGACGAGCACGGCGGCGCGGGGACGGGTCGACCAGAAGTGGCGCGTCGGGGCCCGGGGGACGGACGACGACGCGGGGGGACGGATCGGAGCTGCCCTGGCTCCAACCACCCGACGCGAGGCTCCCGCGATCGAGGAACGCACTCACCCTAACCGATCCGACGCCGCTATGGAAGCGCTCCCAACACTGCTGGCGAGCCCGCCACGCACGCAGGTCCGCAGGGTGGCCCCACCCGCATCGGGTGAGGACGGGTAACCCGCCCGGCCGGCAGGATCGGACCTCGGCGGGCCGGTCACGGCCAACACCCGGTCCGCCAGGCACGCGAGCGGATGGGAGGGGCAGATGGCCATCGCGACGATCACGCGCACCGACCAGGACATCCAGTCCGCCGTCCTCGACGAGTTGACCTGGGAACCCCGGGTGCAGCCACACGAGATCGGCGTGACCGTGGCCGAAGGCGTCGTCACGCTGAGCGGACGGGTGGACAGCTACGCGAAGAAGTGGGCCGGCGAACGGGCCGCGCACCGCGTCGCCGGTGTCCGGGCGGTCGCCAACGACCTGACCGTGCAACTGGCCGGCAGCGACGAACGCGCCGACCCGGACCTGGCCGGCGCGGCCAGCGACGCCCTGGAGTGGGACGCGTTCGTACCCATCGAGAAGCTCCAGGTCACCGTCTCGGCCGGGTGGGTGACGCTGCACGGTGAGGTCGAGTGGGAGTACCAGCGCCGGGCCGCCGAACGAGCGGTGTGCCGGCTGACCGGCGTCCGTGGGGTCAGCAACGGCATCACCGTCCAGCCGAACGCGACGCCGGACGGCGTGAACCTGGCCGGGAAGATCGTGGACGCGCTGGCCCGGGCCGGCGCCACCGAGGCCGAGCGGATCACCGTCCGGGTGCACGGCGACACGGCGGTGCTCGCCGGGTTGGTGCACTCCATGCCCGAACGCGCCGAGGTCGAGCAGGTGGCCTGGTCCGCGCCGGGCATCCGGGAGGTCCAGAACCACATCGCGGTCGCCCCGGTGCTGCGCTGAGCGCGGGTACCACCCGGGACGGGTGAGTCCGTCTCACCCGTCCCGTCGGCAGGCTGGTGGCATGAGTGATCCGAACGGGCTGATCCAACCCGGGCACCCCGCCCCCGGCTTCACCCTGGCAAGCACTCCGGACGGGCGTCAGACCGGCCCCGAGCAGTTCCGGGGTCGGCCGGTCGTCCTGGTCTTCTATCCCGCCGACTGGAGCCCCGTCTGCGGTGACCAGATGTCGCTCTACCAGGCGGCGGCGCCGGTGTTCGAGCAGTACCAGGCCATGGTGCTGGGCATCTCGGTGGACAGCATCTGGTCGCACCGGGCGTTCGCCGAGAACCAGGGCATCACCTTCCCGCTGCTGTCCGACTTCGAGCCCAAGGGTGAGGTGTCCCGCCGGTACGGCGCGTACACCTCGCGGGGTGAGTCGGCCCGCGCGCTGGTGGTGCTCGACCAGGCCGGGACGGTGGCGTGGAGCTACCTGTCGGCTCCCGACGTCAACCCGGGCGCGGACGGGATCTTCGACGCGCTGGACAACCTGACCAACGAGCGGAAGGTGATGGCCCGATGACCACGCCACTGCAGGTCACCGCGCGGCTGCGCGAGCCGCTGACCGTCGAGGACCACGTCCGCGGGCCGTCCGACGCCGCGGTGACCATCATCGAGTACGGCGACTTCCAGTGCCGGTTCTGCGGTGCCGCGTACCCGAACCTGCACGAGCTGCTGCGCCAGCGCGCCGACACGGTACGGCTGGTCTACCGCTACTTCCCCATCGCCAATGTCCACCCGTACGCCGAGCGGGCCGCCGAGACGGCGGAGGCCGCCGCGGCGCGCGGCAAGTTCTGGGAGATGCACGACTGGCTGTACGAGCACCAGGACCAGTTGGACCCGGTGCACCTCTCGCTCGGCGTCGAGCAGCTCGGGCTGCCGACGGACGAGGTGAACGGCGAGGTGGACCGCCGGACGTACGCCGACCGCGTACGCCGGGACTTCGTGGGCGGGATCCGCAGCGGGGTCAACGGCACGCCGACCCTGTTCGTCAACGACGTCCGGCACGACGGCGGGTACGACCTGCCCGACCTGCTGGCCGCCGTGGACGCGGCGGCGAACGCCTGACCCGCTCCGCCGCTCAGATCAGCCGCAGCTCGCGCGCCCGCCGGACCGCCTCGCGCCGGCGGGTCGCGCCGAGTTTGCGGTAGATGTTGCGCACGTGCGTCTTGACCGTGTTGACCGACAGCGACAGCTCGCCGGCGATCTCCACGTTGGACAGGATGCTCTGCAGGTACCGCAGGATGGTCAGCTCCCGCTCGGTGAGCGGCTCGTCGAGCAGGCCGCCCGGCTCGACCGCCGGCCGGGCGGCGCCCTCCTCGACGCCCCGGACCAGGTCGCCGACCAGCGGGAAGTGCGCGGTGCCCGCGTCGAGGTGGGCGGCCAGCAGGTCCCGGACCGACGGTTGTGCCCGGGTGAACGCCCGACGGGAGCCCTGCGGGCCGGCCAGGTCGAGCACCTGTTCGAGGACCCGCCTGGCCCGTCGTCCGTCCCCGGCCCGTTCGGCGAGCACCGCCTCCAGCAGCCCGGCGTCCAGGCGTACCGACAGGGGCCAGGCTGCGGCCGGCGGCCCCTGCCAGTCCGGTAGGGCCCGCCCGGCGGCGCCGAGGTCGCCGGCCCGCAGCTCGACCCGGGCCAGGACCACGTCGAGCGCCGGGGTGGCCGGGTCGCCGGCGACGTCCGCGAGCAGGTCCCGGGCGGCGTCCAGGTCGCCCCGCTCGGCGCGGGCGTCGGCCTCGGCGGCCCGGAGCAGACTCGACAGTTCGGCGGCGGCCGGCTCGTCGGGCAGTGCCTCGCGCGCGCCCACGAGCAGCCGCTGGGCAGCGGCCGGGTCACCGGCGTCCCGGGCCAGACCCGCGCGGCACAGCGCGAGGACCGCCGCCGCCACCGGCTCGTCGCCGGGCTCGTCGGTGGCCGGTGCGGCCAGCGCGAGGTTCGCGGCGACCTCCTCGGGCTGGTCGCGGTGCAGGGCCACCACCGCCAGGGCCAGGTACGCGTAGCCGCAGTCGAGCCGGCAGGACCAGCCCCGGCAGGGCGGCATGCCCAGCGCGTCGTGCGCCGCCTGCTCCGCCGCACGCAGGTCACCGCGCACGGCGAGCAGTAGCGCGGTGCGGCTGGCGGCGACCAGCTCGGTACGCGGCCGGCCGGCCTCCCGGGCCGCCGCCCGGGCCCGGACGAACCGGGCGTCGGGCAGCCCGCCGGCGGACATCCCGACCAGGCCCAGCGCGGTCCCGGTGAACGCCCGCAGGTCGGCGTCCCCGGGCCCCGAGGCGTCGGTCAGCGGCCCGGCGGGCGGGCCGTCGGGTGAGCCGGCGGTCGGGGCGGCCCTCGGGCGGGTGCGCAGCAGTCGGGCTGCGGCCGCACGGGTCTGCGGCAGGTCACCGGCGAGCCGGGCCAGGGTCAGCTCCAGCGCGGTCGCCAACCGCAGGAACCGGTCCCGCCGTGGCGTCGGCAGCGCGTCCGCGTACGACGCGGCGGTGCGCAGGTGGCCGGTGGCGGCGCTCAGGTCGCCGGCGTACGCCCGCTCGGCGGCACTGGCGAGGGCCACCTCCGGATCGGCCTGGACCGCCTCCGGGGGCGCAGCGGGCGGCGTCGGGCCACCGACCGGATCGTGGTCGTAGCGGGTCAGCTCCGGCCAGTGCGCGACGAACAGCTCGGCGGCCAGGTCCCAGCGGCCGGCGGCGAGGGCGTGCCGGAGGCCGTCGGCGGGTCGGCCCGCGCCGGCGTACCAGTCGGACGCCCGCGCGTGCAGCTCCCGCACCTCGTCGCCGGGCAGCCGGGCCAGCTCGGCGCGGAGCAGGTCGGCGAGCAGCGGGTCGCAGCGGTACCAGGGTGGTCGGCTGTCCTCCCGGCGTAACAGGCCGCCCGCCCCGGCCAGGTTTGCCAGCGCCTGCTCGGCGTCCGCGCGGCCGGTCAACGCCTCGGCCAGCTCGGCGCAGACGCTCTCGGCGAGGGCCGTACGACGCAGCAGGTCCCGATCGGCCGGGTCGATCGCGGCCAGCACCTCCTCGTGCAGGTAGCCGGCGATCTCCGGCTGGTCGCCGCCGAACTGCCCCACCCACCGTTCCGGGTCGGGCTGGCCGCGCAACGCCAGCGCGGCGATCCGCAGCGCGGCCGGCCAGCCTCCGGCGCGCTCGCGAAGCCGGTGTACGGCGGCGGCCGGCAGCGGCGCACCGTGCGCGGTCAGCAGGTCGGCCACCTCGTCGTCGGTGAAGGCCAGCTCGTCCGTGCCGACCTCGGTCAGCTCGCCGGCGAGGCGTAGGCGGTGCAGGGCCAGTGGCAGCCCGGCCCGCGCGCCGACCACCAGGCGCAGCCGCTGCTCGGAGTGCCGCAGCAGGAACTCCAACCCGCTCAGCGCGGCCGGGTCGGTGATCCGGTGCAGATCGTCCAGGACCAGCAGTACGGGTCGTTCGGCGGCGGCCAGCCCGGCCGCCAGCAGTTCCAGCTGGTCGGGGCGCGGCGGGCCGGTCGGCAGGGGGGCGACCAGGTCGTCGTCCGCCGCGCCGGTGGCCGTGCGCAGGGCCGCCGCCAGGTACGCCCACAGCCGGTCGCCGTCGTCGCCGACCTCCACCGAGACCCACGCCGGCGCTGGGGCGTCCTCGGGTTCGGTCAGCCGTACCCAGGAGGCGAGCAGGGTCGTCTTGCCCCACCCGGCGGGCGCGACAACCAGGGTGACCGGCCCGGCGCTGCCCTCGTCGAGGCGGCGCAGCAGGCGCGGCCGGGCCACCACCGGCTCGGGCGGCACGGTCGGCGTCAGCCGCGACGACAGCAGCGGACGCTGCTCCCCCGGCCGCACCGCCGCCGTGCCGACCCGTGCGGAATCCTGCTGTTCCGGCACCCGGCCCCCACCCCCACCGCCCGCGTTCCGCCCCCCGGTCGGCGAGCGGTTACCCGGCGGGGGCCGGTTCACCCCTTCCGGGCGAGCCCGCTTCACCCGGGCCCGACCGACGATCGGGGGACGTGGACCGGGAGGACCGATGGGACGCAGGAGACGGCTGGCACGGGCGGGATCGGCCCTCGGCGGCGGCGCGTTGGCCGGGGCGGCACGGCTGCTGCGCGTACCCCGGTGGCGTGGCCGGTCCGGCGCGGACCGCGACCTCACCGCGGCCGGGTGGGAGGTGGTGACCGTGGACCGCCCCCCGGAGCAGGTGCTTCCCGACGGCCGGTGGCCGGAGCCGTTGCGCCGCCTGGACGGCGTGGTGGAGGTGCGGGTGCGGCAGGCGCCGGGTGAGCGGGGCACCGAGCTGGCCGCCCGGCCACTGGCCCGTGCCGCCGCGACGGCAGGCCTCGCCGCCCACCTCGTCGGCGACGATCCGCGCCTGCTGGTCCGGCGGACCCTGCGCCAGGTGAAGCAGCGCGCCGAGGCCGGCGAGGTGCTGCGCGCGGACCGTTCGGCGCTGGACCGCCTGAGGGTCCCCGGGTGAGGGCGCTGTGCTGGGTGGCCGCCGACGAGCTGGCGGTACGCGAGGTGCCCGACCCGGAGTTGCGCAACGAGCGGGACGTCATCGTCCGCGTCCGCCGCAGCGCCACCTGCGGGGGTGACCTGCCCCTGCTGGCGGGGCGGGACCCGCTGCTGCGCGCCGGTGACGTGCTGGGGGCCGAGTTCGTGGGCGAGGTGGTCGAGGCCGGGCCGGCGATCCGGCGGCACCGGATCGGCGACCGGGTGGTGGTCGGCGCGGGCGTGGCGTGCGGCGGCTGCTGGTACTGCCGCCAGGGGCGGCACTCGTGCTGCGACAACTCCGCCGTCGACGTGCCGAGCGTCGATCCGGGCCGGGAACGTCCGGACGCCGGCTGCTTCGGCCGGCCCCGGGCGGCGGGCGGCTTCGCCGGTGGACACGCCGAGTACGTGCGGGTGCCGTACGCCGACGTCGGCGCGTTCCGGGTGCCGGACGCGGTCGACGACGACCGGGCGCTCTTCGCCGCCGACGCGGCGCCGACCGGTTGGCTCGCGGCCGAACTGGGTGAGGTACGACCCGGCGACGTGGTGGCGGTCTGGGGGGCCGGCGCGGTGGGCCAGTTGACCGCCCACGCCGCCGTGCTGCGGGGCGCGGCCCGGGTGCTCGTCGTCGACCGGTACGAGGAGCGCCTGCGGATGGCCGAACGGCACGCCGGGGCGGAGCCGCTGGACTACCGCCGGGCCGATGTGACGGCCGAGCTGCGCGAGCGCAGCGGTGGGCGGGGCCCGGACGTGTGCGTGGTCGCGGTCGGTCCGCCGCCGCCCCGCTCGGTCGTCGACCGGTTGGCCGGCGGTGGCCGCCCGGACCCGGTGCGCGAGGCGGTGCACGCCTGCCGCAAGGACGGCGTGGTGGTGGTGCTCGGCGGCACCGACGGGTCCGTCGACGGGTTCGCCCTGGGCACGGTCACCGACAAGCGGCTCACAGTGCGCGGGGCCCGCCGGCCGGACCTGCGGGACGTACCGATGCTGCTGCACCGGATGGCCCGCGACGAGCTGCGGACCGAGCACCTGGCCACCCACCGGTTGCCGCTCGCGGACGGCCCCTCGGGGTACGCGCTGTTCGCCGACCGCGCCGACGGCTGCGTCCGGGTCGTGTTCACGCCGTGACCCGCCCTCGCCGGATCGGCGCGCGACGATGACCGGTGGCAGACTCGGAGGATGACTGGCGAGCGGGCGTACGACGTGGTGCTGTTCGGCGCGACCGGCTTCACGGGCGGGCTGACGGCCGAGTACCTGGCCCGGCACGCGCCGCCCGGGTTGCGCTGGGCCCTGGCCGGGCGGGACCCCGCTCGCCTGGCCGCCGTGCGGGACCGGCTCGCCGCGATCGAACCCGCGCTGGTCGACCTGCCGCTGCTGCACGCCGACGTGGGCGACGCCGGGTCGCTGCGGGTGGTGGCCGAGAGCGCCCGGGTGGTCGCCAGCACCGTCGGGCCGTACGTCCACCACGGCGAGCCGCTGGTCGCGGCCTGCGCCCGCGCCGGCACCGACTGCCTGGACATCACCGGCGAGCCGGAGTTCGTCGACCTGATGTACGTCCGCCACCACGCCGAGGCGACCCGCACGGGCGCCCGGCTGGTGCACGCCTGCGGGTTCGACTCCGTCCCGCACGACCTGGGCGTCTGGTTCACCGTCAAGCACCTGCCGGCCGGCGAACCGATCACCGTGGACGGTTACGTGCGCGCCGGCGCCCGGTTCTCCGGTGGCACCTACCATTCCGCGCTCACCGCCTTCGCCCGGACCGGGCAGGCCAGCCGGGCCGCCCGCGCCCGCCGGGCGGTCGAGCCGCGTCCCACCGACCGCCGGGTCCGCGCGGTGCCCGGCCGGCTGGCCCGCTCGGCGGAGCTGGGCAGCTGGACCGTGCCGCTGCCCACCATCGATCCGCAGGTGGTCCGCCGGTCGGCCGCGGCCCGCCCGGAGTACGGGCCGGACTTCCGCTACCGGCACTTCGCGGCGCTGAAGCGGCTGCCGACGGTGCTCGTCGGCGCGGTGGGGCTCGGCGCGCTGCTCGGCCTGGTGAAGGTGCCGCCCACCCGGCGGTGGCTGCTCGGGCGGCTCGCCTCCGGGCAGGGGCCCAGCGCGCAGCAGCGGGCGTCGTCCTGGTTCCGGGTCCGGTTCGTCGGCACCGGGGGCGGGCAGCGCGTGGTCACCGAGGTCGCCGGCGGCGACCCGGGCTACGACGAGACAGCCAAGATGCTCGCCGAGTCGGCGCTCTGTCTGGCGCTCGACGACCTGCCGCCGACCGCCGGCCAGCTCACCCCGGTCACCGCGATGGGCGACGCGCTGCTCGACCGGCTGGTCCGCGCCGGGCTCACCTTCCGGGTGCTGAAACGGGACGAGGTCGCAGCCGGCTCGTCGGCGGCGGGAGCGACACGCGATGCGGCGGCCGGAGCGACACGCGACACGGCGGCGCGTGGGACCGGGCCGGCCGCTTGACCCTCAACCAGGTCGAGGGGGCAGGATGCCCGACGTGGTGAGCGACCTGCACAGCATCGGCGAGTTGGCCCGCGCCAGCGGCCTGACCGTCAGCGCGCTGCGCTTCTACGACTCGGCGGGCGTGCTGACGCCGGCCCTGGTCGACCCGGTGACCGGCTACCGCTGGTACACCGACGCGCAGGTCGCCCCGGCCCGGCTGGTCGCCGGGCTGCGCCGGGTCGGTATGCCGGTGCCCGACATCGCCGCCGCCGTCCGCGCCGAGCCGGCCGAGGTGCACCGGCTGCTCGACGCGCACCTGCGCCGGCTGACCGACGGGCTCGCCGACGCACGCCGTGAGATCACGCGGCTGCGTACCCTGGTCGATCCGGGCCCGGCCGTGGTGACCACGCTGCTGCTCTCCCCCGCCGAGCTCACCGCCGCGCTCGACGCGGTGCGCTTCGCCGTCGGCGTCGACCCGGAGCTGCCGGCCCTGTCCGGGGTGCTGCTCGACGTCGAGCCGGACGCGGTGCGGTTGGTCGCCACCGACCGGCACCGCCTCGCGCTGGCCCGGGCCGGGGCCGCCGTCGACGGGCCGCCGGTGCGGGTGCTGCTGCCGGTGGACCTCGTCGACCGGCTGCGCCGGCTGCTGGACACCGACGACGGGCCGGTACGACTGACGGTGGCCGGGCCTGAGCTGCGGGTCATGGCGGCCGGCCGGATGCTCACGGGCGTCGCCCTGCCGTACGACTTCCCGGACTACCGGCGGCTGCTGCGCGAGGCGGTCGGCGTGCGGCCGGCCGCGTACCGCATCCCGGTGGACGTGGTGGCCCTGCGCGCCGCGCTGCGCGACCCGGCCGCACCCACGCTCGCCCGCGAGTACGCAGGCACGCCGCTGGCGGTCTCCGTCCTGGGCCTCGACGAGGCGGGTGGCCTGCGGCTGCTGCACCCCACCGAGCTGACCGGGCTGCCCGCCGATCCGAACGGCGAGCTGCGGTTCGGGGTGAACGGCGCGTACCTGCTCGACGCGCTGGACGCGGCCGGCGGCCCGCAACTGGTGCTGGAGCTGGACGGGCCGATCGCCCCGCTGGCCGTACGCCGCCCGGACGACGAGGACACCTTCTCCGTCCTGATGCCGATCCGGTTGTAGAAACCTCTCGCGCTCCCCGTCCCCGGGTGGAAACGTGCGCGACGGTAACATCTGATGGTTCACCAGTGAACCCCGGACGGAGGCGTACGGAGCAGCATGCTCGACATGGAGTTGATCCGGAAGGATCGCGAGGCGGTGGCGACCGCGCTGGCGAAGCGACTGGATCCCGCCGAGGTCACCCGATCCCTGGACGAGATCCAGCGGCTCGACCAGGAACGCCGCGCCCTGATCACGGAGATCGACGCCGAGCGGCAACGCCGCAAGGCCGAGGCCCGGGCGTACGCGCAGGCCAAGCGCGCCGGCACCGAGCCGCAGGTTTCCGCCCCCGAGGCGGAGCGCAAGCAGCTCGCCGACCTGGAGTCCCAGTTGGACGAGGTGCAGGCCCGGCTGCGCGACGCGATGAGCGAGCTGCCGAACCTGCCCGCCGACGACATCCTCCCCGGCGGCAAGGAGGCCAACCGGGTCGTCAAGACCTTCGGTGAGCCACCGGTGATCGAGAAGGTCCGCGACCACGTGGAGCTGTCCCGGGCGCTCGGTCTGGTCGACTACGAGCGCGGCGTCAAGCTCGGCGGCTCCGGCTTCTGGATCTACACGGGTGTCGGCGCCCGGCTGGAGTGGGCGCTGCTCAACTACTTCGTCGACCAGCACATCAAGGCCGGGTACGAGTTCCTGCTCCCGCCGCACCTGCTGCTCGACTCGGCCGGGTTCGCCGCCGGCCAGTTCCCCAAGTTCTACGACGACGTCTATCACCTGGACGCCGCCTCCGCGCCGCGTGGGCAGTTCCTGCTGCCCACCTCGGAGACGGCGATCCTGGGCGCGTACCAGGACGAGATCCTGGAGACCACGAAGCTGCCGTTGAAGGCGTTCGCGTACACGCCGTGCTACCGGCGGGAGTCGGCCGGGTCGCACTCGGACGAGCGCGGCACGGTGCGCGGGCACCAGTTCAACAAGGTGGAGATCTTCCAGTTCACCCTGCCCGAGCAGGCGGACGCGGCGCTGGAGGAGATGCTCGCCCACGCCGAGAGCCTGGTTGAAGGGCTGGGCCTGCACTACCAGCGCACGCTGCTCTCGGCCGGCGACGCCAGCGCCTCGATGAAGAAGACCCTCGACATCGAGGTGTGGATGCCGAGCACGGGCAAGTACAAGGAGGTCTCGTCGGTCTCCTGGGCCGGCGACTACCAGGCGCGTCGGGCGGCCATCCGCTACCGCGAGCCGGGTGGCAAGCAGACCCGCTTCGTGCACACCCTCAACGGCTCCGCCCTGGCCACGAGCCGCCTCTTCCCGGCCATCCTGGAGCAGTACCAGCAGGCCGACGGCAGCGTCCTGGTCCCCAAGGTCCTCCAGGACCGCCTGGGCACCGACCGGCTGACCCCCCTGCGCTGAGTCAGTCGGCGGCGGGGCTGGTGCGATCCGCACCAGCCCCGCCGTCGTTTGTTCGAACTTTCAGGCGGCGAACACCTCCACGGAGGTCAGCCGGGCGTCACCGGGCTGCCAGTCGGCGACCGCGACCGCCAGGTACCGCGCGGAGGACGTGGTCGTGACGGTGGTCTCGGGCTTCGGCTTCGGCACCGAGGCGACCGTCTTGTAGCCGAGTCCGTCGGCCGAGGTGGCCACGGTGATCGGCCGCCGCCGACCGGGCGTCCAGGTCAGGCGGACCGAGGCCAGTTCCCGCGACGATCCGAGGTCGATCACCATTCGGCCGTTCGGGCCCGGTTGCCAGGCGGTCCCCGGGTCGCCGTCGACGGCGGCCGACGGGTCGGTCATGCCGGCCGGCAGCGGTGACGTCGGGTAGGTCGTCCGAGACCGGGCCAGGTCGCTGGTCGGCGTCACCGTTGCGCCCGCGAACGCGACGTCCTTGCTGTGTCCGGCGGGAACCGTCAGCCGCTGGCGGGCGCCGCCGGCCGCGGACTCCACCTGCACCTTCACGATGTGCCCGGCGGGCGCGGTGACTCGGAGGTGGTGCGAGTCGGTGACGTCGAACCGGGTACCGGCGGGAATCGCCTTCTCCGGCTGTGCCGCGGTCACGGTGAAGCGGGGCGGCTCGACGCGTGCGGTCGCGGCGGCAAGGTCGACCTGGTAGGTCGTGGTCCCCGATCCGGTGACCTGGCTTCCGTGGTACAGCCGCAGCGTGGCGGGCTGCGAAAGCGTGACGGCCGCCGCCGTGATGGCGCTGTCGGACAGGTTGAACAGGCTCAGGTATCCGTCCGCGTCACTCACCCGCAACGCCTCCGGACCGCCGCCGGGCAGGGTTCGCGACGCCGCGGCGGCCAGGGCCGGCCGGCTCGCGCCCGCGTACCCCTCGATGATCAGCCGGGTGCTGCCGGTGGCCGGCCCGCTGGACAGGGTGACGGTGGTGGCGGTCACGGTGATCGGGTTCTGCGCGTTGTGGACCACCAGACCCGCTCGTCCGTCGATGTCCAGCCAGGAGCCGGCGATGGTGGGGCTGTCCGGCACCGCCGCCGCGTCGCTCCAGTCGGAGCCGTCGAGAGAGGTCTGGATGACGTAGCGGGTGCCGTACGCGGACTCCCAGTCCAGGCGTACGCCGCTGATGTCGATCGGCTCGCCGAGGTCGACGGCGACCCAACTGTCCGCGCGGGCGCGTTCCTCCCGGGCGACTGCCCAGCGGGTGCCGGGGTTGCCGTCGGTCGCCCGCGCCGCGGGGTAGGCGGGGTCGGCGGACGAGGCCGTGGTGGGCCGGCCGGCGGCGCGGTCGACCCCGCCGGCGTCGAGCACGGCGAAGGCGAACAGGGAGTAGCCGTACTGGGTGGCGGGGGAACGGCCGAGCATCCGCACGTACCGGGCGGAACGAGGCGCGAAGCTGATCTGGTCGGTTCCGCCGTCGCCGACGCCCGGTTGTCCGGCCAGGGTGACGGATCCCTGTTCGCCGGTGAAGGTACGGCTGCCGGTGAGCCCGGGTACGCCGGGCATGTCCAGGTTGAACAGGGTGAGCGTGCCCTCGTCGGCACTGATGCCGGTGGTGGCGTACACGACCGTACCGGTGGGTAGCGTGACGTATCCGGCGGTGCCGTCGGCGACGCGCAGAACGGTCGCCGTGGCGTCGACACCGTCCCGGGCCACGGTGTACGCGGCGGAGGTACGGCCGAGGACCGGCGCGGACTGCCTCGGCAGCAGCGAGGCGGCCCGGGTGTCGAACAACCAGTTGTCGTGGGCGGGCGCCCACTGGAACGAGACGAATCCGGTCTTGCTGACCGCCGCGGCGAACGCGGCCGGGGTTTGTTGGGCGGTCAGCCCGGCCTGCTCCCCGAAGTCCCGGGTGCCCGCAGCCGCCGCGAAGAACGTGGTGCTGGCGACCGGCTGGACCACGCCGCCGTTGGCTGCCCGCCAGGAGTGGAACAGGTAACTGATCGCGATCTCGGCCCGGGCCTCGGGCTCGTACTTCGGCTCGCCGCTGAACTTGGTGAGCCGATTCTCGGGTGGGTAGTTCAGGTAGGGCATGAGCCGGTCGGCGAGGTCCGCCTCGGCCCGGGCGGCGTGCCGGTCGCCCTGAACCTGCGCGAGGAAGGCCAGCGGTAGGACATCACGGCCGTACAGGTGGTAGCGGTCCGCGACCATCGGCATGAAGGGTTCGCCGGCGTCGCTGGCCAGCAGCCGCATGGTCCGCCACAGTTGGTCGCCGCTGGGCTGCCGGGTGAGTGCCTCGGGAAGCGGTTGGCCGGCGGTCAGGAAGTGCGCCGCGGTACGACCCCCGGTGCGCCACAGTTCTTCCTGGTAGTGCGGGCCGAAGGAGCCGTGGTTCTCGACGAGGAACGTGTCGTGGATGTTGTGGGCGGTGTTCCAGTCCGCGATCGCCCGCCCGTCGACGACGGCGGGGTTGGCGCGGTCGGCCGCCGGTAGTCCGGTCGCGTTGAGCGTCCACATCGAGAACCGCTCGCGCCACGCCGCGGCTGCGGGGTCGTCCGGCGCCCAGGCCAGGCCGGGAGCGATCGCCTGTGCGTAGACCCCCATCTCCTCGAGCTTGGTGTCACCGATCCAGCCACCGGTGCGGCCGTTCGGCGTCCAACTGCCACTCAGTGGGTCGTTACCGGTGCCGAGGGAGTGGGCGTACGCGGCCTGTCCCCGGGCGATGCGGTCGACGTTGGTGCGGGTCACCTCGTCCAGGTCGGACCAGAGCAGTCGGGCGGCCAGGACGAAGTACAGCTCGAAGGTGCTGTCCCAGAAGAGCTGTCGGCCCCACTCGGTGCCGCCGGCGAGCCGGTTGGTGGCCGCGAACCGGCGGATGGTGGCGATGGTACGGGCGTGCAGCGTGTCCCGGTCGACGCCGGCCGCCGCCGGGTCGTACCCGGGCGAGATGAGCAGAACGGCGTTACCGAGGACGACCGCGAACCTGAAGTCCGCGAGGCGGTACGCGTTGATCGCCGGATCCCACTGCTCCTCGGCCCACCGGGTGTGGGCGAGCAGCAGCGAGTGGTAGGTGTGGGCAACCGGGCCGGTGGCCGCGGCCGGTGGCGTGGGGGCGGCCGACGCGGCCTGGGCGGCGGCGGGTCGGGCGATGGCGAGTCCAGCGCCGATGGCGCCGCCGAGGATGAGCAGCCGCCGCCTGCTCAGCTCGAATTCGGAGATACGCATGGTGGCCCTTCGGTGGTGACAACGTTGTCAGCCAGGCTCCGACGATCACTTCCGGATGTCAAGACCCATACCCCCCCCGCGCGCTAGACCAGCTCACCCCGCCGATCTTGCACTTGCTGTCGTCTCGATGCCCCGATCCGCGTCTTTTGGGGCGACAGAAAGTGCAAGATCGCGGGCATGACGGCGGGAGCGCGCGGTGCGGGCTGCCAGGAGGAGCAGCGCTGCCAGGGTGGCCAGGAGCACCGCCGGGCCCAGGGTGTCGACGGTGTTCGACAGGGCGTGCTGCACCTGCGCGGCTGCTTGGATGACCGGGTCTTCGAGGGCTTCTCGCCGGCCGGCGGCCAGCCGTAGCTCGTACCAGCCGTACCAGGCGACGTAGCCGCCCGCCAGCAGCAGAACCAGGCCGCTGAGCCGGGGCACCAGCGCGCCCGCGACGCGCAGCCGGGCCACCAGCGAATCGCGCAGCAGCGCCACCCCGACCGCGGCGACCGCGACCACCAGACCCATCCCGAGGGCGTACGCGCCGAACAGCGCCAGCCCACGCCCGGTCGAGCCGGCCTGGAGGCTCGTCACCACGATGGCCAGAAAGGGCGCGATGGCGCACCCCAGCGAGGCCAGCGCGTACGCCGCCCCGAACAGCGCCATCGACGGCCACGACCTGGTCAGCCGGGGCGCCCGAGCGGTCCAGCCCGGCGCGGGCAGTCGCCGGCCGGCGAGCAGCCAGCAACCGGCCGCCACCAGCAGCAGCCCGAGCACCACCGTCAGCCACGGCAGCCGGGGTCGCAGCCAGCCGGCCAGCGGCGCGAGCGCCAGACCGAAGGCGCCGAAGACCACCACGTACCCCAGGGTGAGCCCGGCCGCCGCGGTGAGCGCGCGGCCGACCGCGCCGCGGGCGTCCGACGCTCCGGCGACCAACAGTGAGAGGTACGCGGGCAGCAACGCGAACCCGCACGGGTTGACCGCGCCGAGCATGCCGGCGGTCAACGCGAGCAGCAGCGGGCCGGTCACGCCCCGGCCAACGCGCTAACCCGGGCGGTGAGTGACTCACCGTCAAGGAAGCCCTGGTGGACGACCTTGCCGTCGCGGTCGATGATCACGAAGATGCTCTGTTCGGTGACCTTGAACCGCTTCCAGAGCACGCCCTTGCGGTCGTCGATCTGGGGCATGTCGCCGAGGTCGAACTCGGTGACGAAGTTCTTCATGTCGCGCTGCTCGCCCAGCCCGGCGACGCCGACGATCGGCACGGTGTCCCGATACTTCGGGGCGATCTCGGCCACCGTCCAGGCCTGGCTGGCGCAGGTGGCGCACCACGGCGCCCAGAACCAGAGCACCACCGGTCGGCCGGCCAGTCGCGTCGCGTCGAAGGCGCTGCCGGCGAGGGTCGTGCCGGTGAAGCGCAGGGTGTCCGGGACCGGGGCCGCCGGGGCCGACGACGCCCCGGCCGAGGGGGTCGGGGAACTGGTCGGGGCCGGCGCGGTCCCGGCGGCGGCAGCGTCGGGCGGCACCGTGCCGGTACAGGCCGTCGTGGCGAGCAGGGCGGCGACGAGTACTGCTGCCGCCGCCGGCCCGATCCGCTTGCGCATCCGTACTCCTCCACAGTCGTAAGGAAGGGCCCCTTGCTATACACGAGGCGGTAAAAAGGTGCCGTTCCTTACTCGGCCTTGGCGAGGCGCAGGGCGAGTTCCGGGCAGACCTTGACCGCCTTGAGGGCGCCCTCGCGCAGCCACGTCGGCACGGGCGTGGCGGGGAAGGCGGGGTAGCCGTTGGCGTCGAGCCGGATGAAGTCCGGCACCACGTGCGCGCAGAGGCCGTGCCCGTCACAGCGGGACCAGTCCAGGGTGAGCTTCTGCGGGTTCGGGTCGGGTGCGCCGGGCAGCCCCATGACGCCCTTGACCCGCCGACCGCAGCCGTCGCCGGTGCTGTGCAGCCGCAGGTCCTCGGTGAATACCTCGATCGCCGAGAGCGCGAACCGGGCCGTACCGTCGGGGTGGCTGCACGCGCCCCGGCCCTTGACCTCGCCCGCGGCCGCGCGGACGACGTCGGCCGGTTGGCTGCCGGCCACGGCCAGGTCGACCGCGCGGGCCAGGTCCGGCAGGCCCATCTTGCACGGGCCGCACTGGCCGGCGGACTCGCCGGCCAGGTAGCGCACCACCTGCGCGGCCTCCCCGAGCGGGCAGGTGTCCACGCCGATCGGAATGATGATGCCCGCGCCCAGGGTGCCGCCGACCGCGGCGAGGCCCTTGCGGGAGACCTCGGCCTTCTCGGCCGCCTCGGCGGTGATCCACTTGCCGTGGTAGCCGCCCATCAGGATGCCCTGCACGTCCGGGACCTCGCACAGGTCGAGGACGTCGCGCAGCGGCATGCCGGCGGTGCACTCCACCACGGCCGGCCGGGCCGCCGCGCCGGTCACCGTGAGCAGCACGGTGCCCGGCTCGTCGTCGGTGCCGAGGGCCGCGTACTCGTACGGGCCGAGTCGCGCGCCGACCGCGAGCTGGGCGTACGTCTCGGCGTTGGACAGCAGGGTGGGCAGGCCACTGACCCCGGAGTCGCTGGAGCGCTTCTTGGTGCCGGGCGGAATGTGCGGCAGCCCGTTGATCCCGTTGACCAGGGCGCCGCCCTCGCCGGAGATGAACCGGTGCGGCACGGTGACGATGGTGGTCGGCACCGGCATCCGGCGCTCGTCGAGGGCCTCCATCAGCGAGTCCCGGCCGACCCCGTCGTCCGCCACGCCGATGACGATCTCGTCGGCGTCCAGCGCGTACGCGGCCAGCGCCGCGCCGTCGAGGACCAGGTGCGGGGCGCGGGTCAGCAGCACCTTGTCCTTCCAGCTCGCCGGCTCGCCCTCGGTGGCGTTTACCACCACCACCGCGGCGAGGTCCTGCCGCTCGCACGACTCCAGCACGGCGCGCATCTTGCGGGCGAACGGGAAGCCCGCGCCGCCCTTGCCCTTGAGCTGCATGCCCTCGGCGAGCCGCAACAGTTGCGCCGGCTCCATCGGGCCGATCGGTCCGTGCACCTCCTCGTGCGCGGCCAGGTCGAGGCGTCCGAACTCGGCGAACCCGGCGGTCAGTCGAGGCTCACCGACGCAGGCCACCGGAGGCACGGTCGTCCGCATCACTTGGCCTCACCCCGCAGACCCGCCCAGTACGCCCCGTCCACGGCGTCCGCGCTGGCCTTGCGGCGCTTGGCGGACCGGCCCTCGGCCCGCCGCGCGCGACGAGATGCCAGGTCGACCAGGGTCGGGGTGTCGTCGACGGGCGGCGGAACCTCGTCGGGGACGTACCGGGCCGGCGGACGCCAGTAGTCCGGCTCCTCCGGCAGGTCGTCCTCCGCGCTGTGCCGGCCGCTGCCGCTGCGCGGCGCCGCCGAGATCGGACCGGCCGAGATCGGGCTGCTCGAGATTGGGCCGGCCGAGATCGGCTCGACCGAGACCGGACCGGCCGAGATCGGCTCGGCGGCCTGCCAGCGGCGCGGGCTGTCCCACGGCTCTTCGGGCTCGTCGGTGGCCCGCCGGGGCGGGGCGGAGTACCGGGTGCCCTCGTCCTCGGTGCGGGACCGTCGTCCGCTCCGCTCGGCCGCCGGCTCCTCGGCCCGCCGCCGCCGGGTGGGGGCGGTCTCCTCGTCCCGGTCGCGGCTGCGCGACGCGCGCCGCCGGGTCACGGGCTCCATCTCCTCCTCGTCGTTGCGGCGGGCGGAGCGGCGGGTCGCCGTCGTCTCCATCTCTTCGCGGCGGTCCTGCCGGGCGGCGGGCTCCTCGTCGCGGCGACGGCGACTCGGCCGGACCGGCTCAACCAGCGAACCGGGCTCGGGCACCACCGGAACGGTGAACCGCTCGGGGTCCCGCCGCCGCGGACCGGTCGGCGCCGTCCACGTGGCGGTGGTGGCCTCCGCCCAGGCCGGACGCTTGTCCTCACTCTTCTCGCGGCGGCGACCCAGGCCGGCCAGCAACGAGCGTCCACGGCCCTCGTCGGTGGCCCGTCCGGCCATCGCCGCGTTGCGCACGGCGGCCTGCTGCTGCTCGCGACTGCGCCGGCCGATGGTGACCGAGAGCCGCACCAGCAGCGCCAACACGACGAGCAGGACGCACGCGAAGTAGCTGAGGACCACCCAGGACGCCGCGGCCCGACCGGCGTTGAGGCCGTGGAAGATCGCGAACGGCCAGGCGAGGTAGGCGGCGGAGTGCAGCGTGCGCCACAGCCACTTCGGACCGACGCCGGCGAAGCGGGCCCGGATGATGCCGGTCCAGATCACGCTGACCATGAGCAGGGCGGCCACGGTGCCGAGGCCGACGTAGAGCCCTCGGCCACCGATGAACGGCACGAGTGAGTCGGTCGCCGCGGCCCGACCGGTGGCGATCTTGGTGAGCACGTGGAAGACCAGTCCGGCCGTACCCAGGACGCCGGTGGCGCGGTGCGCGGACTGCATCAGCACGCGGTGCGAGATGTTCAGCACCAGCCGGTCGGTGGCGAGCAGTCCCAGCATCACGGTGAGACTCAGCGACACCAGGGCGATCACGCCCGCGAAGAACTCGGTGAAGAAGAAGCCGTACGCGTACGCCATCTGACCGGCGCCGGTCAGCATGGTCGCCGCCCAGAAGGCGGCGAGCAACGAGGCGATCAGCATCGTCGTCGCCGAGCGGGACCGCGTCCGCACCCCCCGACTGCTGGTGCTGGTCCGGACCTCGGCGGCCTTCTGGTTCTGCTTTGCCCGGGCCATCTGCTCCTCGATCGTCTCGCGGCGGCGCACCACTGGCCGACCCCTGCTCCCCCATCCAGTACGGACCGACGGCGCGCGCGGATCACCCGGGGGGAAAAAATTCTGGGCCGCCATCGAACCAAGTGACGTCCCGGTGCGTTGTGCACGCTCCCCGCACGTGGCAGGCAGTGACGCAGGTCCATGCATTGACAGTCCTTGCAACACGCTTGTAACCTTTCGGCAAATTTTCAGCACGTATTGCAAGATCCGAGCAGTCCCGTGCTCCCCCGGCACCACCACCCCCACCCCCGCTCCCGTCAGGAGTCCCGATGCGCCAACGTCGACGCGGCTCGGCGATCCTCGCCCTCGGCCTGGTCGCCAGCCTGTTGGTTCCCCTCACCGCGACGGCGTCCCCGGCCGCCGCCAGCCCGTCCGGCGCCAAGAAGGTCATCGTCCAGCTCTTCGAGTGGAACTGGCCGTCGGTCGCCAGCGAGTGCCAGAGCACCCTCGGCCCCAAGGGCTACGGCTACGTGCAGGTCTCGCCCCCGCAGGAGCACGTGCGGGGCAACCAGTGGTACATGGCGTACCAGCCGGTCAGCTACCGGATCGAGTCCCGCAAGGGCACCCGGGCGCAGTTCCAGTCGATGGTGAACACCTGCCACGCGGCCGGCGTCAAGGTGATCGTCGACGCCGTCATCAACCACATGTCCGGCCAGGACAACGGCGGCACCGGTTGGGCCGGCTCGTCGTACGCGCACTACGACTACCCGGGCATCTACCAGACCCAGGACTTCCACCACTGCGGACGCAACGGCGGCGACGACATCGCCAACTACAACGACCGGTACGAGGTGCAGAACTGCGAGCTGGTCAACCTGTCCGACCTGAAGACCGAGTCGGACTACGTCCGTACGAAGATCGCGTCGTACCTCAACGACCTGCTGTCCCTCGGTGTGGACGGCTTCCGGATGGACGCCAGCAAGCACATGCCGGCCGCCGACATCGCCGCCATCAGGAGCAAGCTGTCCCGCTCGGCGTACGTCGTGCAGGAGGTCATCTACGGTGCCGGCGAGCCGGTCCAGCCGACCGAGTACACCGGCAACGGCGACGTGCACGAGTTCCGCTACGGCAAGGACCTGGCCCGGGTGTTCCGCTCCGAGCGGCTCGCCTACCTGAAGAACTTCGGCGAGGGCTGGGGGCACCTGCCCTCCGGCTCGGCCTCGGTGTTCGTGGACAACCACGACACCCAGCGCGACTCCAGCGGCGTGCTGACCTACCGCGACCGGGGGATCTACGCCCTCGCGAACGCCTTCATGCTGGCCTGGCCGTACGGGTCGCCGACCGTCATGTCCAGCTACACCTTCAGCGACCGGGACGCCGGCCCGCCCTCGGACGGCAGCAACAAGACTCTCAACACCACCTGCTACTCGGGCTGGGAGTGCGAGCACCGTTGGCCGGTGATCGCCAACATGGTCGGCTTCCGCAACGCCACCGAGGGCGCCGGCGTGGCCAACTGGTACGACAACGGCAACAACCACATCGCGTTCAGCCGCAGCGGTAAGGGCTACGTCACCGTCAACGACGAGGACGCCGCGGTGAACGGCCGCTCGTACTACACCGGACTACCCGCCGGCCGGTACTGCGACGTCATCCACGGCACGTACGCGAACGGATCGTGCAGCGGCCCGGTGATCACCGTGGACGGCAACGGTTGGTTCGCCGCGAACGTGCCGGCGCACGACGCGGTGGCCATCCACATCGGCGCGCGGCTCTGACCGACTCCCGGGGCCTCCAGGCGGCGGGTATCGCCGAACCGGGGGCCCCGGACCGTTCACCGCCCTAGAGTGGTTTAGTGCCGTTTGACCGAATGTCCCCGTACCGTCGTCGCGCCGGCTGGATCGTCGGCGCGGTCGCCGTACCCGTGCTGCTGGTCGCCGCGCTGCTGACCGGCCAGGCTCTCACCCCACGCTCGACGGCCCCCGACGACCAGAACGCGGCGATCGCCGACCCGACGCCGAGCAGCGTCGAGCAGAGCCTCCAGGAGTCGGTCCCGCCGGCCGCGCCCGCTCCGGACGGGCTGCCGGTGCTCGACTACGACCCCGCGCCCAGCGGCTTCCCCGCCGACCCGGCCACGATGGACACCACGCCACTGGCCGAGGGCGTGCACCCGACCCGGCGGATCGCCGCGTACGACGCTCCCGGTGGCCGGCCGCTGGCCTTCGTCGAGCCGACGCTCGCGGGGGCCGAGCTGACCGTGCCGATCGCCCAGCGGCGGGCCGGCTGGACGGCCGTCCTGCTGCCGTCGGCGAACCGGCAGCTCGCCTGGCTGCCGCCGGGCGGGTTCGACACCGTGGCGCTGCGCGACCAGATCGTGGTGGAGCGCAGGGCACACCGGCTGACCTGGTACCGGGCCGGCAAGGCGGTGCGCTCCTGGAAGACGAGCCTCGGCCAATCGGGGCAGGAGACGCCGCTCGGGCGCACCTTCATCCTGGGCCGCACCCCGCCACCCGAGGAGGTCTACGGCGGCGTGGACATCTACGCCCTCGGCTCGGTGCCGGACGACCCGGAGGCGGTGCCGACCGGGCTCAGGGGCGCGCACATCGGCCTGCACACCTGGCAGAACGACGACGAACTGGGCGAGAACACCACCAACGGCTGCATCCGGGTGACCCGCAGCGGTCAGCGGGAACTGCTCGCCGAGGTTCGGCCCGGCAGCAGCCTGGTGGTCGTCGACCAGCTCCCCACCCCGCCGTCGACCGCCTGAGCCGGGCCGCTCAGTCGCCGAGCAGCCACCCGTTCTGCTCGGCGATGTGCACGGCCGCGGCGCGGTTGCGGGCACCGGTCTTGCCGATCGCCGCCGACAGGTGGTTACGCACCGTCCCCTCGGACAGGTGCAGCGTCTTCGCCAGTTCGGCGACCGCGCCGCCGCCCCGCGCCGCGCGCAGCACCTCGGTCTCGCGCTCGGTCAACGGGCTCGTCCCGGTGGCCAGGGTCTCCGCGGCCAGCGTCGGATCCACCACCCGCAGTCCGGCGTGCACCCGGCGGACGGCGTCGGCGAGCTGCCGGGCCGGGGTGTCCTTGACCACGAAGCCGTTCGCGCCGGCCTCCATGGCGCGACGCAGGTAGCCGGGCCGACCGAACGTGGTCACCACCAGCACCCGGCAGGCCGGCAGCGCGGCCCGCAACGCGGCGGTGGCGGCGATCCCGTCCAGGCCGGGCATCTCCACGTCCAGCAGGGCCACGTCGGGCGTGTGCCGCAGGGCCTCGGACACCACCTCGTCGCCCCGGCCCACCTCGGCCACGACGGTCAGGTCCGGCTCCAGCGACAGCAGCGCGGCCAGCGCGCCACGCACGAGCGCCTGGTCGTCGGCGAGCAGCAGTCGGATCGGCGTGGACGGGCCGCTCACCGGGCCTCCGCCGGGGCGTGCACCCGCAGCAGGAAACCGGTGCCGTCCCGCCGCCGACCCACGGTCACCACGGCATCCAACCGGCGGGCCCGCTCCCGCAGGCCCACCAGCCCGTACCCGGCGGCGTCGACGTCCGGCGTGGACGGTCCCCGACCGTCGTCGCTCACCTCGACCCCGTCCGGGCGGACCCGGATCGTGCAACACCGCGCCCCGCTGTGCCGGACCACATTTGTCACCCCTTCGCGTACCGTCCACCCGAACAGCCGGTCCCACTCGGGCGGCAGCTCCGGCATCTCGGCCGGCAACTCCGCCGCGATGCCCGCCGCGGCGAGGGCGGATCGCGCGCCGGCCAACTCCCCGGCGAAGGTGACCTCCCGGTACGCCCCGACGGTCTGCCGCACGTCGGCCAGCGCCGCCCGCGCCAGCTTCTCCACCTCGGCGATCTCGGCGGCCGCCCGGACGGTGTCGACCTCGATCAGCCGCCCGGCCAGCTCGGCCTTGATCGCCACCACGGTCAGCGAGTGCCCGAGGATGTCGTGCAGGTCGCGCGCGGCGCGGGCCCGCTCCTCGGCGACCGCGAGCCGGCCGATCTCCTGCTGCGCGGCCTGCAACTCGCTGTTGCGCTGGGCCAGCCCGGACACGCCGAACATTGCGAACGAGGCGAGCAGCACCGCGAAGACGATGCCGTTCTCCGCCTCCCACCCCGGCACCAGCCGGGACGCCAGCGCGGGGGTCACGGCGCAGAGCGCCACGGTGGCCAGCGCCTCCGACAGCGGCAGCAGGAACACCCCCGCCGCGGCCACGTAGACCAGGGTCGCCAGCCAGTCGCCGCCGGTGCCCGGGATGCTGGCCAGGCCCACCCCGAGCAGCACCAGCAGGCCCAGACGTGCTCGCCCCGCCGGAATCGGCAGCAGCAGCCGACGCAGCCGACGGGCCCACTGGAACAGCAGCACGTAACCCAGTCCGAAGACGACGAGGGCGGTCACTCCGACGAACCGCCGCCACGGCTCCGACTGGTGCAGCGCGGTGGAGATCGGCACGTTGAGGAAGAACAGCCACACGGCGGCCAGCAGCCAGCCGATGTACCGCCAGTGGCGGTTCATCGGCTGGGGCTGCCCCGTCGGGAGGTCCATCGGGTTCACGCTAGCGGTCGGACCGGTCAGACCCGAGCGGTGTCCCGGCGGAACAGCCGGGTCGCGCCGACACCGAAGGCCAGGGTCCAGATGACGATGTTGGCCACCGCCGCCATGCTCACGCCGTCGCCGGTCAGTGGCGAGCGGGCCAGCTCACCCATGCCGTACACCGGGGTGAACTTCGCGACCTGCTGGAGCACGTGCGGCAGCACGTCGACCGGCACGAACAGCCCGCCGAACATGGCCAGCACCGCCAGGATCGGCCCGATGAACTGCATGACGTTCTCGGCCGGCACCAGGTAGCCGATGAACAGGCCGAACGCGGCGAACACAAGCGAGCCGACCCAGGCGGCCAGCCCGGACAGCAGCCAGACGTCCAGCGGGAGGCGGACGCCGGCCGCAGCCCCCACCAGGAACTCCACGACCACCGCGAGCAGGCCGAGGGTCATCGCGGTGGCCAGCTTCGTCGCCACGTACGCGGTCGGCCGCAGCGGCGTGAGCCGGAGCTGCCGGCTCCACCCCAACGCCCGCTCGGTGGCGACCGCGCCACCCGCGCTGGTCGTCGCCACCATCGCCGCGTACACGGCGAGGCTGATCATGACGTACGCCGTGACGGGCCGGCCGTTGTCGAGGGTCTGCCCCCGTTGCGGCAGACCGAAGATGAGGAAGAAGACGCCCGGCATGATCAGCGTGAAGGCGAGGGTGCGGCGGTTGCGCAGCACCCGGCGCAGCTCGATGCCGAGAACCGCCGGTGCGGGCAGGGTGGTCATGGGTCAGGCTCCGATACGTTCGGTGGTCAGGGCGAGGAAGGCGTCCTCGAGGTTGCGGGAGGTGATCTCCACGTCCCGGGCGGCGGTCCGGGTGAGCAGGTGCCGGGCGATCGCGTCCGAGTCGCCGGTACGCACCAGCACGCTGTCGCCGCGTACCTCCACGGCGTCGACGCCGGGCAGCGCGGCGAGCGCGGCCTGGTCCGCGCCGGGCAGGGTGGCCCGCACCGTACGGCCGGCGGCCAGGTTCTTGATCTCGGCGGTGGTGCCGTCCGCGACGACGCGGCCCTGGCGGACCAGCACGATCCGGTCGGCGTACGCGTCCGCCTCGTCCAGGTAGTGGGTGGCGAAGATGACGGTCCTGCCGTCGCGGGCGTCGCGGCGCAGGGCCTGCCAGAAGTCCCGCCGACCCTCGACGTCCATGCCGGTGGTCGGCTCGTCGAGGACCATCAGGTCCGGGTCCGGCAGCAGCGCCAACGCGAAGCGCAGCCGCTGCTGCTGACCGCCCGAGCACCGCCCGACGAGCCGGTCGGCGATGTCGGCGATACCGGCGCGCGCCAGCACCTCGGCCGCCGGTCGGGTGCGCCGGTAGAAGTGCGCGGTCATCCGTACCGTCTCGCCCACGGTGAGGTCCTTGAGCAGGCCGCCGGTCTGGAGCACGGCGGCGATCCGCCCCCGGGCAACCGCCTCGTCGGCGGTGCCGCCGAGAACGCGCACGGTGCCCGCGTCCGGGCGGGCCAGGCCGAGCAGCATGTCGATCGTGGTGGTCTTACCCGCCCCGTTGGGGCCGAGGAACGCCACCACCTCGCCGGGCTGCACCCGCAGGCTCAGTCCGTCGACTGCGGTGACCGTACCGAAGGTCTTGGTGAGGCCGTTCAGCTCGACGGCCGGATGCGTACTCGTCATGGCATTGATCCTGGGGTGTCGCGGACCTCGACTCCTGAAGCGGCCGTCACGTTCCGACCGTGACATTTGTCAGGGCCGGACGGCACGGCTCAGAGCCCGGCGGGCACGCAGCGTGACGGGCCGGCGGGCGAGGACCCCGACGAGCGTGATGCCACCCAGTCATCAAGATGCCCCTGAGTCATCACGCCCACCGGCACATCCGCCCCCGACACAGGCATTCCGGGTCCGGCAGCGGGTAAGCGCGCCGCCGGACGCCGCGACACCGGGAGGACGCGATGGGTGCCACACCGCAGGGCCAGGTCGACACGATCGTGCTGATCCACGGGCTCTGGATGACCCCACGGAGCTGGGAGGGGTGGGCCCAACGATTCACCGAGCGCGGCATGCACGTCATCGCTCCCGCGTGGCCCGGCATGGACCGCTCCGTCGAGCAGTTGCGCGACGACCCCAGCCCGATCGCCGAGCAGAGCATGGCGACGATCGTCGCCCACTACGACCGGATCATCCGGGCGCTCCCGCGTCCGCCGATCATCATGGGCCACTCGTTCGGTGGGCTGTTCGCCCAGGTCCTCGCCGACCGGGGACTCGGCGCGGCGGTGGTGGGGGTACATCCGGCGGCGATCAAGGGGGTGCTCAAGGTGCCGTTGAGCCAGTTGCGCTCCGGCTTCCCGATCCTGCGCAGCCCCGCCAACCGGAGCAAGGCCGTCCCGTTCACCCCGGACGACTTCGCCTACACCTTCGGCAACACCTTGAGCCGAGAGGAGTCCGACCGGGCCTGGCAGCGGTACGCGGTCCCCGGAGCGGGCCGGGTGTTCTTCGAGGGCGCGTTCGCCAACGTCGACCCGCGCTCGCCCGCCCGCGTCGACACCGGACGCGTCGACCGGGCGCCGCTGCTGCTGATGGCCGGCGGGCAGGACCACGTGGTGCCGGCGTCGGTGGTCCGCGCCAACGCGGGGCTCTACCAGAAGTCCCGCGCGCTCACCGCGTACGAGGAGTTTCCCGGCCGGTCGCACTTCACGGTCGGAGCGCCCGGCTGGGAGGAGATCGCCGACTACGCGCTGGACTGGGCGATGCGGGCGGCGGCGCTGCCCCGCGAGGCGACCATCGCCAGCGAGACCCCCCGCCGCTGACGCCCGGCCAGAGGTAATCCGCTCGCCGGCATCTACGTCCGGGGCTGCGAACGGCGCGTGATGTCGGTTAGTGTTCGTCCCTCCACGGAACGTACGAAGATGGCTCGCGTCGCGCGTGGTCGAGCGGGGAGGACAGCATGGCCAGCATCGAACAGGTATTGGTCCGGCTGCGCGCCGCCGGCACCGGCCACCCGACGCTCGCCGAAGCCATCGCTCGCGCCGAGCAGAGCAAACAGCGGCTGGTCGAAGGGGCAACCACCCTGCAGGGCAGCAGTCAAGCAGCGCGACAGTACATGAGCGTGCTGGGCTGACCGTGAGCATCGGCGAGATCAAAGCGATCCTCTACGAAGCCGACCGCTCGCTCAGCGAAGCCGCCGCCACAGTCAGGGAAATCGGCACTCAGCTCGACGAGGCGACCGGCCTCGCCCTCGCCACCCTGCATGACAGCCAGCACGCCGAGGCCAACAAGGTCCGTGCTGACCTCATTTCGGCCCAACGCGAGGTGGAACTGACCCTCCACGTGATCACAGTGGTCAAGGACAACGCCGGCAGCTATCGGGAGTCACTCGGATGACTGGGCTTCTGGCCCAGGTCGTGGCGCAGCTTAACGCCGCGATCGACAAGTTGGACGCCCTCGCCGTTAAAGCGGGCCACGCCCAGCAGGACGTCGCCGAGGCTCGGCGAAATCTCCACCAACTCGCTAGCGGAAGCGAGAACCCGAAGCTCGGCCTGGCGATCAGCAAGAGCGGCACCGCTGTCGACAAGGCCGGCCGGCTCGGCCGACTGAGTAGCAACGCCGCACAACATCTCGCCAACTACGTCAACGTGATCGCCCCTGGATCTGCCCCCACCCGCCTCGACGAAGACCGCGGATCACCAACGGGTGAACGGGTGGTCGCAGAGGCAGAAGCCAGGGGCAACCGAGCCGAAGCCTTCCTCCGGCGTCACGTGAAGAAGGCGGACGAGACCGAGGGCAACCTTCAGGACGCCGAGCAGGCCACCACGGCCGGGCTCCGTGAGTTGATGCATCAGATCAAGAGCGGCCCCGGCGGCACCGCGACCTCCACCACCGCTCCCAGGCCCGCCCCGCCGCCAGATCGACCACAGTTGGAACACCCAGTCAGCTCCGTCATCATGGCAGCCGGAGCCGTAGTCGTCGGCCTGAAGGGCCTGTGGAACATGACCAAGAAGCATCGTGAAGGGAAGCATCTTGACGATCAGTCCTGACATGGTCGCCTACATCCGCACCATGGTGACGGGCGACCACGCCGAGAACGACCGCGTCGAGGCTCGCCTCGACAGTCAGGGCTGGGAAGGTTTCGCCACGCTGCTCGGCGCGGTCTTCTACCTCGCGGTCGACCGTCGCTTCCCCGACGGCGCCAGTCCGGAAGAGGTGATCCGGTTCGTCAGCCACATGCGAAGCACGACGAACGGTGGTGCCGAAACCGACGCCACCAGCGCGGAGAGGCTGATCAGCGCGGCCCTCGATCCGAGCATCGACGCTGACGTTGATCCGAAGGTTGCGGGTCGTATCCAGGGCTTGACCATCCTCCACACGCTCGGCGGCGGGGCGATCTCCGCCAGCGACCTGGATGCGCTCCTGCGCGAGGCGACGACGCTCGCTCGGCAGGTGTAGCTGATCTACAACGCCATACGCTTGTCGGTGACGCCGACAGCCTGATCGACCTTCTGTCACCAAGGCGCATCCGCGCCCGATCTCAGCTGCTGCACCTTCCGCAGCGACGACCTGAGCGCCGCGTGTCGCATGGCTCGGCTGACCGTGGGTATGAGCCCGGGATGAGGGCGAGTTTCCGGATCGGTCGGATCGCGGGGGTGCCGGTCGGGGTCAACTGGAGCGTGCTGGTCATCTTCGCGCTGATCGCGTGGGGGCTGGCCGCCAACCAGTTTCCCCGCTCGTACCCGGATCGCTCCGCCGTGGCGTACACCCTCGCCGGCCTGGCCGCGGCGGTGGTCTTCTTCGTCGGCCTGCTCGCCCACGAGGTGTCGCACGCGGTGGTGGCCAAACGCAACGGGCTGGAGGTCGACGGCATCACGCTGTGGCTGTTCGGCGGCGTGGCCGAGCTGAAGGGCGAGCCGCGTGACCCGGGCGCGGAGTTGCGCATCGCGGGCGTCGGCCCGCTGGTCAGTCTGCTGCTCGGGGCGTTCTTCGGCGTCATCGCGCTGCTGTTCGCGCTGGCCGGGCAGGGCGGGCTGCTCTTCGGGGCGATTGCCTGGCTGGCCGGCATCAACGTGCTGCTGGCGATCTTCAACGTGCTGCCGGCCGCGCCGCTGGACGGCGGTCGGCTGCTACGTGCGGCGGTGTGGAAGGCCACCGGCGACCGCACCCGGGCGTCAGTGGTCGCCGCGCGGGCCGGCTGGGTGCTCGGCGCGCTGCTCATCGGCCTCGGGCTGTGGCAGTTCCTGTCCGGCGTCGGCTTCGGCGGGCTGTGGCTGGCGCTGATCGGCTGGTTCCTGATCGGGGCCGCCGGGGTGGAGGAGCGACAGGCCCGCACCGGAACCGCGCTGCGCGGAATCCGGGTCGGCGACGTGATGACACCGCAGCCGCAGACCGCGTCGGCGGACATGACGGTCGCCGACTTCGTCGACCACTACCTCTTCGCGTACCGGCACTCGGCGCTGCCGCTGACCGACCAGGGGCGGCCGACCGGCCTGGTCACCGTAAACCGGGTGCGGGGCGTACCGGCCGAGCGGCGCACGTCGACCACGCTGGCCGAGGTGGCCTGCCGGGCCGACGAGCTGGTGCTCGCCCAGCCGGGTGAACAGCTCAACGACCTGCTCCCCCGGCTCACCGAGTGCGCCGACGGCCGAGCCCTGGTGGTAGCCGAGGACGGCCGCCTGACCGGAATAGTCTCCCCCAGCGACATCAGCCGCGCAGTCCAACGCGCCACCCTACGCACCCCCACCCCCACCCCCGCCCCTTCCGGCTAACGCCCCTCTCCCGCCCGCCCACGCCGCGTCGATCATGGAGTTGCGGTGGGATCAAAACGGCTTCGAAGCCCCCTGAACGGGCACCACAACTCCATGATCGACGTGGGTAGGGCGGCGCGGGGAGCTAGCGGGGGAAGTAGTGGTTCAGCTGGTCGGTTCCGAACTTGTTTTTGGGGTCCAGCTTCGTCAGCAGGGACGTGAAGTCGGCGTACCTCGGGTAGCGGCCCGACAGGTCCTCCGGGTCGGTGACGAAGACCTTGCCCCAGTGCGGGCGCGGAGCGAACGGGGCCAGTCGCGCCTCCACCTCGGCCAGCACGGGTAGCACCGCGTCGGTGTCGTCGACCCAGGTGAAGTGGACGACGAAGCTGTCCCGCTGGTGGTTGGGGCTCAGCCACAGCTCGTCGGCCGCCACCGTCCGCAGCTCGCACACGTGCAGGACCGGGGCGATCAGGTGCGCCACGTCGGCCAGGGCGGCGAGCGCGTCGGCGACGGCGGTACGTGGCAGGTGGTACTCGGACTGCAACTCGTCACCGCTGCTCGGGGTGAAGCCGAGCTTGAAGTGCGGCAGGCGCTCGTGCCACGGGCCCGGCTCGCCGAGTTGCGGGGTGCAGTTCTCCGGCGGCATGCCGAGCACCGGGTGCCGTGGCTGGTCGGCCGGGGTGGTGCCGAGCCAGTCCGCCTCCGGCGGCGGCTGGTCCGCGAGCTGCTTGCGCCACACCTCCCGCAGTCGCGGCCTACGCCAGTCGGTGAAGACACTCACGCTGTACGCCGAGTCGAGCGCCTCGTCCAGCGCGGCCGGGTCGAGGTCGAGCCGTACGTACTGGCGCAGCTCGAAGGCCGGCACCAGGTCCAGGGTGACCCGGGTGACCAGGCCGAGCGCGCCGAGCCCCACCACCATGCCGGCGAACGTGTCGTCGTCGCGGTCGACCCGCAGCAGGTCGCCGTCGGCGGTGACCAGCTCCAGGCCGGCGACGGCGCTGGCCAGGTTGCCGTGGGTGGGGCCGGAGCCGTGGGTTGCGGTGGCCACCGCGCCGGCGACCGAGATGTGCGGCAGCGAGGCCATGTTGGCCAGCGCGTACCCCTGGTTGTGCAGGTGTCCGGCGAGGTCGCCGTAGCGCATCGCGCCGCTCACGGTGACCTGGCCCCGTTCGCGGTCCACCTCGACGGTCGGCGGCAGACCGGCCAGGCTCACGAGGTCGCCGGCGGTGTCGCCGAAGCGGTTGAAGGAGTGCCCCGTGCCGAGGGCGCGGACGCGCCGACTGCCGGCGACGAGGCGACGCACCTCGTCGAGGGAGGTCGGTCGGTGGAACGCCCGCGCCGCGTACCGGACGTTGCCGGCCCAGTTGCGGCGTGGCACCTCGGAAGCTGCGGTCGACGTGGCGTTCGGTCCCGGGGTGGTCACGTGGCGGTCTCCCGATCGGTGGACTGCTGGTCGCTCAGAGCGGCGATGAGGGCGTCTAGAACCGTATCCACCTGGAACGTGTGGTAACCACGCTGGGCGCGCGGCAGACCGGCCGCGCTGGCGCGTTCGATCTCGACGCGGGCTGCCTCCCGGGCCGCCGCGTCGCCGGACAGCAGGGCGTCCTGGCCGCGCCGGATCAGCCGATCGACCCGGTCCATGGCGTAGCCGCGCAGGCCCACCGCGATGTCCGGGACGGCGAAGGCGGCGCGCCGCAGAGCGAGCAGGTCGACGAAGCGGTCTCCGGCATGCCGGGTGAGCGCTTCGGACACCTGCTCGGGTTGCTCGCGGACCTGGTCGAGAACGAGCAGCTCGATGGCCGGCCGGCCGTCGAGCGGGTGGCGGGAGGTCACCAGCTCACGCGGCATACCCTGCACAGGCACCAGCAACAGCCTCGGCGGGGTCGGGTAGCCATCCTGTCGAGGCGGCTCGTCGAGGACCACCGTGTCGACCTCGGCCCACCGGAACTCCCGGCGCAGGCCCGGCCGCCGGATGCTCAGCCCGTCCGCGTGGATCCCGAACCGGAACGGCCGCAACGCGCTGACCAGCGCCACCGCGCCGAGCGCGATGACACCCACCGCGATGATCGTCCGTAGCAGGGCGCGGTCGCTGGGATAGGCCAGCAGGATTACCCCACCGAGTACGCAGGCCAGGGCGAGCGCACGGGCCCCCCGATTCCGGCGCAATTCCACCCGTGGACCCCCGTTTCATGACCGTGGCGTCGGTCCCGACATCTTCCGCCAGACCGGGCACCGAGGACACCGGACGATCGGGCACGGTTGTTCTCGCCGTCGGCGGGGAACCCTACGCCCATGAGCAGCTACCGTGATCCGGCCGCGCGGGGCGACGTCTTCCCGTCGGAGGAGGAGCTGGACCCGACCGGCAGCGCGGTCGAGCCGGCCAGTGCGCCGCCAAACGTCCGGTTGCCGAACCACCCGGCGCCCACACCCGGTCCCCGGCCGACGCCCGCTCCCGCTCCCGCGCCGACGCCCGTACCGTCGCCGGGGCCACCGCCCCGCGAGCCCGCCGGCGAGTCGCGGTCGATCGTGACGCGCCACCTGGACGGGTCGGTCGAGATCGTCACCGACCTCAACGGTGACGGCGTGGCCGACGTCGTCCAGATCGACGTGGACGGTGACGGCGTACCGGACATCACCTATGTGGACAGCGACCGTGACGGCCGGTTGGACACGGTGCTGCGCGAGCCGGGCCGGCACGCGCAGCACCGCGCCTGACGGGTCACAGGTTCGCCAGCACCTCGCTCGCGACCAGGTCGAGGTGGTCGAGGTCGGCCAGGTCCAGCACCTGGAGGTAGATCCGCTGGCTGCCGATCTTGGCGTACCGGTCGATGGTGTTCAGGACCTCGTCGGGCGTGCCGGCGATGCCGTTGGCCCGCAGCTCGTCCGGGTCCCGGCCGATGGCGGCGGCCCGGCGGGCCACCTCGGCGTCGTCGCGTCCGCAGCAGAGCACCAGGGCGTTGGACCAGACCAGTTCCGCCGGGTCGCGGCCGATCTCGGCGCACACCGCGCGGACGCGCTCGAACTGCGCCGCCGAGTCCGTCGGCGAGGCGAACGGCAGGTTGAACTCGTCGGCGTAGCGGGCGGCCAGCCGGGGCGTCCGCTTCGGCCCCATCCCGCCGAGCAGGATCGGCGGGCGGGGCTGCTGCACCGGCTTGGGCAGGGCGGGCGAGTCGGTGACCGGGTAGTACCGGCCCGGGTGGCTGAACGTCTCGCCCGCCGGGGTGGACCAGAGGCCGGTGATGACCGCGAGCTGCTCCTCCAGTCGGTCGAACCGCTCGCCCAGGGCCGGGAACGGGATGCCGTACGCGGTGTGCTCGTCGCCGTACCAACCGGTGCCGATGCCCAGCTCCACCCGACCGCCGCTCATCTGGTCGACCTGCGCCACCGTGATCGCCAGCGGGCCGGGCAGCCGGAACGTGGCGGCGGTCATCAGCGTGCCCAGCCGGATGCTGCTGGTGTCGCGGGCCAGACCGGCCAGCGTCGTCCACGCGTCGGTGGGGCCCGGGTCGCCGCTCACCGAGCCCATCTTCAGGTAGTGGTCGGAGCGGAAGAACGCGCCGAAGCCGGCGTCCTCGGCGCGGCGGGCGACCGCGAGCAACTGGTCGTAGGTGGCACCCTGCTGGGGTTCGGTGAAGATCCGCAGTTCCATGCTCCGAGCATAGGTAGCCGTCCCCGATGCCGCTCCGGGACGGCCGCCACCGTCGTATACTTTGACAGACATATGACGGCAGGGGCATATTGAGCGGGTGTCCAGCGACGCCTTCACCGTCCTCGCCGAGCCCACCCGACGCCGGATCCTCGACGCCCTCCGCGACGCCGACCGCAGCGTGAACGAGCTGGTCGACGGGCTCGGTGTCAGCCAGCCGGCCGTCTCCAAACACCTGCGGGTGTTGCGCGAGGCCGGCTTCGTCTCCTGCCGGGTCGCCGCCCGGCGGCGGATCTACCGCCTCGACCCGGGTCCGCTGCGAGCGGTCGACGGCTGGCTCGACCCGTACCGCCAGCTGTGGAGTCGTCACCTGGACGCCCTACAACGGCACCTCGACAGTCAGGAGCAGTGACATGGACCGCGACACGTTCCGCCCGAGCCCACCCGCCGAGGCGCGCGCCGAACACGCCGACGGCGGTGCGACCCTGGTGTTCGTCCGCGACCTGCGGCACCCACCCGGCGCGGTCTGGGCGGCGCTGACCGATCCGGCACAGCTCGCGCAGTGGGCGCCGTTCCTCGCCGACCGGGACCTCGGCAGCCCCGGCGCCGCCGTGCTCACCCTCGTCGACGGCGAGACGTCGGTGCAGCAGACCGCGGCCGTACGCCGAGCCGAGCCGCCTCACCTGCTCGAGTACACCTGGGGCGACGACCTGCTGCGGTGGGAGCTGACGGCCTCGGGTAGCGGCACCCGGCTCACCCTGCGACACACCGTCGCCGAGCCGGGCGCGCTGCCGATGGTCGCCGCGGGCTGGCACCTCTGCCTCGACGTGGCCGACCGGCTGCTCGACGGAGACCCGGTCGGCCCGATCCGCGGCGCCGAGGCCAAGGACTTCGGCTGGCCCGCACTGCGCGACGCGTACGCCGAGCGGCTCGAAGCGGAGTGACCGCGTCGATCAGACGTACGGTCGGGTGGCGTACGCGGTGCGCAGCGCGGCCAGCCCGGCCGCCTTCGGCGACAGGGTGCCCCACCCGGAGTTGAAGTAGTTGGTCCGCGCGATGAGGGGACCCCGCTCGGCGTTGAGCTGGGCGATCGCCGCCGGAACGGTGGCGATCCAGGCGGCCTGGTCGGGGATCTCGGCGGACCGCACCCCGTACTCCGCGATGATCACCGGCCGGGACAGCGCCACCGGGCCGAGGTCCGCCACCGCCCAGTCCTTGGTCCGGCGGAAGCGGGCCAGCGCGGTCTGGCCGGAGGCGGTCGCGTAGGCGTTCCACTGGAGGTAGTCCAGTCGGGACATCAGCGCCTCGGTGTGGGTGCGCTGGAAGCACGCCCGGTCGAAGCCGCCCACCCCCACGGAGAAGGTCGTGCCGGTGGGCAAGGTCCGGGCCTTGAACCAGGTGACGATGTACGACACAGCCTGCACCGCCCGCGCGTCGGACTCGGCCCAGGTGTACGCCTTGCCGGCCTCGGTCGTACCGAACTCGTGGTCGGTGTCCAACTCGGACGCGAGTTGGATGTTCACCCCGAAGCCTAGCGTCCGGTACTGGGACAGGGCCCGCGCGAACAACCCGTCGCACTGGCCGTTGAGCACCTGGGTGTAGCCGTACGCCTTCGGCCAACTGGTGCCCGGACGCTGCTGGATCGTCATCGACGGCGCGGGCACGGTGTAGGTGACGCCGTCCACGGTGAAGGTCTGCGGCCCGGCGTCGCCGGCGCCGTAGTGCTTCAGCTCCAGGACCATGTTCATCTGCACGCCGGCCTTGCCCAGGTTGACCAGCCATGGCCGGTTGTAGCCGGGAAAGATGTACCCGTCGGCGAAGCTGCGGTACTGGGTCAACGAGCGGAAGTTGCCGCCGGCCATGTCGGCGGTGGGGTCGGCCCCGCCGGACAGGTAGTAGCCGCCGAGCACCGGTTGGCGCACGGTGTAGTCGACCCCGGCCGTCGCCGTGTGTCCGGCGGCGTCGCGGACCTGGACGGTGACCCGGGGCATCACGCCACCGCCCGGTACACGGCGACGGAGCCGTTGTCGGAGACCCGGGTCCAGGTACGCCCGGAGTTGTCGGAGACGGTCACGGTGAGCGGGTCGATGACCGCGGTGACCTTGACCGGCGCGCTGCTGTTGCCCTGCGCGTCGGTGACCACGATGGTGACGGTCAGCGGTTTGGTGTCGGCGTCGGAGTACGTGACGGTCAGCAGCATCTGGTCACCCGGCGAGAAGACGGATGCGTTCAGGGCTGCGGTCGCGGTGGGAGCCGCCATGACAGGGCCTCTCTGATTCGGTCGCCCGGCCCGGCGCGCGGGTGAGCGACGCCGAACAGGGCGGGATCCACGATGCGTGTGGTCGACAGGGCACGTGGGCGACGTGCCGGTGGGCGACGTCGCCGGCGGTGGACGGTGACACCGCTGCGGGCGCCTCCAGCGGTGTGGGACGGCCGAGCCGTGCGCCTCGTCGGGGCCGGCGGCGGTGCCGGGCCCGCACCGGCGGGGCCGGGCCGGCGAGGGCGGCACCGGAGCGGACGATGCTGTCCGTACCGGGCCCGCGGGTGGGGATGTGGCCCGACATCCCTCGCCCTCTCGCCTGCCTTAAGGGTCCTCTACCAGGGGCTTTACCGTCTTGTCCGGTTAGCGACATCTGTCCTCGACGGACGGATTGCTCACCTGCGCCGCCGCTGGCCACCGCGGCGCGGCGCACGCCGCGAGCGCTGACACATTCGTAAACTTGGACGGCAACTCGGCGTAAATGTGGTGGTTTCTACTGCGGATACCATGCGGTCGTCTCCGTCAGGTGCGACCGAAAAGGTGCCGAGTGCTCAGGACGGCGAGAAGAGTCAGCACGACGATGAGCATCTGGCGGCAGGGCCTGTGGCGGTACCGCCTGACCGCCGCCGGCGTCGGCCTGGCGATCCTGAGCGCGGCGACCGCCACCCAGAGCCCACCGCTGGCGCTCAGCGTCGCGGCGGCCACGGCGGGTCTCCTGGTCTCGACCCTGGAGATCCTCGCCAACCGTCGACGGACTCGACAGTTCCGCTTCCATCCCCGCGACGGCGACGACTATCGGGACATCGTCGAACAGGTCCGGTACCCGAGGCGGGTCCTCACCAGTGCCCACAGCACCGGCATCATCCCCACCGACGAGAGTTCCCGGCTGCGGGGCCAGCGCATCCGCTGCGCCGTCTCGCCGACGAGCTACGTCCTCGGCCGGGACCTGCGGCGCTGGTCGTTCGACTTCCTGGCCCGGCACGCCCGGACGGCCGCCATGTACAACGGAGCGGTGTTGGGCCTCGCCGACGACCTGCCGACCGGTGCCGACGACCCGGTCGTCACGCTGCGGCCGGCGCACTACTTCGACTTCTTCTGCAGCAACCTGCTCGCGCCGTACGACGTCTACGAGGCAGGTCGGGACACCCGACCGATGCGTGGCCGTGACCTGATCCTCGACCACCGGGACCGGCTGCGACGGTTCGCCGACAGTCGGCTGGCAAACGTGGTGGGCATCTCCACCCTGGCGTTCACCCTCGACGGACGGCTGCTGCTCGTCGCACAGACCCGGGACAACGTGGGCAGCCCCGGGCTCATCGCACCCTCCGGATCCGGTTCGTTGGAGCCCGGGGACGCGGCGGCGACGGTTACCGCGCCCAGCCTTCAGGAGGTCATCGTCGCTGGCGCGCTGCGCGAACTGCGCGAGGAGTGCCACCTCGAACCACACGAGATAGCCGAGAGCGTGGTCCTCGGCTTCGGGCGGTGGATCAGTCGGGGCGGCGTGCCGGAGTTCTGCACGGTCACCCTGCTCAAGGTCACTGCCGACGAGGTGCTGCGGCGGGCCGTCCTCTGGACGGAACGGCCGTACGTGGGTGAGGTGCTCGCCGTACCCGTTCCGACCACCGCACAGTGGGATCCCGACGACCCTCTCGCGCTGCTGCCCGCCGAGAATCGGCACAGCGCCTCGTGGCCGCTTGCCTTCGGTCTCTCCTGCCTCACCGACTGCATGACCGACGAGGCCTGGCCACAACGCGCGGCCCTGACGGCGCTCGTCGACCAGTAGGGACGTGTGTCAGAGGCTCTGGTCGAGGTGGTCGGCGGGGACCGACTGGAGCAGCCACGCCAACGGCATCTTCGCGTGCTCCTCGTACGACCCGTTTCCACCCAGCCGGTAGAGGGTGACCGTCTGCGCCCCGTCGCGGTCCACGACCCAGTACTGCGAGATGCCGGCCGACGCGTACTCACGGACCTTGGTCACCGAGTCCATCGCCTCCGAACCCGGCGAGACGATCTCCACTACAAGCGCGATTTCGGTCACCGACGCCCAGACACTGCGGCCCGGCGGCTTGCGCCAGACGCTGAGATCGGGAATTCGGCCACCGTCACCACCCGGGCCGGAGATCCGCACACCGACGGCTTGAAGCACCTGCTCGGCGGGCCAACCAGCCATAATCAGCCAGGCAAAGAGCCGACTCGCGATCGTGGCGTGCTCCGAATCGGGCGGCGGCATGACCGACAGGACCCCCTCGGGGCTGGTCTCGTAGCGGTGGCCATTCGGATCGGCGGAGTTCATCGCCGCGACGTCGTCGAGCGTCACGACGGCGGGCATGTACATGCCTACGGCCTCGGCGCTCATGGCCCACATCCTAATGGCCAGTAGTGGGATCTGCGGCCGCTGACGTCCCGGTTTGCGCCTACCGAGCGCGCCGAATCACCGCGCAACCGGCTCGCCGAGCCGCGCGACAGGCGCGGTTACTGTCGAGCCATGCCACTGCGTTCCGACGAGATCGAGGTGTTCGAGCGCTCCCGGCCCCGCCTGGAGGCGATCGCCTATCGACTGCTGGGCTCGGCCAGCGACGCCGAGGACGCGGTCCAGGACACGTTCCTGCGCTGGCAGGCCACCGACCGGGAGCGCGTCGAGACGCCCGAGGCCTGGCTGACGAGGGTACTCACCAACCTGTGCCTCAACCAGCTCACCTCGGCGCGCGCCCGGCGCGAGACCTACGTGGGCACCTGGCTGCCCGAGCCCGTCCTCGCCGGGGACCGGATGCTCGGGCCGGTCGACACCGTCGAGCAGCGCGAATCGGTCTCGATGGCGGTGCTCACCCTCATGGAGCGGCTGTCGCCCAACGAGCGCGCGGTGTACGTGCTGCGCGAGGCCTTCGGCTACCCGCACAGCGAGATCGCCGAGATCCTCGACCTCACCGAGTCGAACTGCCAGCAGATCTACCGGCGTGCCAAGCAGCACGTCGCCGCCGGCCGGGCGCGCGGCGAGGTGGACGACGCCGCCGCCCGGCAGATCGTCAGCGAGTTCCTCACGGCGGCCAACAGCGGCCAGATCCAGCGGCTGGTGGAGTTGTTGACCGGGGACGTGACGAGCGTCGGTGACGGCGGCGGCAAGATCCCGGCCCGCACCACGCCGGTCGTCGGCGCGCTGGCGGTGGCGAAGTTCCTGCGCGGCCTCTTCCGGCCCAGCGACGTGAAACGGAACCTGGTGGGCGGCAGCAGCCCCGCCCTCTACGCCGAGGTCGTCAACGGCGGGCCCGCGGTCGTCGTCGTGACCGGCGAGCAGGTCGTCGGTGTCATGTCCCTGGAGATGACCCCCGAGGGAGTCGCGGCGATCCGCGTCCAGGTCAACCCCGACAAGCTCGAACGCGTCACCCGCCAGTGGTCCGTCACCGCGCACTCGGAGCCGCTCCTGCACGTCTGGTGACCCAGGTCATAGCCGCCTCCTGTCAGCAACGGCGTCGCTGCCCGGTTCAGGTAGCGACCATCGCCGAGACAGGAGCGCCGCCATGAAGCACCGCATCGTCGTCCTCGGAGCCGGCTACGCCGGAGCGACCGCCGCCGGCCGCCTCGCCCGCCGGTTGCACCCCGACGACATCGAGATCACCGTTGTCAACGCCGAGGCCGACTTCGTCGAGCGGGTCCGCATGCACCAGCTCGCCGCCGGCCAGGACCTCACGCGCCGCGAGCTGAGCCGGGTGTACGCGGGCACCGGCGTGCGGGTCCGCGTCGCCCGGGTCACCGCCGTCGACGTCGACCGCCGCACCGTCGCGCTCACCGACCCGCACGGCAACAACGAGATCGCGTACGACACGCTCGTCTACGCCCTCGGCAGCGCCTCGGCCGACCACGGCGTTCCCGGCGTCGCCGAGCACGCGTACGACCTCGCGGGCCGACCGTCGGCGCTGCGGCTGCGGGACCGTCTCGCCCACCTCGCCGCCGGGCAGCAGGTGCTCGTGGTCGGCGGGGGTCTCACCGGCCTCGAGGCCGTCACCGAGATCGCCGAGGCCCGGCCCGACCTCGACGTCGCGATCGCCGTCCGCGGCGGTCTCGGTGACTGGCTGAACGGCAGGGCGCGACAGCACCTGCGGGGCGTCACGAACCGGCTCGGCATCTCGGTGCACGAGCACACCGACGTCGTTCGGGTCGAGCCGGCCGGCGTGGTCAACGCCGACGGTGGCACGATCCCGGCCACGGTGACCGTGTGGACGGCCGGCTTCGCCGTCCACCCCATCGCCGCCGCCACCGGTCTGACCGTCGCGGCCACCGGGCAGATCATCGTCGACGACACCATGCGGTCCGTCTCGCACCCGGACGTGTACGCGGTCGGCGACGCCGGACTCGCCGCCGGGCCGGGCGGCAAGCCGCTACGGATGTCCTGCGCCTCGGGAACTCCGATGGCCTGGCAGGCGGCCGACGCCATCGCCGCGCGCCTGACCGGCCGGACGAAGATGCCGAATGCCCCGCTGCGCTACTTCAACCAGTGCATCAGTCTCGGCCGCCGCGACGGCATCATTCAGTACGTGACCGCCGACGACCGGGCCAAGCCGTCCCAGCTGACCGGGCGGCTGGCGGCCCGCTACAAGGAGGTCGTCTGCAAGGGCGCCGCCTGGGGGATCTCCCACCCGATCCCGTACCCGGTGCGCCGCCGCCGGGTCGTCGCGACCCGGACGCGGGCCACCGCCTCGATGTGACCCCTCAGGAGAATGTGCGGCGTGCCCACGTCCGGAAGTCGGTCGTGGGCAGGCCGAGCGCCCGGGTGATCTCGGGACGGGCGGGACTGCCGTTCTCGTTGATCCGCTCGACCGAATTGACCATGGCGGGAAGCAGTCCGCGTTCGACGGCTTCCCGCGGAGTGAGCACGGGCGCGGAGATCGTCCGGCCGGTGACCTCGCTGAGGATCGCGGCCACCTCGGTCATGGTGAGCAGGTCGCCGGCGAGTTCGACGTCCAGGCCGTCGAGCCGTCCCGGGTCCGTGAACGCGATCGCCGCGGCCTCTCCGATGTCGTCGACGGCGACCCAGGGGAGCTGGGCGTCCGCCGCGAAGCCGGTGATGATCGTGCCGCTGGACCAGTCGCCGAAGAGGTACGACCAGCCGACCAGGTTCTCCATGAACGTCGAGGGCGCCAGGACGGTCCAGTGCGCGAAGCCACCGGTGCGGACCATCTCGTCGATCGCCGCCTTGCTCTCCCAGTAGTGCCGGTCCCAGCGGCCCTCGGCCCAGCCGGGCTGGCTGCGGTGGAAGTCGCCCGCGCCGGACACGCTGCTGTGTACGACGTGTGCCACGCCGGCCCGGCGGGCGGCCTCGACGACGTTCCGACCGCGAGTCAGCTCGGCGTCGCCCTGCAGGTTCGCCACGTCGGGAAACGGGATCGAGAAGAGGCCGTCCATCCCCTGGGCCGCGGCGAGCAGCGACGCGGGATCGTCCAGGTCGCCCTTGACCAGTTCGGCGCCGCGCGCGGCCAGAGCCTGTGCGCTGTCGGTGGCGACGTCGCGGACCAGGGCACGGACCACGACGCCACGGTCGAGCAGCGCTCGGGCGGTAGCCCCTCCCTGCTTGCCGGTCGCGCCGATGACGAGGACAGCCATGATGCCTCCAAATAAGTGGGGCGTCCCCCCACTTGTCACCGGCTAAGATATGGGGGACCACCCCATTTTGGCAAGGGCGGGCCATGAGAGCCGACGCACAACGCAACTACGACCTCATCGTGAAGGCGGCCGCCGAGGCGATCGCCCGCGATGGCGCGTACGCCTCGCTGGAGGAGATCGCCCGCTCCGCCGGGGTCGGCTCGGCGACCCTGCACCGGCGCTTCCCGTCCCGGTGGTCCCTGCTCCAGGCCGTCTTCCGGACCTGCGTGCAGAACCTCGCCGGCCGCGCCGAGGACCTGCTGGCCGAGCCGGACGCTCTCGCCGCCTTCACCACCTGGTTGCGGGAGGTCACCGTGTACGCCACGACGACCCGTGGGCTCGCGGTGACACTGCTGAACGCGCCACCTGAGGAGAACGAGACCTGCGGCGCGACGCTCTGCGCGGCGGGCGAGAAGCTGTTGCGTCGGGCCGTCGAGCAGGGAACCGTACGCGCGGATGTCGTCATGGCGGACGTGATGACCCTCGCCAACGCCATCTCACTCGCCGCCCAGCCGGCCGACGCCACGAAGGCGGAACGACTCCTGGCCCTTTCCCTGGCGGGAATCCAGCCCCCCGCACGGTGACCGACCTCAATCCACGATGGAGTGTTCGGGGCCGGCGAGCTTGACTCGATCGTCATGCTGGAACCCGATGCCCGCGCCCGTACCGTCGTTGGAGGACCCGTGCGCAAGCCAGCCAGGACCGCAGCCGTCCTCGTCGGGCTCGGCGTCGGCGGCGCGGTCGGTCCGGCCCTCGGGCCGGCCGCCGTCTGGTCCGGTGTCGCGGTCGCCGCGATCGGAGTCGCGCTCTCCCTGATCGGCACCGGCGAGTCCCACCTCGTCGAGGACGGCCTGGCCGACCGGGGGGAGGACGACCAGGCCGCCGCCGCTCCGCGACGGCGCAAGCGGGAGACGCCGACCCTCAGCGGCCTGGGCACCCGGGTGGAGCAGATCCTCGACCTCGCCGAGAAGCAGGCCGAGGACCACCGCGCCGTCGCGCGACTCGAGGCGGAGAGCATCGTGACCGCCGCGCGGCGGGAGGCGGAGTCGATCCTCAACCGCGCGCACGAACAGGCGGCCGGGATTACCGGTACCCGCTGGGAGCCGCCTTCCTACGGCGTCGGCTCGCCGTAGCGGCCGGAAGGTAGCCGCGCAGGTCCGCGTGCGATGTCACCGGACCGACGATGCTCGGTGGTCGGTGCCGCACAGCGCCGTCTCGACGCTCTCGTTCACCTCGGCGAGCATCTGCTCACCGGTCGGCAGGCCGGTCACGGCGACCACGGCACCGCGGCCGTCGCGGGTGACCAGGTTGCGGGTCTCGAACCCCTGGATGTCCCCGCCGTGACCCCAGGCTTCGACGCCGCAGGGCAACTCGTGGCTGGCGATGCCGAGCCCGTACGCGTACTCGCCGGTCGGCTCGAAGCCGGGCGCGGGCACGGTGGTCATCATCGCCTTCTGCTGCGCGGGCTTGAGCAGCCGGCCGTCGACGAGCGCCTGGAAGAAGGTCCGCAGCTCGTCCGGGGTGGAGACCAGTTGGCCGGCGGCCCAGCCCAGCGACGGGTCCATGTCGGTGACGTCCACCCACGGTGCGCCGGGGCCCACTGCGACGTAGCCGTGCGGGTGCGTACCCCGAAGAGACTGCTCCCCCACTCCCGGCCAGTAGGTGTCGCGCAGGCCGAGCGGCCTGATGATCCGGTTGGTGATCTCCTCGCCGATGGGACGCTCGGTGACCTGCTCGACGATGAGCCCGGCGAGGACGTAGTTCGTGTTGCTGTACTCCCACCTCGCGCCGGGCGCGAAGTGCGGCGCGTTCGTCAGCGCGGCATCCACCAGCCGCCTCGGCTGGTAGTACGAGTGGCTCTTGTCGATGAGGTCCTGCGCCTTGGTGAAGAGCACGTCGTCGTAGTCCGCCAGGCCGCTCGTCTGCTGCAACAGCTGACGTACGGTGATCGCGCTGCCGTCGTTGCCGTGACCTCGCACGACTCCGGGCAGGTAGTGCTCGACCGTGGCATCCAGGTCGATGCGCCCCTCCCCCACCAACTGCAGGACGACCACCGCGGTGAAGGTCTTCGTGTTGCTGCCGATGCGGACCTGGCCGTCCCGGGGAACCGGGCGACGCGTCTGGAGGTCGCCGACCCCGGCGGTGTAGTCGCGGACCCGGCCGTCGGCCCCCCGTACGGAGGCGAGGACGCCGGGGAAGCCACTCTCGCTGACCAGGCCGTCCAGTTGCCGCTGCACGGCATCGGGTGGCCCGGCCGGGCGACCACTGTCGGTGGCGGCGAACGCGGCGGACCCGGTCAGGATGGTGGCGGCGGCCAGTGTCGCGGCGACCGCCCGCAGGGCTGGGCGGCGCGTGGACGTAACGGCGTGCGGCGGCATGACTGCTCCCTGGAGTCTCGGAAACGCTTGACGCCATCAAGGGTTCAAGAATTCCGATCCGGGGACGATCCCCGCAGCTGCCCTCCTGCCGGTACAGCCTGCGCTACCCGGCCGGCCGGGTCTGCTCGACCAACCACAGCGGCGGTGGTGAGCGGTATACCTCAGTGGAATGTTCATACCTCTGAGGCATACCGCACTTCAGCACACCTAGAACCACCCGCTTCAGGGGCGGGACGAGCACTTCCATGTCGTGCCGTCGTGGTGCGAGACGCAGACCACCAGGATCTTCCCGATGAAGGTCACCCTCGACGGTCGGCGCGGCGGAGCATCTCCTCCATCTCGGGGTCGGCCATGATCTCCCGGACCTCCTGGGCGCAGCGGCAGCCGGCGGCGAACTTGGCAGCCCATCCGAGCGCCTCCTCGCGGGTGGTCACGTCGACGACCACGAACCCGCCGATGACCTCCTTGGTCTCCGGGTAGAGGCCGTCGGTGACCGACCCGTCCGTGGCCACGATGTTGGCCCGCTGCCGTTGAAGGCCGCCGCCGAACACCCAGACGCCCGCGTCGACGGCCTCCTGGAGCACGGCGTGCGCCGCCTTGCCCACCTCGGGCAACTCCTCGGCGGGGATGTGGTCCATCGCGCCGTCGTTGAACGAGATCAGGTACCGCGCCATCTCAGAACTCCTCGTCTCCCGGGCGGCCTTCGCCGACCGCCTCCACCCGTACCACGAACGAGCAGCCCTCGATTCGACGCCAGGCCGGAAAAAATCCCGCCGCCCGCCGATCTGCTGTTCGTGGCGTGGTGTTCGTGGTGTGGTGTGGTGTGACAGCAACTTCGGGGATGTTGCTGTCTCCGGCGCGGCTGAGGCAGCAACATCGGGGATGTTGTGCAGATCTTGGCGTCGATCCGACCCCGTCAGCCGGTCTCCCGCACGAGGCGGTACAGGTCCTGGCGCACCGCCGGCCAACCGTCGCCGAGCGCGTGCCGCGCGGCGCCCAGCGCGTCGACGCCGGCCATTTCCGCGCCCAGCGCCGCGTGCAGGGCGTGCACGGCATCGGCGCCGGCCCGGACATCACCGCCCTGCGCCGTGAGGCGGACGATCCTCCACCGGGTCTCCTCGTCCACGGTCAGCCCCCGCTCGACGGCCTCGACCGCCTGCCTCGCCAGCTCGTCGTCGCTGAACCGGAGCCGCATGATCACCGCCCGTACGGCGTGCGCCACCGCCGCCCGCCGTACCTCATCCGGCGCGGACCGCAGCCGAGCGTCCAGGTCGGGCTCGTAGTGACCGAAGTTCGACGGCGGCCTCGGGTCGGCCGGGATGTGCGGCAGCCGCACCGTCACCCACGGCCCGGCCTGCGGGTCGACCCCCTCGTCGCTCATCCACTCGGCCGGCAGCCGCACCCCGGTCCGCCGTTCGACGAACGCCATCGCCGCCGACCGCACGTACCCGGTTCCGCGCGCGGCGCGTACGTCGTCCAGGTCGTCGGCGAACGCGGACGGGTCGTCGCCGTGCCGCCGCTCCGGGTCGTTCAGGTCCATCCAGGCGAGCACCCGGCCGTACACCGCGTACGTGAGGCCGCCGTTGCCGTTCACAGTCCACTCGACGGTGTGCACCCGCGTGCCGTCGCTGAGCCAGCGCAGCACCTCGGGCCGGCTCAACGCGCAGCCATTGTCCTGGAACACCAGCACGTTCGGGCCGATCTGGGCTAGGTCGGCAAGCTCGCCCGACTGGTCGTCACCCGGCTCGACACGCCTGGCCCGCAGCCGCTTGATGATCCCGTCGACGGTGGCCTCGGTACTCGCCGGCTGCACCACAGCCCAGCTCAACCCCTCGGCGAGCCAGTCCCGCCCGGTGAGGAAGTCGTCGTAGTACCGCACCGCGTCCGAGACCATCGGAACACGGTACGACGTTCATCGACGCCTAGGACTGCCTGATCCACTCGGGTTCCTGGAAGTCGGTCCGAAAACGGCGTCCTGATACCCCGATTTCCCGGAGGCCGAGTCGATCAATCGTCCGCCGCGGCGACGGGGCGTGGTGTGTGTCGATCCGGTTGTATCGTCTCGCTGATGGGGCGGCTTATGGACCGGCGCCGCGATCTTGCCGGATGGTTGGTGACGCCACTGTTCACCCTCGTGGCGGCACCGGTGCTGGCTGGCATAGTCGGAGTGTTGGGAAACATCGGAGACAGCAACGGCCCGCCGACGCTGTGCAAAGAGGCAATCGCCGACAACAGTTGCGAGGAAACCAGCCTCAGAGTGATCGGCGTGCATGTGGCGATCGCGGGCACCATGTGGCTGCTGCTATGGATCATCCCGTGGTGGCGAGGTCTTCGCACCGTGCGCGTGCTGCTCGCCGTCGCCGCGACCGTCGTCCTCGTACTCCTGCCGGTACGCATGTTCGACTGGTCCATCCGGTACTTCTGATGTCCACAGTGATGCGAGGCCCTCGCCGTCGCCGGCGCACGCCCCCGGGGGACGGCGGGCGACGGCGTTGTCTTCTAAAATCTCGTGGGCAGCACTGAACGCAGATCCGGGGGGCTGAGGTGACATCGACGAACCCCAACGGGATCGACAAAGTGCTCACCGACACGCTGCGTGCGCTGTCCGCACAGCAGTCCGGCGGGGCGGACGGGGCGGACGTGCCCCAGCCTGAGGGTCACGGCGAGGCGGCGGACGGGATGGTGCGGGCCACCGCTGCGCCGCCGGGCCGGCTGACCGCACTGGAGGTCGACCCAGGCCTCCGGCGGCTCGACCTCACGACCCTGACCGAGCACATCCTCACCGCCGTCAACGACGCCATGGCAGACCTGCAGCAGGCGACGACGTCCACCACGGAACAGGTTGACCTGAGTGACCTCGGGCGGCAGTTGACCGAGATTCAGCGGGATGCCGCCCGGCAGTTCACCACGTTCCTCGACGGGCTCGCCGACGCGCAGGACCGGCTGGGCCGCCGAGGCGGGTGACGGCGCCGTGCAGATCGACCCGGAGGGCATCTCGGCTGCCGGCACCACCATGCGGTCGTTGGCGGACGGTTTCGCCGACAAGCTGACCGCCTTCCAGGCCCGACTGGCATCGATCGGTCCCGCGTTCGGCGACGACGAGACCGGGTCACTGCTCGGCGTGGCATACGACGAAGCGGCGGCGTACGTCTTCGAGTCACTGCTCGAGGCGCTCGATGAGGTCGGTTTCGCTGGCGACGACCTGACCGGGATGGCTCGTGCCCACGAAGCCAACGAGGCCGACACCGGCGACCTGTTTCGCGTGCTGCTCAAACGAATGGAAGGCTGACGGGTGGGTCTGCAGATTCCGGGTGAGCTGCGCAGCCTGCTCGACATCCTGGGCTACACCTGGCCAGCTTCTGACGAGCAGAAGCTCTTTGAGCTCGGCCAGGCCTGGTGCGAATTCAGCAGTGACGTGGCCGAGTTCATTCAGCAGGCGGAGACGGCCGCCAAAGCCGCGCTGAGCGGCAACGAGGGTGCCGATATCGAGGCATTCCGTGCCTGGTGGGGCCAACAGGAGAGCCCGGTCGACAGCCTTCAGAGCAACGGCACCGGCGCGCTGGTCGGCGGTGCCGGACTCATGATCGCTGCCGCGATCGTACTGGCCCTGAAGATCGCGGTCATTGTGCAACTGGTCCTGCTGGCGATCCAGATCGCGCAAGCAATCGCCACCGCTGGCCCGACGTTCGGCGCCTCGCTGCTGGAGATTCCGGTGTTCCAGACGCTGACCCGCACCATCGTCGGCAACCTGATGCAGGAAGCCCTCTGGCGGTTGGCCGATGGTTAGGAACCGCACCGGCAAGATCGCCGCCAAGTTCGCCCGGGAATGGGTCAGAGACCTCAAGAAGGTCAAGCGGCGACGCCGCGGAAATCCGGACGCACGGCCGACCAGAAACGCGTCTCCCTCGCGGCAGGCCTCGTACCGTGCCCGTCAGGAGGCCGACCGCCAGCAGCGCAACGGACGGGTCAATGGCACCGCCGAGGCCGTGACCACGGCTGATGGGCGGCACACCGCCGTCTCGGTGAGCGACGGCCCCGACCGGATCTATCCGCACAACCGCGAGGTGGCCGGTGCGCTCGACCGGGTGCCGCAGAACCTTCGCGCGCCGTGGCACGGCAACTGCGCGTTACCGCAGTCGTTGTCAAAGCTGCTGGACCGGGGCATCGACCCGCGCGGTGGCGCGATTGGGGCCGCACGGATTCGCGCTCCGGGTAACCCCGGACACGGCGCGCACAACCCGTGCTGCAACAGTTGTAAGTCGTTGCGCAACGAGTTCGACCTGAGAGAGGTGCTGTGATGCGGGGAGATGACCGCGCACTGCCGGACCGTGCGGCGCAAGCCCTCAGGATGGCGGGTTGGTCACCACGCCGCCGAATGGACGTCGGCGAGTGGGAGTCGGCGCTCGCCCCGGAGGGCTTTGCCATGCACGCTCCCGCGCGAGCTTTCCTCACCGAGTTCGGTGGACTGGTCGTGCCGGTGAGCGGTCCCGGTCGGGACTCGGCCCGCATCGGTCTACGGCTCGACCCACTGTTGTGCCTCGGTCAGAAGGTCTGGTTCGACAGCCTCTCCGGATCCACGGCCGGTCTGCTCTACCCGCTCGGCGAGGAACACGACGGGCACGCCAGCCTGGCCATGGACGAGGAGGGCACGATCTATCTGCTCTTCAACGACCAGATCAAGAGGATCGGCCCCGGCCTGACCGGCCTGGGCCGACTGCTCGAGGGCGAAGAGGCCCCGGCCGGGCGTTAACGGGCCGCAGTCAGCGAGGCTGCTTGGCGCTGCTGATGAACGCCGACCAGGCGGCCGGCGCGAAACTCAACACCCCGGCATCCGGAGCCGTGGAATCGCGAACGTCGACCCCGGCAACAGCCGACGTGGCCCGCTTGGCCGCCGCCATCGGACTGACCCGGCGCTGGCGCGCTGTTCGGGTCGGTGTACGGAACATCGACGACCGTAGACTGCCCGCCGTGGGATATTCCGTGTGGCCTTCCGGCCGTCTGCACCTACCGGAGTCGGACGACGCCGCCGCAACGGCCGCCGCCAAGGCAGCCATGGCCGAACAGAGTCGTTGGTACGAGCCCGACATGACTGACGTGAGTGACCGGATCGTCGACATAGCGAGCGAGGCCAGGGCCTCGATCACCCGCGACGGGGACTGGATCGAGTTCGATCACGACGACGCGGGCGACCCCAAGTGGTCGCACCAGGCCATCGCCTTCTACGTCGCGATCGCGCCGTTCGTTCGCTCCGGCGTCGTCCACTTCGACGGTGAGGACGGTGCCCACTGGTCCTACACCTACGCCGACGGACGGATGACCCAGCAGGGTTGGCTCGGCTGGGACGGATCGGTCGAGCCGTTCGGCGAGTACGTGGATCCCCCGTCCCTGGAGTAGGGAGGGGCAGAGCCTTGAGGTCTTGCTGCCCTAGCCTGGCCGCTCGCAGAAACCACCGCCTGCCGCAAGCATGGATCCGAGGCGTTCGCTGCCAAGCCAGCGGCGCACGGAAGATCGAATAAGCTGCCCGCGTGACGCGACACGTCCGTGACGCACCGTCCAACCTGAGTGTCCGGGCTCGCCGCTTCGTGGCGGTCCATGGAGTTTGGCTCGACGTGCCCTCTGTCAGTGACTGGCGCGAGCAGTGGGAGGCCAACGGCATTCCGTCGGAAGTCGTCGACCGGGCGGAGAGCTATCAGGCTCGCTGGGGCGGACTCGCCCTACCTCCGTCGTTCAGCTACGACGGAGGGCCGCGAATGCTGCGTGCCGACACACCGGAGTGGGAGAACGACCTCCCCGAGCCGGACTGGTGGTTCGAGGCAGGACCGCAACGAACGGCGTTGCCGTACTCCTTCCTGATCGGACCTGACGGAAGCTTCGGCATCGCCATGGACAGTTGGGTGCCTCTGCACGTCCGCATCGAAGGCTGGGTCGAGTCACTGGCACTCGCCCAGTCGGCAGAGCAGATCGCAGAGACGGTTACCAGGCTTTCTGGCGACGCGGTTGCCGACCTTGACCTCTCCGATATGCGACCCGTGCCAGAGACGGCCGGCATTGTCGACACCTGGTGGCATGGGGCAGGCTCTCTGATCGCGATCTACAACGGCGAAGCGGAGCTGTTCGGACGTCCCGACTATCGGGTTGCGCGCGTCTACTCCGGCAAGATCGACATGGAGTGGCTGTAGGAGGCATGGATCCGAGGCGTCTGAGGAGGCTGTCGCCCGTGGCAGAGCGGGATGAGCTCGATGTGGCCAGACGTCGCTTGCCCGTGGGTGAACACATCACGGGCCAGGTCGTCCGTGTACCGAGGCCCGGAGCGATCGGGCTGCTCGTGGACCTGGGCCAGGAGCTGGAGGGCTTCGTTGACGTCCTCGTCCTGCCTCATGACCCGGCCGAGTGGCCTTCGGTCGGCGCAGTGATGACGTTCGAGGTTCTCCAGCACCGGCCAGGCCAGGTGCGTCTCTTCCCACTCGACGCGTCGTTCCGCTCCCGGACCTACCTCCCCGCCAGCACGAGCAACGAGGAGTGGCTGGTCCTCAAGATGCGCTTCCCGATCGGCTCTGCGGTCACCGCCACCGTCACCCACGTCTTCACCTCGAACAGGGAGTATGTGGTGCGGTTCGAAGACTGCTCATCAGCCCTGGAATGGACCGGCGAGGCCCCGATGGTTGGCGCCACCGGCAGGTACACGATCACGCGCCACCTGGATCACACCCGACGCGTCGTACTCACGCCGGCCGATCCAATCCAGGATTGATCTGGACCGGCATCCTTGCCAACCGCCCGCTCATCATCGGCTCGACGCGATCGGCTCAGGGCCCGTCCGCGACCGCACTGCATTGCACTGCACCGGTGGAGATCTGGAACGGACGCTCGATGTGAGCCTTGCTCGGCGTTGCTAGCGTCGTGGCTAGGTCTGAGGGCGAACAGGCAGGACGGACGCCATGGCCAGCAGCGGAAGTACAGCTAGCTCGGCGAATCGGCGGGCTCGCGCGCCGATGTTCGTGATCGGCAGCGTCGTGGCGTTGGTCGCCCTCATCGCGCTGGGGTACCGGCTGAGTACCGACCCGCGGGTCGGGCACGAAGCGGGCGTCATCCGCGTGGTGCTGGCTCCGGGAGCCTTTCTGGTGCTGTCCTGGCTCGTCCGCCTAATTCAGTGGTGGGGTGCCGCTCGTGCTCCCGCGAGGCGGGTCCTGGTGACCGCGCATCTGGCGCAGGGAGGGCAGCCGGGAAGCGCGGGGCGGGTCACCGCTGCGGCGCACGCCGTAAACGCCGCCGGCGGGTCCGACACCAGCCCCAAGGGATACTCCGTGTGGCTGACGGTGGGCGGCCGGGGCAGGGGCGTCGTCCTACACCAACGTGTCGTCTGGGAACCGTGGTTGCGCGAGCTGACCAGGTCGCGTCCGGCTACGATCCGGCACGGGCCCGGCGTCAGCGTGGTCGACGTGGCCGGGTACGGGCGGCTCTGGCCCGCGAGTTTCACGCTGCTCCGTCGTCCCTACGGGGTCAGCCTCATTCCGTTCCGCAAGGCCCATGAGTTGCCGAAGAGCGGGAGCCTCTCGTACGGCCGTCTGGCCTACCTTTTTCTCGTGTTCCTCGCGCTCGGCCTGGCCGACCTCGTCGGCCACGGTATGTGGGCGCTGCTCGGGTGGTGGGCGGCGTACCTCGTCGCCTCGATGGCCGCCATCGGAGCCTGGTTCGGCCTCGTTCCGCCCGGCGTGCGTTGGGAAACAGCCCCTCGGGGCCACGTCGCGACGACCTCCTGACCACGGACGCGATCGAGCGAACAGGCGGCGCCCTCGGCCAGAGCCTCGTCTCCCCATCAGAAACGGTCGCCTGCTCCTGCGGCCACACTGCGGGCCTTGGAGCCATCTCCGCCATGAGGCCGGGGCCGTGCCGGCGCGACCCGCCTTGCGGTGCTCACTCGGCAGTGGTCAGGGGAACTCGCTGCCCTTGCCTCGCTTCGAGGACTACCCGTTGACCCAGAGGCTGAGCCAAGTTCAGATTGGCAGTTCGTCGGTAGCCGACAAGCGTGCATACCTCGTTGGCGGCGTGAGGCTGGGCGATAACGATGACGACGACGGCGTTGGCAGACTCGACCGCCTCAGCGTGGTAGTCGGCACCGCACGGTCTGGTTGCCGGCTCCCGAGTGCCAGTGAAGGTGACAGTCAACCGGGTGCTGGCCCTGGCACTGGTGGCTGATTCGATGGAGATGCCGGGTGGGGAGTTCCATGGCGGCGGCGTCACGGTGACGGTGGCTGCACCATCAGCGTTGATAACCGCCTGCTCATAGCGGGCCAGGGCCTCACCCGCTTGCTGGCGCATCTCCCCCAAGCTTTCCCCCTTGGGCAGTGCACCCTCATGCGGGTCGTTCACCTCCGAGCTGCAACCAGCCAGCACCACCACGGCCGCACCCCAGAACAGCCAGCGCCGGCGAACCACCATCAAGCACCTCCGCATCGCCTGAGCACACCGGCCGAATCCGCAGGGTCGACCGGTGTGCGGCCTTCGGCAGCCATCAGGGGGTCGATGGCGACCAACAGTATCGACGGAGGGCTGGCTGTCCAGACCAACCGTCAAGCATCAGGTGAGACTAGACAAAGCCGTCGATGGCTGCCCTCCGTCGGCTGTCGTGCGACAGTCGTCCGCCAACCGAACCGCGACGTCAGCGCGGATGGCGGCAGGAGACAAACTTCTGGGCCAGCCCGGTAGGCGCCGATCGCGTACCTTGCACCCATGCCAGTGCCATTCCCCGACACGATGCAGGAGGCGGCGGCCCCTACTCCACCACATCGCCGCCTCGCCACGGTTGCGTTCTCTCTGGCGCTGGTCGCCGTAGGGCTGATCGGCGGCTTCGGGGCGGCCAAGCTCGGCGATGATCCGCACACTGCCAAGGCGGAGCTGCTCGTCGGGACGGTCACCTGGTCGAACGACGAGACCAGGTCCATCGCGTTTGCGCAAGACGGGGCGCCGCGGGGCCCTCTCGATGGCGACACGATCTACTCGGTAATCGCCGAAAGCTGGCAGGACGCGCGCGGGACACTGCACAACGACGGCACGTATCCCACCTGCCTGGTCGGCGAGGAGAACGAGCCCGCCTCAGCGGACCGGCACCGTGTCGAGCTTGAGGTCCTACACCGAGACACGGGCAGCGCCCAGCCACAGCACATCGCCGTCCACGTTCACTGCCTCAATTAATGGCATGACCCCGGGCACCGGCGCGTCCGCACGTCTCGCCGCCAGAAGGCCGGCTGAGAGCGACCAACGGTGACGCGCACATCAGGTACGTGGTGGGGCGGGCGGGACTCGAACCCGCGACCGAGGGATTATGAGTCCCCTGCTCTAACCGGCTGAGCTACCGCCCCGGAACCGCGCGGATCTTATCCCGCCCGGTGGATCACGGGCCAGCGCCGATGCGGCCCCGTCCCATCACCGCCGCCGTCGCCACAGCAGCACGATGGGCAACGCGAGGATAACAGTGAGCAGCCAGCCTGCCACGACGACGCCCCCGAGCCACTCTTCGCCCGGCTCGGTGCCGGCGGCGACCATGACGTACGTCACCAGCAGGCTCACGGCGCCCGCCACGAGAACGGCGACGCCGCTGACCACGATCATCGCGACCTCCCACCAGGGGCGGTCGCCGGGCGCGCGGGCCGGCTTCTCCGGCGCGGAGGGCTGCGGGATCTCGTCCGGCGTACGTGCCGGCATGCTGATGTGCCGGTCGGCCGGCACCTGGGCGTCGATGACCGGGAGCGCCGCCGGGTGCAGGTGGAACATCGTCGGCTCGATGTGCAGCACGATGGCGTCCGCGCCGATCAGTTGCCGTGCTCCGTCGGGCCAGGTGAGCATGGCGGCGCAGTCGGCGTAGCGGACGGTCAGCGGCTTGTCGCTCTGGAGCAGGGTCACCCCGTCGACGCCGATCCGCAGGGCGGCGTTGCCCTCCTTCGCCGAGTAGCCGGTGCCTTCCAGGATCTCCGTCGAGTGGGTGGGCGCGGCGACGAAGCCGGCCCAGTCGGCGGTGAGCCCTCGCGGCACCATGAGCAGCGCGGAGCCCATCACCTCGCCGGCGACCTCGTGCAGGTCGGCGAGGTTGATGGCCTTCAACTCGGCCCGGTGCTCGTCGATGGTGAGGTTGGGTTCCCCGGTGAGCACGTTCAGGGCGTACCCGGGAAGTCGCGCGGCATCGACCTCGGCGGTGCCGAGCAGGTCCTCGCGCTTGGCCACGGTGGCGTCCAGGTCGGCCTGCTCGATCCGGCCTACCCGCAGCTTGGCGAGCACGTCGACGAAGCCGCCGAGAACGGCGTCCTGCTTCTCCGCCAGCGCGTCGGCGAGCGCCCGCAGCGTGGCGTTGCCGTCGCCGCGCGGGTCGTACCCGGTGGTGGCGGTGTAGGAGAGACCGGATTCCTGGCGCAGCGACCGGTACAGCTCCCGTTCCAGCACGCCGGCGAAGACGGCCGCGGCGGCGCTGCGCCGCACCACGGCGTCGAGCACCACGGCTCGGGCGCCGTGCACGAAGTACGCGGGGGTCTGCGGCAGCGCCGACGAGACCGCCGGGACCGGCTGGCGTACCCCGGTCGGCAGCGGCAGCCGGAGCCCGGCGGGCACCCGGTCGCCGCAGATCCACAGCACCGCGTTCTCCCGGGTGAACCAGCGGGCCGTCCACTCGCGCAGGTCGTCGGCGGTCAGCGCGCCCAGGCCCTACTCCGGGTAGCTGCTGAGCCCGAAGTCGCGGGCCCCGTGCCGCCACAGCGGGATGTCGTCGATCGCGGCGGCGCCCCGGCTGCTCCACTCGGTGCGCAGGATGTCCTTCTCGACGTCGAGTCGCGCGAGCGGCAGGTCGGACAGGTGCCCGCAGACGGCGGTCAGGAACGCCGCGATGTCGGTCTCGGAGCCCTGCGTGTGGAACATGGTGAACGCTGGCGCGGTCACGCCGTTGACGTGGTAGTCGGCCAGGCCGAGCGGCGCGAGCGCGAGGTGCTCGATGAGGTGGGTGGTGCCGGCGCGGGCGAGGGTCTCGTCGGCGGTGCCGACCCGGAAGGTCAGCCCGGCGCGCATCGGTCCACCGGTGGGGGCGAGCAGCGTGGGCACCCCGTCCACGTTCAGGTGCTGGATCACGACTGGCCACCCTTCGCGTACGCCTTCGCGCGGTACTTCGTGTAGCCCTCGGCGTCGTCCGCGTACGTCCAGGGGAATTCCGAGCCGAGGTTGCCGAGCGCTCTGAACTGGCTGGCCGCCGCGGACCACTGCTCGGTGAGGCTGAACACCAGCGCGAACGACGAGCGGACCCAGACCCAGCCGGGCCGGTCGACGAAGTCCGGGTGCAGCACGGACCGCTGCCCGGCCTGCATGATCTCGTCCACGACGGGGGCGCTGCGCACGTACGCGGCGCGTTCCCGCTCGGTGTCGAAGTCGAGCCAGCGTTCCAGGTGCGCCTCGGCGAGCACCACGGCGTTGGGCGCGCCGACGGGCGCGGTCTGCGCGCACTCGCGGGCGAAGGCGAAGGCGCGGTCCCAGTCGCCGCTCCACTTCGGGCAGAGCTGCTGAAGCAGCGTCGCCTGGGCGGGCGCGTGGTGGGGGTAGTGCTGGGCGAGTCGGTCGTAGCGGCGACGCGCCTCGTTCTGGCCCAGTTGCAGACCTCGGGCGATGGTGATGCGCTGGGTCCAGGCGGCCGCGTCGTCGGGGTGCCGGGCGGTGACGTCGATGAGCACCCGCTCGGCGCGACGCAGATGGTCGTGGAACTGGTCGAACTGCTCCCGGCTGACGTACCGGGCCCGGTAGCCGCTGCGGATCCGCCAGCCGGCGCGGATGAGGTGGTTGCCGAGCAGGGTCCCGGCGAGCGGGTCGGTGGGGTCCGCGTCGTACACCTGGCGTAGGAACGGCTCGGTCCCGGGCTTGTCGCCGGCCGCGGCGACGAGCAGCGTGCGGCCGTCCGGGTCGCGGTCCGCGAACACCGCCCGCACCGCGGGCCAGTCGGCGGCGTCGAGCGCCTTGTGCAGGTCGCTGACCTCGGGGTACGCGTCGGCGACGTCGAAGGTGGGCGCCGGGAGGGTGGCGGGCATGGCGGCGATCATAGGTGATCAACTACGGCTGCGGTGTCCCCTTTCGAGGCGCGAGGTCAGCCGGCGCGCAGGGCCTCGAGGACCGCGCCGGCGGCACGCCAACCGCTGGCGAGAGCGCCCTGGATCGACGGGCTGTCCCGGTGGTCACCGGCCACGAACAGCCCCTGCCCGAGCGCGACCGGCTTGCGCAGCCGTCCCTGCGGGGGTGGGGCGGCGGGCAGCGCGTCCGGTACGGACACGGTGGTGAGGTGCGTCCAGTCGGCGGTGGATCGTCCGTACAGCCGGGTCAACTCGGCCCGGATGGTCGGTTCGGGCGGGGCCGTCGGGCCGACCACCGAGGTGGCCACGAGGTGCCGGCCGGCCGGGGCGTAGGTCGGCACGGCGTTGCTGAGCACCACCGTGTTCGCCACGATCTCCCGACGGTCACCGTCGACGAGCAGGATCGGCTCGCGAAGCGGCGGTTCGGGAGCGCTGTGGTAGTACGTCGTGTAGCTGTGCATCCGTACCCTCGTCAGAGCCGGCAGCAGCGCGGCCGCGGCGGGCGGGTCGACGGCGACCACGACGGCCCGGCAGCTGATGTCGCCGGCCTGCGTGCGGACCAGGCCGGGCGCGACCTGCGCTACCGGCGTGTCCAGGTCGAGCAGGTCGACCGGGAGCGGCTCGGCGATGGCCCGGGGCAGCGCGGCCATCCCCTCGGCGGGCAGGCCGATGCGCCCCCGGGCGAACGAGCGCAGCACCATCGCGAACACGTGGCTGGAGGTCGCCAACTCCCGGTCGATGAACACACCGGACAGGAACGGCCGCAGCAACTCCTCGATGATCGCGTCGGAGAGACCGGCCCGGCGCAGCGCCGTCTCCGTGGTGGTCTCCGACGCGGCGAGCAGGCGGGACGCCGGCAGGGTGGCGGCGCCGGTGGCGAGCGCGGCGAAGCGGATCCGGTCGAGCAACGAACCGACGCCGGCGAGGGCGGTACGCGGGCCGCCGGTCGGCTCGCGCAGCGGGTTGACCAGCCGCAGCAGGTCGTCGCCCCGACGGACCAGCACGCCGGAGGTGAAGTATCCGAGGTTCAGGCGGTCCGTGTCGAGCAGCGTGCCGAGCTTCGGGTAGGCGGTGTTGAGCACCTGGAAACCGCGGTCGATCAGGTACCCGTCGACGACGTCGGTGGCGACCCGACCCCCCAGCCGGCCACCCGCCTCCAGCAGCCGCCAGGGCACGCCCGCGCGGTGCAGCCGGCGGGCGGCGGCGAGACCCGCCAGGCCACCGCCGACGACCACCACGTCGGTCTCAGCCAGCATCGCGCGCCTCCCGCTCGCCGTTCGTCCGGGACAACCGGCCCGGCCACCAGATCTTCGGCCCGATGTCGTACGCGAGCGCGGGCACCAGCAGCGACCGGACGATGATCGTGTCGATCAGTACCCCGATCGCGACCGCCGTACCCAACTCGACGAGCACCACCAGCGGCAGGACGGCGAGGGCGGAGAACGTCGCCGCGAGCACGATGCCGGCGGACGTGATCACCCCGCCGGTGACCGAGAGACCGGCGAGCACACCGGCCCGGGTACCCCGCTTGACCGACTCCTCGCGCACCCGGCTCGTCAGGAAGATGTTGTAGTCGATGCCGAGCGCGACCAGGAAGACGAACGCGAACAGCGGAAACGACGAGTCCACGCCAGGAAAGCCGAAGACGTGGCGGAACAGCAGCGCGCACAGGCCGAGGGTGGCCGCGAAGCTGAGCAGCACCGTGCCGATGAGCAGCAGCGGCGCGAGGAGGGCACGCAGCAGCAGGGCCAGGATCACCGCGATGACCACCAGCACCACCGGGATGATGACGTTCTGGTCGCGCTTCGCGGCGTCCGAGGTGTCCACGTTGATCGCGGTGAAGCCGCCCACCACGGCGTCCGCGTCGGGCACCCGGTGTACGGCCTCCCGCAGGTCACGGATGGTCCGCTCGGCGCCGTCACTGTCCGGTGGGTCGGTCAGGGTCGCCTCCAGTTGCACCCGACCGTCGACGACCTTCGGGGCGGCGTTGCCGTCCGGCGGCCCGCCCTGCTGGCCGCCGCTGAACGGGCGGACGGCAGCCACCCCGGGCACACCCTGCGCGACTGCGGCCACCCGCTGCGCGGACTGCTCGGTGGTGAAGACGGCGGCCGGGCTGCCGGTACCGGCCGGGTAGTGCCGGGCGATCACCTCCTGACCGTCCACCGAGTCGGTGCGCTGGGTGAACAGGTCGGACTGACCGAGAATGGTCGCGCCGAGCTGGGTGAGGCCGAGCGTGAGCACCGCCAGCACGACAGCCGTGCTCAACCAGATCGGGCGGGCGTGCCGGGCCACGAAGCCGGCGATCCGACTCCAGATGCCATGCTCGGCCTGCGGGTCGGCCTGGTCCACCCGGGGACGCCGGGGCCAGAACGCCCACCGACCGCCCAGCACCAGCAGCGCGGGCAGGAAGGTGAGCATCACCAGCAGCGTGGCGGCGATGCCGATGGCGGCGACCGGGCCGAGCGCCCGGTTGGAGTTCAGGCTGGACAGCAGCAGGCACAGCAGGCTGACGATGACCGTGCCGCCGGACGCGATGATGGCCGGCGCGGCACCCCGCCACGCGGCACGCATCGCGCCCCACGGCCGGTCGTGCCGGTGCAACTCCTCCCGATAACGGGCGATCAGCAGCAGCGCGTAGTCGGTGCCCGCGCCGAAGACCAGCACGGTGAGGATGCCCTGCGCCTGCCCGTTGAGCTTGACGATGTCGGCGTCGGCGAGCAGGTAGACGAAGACCGCGGCGAGGGCGTACGACATCCCCGCGGCGAGCAGGGGGAAGACCCACAGGACCGGGCTGCGGTAGACGATCAGCAGGATGACCAGCACCACGACAAGCGTGACGAGCAGCAGCGGCCCGTCGATGGCCGAGAACACCTCGATCAGGTCGGCGAGCAGACCGGCCGGGCCCGCGACGTCCACGGTGAGCCCGTCCCGGTCGCCCCCGGCGATGTCGCGCACCTGTCGGACCACCGCGCCGATCTGCTCACCCTCGGCGTCGTCCACCGGCACGACGACCTGTAATGCCTGACCGTCCTCGCTGGGAATCGGCGGCGGCAGCGGAGTGACGACGCCCGGCACCCGGGCGAAGCGGGCCGCGTCGGCGGCGACCCGCTGCCGGTCGGCGTCGGTGATCCCCGACGACCGCTCGTAGACGACCAGCGCCGGAGTGGTCTGCCGGTCGACGAACCCACCGGCGAGATCCTGGGCGCGGGTCGCCTCGGCGTCGGTGGGCAGGAAGGCGGCATTGTCGTTGGTGGAGACCTCACCAAGCCGCCCGGCGTACGGGCCGGCCACCGCGCCGATCACCAACCAGGCCAGCACGACCACCACCGCGACCAGCGTGGCCCGGCCGAAGCCCCGTCGTCCGGACATTCGCGCTCACTCCAAGAATCGACGCATAAATCGACGCAGCGGGAGTCTAAGTCGACATCGCCATCCTGCCGGGCCCACGAGCCCCAAGCGGGCCGAACCTCTCATTCCGTGCTCTCGCGCTCTCGTGCCCCGCGCCGTCGTGCCCCGCGCCGTCGTGCCCCGCGCCGTCGTGCCCCGCGCCGTCGTGCCCCGCGCCGTCGTGCCCCGCGCCGTCGTGCCCCGCGCCGTCGTGCCCCGCGCCGTCGTGCCCCGCGCCGTCGTGCCCCGCGCCGTCGTGCCCCGCGCCGTCGTGCCCCGCGCCGTCGTG
>NZ_JBITMW010000014.1:0-211458 GCF_044466585.1 Micromonospora sp. NPDC049359 | reverse complement strand
GCGACAAACTGCTCGGCGGCCCGCAGGCCGGCCTGCTGCTCGGCGACGCCGCGCTCGTCGAACGCCTACGCCGCCACCCGCTGGCCCGCGCGCTGCGCGTCGACAAGCTCACCCTGGCGGCGTTGGCCGCCACGCTGCACCGGCCGGACACCCCGACGCGGACCGCGCTGCACGCCGATCCGGCCGTCCTACGTCGCCGGGTGGAGCTGCTACGCGACCGGCTCGGCGCGGACGGACGCAAGGCGGAGGTCGTGGAGGCGGTCGCCGTCGTCGGCGGTGGCGGCGCTCCCGGCGTCGAGCTGGAATCGTGGGCGCTGAGCCTGCCCGAACGGTACGCCGTCCCGCTGCGCACCGGAGACCAGCCGGTGCTGGGTCGGGTGGTGCGGGGCCGACTCCTGCTCGACCTGCGGTGCGTGCCCGTCGACGCCGACGACACGGTCCTGGCCGCGGTGCTGCGCGTACCCGGGGACGACTGAGCATGTTCGTCGTCGCCACCGCCGGGCACGTCGACCACGGCAAGTCGACCCTGGTCCGGGCGTTGACGGGGATGGAACCGGACCGGTGGGCCGAGGAACGCCGCCGGGGCATGACCATCGACCTGGGGTTCGCCTGGACGACGTTGCCGTCCGGCGGCACGATCGCCTTCGTCGACGTACCCGGGCACGAGCGGTTCGTGCCGAACATGCTCGCGGGGGTCGGTCCGGTGCCGGCCGCGCTGATCGTGGTCGCCGCCGACGAGGGGTGGATGCCGCAGTCCGCCGAGCACCTGGCCGCGCTCGACGCGCTCGGCGTCGGGTGCGGCCTGCTGGTGGTGACCCGCGCGGATCTCGCCGACCCGGGGCCGGCGACGGAGCGCGCCCGGGACGAGATCGCGGCGAGCAGCCTCGGCGCGGTGGAGACGGTGGCGGTCAGCGGGTTGACCGGCGCCGGGCTGCCCCAGTTGCGGGCCGCGCTGGACCGGCTCGTCGCGCGGCTGCCCGACCCCGTCGCGGACGCGCCCGTGCGTCTCTGGGTGGACCGCAGCTTCACCGTGCGGGGCAGCGGCACCGTCGTCACCGGAACGCTGGGCGCCGGTCGGCTGCGGGTCGGCGACACCCTGGAACTGGCCGGCGTCGACGAGCCGGTCCGGGTCCGCGGCCTGCACTGCCTGGGCGAGGCCCGAGCGGAGGCGTCGGCCGTGTCCCGGGTGGCGGTCAACCTGCGGGGTACGCCCCGCGACCGGCTCGGCCGCGGCGACGCGCTGCTCACCCCGGGGCGGTTCCACCGCACCGACCTTCTCGACGTGCGGCTCACCGGTGACCCCGCCGCCGACCTGCCGTCCACCCTCACCCTGCACGTGGGGTCGGCGGCCGTGCCGGCGCGGGTGCGGCCGCTCGGCGTGGACACCGTCCGGCTCCGGTTGGCCCGCCCGCTGCCGTTGCTGGTCGGCGACCGGGCGCTGCTGCGTGATCCCGGCCGTCATCGGGTTGCCGGTGGGGTACGGGTCCTCGACGTCGCGCCGCCGCCGCTGTCCCGCCGGGGCGCGGCGGCCGCCCGCGCGGCGGTCCTCGCCGAGCTGGACGGTCGCCCCGACCTGGCCGGCGAGCTGCGCCGCCGTCGCCTGGTCCGGGTCGGCGCGCTGCGGCGCATGGGTGTGCCGGTGCAGGCCACGCCGGTGGCCGCTGACTGGCTGGCCGATCCGGGGCACTGGCGGCAGCTCGGCGACCAGGTGACCGAGGAGGTCACCCGCTACGCCCGGGAGCACCCGTTGGAGGCGGGCATGCCGGTGGACGCGCTGCGGCAACGTCTCGCCCTGCCCGACCGGGCGCTGGTCGAGGCGCTGGTGCGTCCGCCGCTGCGGGTGCACGGTGGCCGGATCGGCACGGCCGCCGTCGACACCCTGCCCGAGCCGGTGGCGCGGGCCGTGCGGCGGGTGCGCGCCGAGTACGCCGACCGGCCGTTCCGCGCCCCGGAGGCGGACCGTCTCGTCGAACTGGGCCTGGGACCTCGGGAGATCGGCGCGGCGGTACGCGCCGGCGCGCTGCTGAGGCTGGCCGACACCGTGGTGCTGCTGCCCGACGCGCTCGACGCGGCGGTCACCGTCCTCGCCGGCCTGCCCCAGCCGTTCACCCTGTCGGCGGCCCGGCAGGCGCTGGACACCACCCGACGGGTGGCGGTGCCGCTGCTGGAACTGCTGGACCGCCGTGGCGCGACCCGTCGGCTGCCCGACGACGCGCGGGTCGTCGTCACCTGAGCGCGTCTCCGCGATGACCAGGGGTGGCCGGGGTTGCGGTGGGCTGTCAGGGTGGAGAGGTGGCCGAGCCGCTGCTGTCCCCGTCGCGGTCGTCACGTGACCGGTGGCGTGGTGTCGTCGCGGGCGCGATGCGCTGGGGATTGCCGCTGCTGTGGGTGCTGTGGGCTGCGCTGGCGTGGTGGGTGACCCCGCGCGAGGCGACGGCGGGCCAGCTCGACCGGGATCTGGCGGCGGGCCGTGTGGTGACCTTCCAGCGGGCGTCCGGCTGGGCCGACGACGACCTGTACTGGGGCAGCCGGCCGCACCTGCGCTACGACATGCGGGGCGCGATGATCGCGTGGAGCGTGCCGAGCGGTCGGGTGCGGTACGCCTTCGTCGACCCGCCCAACGCGCAGGCGCAGTCCCTCGTACCGGAGGCGACCGAGCGGCCCGACGGGTTGGACGCGCGGCTGGCCGCGTCGGCGCGCCCGTGGCAGGCCTCCGGCGTCGCCGCGCACCGGCTCGCTGACACCGCCGGGCTGCTCGCTGGCGCGGTGACCCTGATGTGGCTGCTCCGGCTGGTCGGTGGGGCCCCACCGACGGTCGGCACCCGGTGGTTCTGGTGGTGGATCGGCCTCCTCCCGTTCGGCGTGGGCGTGCTGGCCTGGTCGTACCGGGAAATCTGGCGACCGCCGCCGGTGCCGCCGCCCGCTCGCGGCTCGGGGTGGCGCGGCGTCGGTTGGCTGCTGCTCGCCGGGATCGGCATCGCCATGCTGGTGTCCGCCGCGCGGGCTCTGCTCGGTGCCGCCGTGGTGCCGGGCTAACCGGCCCCCAAACCGTCGGCGGTCACCTACGGTGACGCCATGGACCCTTCGGCGGTCTGGCGGGACCGGCAGCACCAGTGGCGGATCGAGGCGTACCGCGCCCCGGACCTGCGGTTCGCCATCTACGCGACGAACGGGCCCACCGAGTCGGTGCCGCTGTGGCTGTTCGGCATGACGGCGCTGGCCCGGTGGTTGATGACGCACTCCATCTCGCTGGACGACCTGGAGGTCGACTAAACGCACGCGGGAGCCGGCCGCGCTGCGGTTGAGTGACGGAAGGGCGGTCGACGGGGGTGCGTGGTGGGCGGTCAGCTCGGGCAGTTGGCGCTGGTCGCCGTCCTGGTGCTGGTCAACGCCGCGCTGTCCGGCAGCGAGATGGCGCTGGTGACGCTGCGCGAGGGGCAGTTGCGACGGTTGGGTCGGCGCAGCCGGGCCGGCGAGCGGCTGGTCCGGCTGTCCCGGGACCCGAACCGCTATCTGGCCACCATCCAGCTCGGCATCACCCTGGCCGGGTTCCTCGCCTCGGCGGCGGCCGCCGTGTCCCTCGCCCAGCCACTGGTCGGCCCGTTGGGTTTCCTCGGCGCGGCGGCCCGTCCGGCCGCGGTGCTGCTGGTGACGGTGGCCCTGACCTTCGTCACGCTGGTGATCGGCGAGTTGGCGCCGAAGCGGCTGGCGATGCAGCGCGCCGAGCGGTGGGCGCTGCTCAGCGCCGGCCCCCTGGACCTGCTCGCCCGGGTGTCCCGCCCGGCGGTGTGGCTGCTCAGCTCGACGACCGACGTGGTGGTCCGCCTCGCCGGCGGGAACCCACGGGCCAGCCGTGAGGAGATGACCGAGGAGGAGCTGCGGGAGATGCTGGCCACCCAGCGGGGACTGTCGGCGCAGCAGCGGGAGATCCTGACCGGCGCGTTCGACATCGCCGGTCGGACGCTGCGGGAGATCCTGGTGGCCCGCCGGGAGGTGACCACGTTGCCGGCCGACCTGCCCGCCGCCGAGGGGGTTCGTCTGCTCGGCGTCGCCGGCCGGTCCCGTGCGCCGGTCACCGGCCCGGGCGGCCTCGACGAGGTGGTCGGCGTGGTGCACATCCGCGACCTGGTCCGGGCCGAGGCCGGCACGGTGGGGGAGCGGGCCCGGCCGCCGCTACTGCTGCCGGTCACCGTGGCGGTCGCCGACGCGCTGCGCTGCCTGCGCCAGGAACACCAGCAGATGGCCCTCGTGGTGGACGAGCACGGTGGCATCGACGGCATCGTCACGCTGGAGGATCTGCTGGCCGAGGTCGTCGGCGAGCTGTACGACGAGACCGACCGCGACGTGCGCGGTGTGGTCCGGGAGTCGGACGGGTCGCTGCTGGTGCCCGGTGACTTTCCCCTGCACGATCTGCCCGACGTGGGGGTGCGGCTGAGCTTCCCGCTGTCCCGGGAGTACACGACGGTGGCGGGGCTGGTGCTGTCCCGGTTGCGGCACCTGCCGGGGACTCCCGGTGAGACGGTGCGGTTGCCCGGGTTGACCATCGAGGTGGTGGAGGTCGCCGACCGGGCGGTGCGCCGGGTACGGCTGCGAGGCTTCGTCGCCGAACAGTGACCGCACCCCCGAAAGAGGGACAAAACGCGTGAATAGTCACGGTGCGAAGGTGCCCCGCTTACGGTGCGGTACGTGAAGGACCGAGGGTTACGTACGTTCGTCACCGTCCTCGCCGGCCTCGCGGTGATCTATTTCGGCAGCACCGGCCGCAGCCCCGAGGAGGGCCGGGGCATCTCCGGCGGCGTCATCGTCCTGGCGCTGCTCGCCGCGCTGCTGGTGTGGCACCTGACCCGACCGGGGGACAAGACCGTCAAGTGAGCGGCTCAGCCGGCGGCGACACGGGCGACCTCACCGGCGGACTCCTCGCCGAGCGCCACCCGTACCAGCGCCGAGGCGAGCCGACCGAACTCCGGTTCGTCGACCAGGGACGCCAGCCGGTCCGGTGAGCCCGGCAGACCCAACCGCTTCGCGCCGGCGAGGGCCCGCCGGTCGGCGTACGGGCGCACGTCGGACCAGACCGTCTGCGCCTCGCGCAGGTAGATGTCCGCGCCGGTGGGTCCGATGCCGGGGAACTCGGTGAGCCGTCGACGCAGCCCCGCCGGGTCGCCCTGGGCATCGCGGTGCAGCCGACGCAGGTCGCCGTGCCACCGGTCCAGACACAGCCGGGCCCCGGTGCCCAGCATGGTGGCGGTGCGTTCGTCGTAGCGGCGGTAGTGACCACGCCCCAACGCGTCGACCCGCTGCTGCCAGCTCGCCGCCTCCATCGCCTGCGGTGTGCGGTAGCCGGCCGCGAACAACTCCCGCGCCGCGTCCACCGCGACGCAGGCCCGGATCCGGGTGCTCAACAGGGTGGCCAGCACCAGCAGCTGGTACAGCGGGCCGGGACGGTCGGCCAGCCGGATGCCGGCCTCCTCGGCGTACGTGTCGCCACGCCGGTCCAGCAGGACCCGCACCACCGCTCGATCGTCACCCACACCACGGGGGTACCCGCCGCACGCCCGGCTAGCCCTCCCGACGCCAGCCAGGACCGGAATGTGGCCGGATCCGACGGGTATGCGGCCGGTGGAGGCGGTCCATGCCGCCTGCCGTACCGGGAGGGAGACGCTCGTGGTGAACCCGCAGCAGGAGGAGTTCCGGCGTAACGCCAAGGGAGCGACCAGCCAGGACAGCAAGGGGCCCGGACCGTCGGGTCATCCGCTCAACCGTGGCTCGTCGCGGGGGGACGCCGGCCGGCCGGTGCCCAAGGGTCAGGTGTCGCCGTACGGCCCGGCGGGTGAGCCGGTCGCCGAGGACGACAGCGACACCCGCTCCTAACGACCGTGGCCTGACGGCCGTCGCAGCCTGTTCCAGGTGGCGGCGGCCGTCAGCCCGTACGCCAGGTGCGGGATGATGTCGGAGATCCAGTCCGAGCGCCGCCAGGTACGGGGATCGCTGATGCCCAGCGCCGTGATGGACCCGTCGGTCATCGCCATGACGCCGGCGCCGAGCACGCCGGTGGCCATCGGCAACGGCTGCCGTCGGCCCCCGGCGTAGAGCGCGAAGGCCATGCCGGCGGCGATGCCCAGCCCGTAACCGATCAGGGGGCCGAGCCCCGAGCGGCGGGTGGCCGCCCGGGGCTCCGGTCCCAGGTCCACGTGCGCGAGGTGGGCCAGCTTGTCGACGGTCTGCTCCGGCGTGCTGCTCGCCGGCCGCGCCCGCAGCGCGATGTCGAGGTAGCCGACCACGTTCAGCGCGGTGCTGCCGACCGCGCCGGCGATCGCGCCGTCGGCCAGGTCGACGCCCCTCACTTCGGGTCGCCCGGTTCGCGTTCGCTCTTGGGACCGTACGTGCGCTCACCGCGCACGACGCCCCGTTGGCCGCGATCCTCCTGCAGGATCCGGTTGGCGACCTGGTTGGCCTTGCCGTCGGGTACCCGACGTCCGGAGTCGTCGATCGCGTTGCGCAGGCGCGCCCGCTGCTTGTCGTACGCGTTGCTGCCCGGCCGTGGTCCTGGCATCTGCTGCCTCCTTCGTCGCCGTTGGCGTACCGCGGCCGTCTACCCGTTGGGCGGCGGACCAACCCCGGGGCGTCAGCGGGGACCGCGCACCACCTCGACCGGGCAACGCGCGTGGTGCAGCGCCGACTGGCTCACCGACCCCAGCAGCAACCCGGTCACCTCGCCGCGCCCCTGCCCCCCGACGACCAGCAGTTGCGCGTCAGCGGACGCCTCGGCGAGCACGGCGCTGGCGCGTTCCCGGGTCGCCCGGCACGTCAGGCGCAACCCCGGATGGCGGTCGGTCAGCCCGTGCAGCCAGCCGCCGAGCAGCCGCTCCTGTTCGTCGTGCAACCGCGCCTCGTCGTACACCAGGGGTTGCAGGTCGCCGGGACCGCTGCTGCCGGGGTGCCGGTAGGCGTGCACCGCGCGCAGCGGCACGCCGCGCGCCACCGCGGCCTCGGCGGCGACGTCGGCGGCGAGCAGCGACGCCGGTGAGCCGTCCAGCCCCACCACCACCGGGCCGTCGGGGCGTTGCTCGCCGCGGGCGACCAGCACCGGGCAGTCGGCGTACGCGCTGACCTGCACCGCTACCGAGCCGACGACGAGCCCGGAGAAGCCGCCCAGTCCCCGGTCGCCGAGCACGATGAGCGCGGCGGTCGGGGACTCGCCCACCAGCACCGCGGCGGCCTCGCCGTCGATGATCTCCCCGGAGACCGTCAGCCCGGGTGTGGTCGCCTCGGCCTCGGCCACGGCGGCGGCGACCAGCTCCTGTGCCCGCTCGCGCAGTCCGACGCCCGGCGGCGCGCCGGACGGAGGTGCCACGGGTACTCGTAGCAGCGGCCAGATGAAACCGTGCACCACCCGCAGCGGCCGGTGCCGGCGGACCGCCTCGGCGGCGGCCAGGCGCACGGCGCGCAGGGACGGCTGCGAGCCGTCCACGCCGACCACCACCGCCGCGCTGTTCGCCGCGTTCACCGCCCACCCCCCGCCGGGCCAGTATCGCGGGCGTGGCGGCGCGGCGGAGCGATACCGCCGCTCGGGCACCGGTCGGTACGCTGGCGACGACCCGAGGGGAGGAGCGCCGTCGATGGGTGAACCGGACGAGCCGAGCACCGCTCGCATGATCGACTACTGGCTCGGTGGGGAGCACCACTTCGGCGTCGACGTGGCCGCCGCGACCGCTTTCGAGCAGGCGTACGGGCCGTGCGCGCCGGTCTTCGCGGAGCTGCGGGCGTTTCTCGGCCGGGCGGTCCGGGCGATCGTCGAGCAGGGCGTGGACGGGTTCCTGGTCTTCGGGGCGGGGGTGCCCACGATGGGCAACGTGCACGAGGTCGCTCCCGAGGCCAGCGTGCTCTACACCGACGTCGATCCGGTGACCATCCGGCTGGGTCAGCGGATCCTCGCCGGCAGCGACCGGGCGGGCTACGGCTACGGCGACGCCACCGACATCGGTACCATCGACCCGGCCCAACTGCACCGCTTCGTACCCGGGTGGGGGCGACGGCCGGTGGGGCTGGTCTTCCTCGGGCTCGCCGCGTTCCTCGACGACGACACGCTGAGGCGCACCCTCGACGAGTTGTACGCGGCGGCGGCGCCGGGCAGCCTGCTGGCCGTGGACTTCGACACCGAGGAGCTGGCCGCCCACCCGCAGGCGTTGGCGATGATGGGGCCGGCGTTCCGGATGCGACCCGCGGCGGCGTTCGCGCCGCTGCTGGGCCGGTGGACGCCGACGTCGGACGGAATCGTCCCGGTCAACCGCTGGCGGCCCGCCGGCGTGCCGGTCGACGTGCCGGACGCCTTCCACGGTGTCCTGGCGACGCGCGGCGCCGACTGACCCGCGACGACGGGTTGTCCGGGGTCTCCGTATGATGCTTGCCCTGTAGCAAGTTTTTGGAGGGACGACCAAGCATGGTGGACGCGCCGGACGGGGTGTCGCGCGCGCTACGCGAAGCCGCGCCCGACCAGTTGGCGGAGGCGGCGGACCGGGCGATCCGGGCGGCGTTGGGCGCGGTGCGCACCGACGTGTTCGTCGCCGACTACCGGATCAGCGGGCTCTGGCCCGTGCTGGACCCGGACCTGCCGGCGGCCGGAGCCCTGGCCGGGCACACCGTGGCGCAGCGCTGCTTCTCCAGCCAGCAGCCGGTGCGCGACGGTCTCGAGGACGGGGCCTGCCGGCTCTACCTGCCCCTGACGGTGTGGGGGGAGCGCCTCGGCGTGCTGCTCATCGAGCTGCCGACCGTGCCCGGCCCGGCGGTCACCGGCCGTGCCACCGACATCGCCGGTGACCTGGCGGTGGCGATGCGGGCCGCGGACCGGGAGACCGACCGGTACCGCCGGGCCCGTCGTCGGGAGCGGCTCAGCATGGCCGCCGAGATGCAGTGGGACCTGCTACCCGGGCGCAGCGTGGCACACCGCTGCTTCCACCTGGCCGGGCAGTTGGAACCGGCGTACACCGTCGGTGGAGACCACTTTGACTGGTCGTTGGACGGGGAACGGCTGACGTTGACGGTGCTCAACGGCGAGGGCAACGGCCTGGCCGCGTCGCTGCTGACGGCGGTGACCGTCAACGCCATGCGCAACGCCCGCCGCTCCGACGGCGGCCTCGTGGAGCAGGCGGAGTTGGCCTCGGACACGGTCTACTACCAGCACCGGGGCCGTCGACACGTGGCCACGTTGCTGCTGGAGCTGGACATCGCCACCGGGCGGGTACGGGCGGTCGACGCCGGTTCGCCGCACCTGCTGCGGATGCGCGGCGCGACCGTCGAGCCGATGACGCTGGATCAGCAGTTGCCGCTGGGCATGTTCGCCGAGACCCGCTACGAGGTGCAGGAGTTCCAGCTCGCGCCGGGTGACCGGGTCTTCGTGGTCAGCGACGGGGTGTGGGCGGCCGAGCCGGCGGGGCGGGAGCCGTACGGGCAGCGGATGTTGGCTCGTTCGCTGCGCGCCACTCGGTTGCAGCCGGCGACCGAGGCGGTTGGTACGGTGATGCGCGAACTACACGCCTACCACGCGGATTCCGATTTGCGCGACGACGCCGTCGTCGTCTGCCTCGACTGGCATGGTCCGCGTGGGCGGGATGGCGGATGAGAGTCGCCGCCACCGTCCCGGGCGGGCACCAGCGCGACGACGGCAGGGGACATCGGGTGGAGCGACCGGCGGATCTCGCCGCGGCGATCAACGCGGCCGCAGAGACGCTGATCGCCGTGCTCGACTCGGCGGCGTCACGGCATCAGGTGCCCCCCACGCAGTTGCGGGTGCTGATGCTGATCAGTGGCCGTCCGGAGACCAATGTCAACGGGCTGGCGGAGCTGCTGGACGTGGTGCCCTCCTCGGCCAGCCGACTGTGCGACCGGTTGGAGGCGACCGGCCTGCTGCGTCGCGTGGCGGATCCGCGGGACCGGCGGGAGGTGCGGTTGGTGCCCACCGCCGCCGCGTTGACGCTGTTGCGGGAGTTGGCGGAGCGGCGCCAGCGCGCGGTGCAGGCCGTGCTGGACAGGATGCCGCCCCGGACGCAGCACGACCTGTTGGCGTCCCTGTTGGCGTTCGGCCGCGCGGCGACGCAGACGGTGCCGGAGCAGCAGGCCGACCAGGCAGCGGTCCAGACGGCCTGACACGTTCCACTAGTATCCTAGGACGCTCTGGCGGTGGTGATCCACACCACACCGCCACACCACCGCGCCGACAGCGCACGGCGGCCGGGCCGTCGACGAGAGCCCGATATAGTGGCAGCGCACTTAACCGGCCCGCGATCTCGGTGATCGCGGGCCGTATCAGGGCAGAGGTCCCGTCCCGGGGCCGCAGGGGAGCCGGTGGTTGCCGGCCCGACAGCGCGTACGACCTCCGCCGCGCCCGATCTCGGCCCGGCGTCGGGGCGTGCCGTGAAGGAGGTTCGGTGTCGCGTCGGCCGGCTCAGGCAGAGCACCCGCGGGACACCGGCGAGCAGACGCCCGGCGACCAGGTGCTCACCCTGCCCAACCTGATCAGCTTCGGGCGGCTGCTGGGCGTACCCCTGTTCCTCTATCTCTTCCTGGTCTCCCGGGCGGACGTCGCGGCGGTGGTGGTGCTGGCCATCGGCGGCACCACCGACTGGGTCGACGGTTGGATCGCCCGCCGACTGCGGCAGGTGAGCCGGCTCGGTGAGCTGCTCGACCCGCTCGCCGACCGGCTCTACATCCTCGCCACGTTGCTGGCCTTCACCGCCCGGGGGGTGGTGCCGTGGCAGTTCACGGCGGCGCTGCTGGCCCGGGAGCTGCTGCTGCTCGGTTCGCTGGCGGTGCTGCGCCGCTTCGGGTACGGGCCGCCGCCGGTGCACTACGTGGGCAAGACCGCCACGTTCCTGCTGCTCGCGGCGTTCCCGGTGCTGCTGCTGGCCACCGAGTGGAGCGCGGCGGCGACGGCCACGGCCGCGATCGGCTGGGGATTGGCCTGGTGGGGGCTGGTGCTCTACTGGGTGGCCGGCGCGATGTACGTGGTGCAGGCGTCGCGGTTGGTGCGCGGGGCGCGTGGCCGGGACGCGGCCGCGTGAGCGCGACGCCGCCGACGCCGCGGCCCCGCCCGGATCGGGTGTACGCGCCGGACTTCCTCACCGAGTTGTTCCGTAACCCGCTGGACCCGGGGTACGCGGACGCGGCCGCCGCGCGCCGGCGGGGGTCGTCTCCGGACGCGCCCCGGGGCTGGGCGGCGCGGTCGGTCGGCCTGGTCGTGGTGGTGGTGCTGGGTTTCCTGTTCGCGGTGGCGTACCGCCAGACGATGGCGGACGAGCCGGGGCGCGCCCAGGCGCGCTCGGGGCTGGTGGCGCAGATCAAGGAGCGGGAGAGTCAGACCGACCGGTTGTCGGCGCGGGCGGACCAGCTGCGTGAGGAGGTCAGCCGGCAGCGGGACGCGGCGTTGAGCGGTTCGGCCGCGGCGCGTCTGCGGGACCTGGAGGCGAGCACCGGGCTGGGTCGGGTGCGGGGTGACGGTGTGGTGGTGCGCCTGGCGGACGCTCCGGGGAACGCGGATGCGGTGACCGGTGCGGGCGCGGGGCCGCCGCGGGTGCTGTACAGCGACCTGCAGGGTGTGGCGAACGCGTTGTGGAGTGCCGGCGCGGAGGCGATCGCGATCAACGGCCAGCGGTTGACGTCGACGTCGACGATCCGTTCGGCGGGTGAGGCGATCCTGGTGGATTTCCGGCCGGTGACGGGGCCGTACGAGGTGTCGGCGACGGGTCCGGGGTCGATGCGGCGCAAGTTCGAGGACAGTCGGAACGCGGCGCTGATGCGGGAGGTCGCGCAGAAGACCGGGTTGTCGTTCGGTGTGCGGGAGGCGGAGGACCTCACCCTGCCGGCGGCGCCGGAGCCGCAGCTACGCTACGCCAAGCCGTCGGTCAGTCCGAGCCCTTCGGGGTCGGGTGGCCGGTCTGGCAGTCCTGGGTCGTCGGGTTCGCCGGGGACCGCTAGTCCTTCCGGAGGTGGCGGATGATCGCGGTGCTGGCGTTGCTCGCCGGTGTGGTGCTCGGGGTGTGGCTTGATCCCACGGTGCCGTCGGCGTTGCAGCCGTACCTGCCGATCGCGGTGGTGGCCGCGTTGGACGCGGTGTTCGGTGGGGTGCGGGCGAAGTTGGACCGCATCTTCGACGACAAGCAGTTCGTGGTGTCGTTCATCTCGAACGTGCTGGTGGCGGGCCTGATCGTGTATCTGGGTGACCAGTTGGGCGTGGGTGGGCAGTTGTCCACCGGTGTGGTGGTCGTGCTGGGTGTGCGGATCTTCGGAAATGTGGCGGCGATCCGTCGGCACCTGTTCCGGGCGTAGGTTTGACAGCGATGAGCGACGAGCAGGATGAGACGGGGACGGGCTGGCCGCAGCCGGTGGTGCCGGGGCGGCCCGGTGGGCCGGCGGGTGAGCCGGATCCGCGGCCGGATGCGCCGGATCCGGACGAGTTGAGTCCGTTGGCGCCGCGCGGGCCGGTGTCGGAGCCGCAGCCGGACGACGCGGAGCCGGAGGTGGTGCCGGCCGATGACGGGGCGACGGTGGACCTGCGCGCGGTGTCGCGGGCGGGGGAGCCGGCGGTGTCGTCGGACGAGCCGGACGTGCCGCCGGCCGCGCCCGCGGTGACCGGTCGGTCGCGGTGGAGCGCGGCCGGGGTGATGATCGCGGTGTTGTTGGCGTTGCTGGGGTTCACGCTGGTCGTGCAGTTGAAGACGACGTCGACGGATCCGACGTTGGGGGCGACGCGTCAGGAGGACCTGGTGCGGATCCTGTCGGATCTGGACGCGCGGGAGAGTCGCCTGCAGCAGGACATCCGGGCGTTGGAGGACAGTCAGCGGCAGTTGGCCTCGGGTGAGCAGGGTCGGCAGGCGGCGTTGGACGAGGCGACGCGTCGGGCGGACGAGCTGGGGATTCTGGCGGGTACGTTGCCGGCGGTGGGCCCGGGGCTGACGGTGCAGTTCTCCAGTGGGGTGAAGCCGATCACGGCGAACCGGGTGTTGGACGCGGTGCAGGAGTTGCGGGGCGCGGGCGCGGAGGCGATGCAGATCTCCGGTGGTGACCGGGCGACGGTGCGGGTGATCGCGTCGACGTACTTCCTGGATGGGGAGAACGGGTCGCTGATGGTGGAGGGGCGTCGGTTGACGGGTCCGTACACGATCACGGTGATCGGTGATCCGGCGACGATGCGTACGGCGTTGAACATTCCTGGTGGGGTGGTGGCGTCGGTCCGGGGTGACGGCGGTAACGTGACGTTTGGGGAGCGTGAGGTTGCCGAGGTTTCGGCGCTGCACGTGCCGACCAAGTAGGAAACACGCCCGTCCGGTCTCCTGACCGGCGCGGCCGCGCCGGGCCCGGGTGGTCCGGGGCACGATGGATGAGGACGCGTCTGGTGATTCCCGAGGATCTGCGATACACCGCCGAGCATGAGTGGGTGGCGGGTGACGGTACCGGTTCGATCCGGGTCGGCATCACGCACTTCGCGCAGGACGCGTTGGGTGACATCGTGTACGTGCAGTTGCCGGAGGCGGGTGCGGTCGTGGCGGCCGGTGACTCGTTGGGTGAGATCGAGTCGACCAAGAGCGTGTCGGAGATCTACGCGCCGGTCGCGGGTACGGTGGCCGCGCGGAACGAGGCGCTGGGCGACACTCCTGAGCTGATCAACACGGATCCGTACGGTGCGGGTTGGTTGGTGGAGATCACGCCGGCTGATCCGACGGCGACCGACGGGTTGCTCACGGCGGGCGCGTATCAGAAGATCACCGAAGGCTGAGTGTGCTTGATCCGGCGTGCGGGATGTCTGCGCGCGTCCGGTTGCCCTGCATTTCGGCGCTGGCTAGGCTCGCCCAGTCGACCGAGAAGAACCCATTAGTTGTGCGTTGTGGAATTGCCTTCCCGGGCACGGGGAGCCAGCCGCCGGGTGTTGGAGTGCCCGGCGGCCAGACCCGCCATTACCCGACGCCGACCGAACAGATCCGTGAGGTGGTCCCATGACGCGCCCAGACGACGAGTTCCCCCCGCTCGACGTCACCTCGACGCTCAATCTCGGCTCGCTCGACGAAGTGCTGGAGGGGCCGGACACCGATGTGGTGCCGAGCCGGATGTCCGGTTCGTTGCCGCCGGGTATGGCGCTGCTGGTGGTTCGTCGCGGTCCGAATGCGGGTGCCCGGTTCCTGTTGGACCACGACGTGACGACCAGTGGCCGGCATCCGGACAGTGACATCTTCCTCGATGACGTGACGGTGTCGCGTCGGCACGCGGAGTTCCACCGTGATGGTGGGACGTTCACGGTGCGGGACGTGGGTAGCCTCAATGGCACGTACGTGAATCGTGAGCGGGTCGAGGCGGCCACGTTGAGCAATGGTGACGAGGTTCAGATCGGTAAGTTCCGGGTGGTGTTCATCGCCGGTCCGCGCCCGGAGGAGGAGGCCGGCCGGGGGTGAACGAGCCTGCGGCCTCCACGCCACCCGGGGCGGCCCGGTCCCAGCCGCTGATGAGCATCGGTGAGGTGCTGGGTCAGTTGCGGGTGGATTTCCCGGACACCACGATTTCGAAGTTGCGGTTCCTCGAGGCCGAAGGGCTGGTTGAGCCGCAGCGGACGGCGTCGGGTTACCGGAAGTACAGCTGGGACGATGTGGCGCGGTTGCGGTTCGTGTTGACCGCGCAGCGGGACAGGTACCTGCCGTTGCGGGTGATCCGTGAGCAGTTGGCCGAGTGGGATTCGTCCGGTGAGCAGCCGGAGCGGTCGCGGCCGGCGTTGGTGGCGGTGGGGCCTGATGGTGCGGTTCCGGGTCGGGAGTCGGCGGAGCCGGCCGAGTCGTCGCAGGTGCGGCTCGGCCGGGCTGAGTTGGTGGCCCGCAGTGGGGTCGACGAGTCGACGCTTGTGGAGTTGGAGCGGCTCGGTGTGCTGGTGTCGGATCCGCCGGGGTGGTATGACGCGGATGCGTTGATCATCGCGTCGGCGGTGGCGGGTCTGGCGGCGTACGGGTTGGAGCCGCGGCATCTGCGGGGTTATCGGACTGCGGCCGATCGTGAGGTCGGGTTGTTCGCGCAGTTGGTGGCGCCGTTGGCGCGGCAGAGTGACCCGGCGGCGCGGGCGCGGGCGGCGGAGACGGCGCGGGAGTTGGTGGCGTTGTCGGAGCAGTTGCACGCGGCGTTGGTGCGGGTGGGGTTGCGGTCGACGTTGGGTCGGTGAGGTGCCCGGCAGGTGCGGCGGAGCGGAAAGATCTCTTCTCTGAAGCGTGCCGTAGGCTTGCCGGGGTAACCCCTTTCTGGCGCGGACGTGGTGCTGTAGCGCATGGGACGGCCGTGTTGCGGTCCGTGTACCGTGCAGGGAAGGGCGCGGTGCGTAGGTTGACGACGACACGGAGGCGGCGGTGCGCGAGCTGAGCGTGGTCGGAGTTCGGGTGGAGCTGCCCAGCAACCAGCCGATCGTCCTGCTCAGGGAGGTCGAGGGCGACCGCTATCTGCCGATCTGGATCGGTGCGGTCGAGGCCACGGCTATCGCTTATGAGCAGCAGGGGGTCAAGCCGGCCCGCCCGTTGACGCATGATCTTTTGCGGGATGTGTTGGCGGCGTTGCAGGCGCCGTTGCAGGCGGTGGAGATCACCGAGCTCAAGGAGAACGTGTTCTACGCCGACTTGTTGATCGGTGACGGGGTGCGGGTTTCGGCGCGTCCGAGCGATTCGATCGCGTTGGCGTTGCGGGTTGGTGCGCCGATTCGTTGTGCCGAGCAGGTCCTCAGCGAGGCGGGGATCGTTATCCCTGATGAGCAGGAGGATGAGGTGGAGAAGTTCCGCGAGTTCCTGGAGCAGGTGCGTCCGGAGGACTTCGCGGGCTGAGCGGTTCGGGTGCCCGGCTGGTGTCACGGTGGGTGACGCTGGCGCGCGGTTGGTGATCTTTCTCGGTGGCTGCGCGGCGTGTCGCGCCGGTTCCTCCGCGGTAACCCCTGAAGGTGGCGTTAGGGTTGCCGTGTCGAGGGGTGCGCGTCGCAGGAAACGATGCGTCGCCGCACTGACGGGGAGGTTGTCCGCATGCACGAGCCGCAGGATCCCGATCCGGGTACACAGGTGAACGAGCCGGGTGTGACGCCTGAGGGTGACGGCTCGGTGGGCTACCGAGGTGTGACGGCGTGCCACGCGGTGGGCATCAGTTATCGGCAGTTGGATTACTGGGCTCGGACGACGTTGGTGGTGCCGAGCGTCCGGGACGCGTCGGGTTCGGGGACCCAGCGGTTGTACTCGTTCCGCGATCTGGTGGTGTTGAAGGTCGTGAAGCGGTTGTTGGATGCGGGGGTGTCCCTGCAGAACATCCGTAAGGCGATCGAGGCGCTGCGGTCGCGTGGTGTGGAGGATCTCGCGGGTATCACGCTGATCTCTGACGGGACGACGGTGTACGAGTGCCGGTCCCCGGAGGAGGTGGTCGACCTGTTGCAGGGTGGGCAGGGCGTGTTCGGGATCGCGATCGGTGGGGCCTTCAAGGAGATCCAGGGGTCGTTGTCGCATCTGCCGGCGGAGCCGGCGGCGAGCGGCCCGGCGGAGCCGGTGGTGGGGTCCTCGTCGGATCCGGTGGGGGACGAGTTGGCGGCGCGGCGGGCGCGGCGGCGCGCGGGCTGAGTAGCGCTGCGCGTCTGTCGGTGCGCGGTCCGTTGGTGTGGGTGACTTTTTTGGGCACGCCCGGCTGGTGACTGTGGGTCAGGGCGGTCGACGTTGGGTGGCTGTTCCCCGGTCGATGAATCCATGGTGGACACTGTCTGTGGTGCTCCGGTTGCGCTGGGTGGAATCTCGGGTGGACCGTGGTGACGGTGCGTGTCCACCAGTTGTCGGGAATCGGATAGGGGGGCCCTGACCGGAGGTTGCGGGCACGCTATGGTCCGTCACGGTCCCCGCCGTGGTGCCCCGTGGCACGCGGGTGTCGCGTCGGTGACCGTAGCCCCTGCGCGTCACCGCGCGCGACCTTTCACCCCCGGAAGGAACGACCGTGACGGTTACGGAAGAGACCGCTGCCGCCTCGCACTATGACCGCATCGGCGGCGCGAGTTCGGTGAAGGCGGCCGTCGAACTGTTCTACGACAAGGTCCTCGCCGATCCCGAGCTGGCGGGCTATTTCGCCACTGTGGACATGCCGACGCAGCGTCGACACCTGGCGTTGATGTTGGCGGTGGTGTTGGGCGGCCCGAACGAGTACGCGGGTCGCGGTTTGGCCGAGACGCACCAGCCGCTGGGCATCCCGGCGGAGCACTACGCGAAGGTGGGCGTGCACCTGATCACGACGCTGACGGAGTTGGGTGTGCCGGCCGACGTCCTGGACCACGTGCGCGTGGTGCTGGGGCAGGTGCAGGACCAGGTGGTGTCCACCGGAGAGCGTCCGGGCGTCTGAGCGTGGACGCGGCCCGACTCAAGCAGAGTTGGTCCCTCGTCGCCGCGCACGGCGACGAGGTGCCGCTCTACTTCTATTCGACGTTGTTCCTGGCCCATCCCGAGACGCGGCAGATGTTCCCGACGAACATGGCGGGGCAGCGGGATCGCCTCGTCACCGCGTTGGGGCACATCGTGTCGCATGTGGACCAGGTCGATCGGCTGGTGGGTTTCCTGCAGGACCTCGGCGCGGACCACCGGAAGTTCGCGGTGCGCGCGGAGCACTACCCGGCGGTCGGTGAGGCGTTGCTGGCGACGTTGCAGCATTTCCTGGCCGAGCAGTGGACCGACGAGCTGGCTCAGGACTGGGCGGGCGCGTACGGGTTGGTCGCGCAGGTGATGACGGAGGCGGCGCAGGCGGCCGAGGCGGTGAACCCGCCGTGGTGGGTGGCGGAGATCGTGGCCCACGAGCGGCGGGCGTTCGACGTCGCGGTGTTGACGGTGCGTCCGCAGTACCTGTTGCCGTTCACTCCGGGTCAGTCGATCGGGGTGTCGCATCCGTCGGTGCGGTCGTGGCGGTACTACTCGCCGGCGAACGCGCCGCGCGCGGACGGCACGTTGGAGTTGCATGTGCGGGCCGCTCCGGGTGGCGCGGTGTCGTCGCGGCTGGTGTACGGCTCGGCGGTGGGTGACCGTGTCAATCTGGCCGCGCCGGTGGGGGAGCGGTTGGCGTTGTGGTCGGCGGGTTCCAGTGACCTGTTGTTGTTGACCTCGGGCACCGGTTGGGCGCCGATGAAGGCGTTGGTGGAGCAGATCGCCGCGGAGGGCTCCCGTCGGCGGGTGGACCTGTATGTGGGTGCGCGGTCGCGCAGCGAGTTCTACGACAGCGACGCGATCGACAAGATGGCGTCGTCGTTCCCGTGGTTGACGGTGACGTACGTGGTGGGCGCGGACGTGAACCGGCCGGGTGAGTTCGTGCAGGCGGTGGACCGGGCGTTGGCCGATGGTGACTGGCGTTCGCGGCACGTGTACGTGTGCGGGTCCGACGAGATGGTGTCGCATGCGGCGCAGACGTTGGCGCGGGCGGGTTACCACGAGGGTCAGGTGCATCACGAGGGTCTGGGCAAGCAGTGGTACGGCCCGGCGTGGCGTACGGCGGTCCAGCAGTCGAGTTCAGGGGGTGACCAATGAGCGCGAGCCCGATCAGCCGGTACGACGGGATTCAGGTGTCCGGCGGTGTGCAGGTGCGGATGACCTCCGACCGGGTTCGGCGGTGGGAGTTCGGTACGGCGCCGTTCGCGCGCCGGGGCTATGACCACGCGGACGTGGACCGGTTCCGGGTGCAGGTCGCCGACGAGTTGGATCTGTTGGCGACGCAGATCGCGCATCTGCGGGCGGAGAACGAGCGGCTGACCGATCGGGTGGAGTTGCACCGCCACGGGGTGATCCCGAGCGCGGGGGCGGCGGCGAAGGTGCCGGCGGCCAAGGAGGTGAACCTGCTGTCGGCGGCGCAGCGGGAGGCGGAGCAGATCATCGCGCAGGCGCACGACTACGCGCGGCGGGTCGCGGAGTACGCCCGGGTGCAGTACGAGAGTTACATGCGGGCGGCGGCGGAGGAGGCGAAGCAGGAGGCCGAGCGTGCGGTGGCGGAGTACCGCAGTTCGGCCGGGTCGAGCTTCGACGACTCGGTGGCGACCCGGGAGGCGTTGCGGATCTTCGGCGAGATGATGGTGTCGCACATGCAGGCGGCGGCGCGGCACCTGGACGACGGCAGTGAGCAGTTGGTGCGCACGATGGACCGGATCGCGAAGGAGACGCCGGGGGCGCCTTTCGTGGGTGGCGCGGCCGGGCAGACGGCGTTGCCGCGTCACCACCAGCGCTGAACACCTGGCGGGTGGGGCCTTACGTGTGAGGCCCCACCCCCGGGTTGAGGTTCAGGTGGTGGCGGCGTGGATCGCGTCGGCGATCGGGGTGGGTCCGTCGACGAGTTCCAGGGTCGCCCCGGCGGTGCGGGGTTCGTCCAGGAGCGCGGCGAGGACGAGGGCGACGTCGGCGCGGCTGATGGCGCCCCGGCCGGCGTGTGGGGTGAGGGTGACGTGCCCGGTGGGTTCGTCGTCGGTGAGCCGGCCGGGGCGCAGGATCGTCCAGGCCAGGTCGCGGGCGCGCAGGTCGTCCTCGGCGGCGCGTTTGGCGCGCAGGTAGGCGGCCCACACGTCGTCGGTGCCGGCGGCGGGCGGCCGGTCCACGCCCATCGAGGAGACCAGCAGGTAGCGGTGGACTCCGGCGCGGGTGGCGGCGTCGGCGAGCAGCGCGGCGGCGGCCCGGTCGACGGTGTCCTTGCGGGCGGCGCCGCTGCCGGGGCCGGCGCCGGCGGCGAAGATGACCGCGTCGGCGTCGTGCAGGTGCGCGGCGACCTCGTCGACGTCGGCGTGTTCCAGGTCGCAGAGGACCGGGGTGGCGCCTACGGCGCGCAGGTCGTCGACGTGGTCGGGGTTGCGGATCAGGCCGACGGCGGCGTCACCGCGCCCGGTGAGGTGCCGCTGCACGAGCAGGGCGATCTTGCCGTGGCCTCCGGCGATGACGACACGCATGTGACCAACCTACCGGCACCCGCCGGGCTTGACCTTGACCTGTGGGCAACCCCCAGTGTGGGGTGCGCCGGTCACGGTGACCGGTGCGAGGAGGAACCCGACGTGGGGTTGCTGACGATCGGGGCGTTCGCCCGGGCGGCGGGTCTGACGCCGAAGGCGTTGCGCCTGTACGGCCGGGTGGGGGTGCTGGTGCCCGCGGCGGTGGACGCGGAGTCCGGGTACCGGCTCTACGACCCGCGGCAGGTGCCGCTGGCCCGGCTGGTGGCTCAGCTGCGTCGTATCGGCATGCCGCTGGCGCAGATCCGCACCGTGTGTGCTCTGGAGCCGGCGGCGGCGGCCGAGGTGGTCACCGCGTACTGGCGGCGGGTGTCGGTCGACACCGCTGCCCGCGCGCGGCTCGCCGCCCTCCTCGTGCGGGACCTGTCCGAGGGGAGCACCACCATGTCGTCGATGAGTGTCCGTTACGCCACCGGCTGTGAGACCGGGATCGCCCGCGACAGCAACGAGGACGCCGCGTACGCCAACGAGCGGTTGCTCGCCGTCGCCGACGGTGTGCGGGGGCCCGGCGGCGCTGCCGCCAGCGCCGCCGCCATCGACGCGCTCGCGTCGCTGGACCTCACCAACGTGTCGGCGGTGGAGGTGGTGACGGCGCTGGCCGGCGCGGTCACCGACGCCGACCGGGCCGTGCGGGGGCTGGCGACCGACGAGCACCAGCCGGCGACGACGCTGACCGCGCTGCTGCGCAGCGGCACCCACCTGGCGTTGGCGCACGTCGGGGACACCCGGGCGTACCTGCTGCGCGACGGCGAGCTGTCGGTGTTGACCCGGGACCACACGTGGGTGCAGGCGCAGGTGGATCAGGGCAGGCTCGACCCTGCCGAGGCGGGCGCGCACCCCCAGCGGGCGTTGCTGGTGCGCGCGCTCGGCGGCGGTCGGCAGGTGGAGGCCGATCTGGCGTTGCGGGTGGCGGTGCCCGGTGACCGGTACCTGCTGTGCTCCGACGGGCTGTGGGCGGTCGTCGACCGGGCCGCCCTGGCCTCGACGGTGGGCGCGGGAGCCGACCCGGAGCGCACGGTGCGGGAGCTGATGGCCGCCGCGCGGGCCGCGGGCGCGCCCGACAACATCGCCTGTGTCGTCGCCGACGTCGTCGCGGGGTAGGCGGGTGCTCGGCATCGGGGGGTGCGCTGAGGCAGCATGAAGGGGTGACGACGAGTGTGCAGGAACTGGCCGCGCTGGTGGCCGGCGGTCAGGTGGTCGTGCTCAGCGGGGCGGGCCTGTCCACCGAGTCGGGTATCCCGGACTATCGGGGGCCCAGCGGGGTGGCCCGCCGGCACACCCCGATGACGTTCCAGGCGTTCACCCGGGACGCGGTGGCGCGGCGGCGGTACTGGGCGCGCAGCCACCTGGGGTGGCGGTTGATCGCGCGGGCGACGCCGAACGCGGGGCATCGGGCGGTGGCGCGGTTGCAGGACGCCGGCCTGGTCGACGCGGTGATCACGCAGAACGTGGACGGGTTGCACGGCGCGGCGGGCAGCGGGCGGGTGGTGGAGCTGCACGGGCGCCTGGACGAGGTGACGTGCCTGGACTGCGGCAACCTGACCTCGCGCGAGGAGGTGGACCGGCGGCTGCGCGAGGCGAACCCGGACTTCGTGGCCCGGGTCGCCGCGGTCAACCCGGACGGTGATGTTGATCTCCCGGACGAGCAGGTGGCGGGGTTCCGGCCGGTGGACTGCGGGATCTGCGGGACGGGGATGCTGAAACCGGACGTGGTGTTCTTCGGCGAGACGGTGCCGCCGCAGCGGGTGGCGCGGTGTTTCGCGCTGGTGGAGCAGGCCCGGGCGGTGGTGGTGCTGGGGTCGTCGTTGACGGTCATGTCGGGCCGGCGGTTCGTGATCCGGGCCGCGAAGCAGGGCATTCCGGTAGCGATCGTCAACCAGGGTCCGACCCGGGGTGACGGGTACGCCACGGTGCGCGTCGACGCGCCGCTGGGGGAGGTGCTGCCGGTGCTCGCCGAGCGGGTGACCGGCGCGTCGGCGGTGCCGGTGTGACAGCCGCCGCGGGGTAGGACATCTGCTGGAAACACCGGCGCTGGTAGCGTTGACCATGCCGGTACCACCCACGTGGGAGAGACCGCCTCGACAGCAGGGGCGGCGCCGAAGGGGCAAATCCTCCCCGGAACCTCTCAGGCAAAAGGACCTCGTGGGCAGGCACTGTGGAGCGCTCCGGTGGGGTGTGACAGAGGGGGAGGCCGACCCGTCGACCTCGCCCGGGAGCGCCCCTGATGTCCGTAGAGCAGTTCGCCACCCGTCACATCGGCCCCGGCCCCGACGACGAGCGCCGCATGTTGGAGGTCGTCGGGCACGACTCCATCGACGAGCTGATGGACGCCGCGATCCCCGAGGTGATCCGCTGGCACGGCACCCTCGACCTGCCGGACGCCGCCACCGAGGCCGAGGCCATCGCCGAGCTGCGGGCCCTGGCGGCCCGCAACACCGTCGCCGTGTCCATGATCGGCCTGGGCTACCACGGCACGCACACCCCGGCGGTGATCCGCCGCAACGTGCTCGAAGACCCGGCCTGGTACACGGCGTACACGCCGTACCAGCCGGAGATCAGCCAGGGCCGGCTCGAGGCGCTGCTGAACTTTCAGACGATGGTCACCGACCTGACCGGCCTGGCCACCGCGAACGCCTCCATGCTCGACGAGGGCACCGCCGCGGCCGAGGCCATGACCCTCGCCCGCCGCGCCTCCAAGAGCAAGAGCGGGGTGTACGTCGTCGACGCCGACGCCCTGCCGCAGACCATCGCGGTGATCACCAGCCGGGCGGTGCCGCTCGGCATCGACGTGCGGGTCGTCGACGTCGCGCGTGACGAGCTGCCGGCCGAGTTCTTCGGCCTGCACCTGCAGTACCCGGGGGCGTCCGGCGCGGTCCGTGACCACGCCGCCCTGGTGCAGGCGGCGCACGCCGCCGGCGCCCTCGTGACGGTCGCGGCGGACCTGTTGGCGTTGACGCTGCTGCGGGCACCGGGGGAGATCGGCGCGGACATCGCCGCCGGCACCACCCAGCGCTTCGGCGTACCCATGGGCTTCGGTGGGCCGCACGCCGGCTACCTGGCGGTGCGCGCGGGCCTGGAGCGGATGCTGCCCGGACGCCTGGTCGGGGTGTCCCGCGACGCGGCCGGCAACCCGGCGTACCGGCTGGCGTTGCAGACCCGCGAGCAGCACATCCGGCGGGAGAAGGCCACCAGCAACATCTGCACCGCGCAGGTGCTGCTCGCGGTGATGGCCGGCATGTACGCCGTCTACCACGGCCCGCACGGGCTGCGGGACATCGCGGCGCGTACCCACGCCATGGCGGCGCGGCTCGCGGCCGGGCTGCGCGCCGGCGGCGTGGACGTCGCGGACGTCGCGTTCTTCGACACCGTCACCGCGACGGTGCCCGGCGGCGCGGCGCGGGTCGTCGCGGCCGCCGCCGAGCGGGGCGTGAACCTGCGCCTGGTCGACGCCGACCGGGTCGGGATGTCCTGCGACGAGACGACCACCGACGCGCACCTGCGGCAGGTGTGGGCGGCGTTCGGCGTGCCCGCGTTCGACGGTGACGTCGACGCGGCCCTGCCGGGCGACCTGGCCCGCACGACCGACTTCCTGACCCACCCGGTGTTCCGCAGCCACCACTCGGAGACGGCGATGCTGCGCTACCTGCGGCGGCTGTCGGACTTCGACTACGCCCTGGACCGGGGCATGATCCCGCTGGGCTCGTGCACGATGAAGCTGAACGCGACCACCGAGATGGAGCCGGTGAGCTGGGCGGAGTTCGCCAACATCCACCCGTTCGCGCCGGACGACCAGACCGTCGGCTACCGGGAGATGATCGGCCAGTTGGAGTCGTGGCTGGCCGAGGTGACCGGCTACGACGCGGTGAGCGTGCAGCCCAACGCCGGGTCGCAGGGTGAGCTGGCCGGTCTGCTGGCCATCCGCTCGTACCACGCGTCACGCGGCGAGTCGCACCGCGACGTGTGCCTCATCCCGTCGTCGGCGCACGGCACGAACGCCGCCAGCGCCGTGATGGCCGGCATGCGGGTCGTCGTGGTGGCCTGCGACGACGACGGCAACGTCGACCTCGTCGACCTCGACGCGAAGATCGACAAGCACCGGGACGCGCTCGCCGCGATCATGGTGACGTACCCGTCGACGCACGGCGTGTACGAGACGGGCATCGCGTCGCTGTGCGCGAAGGTCCACGACGCCGGCGGCCAGGTGTACGTCGACGGGGCGAACCTCAACGCCCTCGTCGGGTACGCCAAGCCCGGCCGGTTCGGCGCGGACGTGTCGCACCTCAACCTGCACAAGACGTTCTGCATCCCGCACGGCGGCGGCGGCCCCGGCGTCGGCCCGGTGGCGGTCCGCGCGCACCTCGCGCCGTTCCTGCCCGGCGACCCCCTGGGCGCCCACGTCGACGCCACCCCGGCGATCTCGGCGGCCAAGTACGGGTCCGCGGGCATCCTGCCGATCCCGTGGGCGTACCTGCGGATGATGGGCGCCGAGGGGCTGACCCGGGCCACCGGCGTGGCGGTCCTCGCCGCGAACTACGTGGCCGCGCGGCTGCGCGAGCACTACCCGGTGCTGTACGCCGGCAACAAGGGCCTGGTCGCCCACGAGTGCATCCTCGACCTGCGGCCGCTGACGAAGGCGACCGGCGTGAGCGTCGACGACGTGGCGAAGCGCCTCATCGACTACGGCTTCCACGCGCCGACGATGTCGTTCCCGGTGGCCGGGACGCTGATGGTGGAGCCGACCGAGAGTGAGGACCTCACCGAGCTGGACCGGTTCTGCGACGCGATGATCGCGATCCGCGCCGAGATCGAGCAGGTCGGCTCGGGGCAGTGGCCGGCGGGGGACAACCCCCTGGCGAACGCCCCGCACACCGCGCCGATGGTCAGCGGCGACGAGTGGCCGCACCCGTACCCGCGGTCGGTGGGCGCGTACCCGGCCGGGGTGGACCGGGCCGGGAAGTACTGGCCGCCGGTACGGCGCATCGACGGCGCGTACGGCGACCGGAACCTGGTCTGCTCGTGCCCGTCGCCGGAGGCGTTCGAGGACTGACGACGGGCGTGCCGGGGCGGGCGGTATCGGGCCGCCCCGGCAGCCGCTGTGCGATGGACAGCGACTCGGCGTGGTGACGCTGGGTGGTCGTTCAGGCCACGAGGGCGTGGCGGGCGGGGCCGCGGTGGGGTGCGATGCTGCTGCCGTCGGGAAGCAGCTCACCGGTGTCCTCGAAGACGATCACGCCGTTGCAGAGCAGGCTCCAGCCCTGCTCAGGGAAGCAGGCGAGGACGCGGGCGGCTTCCCGATCGGTGGCTTCAGCTAAGGGGCAGGTCGGTTGGTGCTGGCACATCGGGTTCTCCGGACTGTGGGGGCACTGTGTCATGGTTCACATGACCAGTGACGCACAGTACCAAGCGAAGGTGTCCAGCATCGAGCAGGTGTCGCCTTGCCGTACCGGAAATCCACTGAACGGATGAGGAAGATCGGACCATACGGCGTGGAAACGCTCCCACAGGTGCTGGTCGATGCGCCCGCGGCACCCGCCGGATGCCGCGACAGCCTCGTCGAACGCGCCCGACTCCAGTGGCATCGCGCCGACGGCGGCGACCCCGCCGCACTCGCCGAGGAGTTCCTGGCCGCACACGGCCTGGACCTGCGCGACCTGAACCGACCCGCCGCACACGGCCCGGTCGTCTGCGGCGCCGCGCTCTACCTGTCCGCCGCCGCCGGGGCACAACTGGCCGGCGTACCCGCCACCGCACCCGAACCCGCGCCCACCCTGCCCGACCTCGCCGTCGTCATCTACCACCACGGACCCACCCGAGCACCCGCCGCCCCCGACGACACGCCCTGGTGGCTCGGCCCATGGACCGAGAGCTGGACACCCGCGCAACACGCCGCCGCCGTCGACGCCGTCCGCGCCGCCATCGGCCGCGGCGACATCTACCAGACCAACCTCGTCGGACACGCCGCCGCCCCCTACAGCGGCGACCCGCTACCCGCCCTGCGCCGCCTTGGCGCGCTCCCCGGCGCCCGCTACGGCGGCGTCCTCACCGGCGACGGCTGGGCCATCGGCTGCGCCTCCCCGGAAACCCTCGTCGAGGTCCACCACGGCCAGATCATCACCCGACCCATCAAGGGCACCCGCCCCGCCACCGCCACCGGCCACGCCGAACTGCTCACCAGCGCCAAGGAACGCGCCGAACACATCATGATCGTCGACCTGGAACGCAACGACCTCGCCCGCATCGCCCGCACCGGCACCGTCACCGTCGACGAACTGTTCACCGTGCGCCGCTGGTGCGACCTGTGGCAGGCCGAATCCACCGTCCGCGCCCAGGCCGCCGACGGCCTCGGCCTCGCCGACCTGCTCCGCGCCACCTGCCCCGGCGGCTCCGTCACCGGCGCGCCGAAACTCGCCGCCCTCACCCACATCGCCGCCGCCGAACCCGTCGGCCGGGGCGCCAGCATGGGCGCCCTCGGCTGGATCGCCCCCGGCCGCATCGACCTCGGCCTGACCATCCGCACCGCCGCCGCCACCGGCCACACCCTGCACACCTGGGCCGGCGGCGGCATCACCTGGGACAGCGACCCCACCGCCGAGGTCGCCGAAGCCGCCGCCAAGACCGCGCCCGTACGCGCCACCCTGGCCGGACGCTGACACCACCACCACCGGCGATACGCTGACCCCCATGACCATGCGGCCCATCCGGATCATCGGCGACCCCGTCCTGCGCACCGAAGCCGAGCCGGTCACCACCTTCGACGCCGAGCTGCGCGCCCTGGTCACCGACCTGATGGACACCCTGCTCGGCGCACCCGGCCGCGCCGGCGTCGCCGCACCCCAGATCGGCGTCAGCGCCCAGGTCTTCGTCTACGACGCCGACGGCCACCGAGGCCACCTCATCAACCCCACCCTCGAACTGTCCGACGAACTCCAGGACGACGAGGAAGGCTGCCTGTCCATCCCCGGGCTGTACTTCCCGACCGCGCGCGCCCTGCACGCCACCGCCCACGGCGTCGACCAGCACGGCGAACCGTTGACCATCACCGGCAGCGGATTCCTCGCCCGCGCCCTGCAACACGAGGCCGACCACCTGCGCGGCACCCTCTACGTCGACACCCTGCGCGGCGACATCCGCCGCCGGGCCCTGCGCGAAATCCGCGCCGGCCGCTTCGACTCACCCAGCCGCCGCGCCTGAACCCGCGCCCCTACCGGGCCGCCCACTGGTCGTAACCCAGCTTCGCCACCAACGCCAGCACCACCACCAGCAACACCACCCGCACGAACCCCGACCCGCGACGCAACGCCATCCGCGCACCCACCACCGCGCCCACGATGTTGCACACCGCCATCGCCGCGCCCAACCACCACCACACGTGCCCGGTCACCGCGAACACCACCAACGCGCCCAGATTCGTACCCGCGTTGACGACCTTCGCCATCGCCGACCCGTGCACGAAATCCGCACCCACCAACGTCGTGAACGCCAGCACCAGAAACGTGCCCGTCCCCGGCCCGATCAACCCGTCGTACAGGGCGATCCCCACCCCGGCCACACCGATCGCCACCGCCACCCGTGCCCGCGTCCGCCGCGCCGGCACAGCCACCACCCCCAACCGGGGACGCAACAACACGAACACGGCCACCGCCACCAGAACCACCAACACCACCGGCCGGTACGCCGACGCCGGCACCGCCCCGGCCAACGCCGCGCCCACCCCCGCGCTGAGCACCGCCACACCCGCCGCCGGCCCCGCCACCCGCCAGTCCACCTTCGTGCGCCGCGCGTACGTCGCCGCCGCCGTCGCCGTACCGAAGATCGCCGCCAACTTGTTCGTGCCCAACGCGGTCGCCACCGGCACCCCCGGAGCCGCCACCAACAACGCCGGCAGCAGCAACAACCCGCCACCACCGACCACGGCATCCACCCACCCGGCCATCGCCGCGGCGGCCAGCAGGGTACTCAGCGATACGGCGTCCACGGTCGGCAATTCTCCCCACCCGACCCACCCCACCAGCCCCGCAAGTGGCGCGACTCACCGCTCACCGGCCCCGCCTACGCCGCAACCACACCCCCCACGCCCCGACCGCCACGAACACCAGCATCGAACACAGCAACAGCTTCACCACGCGGCAACCCTGCCACGGACACGTAAGGTGCAGGAGTGCGCCTGGCCACCTTCAACCTGCTGCACGGACGATCCCTCACCGACGGCCTCGTCGACCCCGACCGACTCGCCGCCGCCGTACACGCCCTCGACGCCGACGTCCTCGCCCTGCAGGAAGTCGACCGCGACCAACACCGCAGCGGCAACCTCGACCTCACCGCCATCGCCGCCCAGGCCCTCGACGCGCCACACCACCGCTTCGCGGCCGCCGTCGTCGGCACCCCCGGCGAACGGTTCCGACCCCTGCGCCACGACGACGACGGCCACGGCGAACCCTGCTACGGCATCGGCCTCATCAGCCGCCACCCCGTGCGCAGCTGGCACATCACCCGACTCAAACCCGCGCCCATACGCTCACCCATCTACGCCCCCGGACCCGGCGGCGGCCTCATCCTCCTCGACGACGAACCCCGCGTCGTCCTCGCCGCCATCCTGGACACCCCCCACGGCCCCCTCACCGTCGCCGCGACCCACCTGTCCTTCGTACCCGGCTGGAACGCCCGCCAACTCCGCCAGACCGTGCGCGCCCTGCGCGCCCTACCCGGCCCCCGCGTCCTGCTCGGCGACCTCAACCTCCCCGCCGGCCCGGCCCGCCTCGTATCCCGCTGGCAGCCACTCGGCCGCTGCCCCACCTACCCCTCCGGACAACCCCGCGTCCAACTCGACCACATCCTCGCCGACCGGCACGCCCTCGACGCGCTCCCACCCGTACGGGCCGTCACCACGCCGACGTCCACCATCTCCGACCACCGACCCCTGCTCGTCGACCTCGGCTGAGGCCAGCATCAGCGCGCCGCGTCACCCTCCGCCGACACCAGAGCAGCCAACACCCGATGGGTACGACTAGCCCGGATCGCCTCCCGCTGCTGACCCGCCGTCACCTCGATGTACGTCTGCGACGACGCCAACGACGCGTGCCCCAACAACCGCATGATCTCCGCCGCGCCCGCCCCGTCCTCCGCCAACCGGGTCGCGAACGTGTGCCGCAGCGCGTGCAACCGCGCCCCCTTGGGTACCCGGTCACCGATACCCGCCCGCCGGTAACACGACTCGACCAGATACTGCAGGCCACCGCGGCGCAGCGGCTCACCCCGCCGGTCCACCAGCAACGCCGAGTCGGGGCGAACCGACCGCGACCCGAACCGCCGCGCCCGACTGGCCAGATAGTCCGCCAGCACCCGGTCCAGGTCCGTCTCGATCGGCACCACCCGGGGACGCCCACCCTTGCCGGCCACCTCGATCCGCCGCTCACCCGGCCGACCCGCCAACGAACCGACCCGCAACGCCAGCAGCTCGGACAGACGCAACCCGGCGCACAGCGCCACCGCCAACACCGCCACGTCCCGCTCCGGCCACGGGTCCCGTTGCCGGCCGTCGTCACGCGCCACCGACGCCAGCAGCACCTCGGGCGTGTCCGCGCCCCGCAGCGGCTTCGGCTCGGGCAGGACGGCCCGGGGCCGATCGACCGCCGGCATCGGGTTGCCCGCCACCACACCGTCGGTCACCAGGAAGGTGAAGAAGCTGTTCCAGGTGGACCAGGCGCGGTGCACCGAGGCGGGGGCGCGGGGAGCGGCGAACCGGGCGAACGCCGCCCGTAACACCCGGGGGGAGAGGTCGGTGATCGACACTTCGTCGAGGGGGAGGGGAGTGGCATTACCGGCGGAGACCAGGTTGGCCACCGCGAACAGGTCGCGTCGGTAGGCCGCCAGGGTGTGGGGGGAGGGCTTACGGGTGGCCCGGGCGGTCAGGAACTCCTCGATCAAGGCTCCGAGCGATTCGTCCTTTTTGTCATGCATAAGGGATATTATGCAGCATTTTCGTGTTCCCGGGAAGCGGGGGGAGTAGGGGATGGAGGCCATCCGGGCGACCGCACCGACCTCGGCGAAGGACTGTCGAGCTGCCCCGTAGGTGGGGCAGGCGTGGCACAGCCTGGACAGCCCACCACGGCGGCCGGCAGCCCGGTCGGGGCCGGCCCGAACGGCCATAGGCTGATCGAGGAGCCACGGATCGTGTGCGGCATGACGTCGCCCGCAAGCTGTCACACCTGTGGTCGGGCGGGCACGCCCACCGTGTACCGGGACCTCGGCGGTCCGACGGAGCTGGCCTGCTCCCGCCGGTCAACGCACGCCTCGTCAGGTCGAACGAGGACGCGCGTCCACTCGGCCTGACGCGCGACTGGCTCGCCCTCGGTGTGGCGGGGGGCCACCAGATCGGCCAACTTTACATAATGTGCATTATCGAATGTGGCACGGCACCCGCAGATCGACGCGGTGGGCTAGCGTGTCGTCGATCTACTGGGGAGATTCCCCGCAGCCTTGTCGGAAAGAAGCAATCACGTGTCACTGTGGAAGAAGACCGCCGTCGTCGCGGTCTCGGCGCTTACGGCGCTCACCGCCTCCGCCTGCGGCGTGGCGACCGGTTCGTCGGGCTCGTCCGACGCGCCGAAGCAGACCAGCGTCCTTGAGCTGCTGGCCAGCGACCTCAAGGGCTCGTTGCAGAAGACGATCGACGTCACCGACAAGAGCGACTCGGTGACGCTGACGATGACGGGAACGACCGGCGGCCAGAAGATCTCCATGCAGGGTGTCCTGGACCTGGGTGACCCGGTCAAGGCCGAGATGACGATGGCGGACCCGAGCGACGGTCCGACCACCGTCCGGCTGATCGGGACCGCGTTCTACGTCGAGGTGCCGGCGAAGGACCGTTCGAGCATGGGCGGTAAGCGGTGGCTGAAGATGGACATGGGCAGCATCGGCCAGCAGGCCGGGATGGACTTCAGCAAGCAGTTCGAGGACATCGACCCGACCAAGCAGGTCAAGACCCTGCTCGCGTCCGAGGGCGTGACGGTCGTCGGTGAGGAGACGGTGAACGGGGCGCGCACGGTCCACTACACCGTCACCACCCCGGTGGCGACGCAGCTGGCTCAGGTCGACGCCAAGCTGCGGGCCGCTGTGGAGAAGCAGTTCACCGCTGCGGGCGTTAAGGAGGTCAAGGTCGACCTCTGGGTCGACGAGCAGTACCGGCCGCGTCGTGCGGCCACGGTCATGGGCGCGATGGGCGACATCGTGGTCGACTACACCGACTACGGCAAGGCGGTCACCATCGAGACGCCTCCGCCGGCGGAGACCACTGACTTCGCCGAGATGTTGCAGGGGCTGAAGGGCACCGACAACTGATTTCAGGCGGTGTGACTGCCCTGCCGGTGCCCGGTAGCACCGGCAGGGCAGTGTCGTTTCCGCGGCCTTCTCCCCCAGCTCGGTCAGTCGAACTGGTCGGCCAGCTTGCGAAGCTTGTCGACGTACGCCGGCCAGTCGTATCCGTCGGCAATGCCGGTGCTGTCGCGCTGCCAGCCGATCGCCCCGTCGTGCTGCTCGCGGATGATGTCCAGCTGACCGGCGTGCCGGGCGATGTCGCTGGTGACGTGCATGATGGTCCGGGCCAGTGTCACGTCCTGGCGGCCGGGTTGCCACCAGGGCACCTGCCCCGGCGCGTCGAGCGGTAGTTGGTCGATCGTCTCGTCCGCGAAGGCGCCGACGCGGCGGTACAGGTCGATGAGGCCGTCCTTGGTCTCGTTCTCGTACGCGTACCAGTCTGCCTGCGGGTCGTCGTCGAACGCGGTGAGCGGGACCAGCTCCTGCGGGGTGGGGAACTCGCGGCCGAAGGTGGGTCCGAAGTAGGCGGCCTCGACGTTGAGGCAGTGTTTGACGACGCCGAGCATGTTGTTGCCGGTGGTGGTGCGGGGCGTTCTGGCCTGGCGTTCGCTGATGCCGTCGAGTTTCCAGATGAGGTCGTCGCGGTTCCTGCGAAGGTAGTAGTGCATCGCGGCCTTGGTGTCGTCCAGGTCAGCCATGGCGGTCATTGTCGCGTACCGGCCTCAGGTTGTGGGGTTCGGCGGAGCCAGGCCCGGGTGTGGGCGCGGAGCAGGGCTGGTTGTTCGAAGGGCAGGTAGTGCCCGGCCTGGTCGACGGTGCTGTAGGTGCCTCGGGGGTAGCGGCGCATGGCGTGGAACTGGTCGGCGAAGCCGACGATGCCGTCCTGGCGGCCGGTGAGCACGCTGACGGGCCCGTCGAAGGGGGTGTCGGCGGTCTCGTCGGGGAGCGCGTACCCGGGGCCTGTGCGCAGTTCCTGTTGGAAGGTGTGGTCGCCGGGGCCGCCCGTGTCCAGGGCGCGCAGGACGGTGGCGACGACGCTCGGGGTGCGGTGGCCGAGCGCGGTGTCGAGGTGTGGGCGCAGGTCGGTGGGCGCGTCGTCGAGCCAGCCGGTGGGTCCTGGCGGCGGGCGGTGCTCGGGCAGGGTGCGGCTGGCCGGTGCGATGGTGATGCCGGGGCAGATCAGGAGTAGGCCGCGGACGAGGTCGGGGCGTTGGCGGGCGATGCCGGCGGCGAGGTAGGCGCCGTAGGAGGCGCCGGCCAGCAGGGCCGGTCCGTCGATGTGGTGGTCGAGCCAGGCGCAGATGGTGGTGAGCAGGGCCTGGGAGGTGGGCGGGCAGGTGGGTGGGGTGTCGCCGTGGCCGGGCAGGTCCAGGTATGTCTCCCGGAGGCCGGTGCCGGCGAGGGCGGGGTGGAAGGCGGCGGCGGTGGCGGCGCGGGTCGTGCCGAACATTGGCAGGCACACCACGTCGGGGCCGGTTTCCGGTGAGCGGTCGGCGGCCAGGGTCATTCTGGTCCTTCCTGGGGGTGTGCGGAGCGCTGTGGGGTCATCTTCCGTTGTGGCGTTGTCGCCGACCTCACGTGGGCCGTTCGCGGGGAATTCCTCCGGTGGGGCGCGCCGTTGTCCGTTCGGAAGATCAGGTCCACATGATCGGATGGAAGTGTCATGCGCGTGCGTTCAGACGCGGTTGTGCTGTTCGGTGTGACAGGTGATCTTGTCTCGAAGAAGCTGTTTCCGGCGTTGTACGAGTTGACGCGGCGGGGGCGTCTCGACGTTCCGGTGATCGGGGTGGCCCGCTCCCCCTGGGATGATCAGCAGTTGGTGGCGACCGCCCGTAAGTCGGTGGCGGAGGCTTCTGACGAGGTGGATGACGAGACGTTCGACGCGTTGGCGGCCAACCTGTCGATGATCTCCGGGGACTATGCGGATCCGGCGACGTACGAGCGGCTGGCGGAGCGTCTGGGTGCGGCGCGGCGGCCGATCTTCTATCTGGCGATTCCGCCCATGGTGTTCGGTTCGGTGGTGCGGGGCTTGGCGGCGGTCGGGTTGGCCGACCGTGGTCGGGTGATCGTGGAGAAGCCGTTCGGGCGTGACCTGGCGTCGTCCGAGGAGTTGGATCGGACGTTGGGGGCGGCTTTCGACGCGAGTCGGGTGTTCCGGATCGACCACTACCTCGGCAAGGAGGCGGTGGAGGGGTTGTACGCGTTCCGGTTCGCCAACCGGCTGTTTGAGCCGTTGTGGAACCGTGAGCACGTCGACAACGTGCAGGTGACCCTCGCTGAGGGTTTCGGTACGCAGGGTCGGGCCGGTTTCTATGACACGGTGGGTGCGACGCGGGACGTGTTGCAGAACCACATTTTGCAGGTCGTGGCGTTGATCGCGATGGACGCGCCGGCTGGTGACGACGTGGATTCGTTCCGGGAGGCGGAGGCGGCGGTGTTGCGGCAGGTCGTGCCGTTGTCGCCGGAGTCGACGGTGCGGGGGCAGTACGCGGGTTACCGGGATGAGCCGGGTGTCGCGCCGGATTCGAACACGGAGACGTTCGTGGCGACGCGGTTGACGGTGGATTCGCCCCGGTGGGCGGGTGTGCCGTTCTATCTGCGGACGGGCAAGTCGTTGCCGGGGACGGCGACGGAGGTGGTGGTCGAGTTCAAGCGGCCGCAGCGGTCGTTGATCCCCGCCGAGGGTGGGGCGGAGGCGCCGGCGAACCTGTTGCGGTTCCGGTTGGGTCGTGGGGATGGCATCACGATGTCGATCCAGGCGAAGAGTCCGGGCGCGGCGGTGGCGAGTCGGCCGGTGGATCTGTCGGTGGACTTCGGTGCGGCGTTGGGTCGGCGTCAGGAGGCGTACGAGCGGTTGCTCGACGACGCGATGGACGGGCAGCATCTGCGGTTCGCGCGGGCGGAGACGATTCGGCAGGAGTGGCGGATCGTGGCGCCGATCCTGGATCTGGCGGCGCCGGTGCGCTCGTACGACAGGGGTAGTTGGGGTCCGGCGGACGCGGATGCGTTGGCGGGTGGCTGGCATGCGCCGGAGCTGCGGTAGGTGCGGCGTGGGCTGAGTGACCGCTCAGCTCACGGGAGGGACCGTCCGGCGATGGTGAGGTTTGCTCCTTGGGTGCGGGGTGGGCACGTTGTGACCACGTTTCGTCCGCCTCGGAGAGGAAGCAGCGCATGCTGTCCGCACTCGATCGTCGGCATACCGTCGCGCCGCCCGGCTACAGCCGGTGGCTCATTCCCCCGGCGGCGTTGGCCATCCACCTCTGTATCGGCCAGGTCTACGCCACGAGCGTCTACAAGAATTCGTTGATCGCCCATTTCGACACGGGTCAGACCGCGATCGGGGTGATCTTCAGTATCGCGATTGTGATGCTGGGGTTGTCCGCGGCGGTGGCCGGGACGTGGGTGGAGGCGAACGGGCCGCGTAAGGCGATGTTCGTGTCGGCCTGCTTCTGGGCGGCGGGTTTCCTGGTGGGGTCGCTGGGCATCGCCACGAAGCAGTTGTGGCTGCTGTACCTGGGGTACGGCCTGCTCGGCGGCATTGGTCTGGGTATCGGGTACATCTCCCCCGTGTCCACGCTGATCAAGTGGTTCCCGGACCGGCCGGGTCTGGCGACCGGTTTGGCGATCATGGGGTTCGGTGGTGGGGCGATGGTGGCCTCTCCCCTGTCGCGGCAGTTGCTGTCGTTCTACGACCCGGGCTACGACCCGTCGAACGCGGGTTCGACGGCGTCGGGCAGCGCGCTGGTGTGGTTGTTCGTGACGTTGGGCCTGGGCTACTTCGTGATCATGATGTTCGGGGTGGCGAACGTGCGGGTGCCGGCCGAGGACTGGCGTCCGGCGGGCTTCGATCCCGCGTCGGTGGCGGCGAAGCCGCTGGTCACCACGGCGAACGTGTCGGCGGCGAACGCGGTGAAGACGCGGTCGTTCTGGTTGTTGTGGGTGGTGTTGTTCTGCAACGTGACGGCCGGTATCGGCATCCTGGAGCAGGCCAGCCCGATGATCCAGGACTTCTTCCGGGAGAACGGGACGTCGGCGGTGTCGGTGGCGGCTGCCGGTGGGTTCGTGGGTCTGCTGTCGTTGTTCAACATGGCGGGCCGGTTCGTGTGGTCGTCGACGTCGGACGTCATCGGCCGTAAGCCGATCTACCTGGTGTATCTCGGCGTGGGCATGGCGATGTACGCGCTGCTGGCGCTGTTCGGGCACACGGCGACGGCGTTGTTCGTGCTGTTCGCGTGCGTGATCCTGTCGTTCTACGGTGGCGGCTTCGCGACCGTGCCGGCGTACCTGCGGGACCTGTTCGGCACGTACCAGGTGGGGGCGATCCACGGCCGGTTGTTGACGGCCTGGTCGGCGGCGGGTGTCGCGGGGCCGTTGATCGTTAACGGGTTCCTCGACGCGCAGGGCAAGCCGGGGACGTTGACGGCGGCGGCGTACCGGCCGGCGCTGCTGACGATGGTGGGTGTCCTCGCGGTGGGCTTCGTGGCGAACCTGCTGGTGCGACCGGTGCCGCAGCGCTATCACGAGCCGGTGGAGCAGGACGTGGACGAGGTCACGGCGGCGCAAAGGAGTGGTACGCGATGAGCGACGACGGTCGGAGCGGGCAGCAGGCCCGGTTGTGGATTTCCTGGCTGGTGGTGGCGGTGCTGCTCGGCTACGGGGTCGTGCAGACGGTGATCACGGCGGCGAAGCTGTTCACCCACTGAGGGCGGTGGGCCGGGGCGCGTGTCGCGCGCCCCGGCTCACAGGGCGCCGGAGACCCGTAGCACGGCGCCGGCGGTGTAGGAGGCGTCCGGGCTGAGGAGCCAGGCGATGGCGGCGGCGATCTCGTCGGGTTCGCCGGCGCGGCCCATCGGGATGCGACCGGCGGCGGTGTCGGCGCGGTCGGGTACGCCGGAGTCGGTGTGGATGTCGGTGCGTACGAGGCCGGGGGCGACGCCGTTGACGCGGATGCCGCGCGGGGCGAGTTCCTTGGCCAGGCCGACGGTGAGGGTGTCGGTGGCGGCCTTGACGGCGGCGTAGTGCACGTACTCCCCCGGGCTGCCGAGGGTCGCGGCGGCCGAGGAGACGTTGACGATGGCGCCGCCGTCGGTGAGGCGGCGGGCTGCCTGCTGGGCGCAGAGGACGTACCCGATGAGGTTGACGTCGACGACGCGGCGCAGGTCGTCCACGCGCAGGTCGGTGAACGGGCCGATGAGGCTGGTGACGCCCGCGTTGTTGACCAGGCCGGTGAGGGGGCCGAGCTGCGCGGCGGCGTCGAACAGGGCGGTGACCTGGTCGGGGTCGGTGGTGTCGGCGCGTACGGCGATGGCCTGGACGCCGGTGGCGCGCAGGTCGGCCAGGACGGTCGCGGCGGCGGCGTCGTCGCGGCGGTAGCACAGGGCGATGTGGTGGCCGGCCGCGGCGAGGCGGCGGGCGGTGGCCGCGCCGATGCCGCGGCCTCCGCCGGTGATGACGGTGACGGGTGCCATGGCGCCTCCGGGTCTGTCGGGCGGGTTGGGCCGACGCTACCGTGACCGGCGCGGACGAGTCGTCGTAAGGAGGGTCACATGCTGCGGGCCCTGGTGCTGGTGGCGCACGAGGCGCTGCGGGTGTGATCGCTTACGCTTCCCGCGCGGTCGTTCGGACTACGGAGGTGCGCGGTGGCGGGTGTGGGTGTCGGCGATGTCGTGGACGACTTCGAGTTGCCGGATGAGACGGGCACGCCGCGTCGGCTGTCGGAGTTCCTGGCGTCGGGGCCGGTGGTGCTGTTCTTCTATCCCGGTGCGATGACGCGGGGGTGCACGGCGGAGAGTTGCCACTTCCGGGACCTGGCGGCGGAGTTCACGGCGCTGGGCGCGTCGCGGGTGGGTATCAGCCGCGACGAGGTGGCGAAGCAGGCGGAGTTCTCGACGATGCACGGCTTCGACTATCCGCTGCTGTCGGATGTGGACGGGACGGTCGCGCGGGCGTTCGGGGTCCGGCGGCGGGTGCCGCTGGGGGCGTTGAGCACGAAGCGGATGACGTTCGTGATCGGAACGGACCGGCGGGTCATCGAGGTGATCCACAGCGAGGTCAGCATGAACGACCACGCCGATCGGGCGTTGCGGGCCCTCGGCGGCTAGGGCGTGTCTGAAAGTCCTCGGTCGAGCCGAGGCGGAGTCCAGCCAACGGCCGGCCAGGGGCTTCACACACGCCCTAAGCCCCGTGCGGCGGGTGTCGCAGTCGACTGGTATCAAGACAGCAATCAAACAGGTGTACGGAAGAGGGTTGTGATGGATGCCGGCCAGGGTTTGTCCACTGACGAGGTGCAAAGCATCCGGGAGGCGTTGGCGGCCGGCCGTAAGCCGAGGGTGGTGTTCACCGCGTCGGCGGGGCAGATCGCCGGTCAGGTCGGCCAGGTGGTCGAGTTGACCGATCCGGACGTGTCCGACGAGTTCGTCGTGGTGCGGTTCGGTCGTGACGAGTTGCCGTTCTCCCCCGCCGATCTGGCGGTCGCGCCCAAGGGCGCGGGCCGGCGGGTGGCGGAGCCGAAACCGGAGCCGGAACCGGAGCCGGAACCGGAGGCGCACGCGGTGGCGGCGCCGGAGTTCGTGTTGGACACGCCGCGGGTGCCCGCGCAGCGACAGGAGGAGCCGAAGGTGGAGCAGGTCGAGAAGCCGCCGGCGCGGCGGGCGGTCAAGGCCGCGAAGCCCAAGGGGCCCGCGGGCCTCACGGTGACCCTGGCGTACGCGGACGGCGAGTGGACGGTCGCCGCGCAGCAGGGCAGCAAGGCCCTGGCGAAGCCGTACGTGGTGAAGCCGGCCGAGGCGTTGAAGATGGTGGCGCTGGTGGACGTGCCGGGTGTGCAGGAGGCGGTGGAGCAGATCCTGGGCGCCGAGCGGGCCGAGGCGGAGCAGCAGGCGGAGAAGCTGCGCGCGGAGTTGGCCGAGATCGAGGCCCGGTTGGCGGAGTTGCGCGAGGCGAGCTGAGCGCTGCCTTGCGGTGGGGCGGGCCCGAGCGGCGGTCAGTGGCCGTTGTGGTGCTCGAGCAGTCGGGTGAGCAGGCGGGTCAGCTGCGCGCGTTCGGCGCTCGACAGGGGCGCGAGCAGGTCGTCCTGGACGCGGGCGACGGTGTCGGCCATCCGGTGGGCTTCGTCGGTGCCGGCGTCGGTGAGGCTGATGACGTTGCGGCGGCGGTCGGCCGGGTCGGGGGCGCGTACGACGAGTTCCCGGCCGGCCAGGTCGTTGATGGCGGCCACGACGTCGCTGCGGTCGATGCCGCAGCGGCGGCCCAGGTCGGCCTGGCTCGCGGGGCCGTCCTCGGCCAGCGAGGCGAGGAGCCGGAAGTGGTAGCCGCGTAGGTCGTGTGCGGCGAAGCCCGCGCTGGCGAGTCGGCCGGCGTGGGCGGCGACCTGGTTGAGCAGCCAGCTCGCGGTGGTACGCAGCCCGGCGGGTGACTGCGGGGCGGTGGCGTCCATGGCGGGAGCCTAACAGTAATCGTTGGCGTGACCCACAAACCATGTTACGTTGGTTCTACCAACGTTGGTTCAGCCAACGTTTTCGAAGGAGGCAACGTGTCCACTCTCAACGGTCAGGTCATCGGTCAGGCCCACTTCGCCACCCGGGCCCTGCTCGACCGCGCCGTCGCGCCCCTGGGCATCGACTTCGCCCAGGTCATCGCCCTCAACGCCCTCACCGCCGGCCCCGTCGACCGGACCTCGCTCGTGCGGCGCCTCGCGAGCGCCCGCAGGGTCGACGAGTCGGCCGTGCTCGAGGTGATCGACGGCCTCGTCGACGCCGGCCTGGCGCTGCTCGACGACACCACCGAGCCGCGGGTGTCGCTCACCGATGCCGGCCAGAGCACGCAGGCCCGTGTCGCCGAGGCCGTCGGGGGTATCACCGCCCGGCTGTACGGGGACATCCCGCCCGCCGAGGCCGACGTCGCCGCCCGCGTCCTCACGCTCGTCACCGAACGGGCCAACGACGAGCTGGCGGGCGTCGCCTGACGCCGGAACGCGGTTCAACCGGCGGACGTGGCCTGACGCCGGAAGCGACTCAGGTGCGTCGGTTCACGGCCGCCCGGATCCGCAGCCAGGACGGGTTGGTCGCGGAGGTCTCGCTGACCGTCGCCAGGTCGCCGGACTGCCAGACCCGCGTGCCGTCGGTGAGGTCGAGCTGGTCCATGTCGACGACCGACGCCTCGCGGGTGCCGGCGAGGAAAGCGGTCACTGAGGCCCCGGCTGCCTCGCCCGGGTCGGTCGTGCCCACCGACAGGACAAGAAGCTCGTCGTTGCCGGCGACGACGAGCTCACCGGTGGCGGTGGCCGCCAGCGCGGTCACCGCTGCCCTGGGCAGCACCTCGTGCTCGACCACCCGACTGCCGTCGACGTCCAGCTCGACGACCACGCCTTCGGGTGTCCCGATCCAGAGGACCCGCGGCGACGGACCGAACGCGACGTTGTGGCGGGACCAGGCCCGCATCTCGTCCAGCCACTCCTGCGGGTACGGGTACCCCGGGCTCGGCTCCCCCAGTGTCATGCGCAGGACGCGCCGCAGCGAGGGAAACGCGAACACCTCAAGCGAGTTGTTGTACGCGTTGCCCCGTACCGCGAGGTGCCGGCCGTCCGAGCTGAAGATCGGCGCTTGGTAGCCGTCGCAGTCCAGGACCAGCGCACGGCGCACCGGCCGCAGCACCGGCCCGGTGTCCGCGGAGAAGAGCACCAGCGTGGCACCCTGGTCGCTCACGAGGGTGCAGACCAGGCCACCCGCCGGATGCGCCACCACCCCGGTGTCCCACCGAGGGCCGGTGAGGGTCGTTCCCGAGGCGAGGTCGAGCGCGACGGAGTGCTCCCAGCCGTCCGTTCCGGCGGCGGGCGACAACCAGAGCGTGCGACCGTCGGGGCTGAATGCCACCTTCCGCCGGTACTCGGTCGACGGGACGCCGTCGACCGGCGACGTGCCCGAGGGGGTCCAGAGAACAACGCTCTCGGCGTCCGCCACCGCCAACAACGGGTCGCGGGGGTGCCAGGCGGCGGAGGGTGTCCGCTTCAACCGTTCGTAGCCGACGTCCTCGACGTAGCCGGCCGAGTCCACGCCGAGGGCTGCCCGCTGCCGCAGTTGTCCGTCCCGGTACTCCCAGATCCGGATCGCCGGACGGTCGGCGTCCCAGGCCGCCACCAGTGCAAGGCGCGGGTGGGGCAGCAGCCGCTGCGCCGTCGCTCCGGAGTGGACGCGGGTCAGGATCTGCACCGGCACACCCTACCGGCGCGCCGGACTGCCACCCGTCCCCGAAGGGGCGGTCAGAAGTAGTCGAGCAGGTGTGCCGGACCGCCGGCGCCCAGCAGGTCCAGGGCGTCCGGCTCGACGCCCACGGTGTGCAGCAGGCCGGCCTGGGCCACCGAGCGGGCACCCGCCGCGCCCGCGTACAGCAGCGCGAAGCCGCGCACGTCGAGCCGCAGGTCCGCCTCGCCGTCGAGTCTGGTCAGCTCGGCTTCGCCGTCGGCGACGGCCAACCGCCAGGTGCCGGTGTTCCAGTCGGCGAGCGGGTCGGTGAGGTGGAAGTTGACGACGCCCCGGGCGTGGGTGGGCCAGCCGCGCTCACCCACCGCCCGTACGACGTCGACCGGGCGGTGCATCCACAGGTCCCGCTCGTGGTCCCGGGCCGCCTCCAACGGCAGGTGGACGCTGACGGCGTCACCGTCGAGCGGGCACAGCCGCAGGGTCGGCGCGACGCTGGCCCAGCTCCCGAGCACCCCGACGAGTTCCCGGGCCGCGTCGGCGGTGGTGGCCAGAGCCTCGTCGACGGTGAGGACCGAGTCGGCGCCGTAGCCCCGGCCGCGCTGCCAGGTGGCGTAGCCGACGAGGTCGCCGTCGTCCTCGACGAGGGTGATCCCGTCACCGGGCAGTTTCGCGTCGGCGGCGAAGAAGTCGAACAGCTTGCCCCGGCGCGTCAACATGCCGTTGCGGTGGCGGGTGACCCGCTCGTAGAGGGCAGCGACGGCGTCCAGGTCGGCGGGCGTGCCGGCGCGGACGGTCAGGTGCGACGCGGGCCGGTGCCGGGGCAGCGCGGCGGTGGCGACGTTGACGGTGCGCAGCACACCGGCGGCCTCCCAGCCGCAGGCCCGGTAGGGGGCGGCGACGGTCGGGTACAGGGCGCTGATCGCCGCGCCACGCTCGTGGGCCCCGGCCAGCAGGGCGGTGAGCAGGGCTCGGGCCACACCCCGGCCCCGCGCCTCGGGGGCGACCGCCACCCCGGCGACGTCGGCCGCCGCGACGGCCCGACCGGACCACCACTGGTCGTGGTGCAGGTCGACGGCCTTGCCGACGAGCCGGCCGGTGTCGTCGAACGCGCCGTAGCGGGTCATGCCGGGCACCTCGACGGTGGTGTGCGGGGACCGCTGAGCATCAGAGCCGAACGCGAACCGGCCCAGTTCCCAGGCGTCGTCCAGGTCGTCGATGGTGAGTTCACGAACGCGCATCGGCACACCGTAGCGGCCCGCCCCGACACCGACCAGCCGATAACCTCCCCGGCCGGACTCCCGTCGATCATGGAGTCGTGGTGGGTGACGAAGCGCCCTTGATGCCCCAGGTCGGGCACCACAAGTCCATGATCGGTGGCGGGTGGGGGGTGGGGGTCAGTGTTGGGGGATGTTGGCTATGCCGATGCGCTTGCGGAACACCCAGTACGTCCAGGCCTGGTAGGCCAGCACCACCGGAGTGAAGATCACCGCCACCCAGGTCATGATCTTCAGGGTGTACGGGGTGGAGGCCGCGTTGGTGGCCGTGAGCGTGCCCGCCGCGTCGAGGGTGGACGGCAGCACGTTCGGGAACAGCGCCGCGAACAGGGTCGCTACGGCCAGGCCGATCGCCACGGCCGTACCCGTGAACGCCCAGCCCTCCCGGCGTACCCGGGCGGCGGCGAGGCCACCGAGCAGGGCGAGGGCCGCGCCGACGGCGAGCACGACGGCGGCCGCGCTGGAGCGGATGCTCAACGTCCAGGCCAGGAAGCCGACCGCGAGCACGGCGGCGCCGACGCCGAGGCGCACCGCCAGGGCGCCCGCGCGGTCGCGGATGTCGCCGGTGGTCTTCAGGGCCAGGAACACCGCGCCGTGGGTCAGGAACAGCGCGAGCGTGGTCGCGCCACCGAGCAGGGCGTACGGGTTGAGCAGGTCGACGAGGCCACCGACGTACTCGTGGTCGGCGTCCAGGGGCACACCGCGCAGGATGTTGGCGAAGGCGACGCCCCACAGGATCGCCGGCAGCAGCGAGCCGACCACGATCGCGGCGTCCCAGCGGCGCTTCCAGGACGCCTCGGGGCGCTTGTGCCGGTACTCGAAGGCCACCCCGCGGGCGATCAGGGCCAGCAGGATCAGCAGCAGCGGCAGGTAGAAGCCGGAGAAGAGGGTGGCGTACCACTCGGGGAACGCGGCGAACATCGCCCCGCCGGCGGTGATCAGCCACACCTCGTTGCCGTCCCAGACCGGGCCGATGGTGTTGATCAGGACCCGGCGTTCCCGGTCGTCGCGGCCGAGCACGGGCAGCAGCATGCCGACGCCGAAGTCGAAGCCCTCCAGGATGAAGTAGCCGGTGAACAGCACGGCGACGAGGAGAAACCAGATGGTGGTCAGGTCCACGATGGGCTCCGGGATCAGTAGGCGAAGGCGAGCGGACGCTCGGCGTCGTCGGTGTCGTCGGTGGGGGGCTGTTCGCTGACGTCCGGCACGCCAGCTCTGGCGTAGCGCAGCAGCAACTTGACCTCGATCACGGCGAGGGTGGCGTAGATCAGCGTGAAGGCGGTGAACGAGGTCAGCACCTCGGTGAGCGAGACGCTGCGGGACACGCCGTTGCGGGTGAGCATCTCGCCGAAGACGATCCACGGCTGGCGGCCCATCTCGGTGAAGATCCAGCCGAAGGAGTTGGCCAGCAGCGGCAGCACCGGCATGGCCAGGCCGGCGCGCAGCAGCCACCTGCTGCGCGGGGTACGGCCCCTGCGCTGGCTCCAGAGCACCAGCAGGGCGATCGCGCCCGCCGCCAACCCGAAGCCGACCATGAAGCGGAAACTCCAGTAGGTGACCGGGATGATCGGGGTGTAGCTGCCCGCGCCGTACTGGGTGGCGTACTGGGCCTGCAGGTCGTTGATGCCGTGCACGGTGCCGTTCGGGTCGCCGGTGCCCAGGTACGACAGCAGGTACGGGATCTTGAGGGCGAACACCTCGCGGCTGCCGTCGAGGCTGCCGATGGTGAGCACGGAGAACGAGGCGGGGCTCTCGGTGGTGTAGAGACCCTCGGCGGCGGCCATCTTCATGGGCTGCACATCCGTCATGATCTTGCCCTGGATGTCGCCGGTGAACAGCACGGCCGCCGAGGCGACCAGGACCACCCACGAGCCGAACTTCGTGGCGAAGCGGTACGCGCCGGTGTCGGCGGAGTCCCGGTTGCGGATCACGTGCCACAGGCCGACCGCCACGATCAGCGACCCGGCGACCAGGAACGAGCCGGCCAGGGTGTGCGGGAAGGTGATCAGGGCGACCTTGTTGGTGAGCACGGCCGGGAAGTCGGTCAGCTCGGCGCGTCCGCTGTCGGGGTTGATGCGGTAGCCGACGGGGTTCTGCATGAACGAGTTCGCGGCGAGGATGAAGTACGCGGACAGGTTCGTGCCGATGGCGGCGGCCCAGATGCTGGCCAGGTGCGCCCGCTTGGGCAGCCGGTCCCAGCCGAAGATCCACAGGCCGATGAACGTGGACTCGAGGAAGAACGCCACGAGCGCCTCGATGGCCAGGGGCGCGCCGAAGATGTCGCCGACGAAGCGGGAGTAGTCGCTCCAGTTCATGCCGAACTGGAACTCCTGCACGATGCCGGTGACCACGCCCATGGCGAAGTTGATCAGGAACAGCTTGCCGTAGAACTTGGTCAGCTTGAGGTAGCGCTCGTTGCCGGTGCGGTGCCACATCGTCTGCAGGATCGCCACCAGCACGGACAGGCCGATGGTCAGTGGCACGAACAGGAAGTGGTAGACGGTCGTGACACCGAACTGCCACCGGGCGACGTCCAACGCGTCCACCTGAACCCCCAACTATGCGTACTACGAGACGTAGTAAATACTACTGCTCGTCGTAGAGAAAGGGGCAGGGCCGGGCGGCCCAAAGCGGCCCGGGACCAATGACCCTGATCACTCCGGCCACTCGCCCTCGCGGCCCCACCGCCTCGTGCGAGGATGGCGCGCTGATGGACACGACGACCTGGCAGCCACCACTGCTCTGGCGGGCCGCCCTCATGCTGGCCCGCGCCCTGGTGGCCCTGCTCGCCCGCCTGGAGGTCACCGGCGACGTCCCCGCGCACCTGCGCCGGGGACCGCTCGTGCTGGCCGCCAACCACATCAGCCCGTTCGACCCCCTGGTCATGATCGCCGCTTGCCGGGAACGGGGCATCGCCCCACGGATCATGGCGACCGCCGGCCTGTTCCGCGCCCCCGTGCTCGGCGCCGCGATGCGCCACGTCGGGCACATCCGGGTCGACCGGGGCACCAGCGCCGTCCACCAGGCCCTCGACGACGCGGCCCAGGCCGTCGCGGCCGGCTCGGTGATCCTCATCTACCCCGAGGGACGCATCGGCCTGGACCCCGGCATGTGGCCCGAACGCGGCAAGACCGGCGTCGCCCGGCTCGCGTTGGCCTGCGGCGCACCCGTCATCCCGGTCGCCCAGTGGGGCGCGCACGAGGTGCTGCCCTACGCGACGCCGAACGGAATGCTGCCCGGCATCGCCCGCTCCCTGTGGCGTCGCCCGGTGATCCGGGTGCACTTCGGCGAACCCGTCGACCTGGGCGAGTCAAACGCCACCACCCCCGGGGCGGCCCGTCGAGCCACCGACCGCATCATCGACGCCCTGACCGACACCCTCGCTCCCCTGCGCCCCGACGAACCCGACCTCCCCCACCACGTCGACCCCGGCCGCCCCACCGACACGACCCGCACCCACCGCCGCACCCCCTGAAGCCCCGCGCCCGAGGCCCACCCCCGCCCCACCCCCGCCCCGCCCACCCCCGCGATCTTGCACTTTCTGTGGCGACATACCGGGCCGAGCCGGCCACAACGGCGACACAAACCGCAAGATCGGCGCGGGCTGCGGGGTCGCACACCGCCTCGGCGCGGGCCCACGGCTCCCCCGGGCAGGGGAGGCGGTTGGCTCGGCGTGGGGATCAGCACGATCAGGGCTGCGACGAGGCTGAAGAGCGTCAAGCCATCGACGCGAGGGAGTTTTCCATGCTCTGGTACACACGGGTCGGGACGGCATCGGCGGCGACAGTCGCGCTGGTCGCCGCCGGGTCGACGACGGTGTGGGCGCAGCCCACCGCGCCGAACGGGACGTCGCCTCCGAGGCCCGTGGCGCTGGTCGCCGGCTCGGGGCATTTCGTGTACGACGAGCCGAACATGGTGGGGCACCGGATCTGGTTCGGCGTCGCGGCGGTCACGACCGTCGACGGGTCGACGCGTGGCGAGTTCCATTACCGGCATGCGCTGCCGGACGGCACCGAGGTTGCCCGGGGACGGGCCGACGTGACCTGCCTGCGGGTGGTCGGGAACGTCGCGGTGTTCACGGCGATCGTGCCCGACGGCGTCGACCCGGTCCGCAACCACGGCTACTACGTCAAGATCATCGACGGTGGTCGGCAGCCCGACGTGATCGTCGACGCCCAGACGCAGAACGGGACCCAGCCGCCACCCACCGGCTGCCTCGACCCCGAGACGGAACTGCCACCGGAAGCGCCCGCACGCCCCCGGTACCCGATCCTCACCGGCGGGTACGTGGTGCGCCCGTGAGCCCCCTGGCGCTCCCGCCCCACGGGGGTGACGGGGGCGCCAGGGCCCGCGCGGACGAATGTCGCCGACAGGCCATCTGCGCTCCACCGGCCGCGTGCATACTGCGTCGCGTGCTCAACCGATCCGGCTACCTCGACGCGCCCGCGCCGCTGGCGTTCGCCCACCGCGGCGGGGCCGCCGAGGGCGACGAGAACACCACCGTGGCGTTCGCCCGTGCCGTCGGGCTCGGTTACCGGTACGTGGAGACCGACGTGCACGCCACCGCCGACGGCGTCCCGGTGATCTTCCACGACCCGACGCTCGCGCGGGTCACCGGTGAGGCGGGGCGCATCGCCGACCTGAGCTGGGCCGACCTCGCCTCGGTACGCGTCGGCGGCGCCGCCGTCGTACCCCGGCTCGACGAGGTGCTGGACGCCTGGCCGCAGGTCCGCTTCAACATCGACGTGAAGGCCGACGGCGGCGTCGCGCCGACGGTCGCCACCCTGACCCGGGTCGGCGCGGCCGACCGGGTGCTGCTCGCCTCGTTCAGCGACGCCCGACTGACCCGGCTGCGGGCGCTCACCCAGGGGCGCGTCGCCACCAGCCTCGGCATGCGGGGAGTCGCCCGGCTGCGGCTGGCCTCGCTGCACGGCCGGCCGCTGCGGCTGCCCCCGTCGGTGGTGGCCGCGCAGGTGCCGCCCCGCTACGGGCGGGTGCCGGTGGTGGACCGCCGATTCGTCGACTACTGCCACCGGCTCGGCCTTCAGGTGCACGTCTGGACGATCGACGATGCGGACCAGATGCACGACTTACTGGATCGTGGCGTGGATGGCATCATGACCGATCACGTCGGCGTGCTGCGCGACGTCTACCGCAGCCGCGGCCACTGGACCGCCTGACCAGCACCGAAGGAACCTCCGATGGCCGAGACCGTGACCCCCACGGTGACCGACACCCCGCCTCCGGCGAGCACCCCCCGCGAGCGCCGAGGCTGGTACATCTACGACTGGGCGAACTCCGCGTTCCAGTCCACGGTGATCACCGTGTTCCTCGGCCCGTTCCTGACCACCGTCGCCGAGACGGCCGCCGGCTGCGAGCTGGGCGCGGACACCTGCGACGGGTACGTGCACCCGCTGGGCATCCGGGTCGCGGCCGGGTCGTACTACCCGTACCTGATCTCGTTGTCGGTGTTCCTGACCGTGTTCGCGCTGCCGGTCATCGGGGCGATCGCCGACCGGTCGGCGCACAAGAAACGCCTACTCGGCGGGGCCGCGTTCACCGGCGCCGGGGCGACCATCGCGATGGCCTTCGTCACCGGCGACCGGTACCTGCTCGGCGGCGCGTTGTTCCTGGTCGCCAACATCTCCTTCGGCGCCGCGATCGTGGTCTACAACTCGTTCCTGCCGCAGCTCGGCGGCCCGGACGAACGGGACGGCATCTCCAGTCGTGGCTGGGCGCTGGGCTACCTCGGCGGTGGCCTGCTGCTGGCGGTGAACCTGGCCACCGTCTCCCTGCTCAGCGAGGACGACAACCCGCAGCGCACCCTGGACCTGGCCCGCTGGTCGATCGTGTCCGCCGGCGTGTGGTGGGCGGCGTTCACCCTGGTGCCGCTGCGCTGGCTGCGCGACCGTCCCGTGACAGCGGCCGTGGCCGCGCGGGGCAACGTGCTCACCGACGGGTTCCGGCAGCTCGGGCACACCCTGCGCGAGATCCGGGCGTACCCGCTGACGTTGTTCTTCCTGCTGGCGTTCCTCGTCTTCAACGACGGCATCCAGACCGTCATCACGATGGCCAGCCAGTACGGCACCGAGGAGCTGCGGCTGGAGCAGAGCACCCTGATCGTCACGATCCTGCTGGTGCAGTTCCTCGCCTTCGGCGGCGCGTTGCTCCTCGGCGCGCTGGCCCGGCGCATCGGCGCGCGCAAGACGGTGCTGATCAGCCTGGTGCTCTGGACCGGTGTGATCCTCGGCGTGTTCTGGCTGCCCGCCGAGGCGCCGCTGCCGTTCATGGCGCTCGGCGCCTGCATCGGTCTGGTCCTGGGGGGCAGTCAGGCGCTGAGCCGGTCCCTGTTCAGCCAGCTCATCCCCGCCGGCAAGGAGGGCGAATACTACGGCTTCTACGAGATCAGCGACAGGGGTACGAGCTGGCTGGGCCCGCTCGCGTTCGGCATCGTGTTCCAACTCACCGCCTCCTACCGCGTGGGCCTGGTCTCACTGGTGGGCTTCTTCGTGGTCGGGTTCCTGCTGCTGTTGGCGGTGCCGATGCGCCGGGCCATCATCGCGGCCGGCAACACCCCACCACGGGTGCTCTGAGCACGTGCGACGCACCTGACAGATCCGGGCCGGTCGATCGGCTAGGCTGCCCGACCGTGACCGACGACGCCGCTGCCACCCCGACCTGCCTGGCCCACCCGTTCCCCGGCCAGCCGCACGCTCCCGCCGCCTGCGCGGCCGCGCGCGGGCTCGACGGGCGGCCGGTGCACGCCGCGGCGTTGAAGTTCTTCTGGGGGCCGATGGACTGCGGTAAGTCCACGATGGCGTTGCAGATGAACTACAACCACGCCCGGCAGGGCCGCCGAGGCCTGGTCACCACCCGCATCGACCGGTCGCTGGGTCCACAGGTCACCACCCGCATCGGCCTGGCCCACGAGGCCATCGAGGTCACCGACGACCTGGACCTGCGGGCGCTGGTGCGCGGCCGCTGGGCCGACGGGGTACGCGTCGACTACCTGATCTGCGACGAGGCCTGCTTCTACACCGTCGAGCACGTCGAGCAGATGGCCGAGTTGGTGGACAGCTACGACGTGGACGTGTTCGCGTTCGGCCTCGCCACCGACTTCCGGTCCTGCCTGTTCCCCGCCGCGCAGCGCCTGTTCGAGTTGGCCGACGAGGTGGCCCGCATCCAGGTCGAGGTGCTGTGCTGGTGCGGCCGGGAGGGGCTGCTCAACGCTCGGGTCGTCGACGATCGGGTGGTCCGCGAGGGCGAACAGGTCGTCATCGGCGACACCGTGGAGACCGCCGACGTGCGCTACCAGGTGCTCTGCCGGCGGCACTACCGCAGCGGCGACCTCGGCCCCCGCGACTGACGCGGTGGCCGGCCGCCCCGTGCTGGGGACGGCCGGCCGTGGTACGGGTGGGTCAGCCCACGCAGACCTGCTGCGCCCTGATGTTCCACGGCGTGGCGAACGCGACGATCTCCCGTCCGGTCGCCTCGGCGGTGTCCAGTGCCGGCCGGGGCACCAACGTCGCCACCGAGCCGGCCCCGGAGAGCCCGGTCAACACCGCGCCGACCCCGGCGGTCTGCGATCCCGCCGGGCAGGCCGGCGTCGTCACGGACTTCGGCGAGTTCGCGTTGAACGCGCTCGTCGCCTCCGTCAACGCCATCGCCGGCAGCGCGGTGGCGCAGAACGCCTGGGTCTGCAACGTGAAGTTGCCCGGAGCGCCGAACACGTACGCGGTGCTCGACACCGAACCGAGCGCCGCGGTGAACGCCAGCTCGTCGATCGCCACCGCTGCGTTGGCGTTGTCGATCCGGTACCCACCGCCGAAGGTCTTCTTGCCCGGCGGGCACACGGCGGTGATCCCCACCTTGTCCAGCGCGTTGCTCGCCGACGTGGTGGTGACCAGTTGCAGGCCGGACACCGCCCCGGCCGGGGCGCAGACCGCGAACGCGTCCACCGACCAGGGCACGTTCGTGGCGTTGGCCTCCACCCCGAACACCGTCACCGTACGCAGGGTCGCGTCGGCGTAGACCCGGGTCATCAGGACGTCACCCTGACCGTCGTTGATCCGTCCACCCGCGCCGACCACCTGGTCGACGCCGTTGCACGAGATGGTCATCGTCTTGGCGTTCGTCGCGTCCAGGACGCTCGTCGCGGCGACCCGGTACAGGCCGACCGACGCCTGCGCCGCTGTGCTCGGCGCGAGCAGCGTCGTGGCCGCCGCCACGCTGGTCAGCACTGCCAGACCAGCCAGTTTCCGGTTCATTGGATTCCCTCCGCCCTGCCTCGTCGACGATCGACGACGGCGTTGCGACCAGACTCCGCACCCTCGTCAGGGGCCGGTCATCGGCGCGGACGCGGACGGCGTACTGACGCCACGATGACGGGCGGCTGCGACCCTGCCGGCGACGTCACCGTGGCGTCACCGGACTCCGGACGGGGTCCACGAACGGGAGGTCCCATCATGCGTATCCGAGCGGCGGCGCTGGCCGCCCTCCTGGTCAGCGGCGCTCTGATCGGCGTCGGCGGTGGCACGGCGTACGCCGACCCGGACGCGAACCCGTGCGCCACCACCGCCGGCGACCCGATCATGGGCACCGAGGGCGACGACGTCATCTACGGCGGCGCCGGTCCCGACGAGATCCACGGGCTCGGCGGCAACGACACCATCTACGGCGGCGGTGGCGTCGACACGATCTACGGCGGCGCCGGCAACGACATCCTGTTCGGTGAGGGCTGCGGTGACACCCTCGTCGGCGGTCCGAACGACGACGTGCTGGCCGGTCTCGACGGCAACGACCATCTCAACGGGTCGCACGGCGCGGACCTGCTGATCGGCAAGGCCGGCGTCATCGTCTGGGGCGTTGCCACCAACGGCGACATATTCGACGGCGGGGGCGGGGCGGACACCTGCGCCCAGGACGACAACCCCGACGCCAGCGTGATCTTCTACGCGTACGTGGACACCAACGCGGGCAACGAGAACCTCTACCCCTGCTGACCGGCCCTGGCGCGCAGCACATCCGGGTGCGGGGGCGGTGCGTCGATCGCGCGCATCGCCCCGCCCCACCTGTCGAACGCCCGCCGGGCCTCCCCGTGCCGGCCGGCCCCGACAAGCGTCGCGACCAGCGCCCGGTGCGCCCACTCGTCGTAGCAGTCGGCGTCGAGCAGCCGGACCAGGGTGGTCGCGGCCCGGTCGGAGTCGCCGTCGCGCCGGTACTGCCGGGCCAGTTCCCGCAGCGCCCGCAACCACATCGAGCGGGCCTGTTCCCGCAGCCCGTCGGCCCAGTCCTCGTAGGGCTCGTCGGTGAAGGCGTCACCCCGGTAGGCGGCGTCCACGTCGGCGAGCACCGCGCGGGCCCGCGCCGGGTCACCCTCGCGGGCGAGCCGCTCCGCCCGGGGCACGTCGGCCAGCAGGGTCTCCGCGTCGACGACCACCCGGGTCAGGTCGACGCGTACGCCGGTCAGGTCGGCGCGCACGTACCGGTCGACGGGCCACCGCCGGGGCGGGTCGAGCACGGCACGCACGGCGGACAGCAACACCGACAGGCGGTGCGCGGTGCGCCGCGGCTCGTCGTCGGGCCACAGCAGTTCGCACAGCTCGGCCCGTCCTACGGCGCGGCCACGCCGGGCGACGAGGATCTTCAGCAGCGTGCGGGCCTGCCGCGACCGCCACGCCGGCAGCGGGACCTCCCGCCCACCGACGATGACTTCGAACCGGCCGAGCACCCGCACCTCGACGGTTCCACCGTCGACGGACAGCTCGGACAACTGCCGGCCGTCGACCGTCTCGATTCCGAGCGCCAGCAACCGGTTGGCCGCGGCCCGCGCCGCCGAGCGCTGCGCGGCGTCCGCGCCCGGCACCCGGCCCAGCAGGACGACTGTCCGTTCGGCGGCCGGACCCGCGCCCGCCGCCTGCCAGATCGCGCCGGCCTCCACCAGGGCGTCGCGACTCGCGGCCGGGTCGGCGGCGACCGCGGCGGTGAGTTCCAACGCCTCGGCCAACGCGTCGGCCTGCCGTCCGGTCCGGGCCGCCCGTACCGCTTCGGCCGCCCGCCGCCGGGCCACCTCCAGGTCACCTTCGGCGTACGCCACCCAGCCCGTCGCGGCCAGCGCGCAGGAGAGCAGGAACGCCGGCGCCAGCCGGTGTGCCTCGTCGGCGGCGGCACGGGCGGCGTCGAGGTCGGCGGCGTTGCTCTCGCAGCGCAGCCGGGCCAGGCCGGCCAGCGCCGGGATGCGTACCTGCAGGTCCCCCACGTCACGGGCCAGTTCGGCGGCCTCGGCGAAGGCGGCCAGCGCCTCCTCGCGCCGGCCGAGACGGCGACTGACCTCGGCCAACCCGTAGACCCCGGCGGCCGCCCGGTTGAGCCCCAACCGTTGCGAGACCAGTTTGGACCGGGTGAAGTGCAGGGTCGCCTCGTCGTAGCGGCCCAGCCGGACCAGCGCCTCACCCGCGTTGTGCAGGGCGGTCACCAGCACTCCGGGCGGGCCGGCGAGCTCCGCCGCGCGGACCGCCCGTACCGCGGTGGCCAGCGCCGACGGGTACCGGGCCTCCCGCAGCAGGCAGTGCGCCTGGTTGACCAGGACCCTTGCCTGCTGAACCAGGTCACCCGCGCGTTCGGCCGCGGCGAGGGCGTCGGCGAGGTGCCCGTCGCGGCGGGTGCCGGACGAGGTGAGCGCGGCCGCGATGTGCGCCGCCGCCAACGGGGCGTCCTCGTTCACCCGCTGGGCGGCGACGAGCGCGCGGGCCCCGGTGGTGACCGCGTCGTCGACCCGGCCGAGTTGGGCGAGGGTGCTGGCGCGGCAGGCCAGCAGCAGGACGTCGTCGGGGCCCGGTGGGGCGGGCGTCGGCGCGGCGTCCGCCCGGTCGAGCACCGCGAGCGCGCCGGCGTAGTCGGTCCGCAGGTACGGCACCATCGCGGCCCGCCAGAGCAGCCGCGCCGGCCACCGGCGGTCGTGGTCCGCCTGGGCCAGCAGCGGGGCGAAGACGCGCGACGCCCAGGTCACCGAGCCGGACATCCGCAGCGCGTCGCCGAGGATCAGTTGCAGGTCGGGGTGCTGCTCGGCCGGCGGCAGCGCGCTGATCAGGTCGGTGACGTCGGACGCCCCACCGCCGGCGAGCATCTCCACGCCGTGGCTGACGATCAGCGCCGCGCACCGGGCGGTGTCGTTCGCGTCGCGCAGGGCTCGGGCGGCGGCGAGGGGGTACGCGTGGGCGAGGTACCAGTCGGCGGCGGCGGACAACCGGCGGCGGCCCGAGGCGTCCGGGCGGCCTTCCTGTTGGGCCAGCACCGCCGCGAGCACCGGTACCAGCCGCACCGTCGCGGCGGTGAGGTCGGACCGCCGGCGGGGGTGAGCCACCAGCAACCCGGTGCGGGTCGCCCACCGCAGCGCCTGCGCGGTGGCGTCGGCTGGCGCGTCGGCGTCGATGACCACGCACAGCGGCGCGCTGATCGTGTCGAGGTGGTGGATGTCGCCGAGCAGACGCGCCACCTGCGCGGGCAGGTCGGTGAGGATCTCGTCGCGGGCGAACTGCCCGCCGGCGGTGCCGGGTTCGGTCAGGGCCGCGAGCAGCTCCCGCCGGCCGACCCCTTGGCGGCCGAGCGCGTCACCGGCGAGGTGCACCCACGCCGGCCAGCCGGCGGTCAGCTCGTAGACCAGGTAGGCCAGGTCACTGTCGGGGACCGCGTGTTCGTCGCGCAGGATCCGGGCGACCTGGTCCCGACCGAGGGCGAGGGTTTCCGGTCCCCGGTGCACCACGGGTCCGGCACAGGCGCTGCGGGCCGCGTCGGCGAGGGGGTGTCGAGCGGCCAGCGTCACCGCGGGCTGACCCGGCAGCGCGCCCAACAGCCGCACCAGGGCCAGTTGCTCGTCCCCGGTGAGCGCGGACACCTCGTCCACGGCGACCCGGGCGGGCGGGTGCGCGTCCGACGGGCCGCTCGGGTGCGACAGCGCGTCGATCAGATCCGCCGCCCGGTGACAGGCCGTCGGACCGTCCCCGCCGATGACCTCCAGGGCGGTGCTCTTGCCGTAACCGGCGGCGGCCACCAGCAGCAGCCAGCGCTGTGGTCGGGTCCGCCGGTCGGTTGCCATCACGTCGCCTCCGCTCGACCGAGCACCGAGGAAGGCCACCCGGAGGGCCGGTGACCCCACGCTAACCATCGTGCGGCCCGCCCACGGTGGCGTTGTCCGAGAACCGACGCAGTGCCGCCGGCCGGGGTCAAGACGGCTCTCGGGCGGCGGACCGGGCCCGCGACCGGTCGGCCACGATGACGGCGACGGTCACCGCCAACGCCAGCGCGGCGCACACCGCGACGGGCTCGCCGGGCTGCCGCAGCAACACCTCCGGGTGGTCCGCGAGGGTGAACAGGTCGTCATCGGCGACACCGTGGAGACCGCCGACGTGCGCTACCAGGTGCTCTGGCGGCGGAACTACCGCAGCGGCGACCTGGGCCCCCGCGACTGAGACGCCCGTCGTTCCGACATCCGGTCGGCCACAATCACCGCGGCCGTCACCAGCAGCGCCGCCCCGGCGGTGACCGCTGTCGGCGTGGCCAGCGCGACCGTCCCGGGGATCAGCGCGAGCAGCAGCAGCGTCGCCGTGACGCGGCCCGCCACCCCGACGAAGCCCAGAACCAGCTGGTAGGCGGCGTGCCCGGCCAGGAACAGTGCCGGGCCGCCGAGTACGACAAGCGCGTCCGCCCAGCCGACCGCGTGGCCGGGAGCGTGCAGCAACTGCTCGTCGCCGACCGCGGTGATCACGATGCCGCCCACCATCACCGGGTGCAGGTAGTTGAACACCAGCCGCGACAGCCGTCCGGCCCGTTCACCGGCCTGGGCCAGGGCTCGCATGACGGTGTCCGCCCGGTCGAAGTACACCCACCACAGGGCCACCGATCCCGCGAAGGCGAGCAGGAATGCGAAGATGCCCACCCGGTCCAGGCGCTGCGTCAACGTGCCGCCGGTGATGAGGATCGACTCCCCCAGCGCGATGAGGACGAACGCCTGGCAGCGTTCGGCCAGGTGCCCACCCTCGACCTCCCAACGTTCCGGGGTGCTGCGGCCCAAGCCGGGCACCGGGAATCCGGTGGCCAACCCGAGCGCGTCGACGGCGATCACACCGATCCAGATCACCTCGCGGGCTGGGGGGTCCACCAGGCCGCCGACGAGAGCCAACAACCCGGTGGCGGTGATCCAGACGACGCACTGGCGGAAACTGTCACTGACGTACGGCTGGCCGCGGATCGCCCACATGGCGAAGACCGTCCGACCGATCTGCACCACCGCGTGCGCTCCGGCGAAGAGCAGACCGTCGCCGCCGAACGCGGTGGGCAACGCCGCCGCGAGCAGCAGACTGCCCAGCGTCACCACCAGCAGCGTGGCGCGCACCGGCGCGCGGTCCGGGCGTAGCCAGTTGCCCATCCACACGGTGTAGATCCAGACCAGCCAGACCATGCCCAGCAGCACCGCGGTACGCCCCACACCCGGCCAGTCGAGGTACGCGCTGAGGTACTGGGACAACTGGGTGATCGTGAAGACGTAGACCAGGTCGAAGAACAATTCGGTGGACGTGGTCCGCTCCACCCCGCGGCGGGGACGCAGCAACTGCGGGTGCGCCGGCCGGCTCACGACGTGCCCCGCCGGGCCCGCAGGCGATCCGCCATGATCACCGCGACGGTCACCGCCGTTGCCAGCGCCGCGCAGGTCACCACCGTGGCGCCCAGACCTACGCAGGCCGGTATCAGGGCCAGCAGCACCACCACAGCGGCGATCCGGCTGGTGGGCAGCGCCCGCCACAGCACCGCCTGGTAGGCGGCGTGCCCGGCGAGGAACAGCGCCGGGCCGGCCAGGGTGAACAGGGCGGTGACCGTGGTGGCCGTCGCGCCCGGAGCGTGCAGCAGCCGTTCGTCGCCGGCCGAGGTGACGACGATGCCGGCGACCATCACCGGGTGCAGGTAGTTGAACGCGAGCCGGCCCAGCGCCCCGGTACGCGTGCCCGCGCGGGCGACGACCTCCGCGGCGGCCGGGGCGGACCGCGCGAAGTACACCCACCACAGCGCCACCGAGCCGGCGAACGCCACACCGAACGCGCCGAGGCGCACCACGTCCACGTGTGACGTCAGGGTGTTGCCGGTGACCAGGATCGACTCGCCGAGCGCGATGAGCACGAACGCCGCGCAGCGCTCCGCCAGGTGCCCACCCTCCACCATCCACCGCTCCGGGCGGCTGCGTGCACGCCCCGGCAGGGGGTAGCCGGTCGACAGGCCCACCACCTCGAGCACGATCACGGCCGTCCACACCACCTCCCGGGCCGGGGTGTCGAGCAGGCCGCCGACCACCACGAGCACCGACGTGGCGGCGATCCAGGGCAACGACTTCTGGAACCCGTCGACCAGCCACGGATTGCCCTGCGCCGCCCACAACGCGAACGCGGTCCGGCCCACCTGCACGCTGACGTAGACCACCGCGAAGAGCAGACCCATCCCGGCGAACGCCTGTGGGATCGTCGCCGACAACAGCAGGCTGCCCAGCGTCACCCCGATCAGCATCGCCCGTACCGGGCCCTGGTCCGGTTGCAGCCAGTTGGTCACCCAGGTGGTGTAGACCCAGACGAACCAGACCAGCGCCAACAGCAGCGCGGTGCGGGCTGCGCCACGCCAGTCCGGGTGCGCGATCAGGTAGTGCGACACCTGGGTGATCGTGAAGATGAAGACCAGGTCGAAGAACAACTCGGTCGAGGTGGTCGGCTCGACGCCCTGCCGCCGGCGCAAGAGCCGGGGGTGCGCCAGCTCCGGGGCCGGCGGCTCAGAAGGGGTCACCGCACACCCGCCAGTCGCCGCCCTCGCGGACCACCGGCAGGCGGCGTTCCTCGCTGATGCCGCCGGCGCGGGTCACCTTCGCGGTCACGGTGCCGCGCGGACGCCCACCCTTGGTGGACACCGACACGTCGGTGATCTCGTAGTCGGTCACCATGGGCGGGGTCCGCACCCAACTGGTGAACCCGATCGCGCTCCACCGGGTACGGGCGTCGGCGCACAGCCGTTCGTACGCACGATCGCTGTCACCGAGGGACACCTCGCTGAGGAACCCGTCGGCGGTCTCCCGGATCGGGCCGGCGGCCTGCCGCACGGTCTGCAGGTTCCACGCTCCCAGTCCGGCGACTCCGACGCAGCACAGCGCCATGCCGAACCCGGCGAAGACCAGCCCGGCACGCATCGGGCGGCGCTGCCGGGCCGGTCGGCTCCACGACTGGCCGGCACCCACGACTACCGACCGTAGAGAAAGCCGTCGCGGTGAGGCATGGCAAGCCGGAAACTGGGCCTTCTTTCGGTGCGGCGACGCATCGTCTACCGTCGGCGCACACCCCCGTAGCGTCAGGGAGCCGATCGATGAGCCGCTTCGTGCAGCCGGTACCACCCCCTGCCGACCCGTACGCCGGTGATGCCCTGCTGCGGTCCTGGCTGGAGCGTCACCTCGGGGCGGCCGGTCACGCCGCCGCGAAGGGCCGCCTGGCCGACCTGGCCGCCGATGTGAGCGGGCCGCTGCGCGCGGCGCACGCCGATGCCGAGGCGCACCCGCCGACGCTGGTCCGGTACGACCCGTGGGGCGCCCGCGTCGACCGCATCGAGGTGTCCGCCGGTTGGCGGGCGCAGCGGGCCGCCGCCGCCCGGCACGCGGTGGTGGCGCTGCCCTACCTGCCCGACGCCCGGGGCACCTGGGGCGCTGCCGCGCGGGTCGTGCAGCATGCGCTGCTGCACCTGTACGGGCCGGAGTCGGCGACGTTCTCCTGCCCGGTGGCGATGGCCGACGGCGCGGCGGCGCTGCTCAGCCTGCCCGACGTCGACGCGGGTGTCCGCGACGCGTGGCTGCCCCGGTTGACCTCCACCGATCCGGACACCGCGATCACCAGCGGGCAGTGGATGACCGAGTCGCAGGGCGGCTCGGACCTGGGCCGCTCCAGCACGATCGGCCGGCCGGCGGCGGACGGTTCGTGGCGGCTGACCGGGGAGAAGTGGTTCTGCTCCGCGGCCGACGCGGCGATGGCGGTGGCGCTGGCCCGTCCCGAGGGCGCCGGGCGGGGCAGCCGGGTGCTCGCTCCGTTCCTCGTACCCCGGTACGCGGTCGACTCGCCGCTGGCCACCGGCGCGGCCCCGGACGCGCCCGCTCCCGGTGTCGTCGTGCACCGGCTCAAGGACAAGCTCGGCACCCGGGCGCTGCCGACCGCCGAGATCGGCCTGCGCGACGCGTACGCGGTGCCGTTGGGCGACCCGGCGGTGCCCGGCCTGGTCCGGGCCATGACGCTGGTCGTGGTGACCCGGGTGCACAACGCCGCCGCCGCTGCCGGCGGGATGCGACGGGGGCTCGCCTACGCCCGCGCGTTCGCCGACGCGCGGCACGTCGCGGGCGGCCCGCTGTCGTCCTCGCCCCTGCACCGCGCCACGCTCGGCACCCTCGCGGTCGACGCGGCGGGCGCGTTCGCCCTGGCCGGACACGCGTTCGCGCTGCTCGGGCGGGTGGAGGTCGGCGCCGACCCGGAGGCGGTCGCGGAGCTGCGCATCGTCGCGCCGCTGGCCAAGCTCGCCACCGGCCGGCTCGCCGTCAGCTCCGCCAGCGAGTACGTGGAGAGCTTCGGCGGCGCCGGGTATGTGGAGGACACCGGGGTGCCCCGGCTGCTGCGCGACGCGCAGGTGCTGCCGATCTGGGAGGGCACCACAAACGTCCTGTCCCTGGACGTGCTGCGCGCGTTGACCCGGGAGGACGCCGGGTCGCCGCTGCTGCGACGGCTGACCGCCGCCGTTGACCTGGCCCGGCCGCTGTCGCCCGCGCTGGCCGACACCCTGGCCACGGTCGCCGGGCAGCTCCGCGACACCATCGTCGCGGTGACGGCCGACCCGGGCGCGGCGACGGTCATCGCCGGTGCCCGTGCGCTGGCGCTGCGTCTGGCGTACGCGCTGACCGCCGCGCTGCTCGTGGAGCACGCCGCCTGGGGTGACGAGCAGGCGGAGCTGGCGGCCCGGCTGTGGGCGCGGCGGTGGCTGCGGCACGAGGACATCGCCGAGGACGCCCACCACCACCTGGACCTGCTCTGCTGACCGGTCGACGGGAGCGGGGGTGACGGTCGCCGGCGTCGAGAAAAGTCGACGTACCTGACAGGAGTTGGCAGGTACGTCGGCGCAGACTGCACGCATGACGACAACCGCCGACCTCGCGATGGTCAACCTGGACAGCTCCGACCCTGCCGCGCACGCCGCCTTCTACCACCGGGCGTTGGGCTGGGAGATCACCCACAGCCAAGCCGAGTACGCCATGATCCGCAACGGCGGCGTGTCCATCGGGTTCGGCCTCGTCGAGGGCTACCAACCGCCGGCCTGGCCGGATTCGGCCGGGCAGAAGCGGTACCACCTCGACCTCTACGTCGACGATCTGGCCGTGGCCGAGAAGGAGTTCGTGGCCGCGGGCGCGTCGAAGCCGGAGTTCCAGCCCGGCGAGACGTGGGTGGTGCTGCTCGACCCGATCGGGCAGCCGTTCTGCCTCTGCCGCCGACCGCAGGGCTGAGGCCCGGCCCTCGGCGCGTCACCCGTGGCCTGCCGTCCGGCGCGCCACGGGTGACGCCGCAGGGCTGACGCGGCGTTCAGCGCAGCGGCCCGCGGGCCACCGCGTCGCGCATCGCCGCCGGGTCGCCGACCGGCACGTACTCCAGCCACCAGGTCGCCCCGGCGGCGGCCAACTCCCCGAGGTAGGCCCGTTCGGCGCGCTCGTCCGGGCGGCGGCGTCGCCCGCCGATCGCCACGTCGAACGGCTGGCCGTCGGCCCGGGTCGGCGGCATGGCCGCTGCCAGCTCGTGAACCTCGTCGGGGGTGAAGTCGGCCCAGCCGTCGGTGTCGGTCAGCTTGTAGGGCACGATGCCGTCGGCGCGTGCCGCGCGACGCCGCACCGCCCCGGCCTGGGTGCTGCCGCCGACCCAGACCGGCACCCGGGGCGACTGCACGGGCGGTGGCCGCAGCGCCACCTGCTCGGCGCGGTAGTGGGTGCCGTGGTGCTCGATCCGCTCACCGCTGAGCAGGCCGGTCAGCAGGTCCAGACCCTCGTCGAGCATCGCGGCGCGCACGGCTACCTCCGTCGGCTCGCCGAACGCGGCCAGGCCCCGGTCAGCGGGGTCACCGACACCGACGGCAACCGTGGCCCGGCCGGCGCTCAGGTGGTCGAGGGTCAACACCTCGCGGGCCAGCTTCGCCGGACGCCGACGGGGCAGCGCCGTGACCGCGGTGCCGAGGCGCACCCGCTCGGTACGCCCGGCGATCGCCGTGAGCATCAGCCACGGGTCGTACGTGGACGGGTCGTCGCCGCAGTGGTGGATGACGTAGTCCTCCAGGAACACCCCGTCCCAGCCGGCGCGCTCGGCCAGCTCACCCAGCTCGACGAGGGTGGCGACGTCGAGGTCGTCGCCGCCGCAGGGGATCTCCAGGCCGTGTCTCATCCCCCGACCGTAGGGCGGGGGTACGACGGTCAGCCGCGCCGACGCGACCGGGCGGCCCACACCGCGTACGCCGGGTCGCGGTCGAGGTTGTGCCGGTCCCGGTCGTAGCGGCGGGTGGTGCGCGGGTCGGCGTGCCCCATGGCGTCCTGCACGTCTTCCAGGGGGACGCCCTCGGAGCGGGCGGTGGTGGCGAACGCGTGTCGCAGCGAGTGCGGGGACAGTCGCGCCCACGCCGGGATGCCGGCGGCCCGGGCGAGGCGGCGGACCATCCGGAACACGGAGTGCCGGTCGAGTCGTGCGCCGCTGGCGGTGACCAGCAGCGGCCCGGTCAGGTGGGTCACCGGCACGCCGGCGGCGGCGGCCCGCTGGGCCAGGTACGCGTCGAGGGCGTACGCGGTGCCCGGGGTGAGGGCGCGGCGGCGCTGCTTGCCGCCCTTGCCGACGAACCGCACGCTGCGGTGCCCGCGTTCGGTACCGAGGTCGGTCAGGTCCAGCGAGACCAGTTCCCCGACCCGCAGGCCCAGGTCGGCCAGGAGCGCGATGGCCGCCCGGCTGCGGGCCGCCGTCGGGCCGGTCTCGGCGTCGGCGGCGGTGAGCAGGGCGTCCACCTCCTCGGGGGTGAGTCCGATGGTGGCGGAGTGGTCCCGGTCGACGCGGGGGCGGTCCGCGCCGGAGACCGGGTTGGCGGGTACGCCACCGAGCTTGACGAGGAAGTCGTACCAGCTCGACAGGGCGGAGAGTCGGCGTGCCACGGTCGCCGGGGTCAACGGTCGGCCGCTGCGGGCCACGAGGGTGGACTCCAGCGTGCGGGCGTACTCGTTGACGTGCAGGAACGTGGCCCGCAGCGGGTCCAGGTCGTGTCCCGCGCACCAGCCGAGGAAGGCGGCGACGTCGCGCCGGTACGCGTCGCGGGTGTGCTCGGAGAGGCGACGGTTGCGCAGCCAGGCCTCGGTGACGTCCAGCGGTGCGCTCGGCAGGGCCGGTCGGGCGGTGGGGCGGGCGAGCGTGGGCGCGTCGGTGGACACCATGTGAAAAAGGTTCTCAGCAGCGGATGGGATTGCCACGCAGGCGCGCCGACGGCCGGCCCTCGCGGCGGCGACATCGGGGTCGGCTACGGTCGCATCGTGCGTGCCAGCCGGCTGGTCTCCCTGCTACTGCTCCTGCAGGCCCGGGGGCGGATGACCGCTGGCGAGCTGGCCGATGCCCTGGAGGTGTCGGTTCGTACGGTGTACCGCGACGTGGAGTCGCTGGGGGCCGCCGGCGTGCCGGTGTACGCCGAGCGGGGCCCGGCCGGTGGTTACCGCCTGCTCGACGGCTACCGCACCCGCCTCACCGGCCTGACCGCCGGTGAGGCCGAGGCGCTGTTCCTGGCGGGGATGCCCGGCCCGGCGGCTGAGCTGGGCCTGGGGTCGGTGCTGGCCACGGCGGAGCTGAAGTTGCGCGCCGCGCTGCCGGCGGACCTCGCCGACCGGGGCGCCCGGCTCCGGCAGCGGTTCCACCTCGACGCGCCGAGTTGGTTCCGCGAACCCGAGCCCACACCACACCTGGCCGCACTTGCCGCAGCCGTCTGGGAGGACCGCCGGGTGCAGGTGCGCTACCGGCGGTGGAAGGCGCCTCGGGAGGTGACGCGCACCCTCGATCCGTTCGGCGTGGTGCTCAAGGCCGGCCGCTGGTACCTGGTCGCCGCGGCGTCGGGGCAGGTGCGGACCTATCGGGTGGCGGCGATCCTCGACCTGGCCGTGCTGGACGAGCCCGCCGAACGGCCGACCGGGTTCGACCTTGCCGAGAGCTGGCAGGAGCTGGCCGCACGCTACGAGCGGAGCGTCTACCGCGCCGAGGCGCGGGTACGGATGACGGTGGCGGCGCTGGCGCAGACGACGTACCTGTTTCCGCCGGCGATGAGCCGCGCGGCGCAGGAGAACGCCGGTGCGCCGGACGCGGCCGGCTGGGTCACGACGACAGTGCCGATCGAGTCGGTCCGCCACGGCTGTGTAGAGATGCTCAAGCTCGGCGCGCAGGTGGAGGTGCTGACCCCGACCGAGTTACGCGAGCTGGTCGCCAGCACCGCCCACGCCCTCGCCGCCCTCTACCCATCGTCCGGCGACGCGCTCCCCCGAGGGCCGAGGGCCCGCGACGCGTCGGCCCGGGAGTCGAAGGCCGGCGACGCGCCGATGGCCGGCACCCCGGGGCGGGCGCCGGCCGTCGAGGCGGTGTTCAGGCGTTGATCTGCCGTCGGCCGTTGCCGTTGGCGGTGATGGTGACCCGGCGGGGCTTGGCCCGCTCGGCGACGGGAATGCGCAGCGTCAGCACCCCGTGCTCGTAGCCCGCCTCCAGCTTGTCGGTGTCGAGGGTGTCACCGAGGAACAGTCGCCGGGTGAAGGTGCCCATCGGACGTTCGGCGGCGACCAGCTCGATACCGTCGCCGGCGGGTCGGCGGCGCTCGGCACGGACGGTCAGGACGTTGCGCTCGACGGTGCAGTCGATGGTGTCGGGGTCGACGCCGGGCAGGTCGAACGCGGCGTAGAAGAAGTCTCCGTCGCGGTAGGCGTCGAGTTGCATGGTCGCCGGCCGGGCTGCCGTACCGAAGAACTGCTCGGCGAGCCGGTCCACCTCGCGGAACGGGTCGGTACGCATCAACATGGTCATGCCTCCTCGGTTCTCCTGGCCGAAGGTGATGGTTGAGTCGAGGTGACTCAAGTTCCTCTTCTTATTTAGCGTCTTCCGAGCCGGCCGTCAACTCCTTCTCGAACCAGTGGTCGGCGTACGGCCCCCGCGAGTAGGCGGGGATCTCGGCGTACCCGTGCCGCGCGTACAGGGCGCGGGCCTCGACCAGGTCGGCGCGGGTGTCCAGGCGGATGCGGTCCACCCCGGCCGCCCGCGCCCGACGCTCGACGGCGGCCAGCAGCGCCGCGCCCCCACCGGCCCCCCGGTGCGCGGGGCGGACGAAGACGCGGGTCAGCTCGGCCCAGTCCCGGTGCCAGCGCAACCCGGCGCAGCCGGCCAGATCCGCGCCGCGGTGGGCGAGCAGGAGCACACCAGTGGGGTACGCCAGGTCGTCGCTGGGCATCTCGGCCAGCGCGGCGTCGACCTCGCCGGGTCGGTCGGGGCGGCGGTGGTAGCGCACCACCATCTCCGTCATGTACTCGCGCAACAGGAGTGTCGCGTCCGGATGGTCGGGACGGACAGCGGCGGTCACCCAGTCGGGTCGAACGGTCGTGGTCACCCGTCGATCATCAGTGGCCGGTCAACGGGTTTCCGGTGTCGGTCCGCTGGTAGATGCCCTGCTCGCGGGTGAGCAACCGCTCGTCCACGAGGTAACGGCGCAGGGTGGCGTGGTCCGACGCGCCGCCGGCGCACCACGGCTTGAGCGCGTCGTCGACGGCACGCTCCGGATAGCGCGTACCCGGCTCGAACGAGCGTTGCGCGATGTGTGCCAGCAGCGTTCGCCGCCGTCCGCGCTGCGCCGGCATGCCGACCAGGACGTCCCCGCGCAGGAACGTACGCAGCACGGGGTCGTCGGCCGGCGCGGCGTCGTCGGCCGGGCGGCGCTCGCGCGCCGCGGCCCGCAGCGACGCCTCGTCGACCGCGAGCGCGCCGTCACCGCCGGTGATGAGGCCCGCGGCGGCGAGCCGACCGAGCCCGGTGCGCACGGCCCGCGTGGCCAAGCCGGAGCGCTGCACGACCTCGGGCACGCTTGTCGACCCCAACGCGACCGCCGCGAAGATCCGTCGCCGTCCGTCGTCGGCCAGGGCCCCGGCCAGAGCGTGCGCAGTCATGCCGGTCACCCTCCCATCGCGGTATGCGCGCCGCCAGGCAATTTCCGGGGTACGCGCCCGGGTCCACCATCCCTGGCCTGCCGGTCCACATCCCGAGGTTGAAAAGGATCGGGACAGCGGTCAGCGGTGGGCGTGATCGTGATGAGAAGGCTGCCGCGGCGAGGTCACACCGGGAGACGCCGCGCTGGGCGCGCGGCAGCGGTAGGGTCGCGAAGACGCCTGACGCGTCGAACTCGAAGGCAGGCGTGTCCGCGCGGACGAAGGCGGGCACCCGGACCTGGCGGGAACTACTCATGGTTTCGGCGATTCCAGGGTTTCGGCAGGAGGCGCCGAGGGGCCTCCTGGATCCAGTGGCAGGTAGCCGGTGTCTCCGGCTGGCGCGACGTCGCAGATCACGTCGCTGAAGGAGCCCGTACCGGTCCTGCGGCGTGGGCTTCGAGTGGCACGGCGGACGGAGGCGGGGAGGTCACTCGAACCCGTCCTCATCGCGCACGTGCGCCACTGGTCACTGATCCATGCGCGTCAGCATGGTCAACCCGTGCCTGGTGGGCAACGGATTTACCGCAGGGCTGCGCCCGCCCCGACCGTCCGGGTCTGTTGACCCACCTGGCGGCGGTCCAGAAGGAGGCCGAAGTCGACCTCGCCACGCTCAACCCCGACGTGGTGCTACCCGATCTGACTCCGCGTTCCGTCGGCTGGGCGCAGCCCCGCTGAGCCGATCGGCCACTCGGTGCGCAGTCGCGCGTGCTGGTGCATGTCGTGCCAGCCGTCGGCGTGCCGCATCGACTGACGCGCCACCCCCTCCACGGCGAAGCCGCCCCGCGTGGCGACCCGGCACGACGCCGCGTTGGCCGTCGAGTGGTTCAGCTCCAACCGGTGCAACCCGGCCTGGGTGAAACTCCACCGGGTCAGCGCCTCCAGCGCCGCGGTGGCGATCCCCCGACCGCGCGCGTCGGGCAGCAGCCAGTACGAAATCTGCGCCGACCCTTCGGTCAGCAGCACTTCCCGCAGTCCCGTCTGGCCGACCGGCCGGTCGTCGCCGTCGACGATCGCGAAGCTCACGGCCGTCTCGGCACGCCACCGACCGGTCCACTGTGCCGTCCACGCCCTGGCCTCGGCGTCGTCGTCGAGTCGGAGCACGTGCCACCGCTGGATCGCCGGGCAGCCGAACGCCGCGCGTACGGCGGGGGCGTCGTCGTCGCGCCACGGCCGCAGCGCCAGCCCGGGGCGTACCGCAAGGTGGGGTTGTTCCTGGGCGGCGAGGCTCCCGGCGGGCAGGGCGGGCGTGACGAGCAGCGGCATCGGCCCATTATCGGCTGGGCGGCCTCACTCCCCGGTCGGGCCTCCCGCCAGCTCGGCGACCACGTCGAGGTGGCCCAGGTGACGGGCGTACTCCTGCACCAGGTGGAACAGCACCCGTTCCAACGACGCCGGATCCGCGCCGTCCCAGCGTGGGCCCGGCGCCCCGATCTCGGCCAGGTCGTGCGCCGACACCACGTCGGTCGTGTGCGCGCCCTGCGCCCGCAGCGCCGCCACCAGGTCGTCACGGGTCTCGTCGGGAGCTACGTACCAGCGGTCGTTCCGACGGTCTCCCCACGGCTCGGCGACGTCCCGACCCTGAAAACCCCACTCGATCCAGCGTCGCTCGACGTGGCGCAGGTGCGTGAGCAGCTCCAGCGGCGTCCACCCGGACGGCAGCCGGCTGCTGCGCAGCTCCGCCTCGTCCAACGCCGACACCTTGGCCACCACCGACTCGCGGAAGTAGTCCAGGTAGCGCAGGAAGACCTCGGTGCGGCTGCCGGCCGGTGCGGTCGGCTCGGGGAAGGCAATCATGACCCGCTCGACAGGTCGCGTCCGCGCACCGTGCCGGTGGCGTCCAGAGTGCGGTATCGCATGTCGTCCTCTCGGTCGGGTTGCGAAACTGATCTTCGCACCTGCTCAGGGCACGTGCACCCGGAGGCTTTACGGGCACCCACCCGGCGTCGTCACGGGCGATGATGGATCGGTGAGCGAGCCCGTCATCGACACCGAGCGCCCGCCGGCCCGGTCGTCCACACCGACCGAGCTGCCGCAGCCCGGTCCGCGTACGCGGGGGCCGTGGCTGGTGGCCGCCGCGACCAGCGTGACGCTGCTGCTCCTCGCGGGTCGCTACGGCTATCACCGCGACGAGCTGTACTTCCTGCTCTGCGGTCGGCACCTCGACTGGGGTTACGTCGACCAGGGCCCGCTGGTCCCCGCGCTGGCCCGCCTGCTCGACGAGATCGCGCCGGGCAACCTGGTGGTCCTACGGACGCCGTCGGCGCTGCTGGCCGGGGGCGCGGTCCTGCTGGTCGCCGCCATCGCCCGGGAGCTGGGTGGCGGCCGGGGCGGGCAGAGCTTCGCGGCGGTGCTCGCCGCGATCTCCGGCATCGTGCTCGCCAGCGGGCACCTGCTCAGCACCACGACCGTCGACCTGCTGGTCTGGCTCGGCGTGGCGTGGTGCGCGGTGCGGCTGCTGCGCACCGGCGACACCCGGTGGGCGCTCCCGCTCGGGCTGGTGCTCGGCGTGGGCATGCTCAACAAGCTGTTGCCGGCGCTGCTGGCCGTGGGCCTGCTCGCCGGGGTGCTGATCGCGGGGCCGCGTCGGCTGCTGCGCGACCGGCGGGTGCTCGCCGCCGCCGCGATCGCCCTGGTGCTGGCCGCGCCGAACCTGATCTGGCAGGCGGCGCACGGATTCCCGCAGCTCGGCGTGGCCGCGTCCATCTCCGACGGGGGCAGCTCCTACAGCGGCCGCCTCGACGCGTTCACCCTCCAGTTCCTCATCATCAGCCCGTACGCCGTACCGATCTGGATCGCGGGTCTCGTCGCGTTGCTGCGCCGGCCGGCGTGGCGGTCGTACCGGGCGGTGGGTTGGGCCTGGATTGTCGTGTTCGGTGTGGTCCTGCTGGCCGGCGGCAAGGGCTACTACGACGCTCCCCTGCTGTTGGCGCTCGTCGCGGCGGGCGCGGTGGTCACCGCCGCCTGGGCGTCGCGCGGCCGGTCGTGGCTGCGGCGGGGGGTGCTCGCGGCCGGCGCGGTGCCGTTCCTGCTGCCCAGCATCGTGCTGCTGTTGCCCGTGCTGCCGGCCGACCGGCTGCCCGCCTTCGTGGTCGACGTGAACTACGACGCCGGTGAGACCATCGGCTGGCCGGCGTTCGCCGACTCACTCGCCACCGTCCACCGTGGCCTGCCGGAGTCCGATCGCGCGCGGGCGGTCGTGCTCACCGCCAACTACGGCGAGGCCGGGGCGGTCGCGCGCTACGGACCGGCACGGGGGCTGCCCCGGGCGTACTCCGGCCACAACAGCATGCTGGACTTCGGACGCCCGCCCGCCGACGCGGACGTGGTCATCGCGGTCGGCTGGGAGCGCCCCGACGCGCTGAACGGCTGGTTCGAGCAGTGTGTGCTGGCCGGGCGGGTGGACCAGCGGGTCGAGGTGGCCAACGACGAAAACGGCGGCCCGATCCACGTGTGCCGGGGGCTGCGACGTCCGTGGGCCGAGATCTGGGACACCGAGGTACGCCGCGCCGGCTGAGCCACGTCACGCCCGCCGAGCGCTCAGCCGGCGGGGTCGCCGGTGAGCCAGGCGCGGACGGTGGCCAGGGCCTCGGGGCCGGAGTCGACGTCGACGTCGCGGGCGAGGTCGGCGATCGTGATGCCGGCCAGGGCGTCACGCCACGCCGTCTCGGCGGTCCACATGGCGCGGGCGATCGGGCACGCGCCGGTGCAGTCGCCGGGCGGGGTGGCCAGCGGCCCGCGCTGGCGGATCTCGGTGCACACGAAGGCCGGGCCGGGCCCGTCGACGGCGTGGACCACGTCCAGCACGCTGATCGACTCCGGCGCGCGGGTCAGCGCGTAGCCACCGGACTTGCCCTGCACGGAGTGGATGAGCCCCGCGCGGGCCAGCGACTGGAGCTGTTTGGCGAGGTAGCTGCCGGAGACGTCGTGCAGCTCCGCGAGCCGGGCGGCCGGGACCGGCCGGCTGCTGGTGGTGAGCACGACACAGCAGTGCAGCGCCCACTCGACACCGCCGGACATCTTCATCGCCTCACCCTAGCCACCCCTGATACTCGGATCCTTCTTATCCGAGTATAGTTCTCGGACATAAGAGGTCCGAGTTTGTCGGCGCCGCTGGGGTGCCGGGACGAACGGGACACGGAAGGTGGAACGGACATGAAGATCGCTGTGATGGGCGGGACGGGTCTGATCGGCTCCCAGGTCGTCCAGATCCTGCGCACGGCCGGGCACGACGCGTTCGGGCACTCGCAGTCGACCGGAGTCGACCTCCTCACCGGGCAGGGCCTCCCCGAGGCGCTCAAGGACGTTGACGTCGTCGTCAACCTCACCAACTCGCCGACCTTCGACGAGGCCTCCCCCGCGTTCTTCCAGACCACCATGGACAACCTCCTGACCGCCGCTGAGAAGGCCGGCGTCGGACACGCCGTGGTCCTGTCGATCGTCGGCGTCGACCAGGTGCCCGACCTGGCCTACTACCGCGCGAAGGTGCTCCAGGAGGACATCCTCAAGGCCAGCGGAGTGCCGTACTCGATCGTCCGCGCCACCCAGTTCTTCGAGTTCATCGACGCGGTCATCTCCTGGACCGCCGACGAGAGCGGCGTACGCCTGCCCAGCACCCCCGTCCAGCCGATGGCCGCGGCCGACGTGGCCCAGGCCGTCGCCGACGTGAGCGTGGGCGCGCCCCTTCAGGGCATCCGCAACGTCGCCGGCCCCGACGTGTTCGGGCTCGACGAGCTGGGCCGGATCACCCTCACCGCGCGCGGCGACCAGCGGACCGTCACCACCGACGACACCGCCGGCATGTTCGCGGCGGCCCCCGGCGACGTGCTCACCGGCAAGCAGGACGCCGTTCTCGCGCCCACCTCGTACCGGGAGTGGCTGGCGCGCTGACCTGCGGCTGGGCGTCCCGGGACGCGGGGCGTCCGCCGCTCGTGCGGACTAGGCTCTGGCCATGGTCACGGCGGGTCTCCTCCTGGCGGCCGGCGCCGGCCGACGGCTCGGCCAAACCAAGGCCCTCCTGCCCTACCGTGGCCGCCTGCTCGTGGAGCACGCCGCCGACCTCCTCACCGCCGCCGACTGCCGACCGGTGCTGGTGGTGCTCGGCGCGCAGGCCGACCAGATCCGCGCCCGCACCCGGCTGCCCGAGGTGGTGGTGAACGACGACTGGGCCTCGGGCATGGCCTCGTCGCTGCGGGCCGGGCTGGACTCCCTGGCGTCCAGCCCGGCCGCCGCCGTCGTGGTCACCCTGGTCGACCAGCCCGACCTGACCCCCGAGGCGGTACGCCGCGTCGCCCGCGACGCCACCGCCGAATCCCTCGCCATGGCCACCTACCGCGACGGGCGACGCGGACATCCGGTGCTGCTCGGGCGCGACCACTGGCCCGGAGTCGCCGAGGCGGCGACCGGCGACCGGGGCGCCCGCGACTACCTCCGAGCCCACGCGACAGCCGTACGACTGGTGGACTGCGCCGACGTCGCCGACGACACCGACGTCGACCTGCCCGAGCACGCCGCCCGCCTCCGATAGGCTGACGCCGTGCTCAGCGAGGTCAAGGGGTTGTCCCGACACTTCACCGAGGCCAGTCTGCGCGACCATCTCCTGCGGCGTTCGGTACGGCAGGACGACGGCTGCCTCATCATCAGCGGGTACGGCACGCGGCGCGGCGTTCACCAGAAGGTCGCCGGCCGCGCCTGGGCGCACATCGCCGCGTACGTCGTCCTCGTCGGCGGGTACCGCCCCGATTTGGAGGTCGACCACCTCTGCCCGGCGAAGGACTGCATCGAGCCCACCCACCTGCGGCAGGTCAGCCGCGCCGAGAACTGCCGCACCCGGGTGCAGGGCCCGACCTGCCGCAACGGGCACGACCGTGAGATCGACGAGTCGACGGGTCGATACCGCCGGACGTGCCGCGCCTGCAACCGGGACAGCCAACGCCGGTGGCGCGAGCGCCAGGCCGCCGAGGTGAGCCAGGCCCGCTCGGCGTACCTGCCGAACTGACGCCGCGACCCCTCGGCGCGGTGCTGATTCGCGCCCTACGGGGAGCACCTCTGGGTCTGTGACACGGGCCTCGGTCAGCGGCAGCCGGCTCTACGAGGTTCCCGCCGGCGACTGACGCCCTCCGCGCACCACCGCCGCAGCCGGCCCCGGGACTCCGTCAAGGAGTCCCGGGGCCCGCTGCCGTGCCGTCCCAGCCCGTAGACGGCGGTCCTCGCGATCCGGATCCGAGAATGTCTCCGAATACAATGGAGAGACTTCTTGAGCGAATCTTGAATCGCCTGGTCAAGCCGGGAACGGCGACAGCGGGGGACGGTGTCGGTGAAGTTCAGGCTGCTCGGCGAGGTCGAGGCGGAGATCGACGGCGCATGGGTCGACCTGGGCCACGCTCGGCAACGCAGCGTCCTGGCGATCCTGCTCATCGAGGCGAATCGCGTCGTGCACGTCGACCAGTTCCTCGAACGCGTCTGGGCCGATAATCGTCCGCAGCGCGCCGTGAATTCGCTGTACAGCTACCTGTCCCGCCTGCGGTCCTGCCTGGCCGACGGTGCCGAGATCTCCCGCCGCTCGGGCGGCTACCTGCTCAGCGTGGACCCGGCCGCGGTGGATCTGCACCGGTTCCGCGACCTGGTCGCCGGGGCGCGCGCCGTGCCCGACGACGAGGCGGCGCTGGGGCGGTTCGACGAAGCCCTCGGCCTGTGGCGTGGCGAGCCCTTTCCCCGGCTGGACACCCCGTGGCTCAACGAGACGCGCGAGGCGCTCACCCAGGAGAGGCTGGCCGCCGAACGGGACCGCACGGACACCGCGCTCCGCCTGGGCCTGCACGCGTCCCTGCTACCGGACCTCCTGCGGGACGCGCCGGCCCATCCGCTGGACGAGCGCCTCGCCGGGCAACTCATGCGCGCCCTCTACCGCTGCGGTCGGCAGGCCGAGGCGCTGGAGCATTACGACCGGCTGCGCCGTGTCCTGGCCGACGAGACCGGCGTCGACCCCGGCCCCGATCTGCAAGCGCTGCACCTGGGCATCCTCAACGGCGACCCGACACTCGCCGCGCCGACGACCGGGACCGCCGCGACCCACCCGACGCCCCGGCAACTGCCGGCCCCACCGCCGTTGTTCACCGGCCGGGTCCGCGAACTGGCCACACTGTCCCGCCTCGTCGAGGATCAGACCAACGACGCGGACGCCGTCGCCGTCGCGGTCATCGGTGGCACCGGCGGCGTCGGCAAGACCTGGTTGGCCCTGCGCTGGGCGTACGACCACCTGGACCGCTTCCCCGACGGCCAGTTGTACGTCAACCTGCGCGGCTTCGACCCCGCCGCCGAGCCGGTGCCGCCACCGGTGGCCCTGCGCGGCCTCCTCGACGCCCTGGCCGTACCGCCCAAGGCGATCCCGACCGGCGTGGACGCGCAGGCGGCCCTCTACCGCACCCTGCTCGCGGGCCGGCGGATGCTGATCGTGCTGGACAACGCCCACGACACCGAGCAGGTCGCCAGCCTGCTACCCGGCAGTCCCACCTGCACCGTCCTGGTGACCAGCCGTCGCCGCCTGGGCGGCCTCGTGGCGCAGGGCGCGCAGGGCTTCACCCTGAACGTGCTTACCGACGACGAGGCCCACGACCTGCTGTCCCGCCGGTTCGGGCCGCGACTGCTCGCGGAGGAACCCGACAGCGTCGCCGCGCTGCTGGCCCGGTGCCACGGCCTGCCACTGGCCCTCAGCATCGTCGCGGCACGCGCGGCGATGCACCCCGGTCTCCCGCTGCGGGCGCTGGTCGAGGAGCTATCCGAGGAGGCGACGCGGCTGGACGCCCTGACTACCGGCGACCTGAGCGCCGACCTGCGCGCGGTCTTCGCCTCCTCCACGCGCGCCCTGCAGCCGGAGGCGGCCCGGATGTTCCGGCTGCTCGGTCTGACTCCCGGCCCCCAGGTCGGCCTGGGGGCCGCGGCGAGCCTCAGCGGGCTCTCCCCGCGGCAGACCCGGCCGCTGCTGCACGACCTGCACGAGGCGCACCTGGTCCACCAACAGACGTCGACGCGGTACCGCCTGCACGATCTGGTCCGCCTGTACGCGGCCGAGCAGGTCGAACGCGACGCCCCGGACCACCGGCAGGCCGCCCTCGTCCGCATGCTCGACCACTACCTGCACACCGCCCACGCGGCGGCGTGCCTGCTCGACCCGGCCCGCGAGCCGATCACGCTGCCGCCCGCCCAGCCCCAACTCACCCTCGATCCGGTGGCCGACCAGGCGCAGGCGCTGGCCTGGTTCCACACCGAACACGCCGTGCTGCTCGGCATCCTGCGGCAGTCCGCGCGCGACGGGCTCGACGCGTACACCTGGCAGTTGGCCTGGACGATGGAGAGCTACCTCGACGAGCAGGGACACTGGCGTGACTGGACCGCGACGCAGCTCGCGGCGCTGCGGGCCGCGAGCCGGCTCGGTGAGCGGCACTGGCAGGCGTGCTCGCACCGCAGTCTGGGAGTGGCCCACACCCAGCTCGGGGAACTCGACGAGGCCCACCGGTACTACCAGGGGGCACTCGCGCTGTTCGAGGAGCTGGGCGACCCGGTCAGCCAGGCGCACACCCACCGTGGGCTCGGCTGGGCCTTCAACCAGCAGGACCGCTGGTCCGACGCGCTGCGCCACAACGAGCTGGCCCTTGGGCTCTACCGGCAGGCCGGGCACCGGGCCGGGGAGGCGATGGCCGTCAACAATGTCGGCTGGCTGCACACCCAGCTCAGCGACCACGGCGCGGCCGTGGCGTACTGCGAGCGGGCGGTCGAGCTCAACCAGGAGATCGGCGACCAGCACGCCGAGGCGGGCGCCTGGGACAGCCTCGGCTACGCGTACCACCACCTGGGCCGGCACGCCGAGGCCAACACCTGCTACCAGCGGGCCCTCAAGCTGGTCCGCAACTTCCGGGACCGGTACAACGAGGCGGAGATCCTGACGCATCTGGGGCAGAGCCACTCCGCCGCCGGCGAGGCGGAGCAGGCGCGCGATTTCCTGCGGCAGGCGGCCACGATCCTTCGCGAACTCGACCATCCGAATGCCGAGACGGTGGCCCAGGCGTTACGCGACCTCGACGGCTGACCGCCTCCACCACCTCGTCGAAGAGGAGAGTCAAGACTCCCTCAAGGGCCGCCCAAGCCGGCACGCCGACGCTTTCTGACGTCCACCTTCGTCAGTCAGAAAGCAGGAGAACCGATGAGACGGATCCGTATGGCGCTGGTCACGGCGGTCGCCCTCGCGGCGTCGACCCTCAGCGTGGCCAGCCCCGCGTACGCCGCGGGCGACACCCAGCTCGGCATCGACGTCGGCAACATCGCGTGGGAGCAGTACACGTCCACCAACGCCGACGTCCAGGCACGGCTGTCCGAGACCTCGACCGAAGACTGCAACTTCTACACCGGCTTCTGGGCCGACCCGGCCAACGACCGCAATGACGGCACCGCCTCCACCTACGGCAAGTGCGGCAAGACCACCAACGGCTACATGTACCGCGACGGCACCAAGGCCTGGGGGCCGGTGGCGTGGCGCAAGCGGCAATGGTGCGCGGACTTCGCGAAGTTCGCCTTCTACTGGGGCGGCGCGAAGTACACCGGGCTCACCGCGGCGGCGGGCAGCTTCCGGACGTACGGCATCAACAACGGCACCTGGCACGGGCGCGGCAGCGGCTACGTCCCGCGCAAGGGTGACGCGGCGGTCTACGACTGGGACGGCAACGGCAGCTACGACCACGTCGCCATCGTCACGTCGTACTACGACACCAGCACGGACGGCAACCACTACGTGGTCGGCGGCAACCAGTCCGACGGCGTGACCCACCCGCAGTACAGCAACTGGGCCTCGTCCATCGTCGGGTACGCCTCACCGGCCGCGAGGTAGACCGGGCAACGACATCGGCTCCGGGCCCTGCGGGTCCGGGGCCGGTGTCGAACGCCGACCAGCGCTCGGAGAGGGTAGCCGTGCAGCGCCGGGCGGCGGCCGGTGCGTCTTCCTAGTGGAGAGCACTGACGGGAGCGGGCGTGTCGTTCGAGGAATTCGTGGCGGGGTATGGCCGGTCGCTGGTGCGCCTGGCGTTCGTCCTGAGCGGCGATCGGCAGGTGGCGGAGGATCTGGCGCAGACCGTGCTGGCCGACGTGTACCGGCACTGGAGGCGGGTGCGCGCGGCGACAGACCCCGAGGCCTACGTACGCCGCATGCTGGTGAACGCGCATCTGAGTTGGCGTCGCCGGCGCTGGACGACGGAGCGGCCCACCGACCTGCGCCAGGAGACCGGCGCCACGGTGGCCGACCCGGCCGACGCGGTCGCCGCCCGGGACCAGATGCGGGTGCTGTTGAGCAGGCTCGCCCCGCGCGCCCGCACAGTGCTCGTCCTGCGCTACTACGCCGACCTGGACGACGCGGCGGTCGCGGCGGCCATGGGGGTCAGCGAGAGCTCCGTGCGGGCCACCGCCTCACGTGCCCTGGCGAGCCTGCGCGGACCCGCGGCCATCGACGCACAGAGGGAGACCCGATGAGCCAGTCGACCGAGCGCGAGTTGCGCGAGCTGTTCGCCGCCGACGCCGCCGACGCCCCCGACGAGCTGGCCGTGGTCGCCGGGGCGGTGCGCAGGGTCCACCGCCGACGCCGGACCCTGATGGTGGCGGCGGCCACGACCACGGTGATCATCGCGGCGGCTGCGTACGGCGTCCACCGGCCGGCCGCGACGCCGCAGGCACAGCCGCCGGTCACGTCCTCGTCCGCACCGGTCACTCCGACGCCCGCGGCCGACCTGCCGGCCGGGGTCAAGCCCGGCGACCCGCTCGCCTTCGGCGCGGCGCAGTGCGTCAAGGCGTACGCACCAAAGACCCTCGCCGAGCAGGCCTTCGCCTTCGACGGCACCGTGACCGGCATCGGACCGGCCCGAACCGAACGCGGCGCGCATCCTCCGCTGGACCTGCGATCGGTGACGTTCCAGGTGCACACCTGGTTCCGGGGCGGATCCGGGGGCACCGCCGTGGTGGACATGTCGCCGCCCGCCGCCTCGGGCGGGACGGGCGATGCCACGTCCGAGGCTGGCCCGGCCTATCAGGTCGGCACCCGGTTGCTCGTGTCCGGCATGCCCCGCTGGGGCGGCGCGCCGCTCGCCGACCCGATCGCGTGGGGCTGTGGCTTCACCCGGTACTACAGCCCTTCGCTGGCGGCCGAGTGGGCCACCGCGACGAGATGAACGGCCGCCTATCAGGACGGTCCGTCCGTATGAGGTGGCATTGCGGCCGGGGCTGCCTACGCCGGCGAGGGGGCGCTGCGCCCCGGCACCACGAGAACGTGCACTTCTACGCACCTACTCGGTCGGCATCGACGGCGAACTCGCCCAGCTGGGCGATGACGGCTACCGCCCGCTGCGCCTGGACACCCCTGGCCACATATACCCCCTAGGGGTATATTCAGCGGGGTTGAAGGAGGCGAACATGACACACGAACATCACCACCACGAGGGCACGCCAACGCTGGTTGCGGCACACGAGAACGACGGGCGCCCCGCAGCGGCGGCGGGTTGGGCGGTCGCCGCGCAGGCGACACTGCACTGCTTGACAGGCTGCGCGATTGGCGAGGTGCTGGGCATGGTGATCGGTACCGCGTTCGGGTTGCACAATGCCGCCACGGTCGTGCTGTCGATCGTCCTGGCGTTCGTGTTCGGGTACGGGCTCACGATGCGCGGTGTGCTGCGCGCCGGCGTCGGGTTCCGCGCGGCGCTGACGGTCGCCCTGGCCGCCGACACCGTGTCGATCGCCATCATGGAACTGCTGGACAACGCGTTCATCGTCGCGGTGCCCGCGGCGATGGACGCCGGGCTGACCAGCGTGTTGTTCTGGGCGTCCCTCGTGGGTTCGCTGGTCGTGGCGTTTGTGCTGACCATCCCGGTGAACCGGTGGATGATCTCGCGGGGCAAGGGCCACGCCGTAGTGCACCAGTACCATCACGCGCACTGACACGACCGACCCGCGCGGCCGCACCCCAGCTCGGGTGCGGCCGCGGTTGCTGTCTACACCTCCCCGGTCTACGACCACCTCGACAAGCCCGGCTCGGGATCGGCCCATCACACCCGTCACCGGCCGTGCCGCGCGCGCCTGTGGCCTGGAAGCTGCGGGCGGCCCGGGGCGGCGACGGACCGCCGAAACAACAGCGTAAGTGCTTACGCATCTTAACTGTCATTATGGTGCGCGCGCGTTATGTCCCGTTTGTGGGCATGAATTAACAGATTGTTGTTACCGGTAATTCGTTAATTGGTGCGACCCGGTCCCCCGGAGGGTTGCGAACGGTTTGCGGGCGTGTCGGCGCGGTCAGATGCTGCCACTGTGGCGCACGACTGCTTGTGGAGCGGTCAGGATCCGGTCGTTGCGGCGCGCTCGCGATTCGCACGGATCTCGTCGTGGTGGTCGGCGGCCCAGCCGATCAGCGAGGTGACGATCTCGTGTAGGCCGCGACCCAGCGGGGCGAGGGTGTACTCGACGCGCGGAGGGACCTCGGCGTAGGCGGTGCGGATGATCAGGCCGTCCTGCCCGAGCTGTCGAACATCAAGGCAGGCGTCGACCAGGTCATCCGTGCCCCGTCCGGCATCGACTGGACCCTGGTCCGCGCCGTGACCCTGACCGACAAGACCACCGGTGGCACCGTGCGGGCGTCCGAGGCCGGCACCGAAAAGCCCGGCGCACGGATCAACCGCGCCGACCTCGCCCGGTTCCTCGTCCAGACGATCGAGGACGACGCGTGGACCCGCAAAGCGCCCCTGGTCTGGAGCACCCCCGGCTGACCCCTCCCGACCAACCTCTCGATCCCTGATCGCACATCCGCCAGCACACGCCCTAGGCTCAGGAGCCGGTATTGGGACAGCTCGGAGGCGTCATGGCGTTGCGGTTCGAGCATCGTCCGACCGACGCGGACGCGGACATCGTCGACCGCGTGTGGCGCACCACCAGCGACGCCGAGGAGACGATGACGTCCGTGGCGCGTACGTGCTGCCACCTGATCGTCACGCGTTCGGCCGGGCGGCTCCTGGTCTCGCTACGCGGGCCCGAGACCAAGGCGACCACGGCACCGGTCCCGCCGGACGCCGAGTTCCTCGGGATCCGGTTGACGCTCGGCGCTGTCTTCCGGCCGCACCCCGCGACGTCGATCGTCGACAGTCACGTGTCCTTCCCGGTGACACGCTCGGGCCGGGTGGTCATCGGCGGCGAGGACTGGGAGACGCCGACGTACGAGAACGTCGAGCAGTTCGTCCGACGGCTGCGCGACTCGGGGCTGCTGGTTCCCTCACGCCTGACGGGAACCGAGGCCGACCGTCACGGGTCCACGCGCACCCACCAGCGGCAACACCGTGCCGTCACCGGACTGTCGCCGACCGCCGTGACGCAGATCGACCGCGCGAACGCCGCGGCCACCATGCTGCGCGACGGCCTCGACTGGCGCGCGGTCGTCTCGGTGCTGGGCTACTTCGACCAGGCTCACCTGGCACACGCGCTGCGGCGCTACGTCGGACACACCGCGCGAGGGCTGGGCGCCGGTGACGACCCGACGATGTCGTTCCTGTACAAGACCGATCCGCGACCCGGCAGCTAACCTCCGTCGGCCGGCCGCCGGAGGGCGGCGGCCCGACCCACCCGACGGAGGATAACCGTGCTGCTCAGCGTCAACGTCTTCGTGAGCCTCGACGGCGTCATGCAGGGACCGGGCGCCCCGGACGAGGACCGCTCGGACAGCTTCGACCGGGGCGGCTGGCTCGTCCCGCACATGTCCGCGCACACCAACGAGGTCGTCGAGGGCTGGTTCCGTACGGCCGACGCCTTCCTCTTCGGCCGCACGAGCTACGGCCTGCTCGGCGGCTACTGGCCGAAGGTCACCGCACCCGACGACCTGATCGCCGCCAAGCTCAACACCCTGCCCAAGTACGTCGTCAGCGAGACCCTGACCGACGAGGAGGCCGACTGGAGCCCGACGACGGTGTTGCGCACCGACATCCTCGACGAGGTCCGCCGGCTCAAGGACCGGCCGGGCGGGGAACTCCAGGTGCACGGCAGTTGGCGGCTCGTGCAGACGCTGCACGAGGCCGGACTCGTCGACCTCTACCGGCTGCTGCAGTACCCGGTCGTCGTCGGCAGCGGCAAGCGCCTCTTTCCGGACGGGTCGACGCCCGCGACGTTCGCGGCGTCCGAGGACAGCATCCGCGTGTTGCCCGGCGGCGTCGTGTCGCTGACCCTGACGCCGGCGACCCTCGGCGTCCTCTCGACGGGCGCCTACACGGTTGACGAGGGGCGCTCGGTGCCGGTGCTCGGCTGACACCGATGAGTGGCGCAGGTGGTGGGACCGTGGCCATCCCTGAAGGCTCAATCCGTGGTTCTGATCGAAACCCTGTCGAGCTGCTGCCGAAGACCGTCCGCTTCCTCCCTGCGGCCGACTCCTTCCAGCACATCGGCCAGAGTCCGGTACGCGGAGAGTGCTTGGCCTGCGAACTTCTGCGGCATACGTTTGGCCAACGATCCGTAGAGCTGAGTCGCCTCGGTGATCGCCTTCAAGGCTTCGGGCAGGTTCTGCTTCGCGTCTGCGCACACCGTGGCGTATGTCCACAACGACATGGCGAGGTCGGGTAGGTGGGCGTCCCGGTTCGTCTCGGCCAGTTGCCGCCGGACGGCCACGATTTCCTCGGCCGGGGCGATGGCCCGTTCGCGGCGGCCCAGCGCGAAAAGGATGCTGCCGACGCTGGTCAACGAGGTGGCGAGGTCGGCTAGGTAGACGTCCGGATTTACCTCGGCCAGCCGCCGGTGAATGACGGCGGCGGCCTCAGCAGCAGCCAACGCCTGCTCAGGGCGGCCCAGCGCGGACAGGTGGGCCCCGAGGTTGGTCAACGAGTCGGCGAGGTCGGGAAGGTGGACGTCCGGGTTCGTCTCGGCCAACCGCCGTCCGATGGCCACGGCTTCCTCGGTCGGGGCCAGGGCCTGCTCAGGGCGGCCCAGCTCGAACAGGTAGGCGCCGAGGTTGTTCAACGAGTCGGCGAGGTGGGGAAGGTGGACGTTCGGGTTCGTCTCGGCCAGCCGCCGCCGGATGGCCACGGCTTCCTCGGCCGGGGCCAGGGCCTGCTCAGGGCGGCCCAGCGCGGACAGGCGGAGGCCGAGGTTGTTCAGCGACAGGGCGAGGTCGGGTAGGTAGGAGTCCGGATTCGCCTCGGCCAGTACCCGGTAAGTGCCGGCGGCCGACTGAGTCGCCTCCAGCGCCTGCTCACGGCGGCCCAGCGCGGACAGGCAGTTGCCGAGGTTGTTCAACGACAGGGCGAAGTCGGACACGTAGAAGCCGCGTTTCTTCTCGGCCAGCCGCCCCAGGATGGTCACGGCTTCCTTGGCTGGGGCCAGGGCCTGCCCGGAGCGACCCAGCTCGGACAGGCAGGCGCCGAGGTTGTTCAACGAGTTGGCGAGGTCGGATAGGTAGGCGTCCGGGTTCGCCTCGGCCAGCCGCCGCCAGGTGGCCACGGCCTCCTCGGCCACGGCCAGAGCCTCCGCCAGGCGGCCCAGCCGGGCTAGAACCGCAGCGACAGTGTTCAGCGACGTGGCAAGAAAGGGTAGGTAGTCGCCCGGGTCTGCCGCGGCCAGCCGACGGAAGACGGCGACAGCCTCCTGGACCGGAGCCACGGCCTGCTCGCCGCGACCCAGCTCGGACAGACGGAGGCCGAGGTCGCTCAACGAGGTGGCGAGGTTTTCTTGGTGGGCGTCCGGGTCTGCCTCGGTCAGCCGCCGCCAGGTGGCCACGGCCTCCTCGGCCACGGCCAGAGCCTCCTCCTGGCGGCCGACACGGGCAAGGCGGAAGACCTGTTTGGACTGCAGAACAGCTTGTTCGGCGGGATCAGTGGTGTGGGCGAGGCGGTGCGCGGTCAGCACGCTCGTCACGGCGGCCGCGGCGATGTCATAGTTTATGTGCCTCTCGATCGGTAGCAGAGGTTCGATGCTCTCCAGCACCTCGATGCTCACGGATCGGCTGGTGGCGAGAGCGGTCAACGCGGTGCCGCCCGCTCTGATCGCGAGATCGGGATGTGTGCGCAATAGCGGGTAGAGGAGAGTGCTGCCCACGTGGGGCCAGCGGTCAGCGGCCGCGGCGAGGAACGTGACCGATCGGGAGAGCACCGAGCTTGTCGAGTCGTCCTGGGAGCGGGCGGTCAGGAGAGCGGTTGCGGTGCGGGGTGCCCAGTCCTGCGCGGGGTAGTCGGTGTGGTGTCCCGGCAGGGTGAGTGCGAGGAAGTCCTCGGTGAGCCGGTCCGGATAGAGGGGTTCCAGGACGGTTGGCTGGTTGGGTTCGGCAGGTGGATAGCAGACCGTGTGGTCGCGGAGGATCTGTTCGACATCTGGCCCGACACCGAGCTGTTCGAGAAGCTCGGCGCCGGCGGTGCGGTCGAGCGCGCCGGTGAGGGCAGCGGTGAAAACGGCGTGGTTCATCACGTCGCCCGGGGTCCGATAGCCGCTCCCGGTTCCCGTGACGCCGTCGTGGTAGAGCCGTCGCCAGTGCAGTTGTTCCCGATTGAGCAGGTACCGGGTCAGGGCGTCCATGCCTTCGGGAGGCCGCTCGCCGCTGACAGCGGCGTCGACGGCGACCAGGGCGGCCATGTGTACGGCGAGGGTGAGCCCGAACTCGGGACTGTCGAGCGGGACCGAGGGCAGGATCGTGGAAGGGCGGGGATGCCGGTAAATGGCGGCGAACCGGTCGCGGGCCGCGGTGAACATGGTGGGCCGGGCGTGATCGGTGGGCAGGTCGGGGAGCCGCTGGGCGCTCGTGTGGCCCCGATAGTTGTCGAGGATGGCGCTGATCGCCGGCCACGTGTCCAGGCTGCGGCCGATCATGAGAATTCGGGTGGGGACGCCGACCTGGTGAAGCAGGGTGTTCTTGAGTAGCCAGGTGAGGTTGCTCAACAGCCACCGGTCGGCGTAGTCAACCACGAGAAGAAGCCCGGCGGTCCCGGTCAGGGCGAGGTCGTGGCTGCCGGGCTCGGGCCGGTCGGCGTCGGGACCGTGGAACGCGGCAACCACTTTCCAGCCGGCGCTGAGCGACTCGGCCGCGAGTTGGGCGGCGAGACGGGTCTTGCCCTGCCCGCCGGGCCCGTGCAGCCAGCGCACGCTCAGCCGCGGCGGTCCGCTGTCGCGCCACTGCCGCAGGTCGGCGAGTTCCTGATCGCGGCCGGTGAACGGCACCACGGCGCGTCGGGCGTTGAGCATGCGGCTGGGCATCTGCCGCAGCCAGTCCACGTCGGCGTCCGGTTCGGGTTGCCAGTTGGCCAGCAGGTAGAGCGGTTCGCCGTTGGCGAAGACGTGGATGTCGGCGTTGATCACGCCGTAGGCGAACCCAGCGACCGACGTGACCTGCTGGAAGGAGGGGTGTGGTTCCTCTGCCGTGGCCATGCGATCCATCGACTCCCGCTCACGCTTCCGTCGACGGTGACGCCTCGTGGTAGATGATGTTGCCGTTCTGGACGCCGAACGCGACGCCGTGGTCCCGGGCCACGATGTTCTGGATCTGCACCTTCTGCTCGGCGGGTAGCCGGGCGGTGACCTCGGTGACAAGGGCCCGCAGGTCATCGATGACGGCCGGGTCGTCTTCGGCGAGATCCTGCAACCGGGTCAGCCATTGCGGCTGCTGCTGGGCCCGGACCTCGACCTGCTTGTCCGCCGGTGCCTGCTCCACGGTGGCCGCCAGCGCATCGAGCCGACGCGCGGCCTTCGCCTCCTGGTCGGCGCGACCGCGTCCGAACAGCCGGATGAACCCCGGGCGAGCCAACCCGTTCCACACGTCCGTAGCGGCGGCGGTCACCAGTGTCGTGGCGCCGATGGCCAGCACCGCCTGAATGTCCGGGGTCACGTCTCTCCTCGCCGGTGGTAGGCGCACTCGCGTTCGGTGGCGACCGAGTTGGCGTCACCGTCTCGAACCCGAGAACCGAAGCCGATCGACGCACCGAACGTCCAGATCGACATCCTGGCACCATCATGGAGCGCCGTCGCCACCTGCGTAATTACCCGGACACGACACACAATTTCGCGGTCGGTCATGGTTCGATATCGCGGCGTCAGCCGCGGGGCAGGCTCCGGCCGTCGGGCAGCGTTCGACCGCTCAGCAGCGCCACCAGAGAACCGCTGTCACCACGGACGACCTCACCGCTCCCCCAGCGCCGGTCCGTGTCGGTCGCCTCGAGTCGGACACCGGCCAGGTCGATTCCGAAGATGGCGCCGTTGGCGTCACCTAGATTGCCCAGGACGGTGCCGACCGCGTCCGCCGGTGCGACATCGGGCCGGCCGAGGGCGAGCGTCACGTCCAGGGAGTGGATGACGGCGTGACTCAGCGCGCCGGCGGCGCCACCGCCCGGCGGCTGCCAGGCGTGCAGGCTCGGCGATCGGAGCTGATCGAGAAGGTCGGTGCGGGGCAGCTCGGCGTCGCGCGTGGCCACGGTGTCGGAGAGCACCGTGAAGTCACCGCGGGCTGCGGCCATTTCGGCCGCGAACTGTGCGGGGGTCAGCCGCACCGGCATCGTGACGTGCGCGACGACGTGCCGCACCAGCCACTTCTCGCACAACGAGGGCGCATCCCAGATGTCGATGGCCGAGGTGGCGAGAAGGTCGGCGAGCCCTCGGTAGGTCGATGCGACCCACGGCTGCGGGTCAGTCATGGTTGATCCTTCCGGGTGAGGTGGGCGAGGCGCTCCGCGAGCTTGTCGAGCGAGGTGGCGAAACCAGCGCGAGCATCGGGCGTACGCATCGCCTCGGGCACGTGCCGCTGGTGGATGACGACCGCGGTTCCGCCGTCGCCGAGATCGTGAAACGTGCTGGTCGTGTGCATCCGGGTCGCCGGCTCGACCCAGGCGAGCAGCTCAGGCACAACGATCTCGGTGAACGTGGCGACCATCCGGTAGCTGCCCTGGTCTCCGATCATCAGGGTCTCGAACCGACCCCCGGGCCGGAGGTCGACGACGATGCCCTCGACCGGTGTCACCATGCCGCGCGGTCCCCAGAACTGCGCGAGTTCGTCGGGCTCGGTGAGGCACCGCCACACAAGTTCGCGCGGCGCGCGGAAGACCCGCCGGTAGACGAGTTCGTCGTCACCCACGGATTTCAGCCTTCCTGCAGGTGGGCGAGGTGTGTCTCCAGGCGGTCCAGGCGATCCGCCCAGGCCTGGCGGCTCTGCTCGATCCAGGACAGCGCGGCGTCCAGCGCCGCGGGTTCGAGGCGACACGGCCGGCTCTGCCGGTGCCGCCCCTGACTGATCAGGCCGGCCCGCTCGAGCACCCGGATGTGCTGCGACACGGCCTGCATGCTCATGGCGTACGGCTCGGCCAGCTCCTTGACCGTCGCCTGGCCCGTGGTCAGCCGAGCCACGATGTCGCGCCTGGTCCGATCGCTCAGTGCGGTGAACAGCGCATCAAGCTGCTGGTCGTCGAGGGTCACGCTCATGACCCTTATCCAAGCAGAAGCTTTATAAAGCGTCAACTTGAATAAGGGCCCTGAGCGTCGCTCGTACTCACGGCATGCCGAACCACCGGGCGAGATGGTCGTCGAGGTTCCGCTGCTCGTCGCCGATCCAGGCGACGTAGCCGTCGGGACGCAGCAGGAGGCACGGGACGTCCACCGCCGCCCCGGCGTCCGCGAGATGATCGACCCGGTCCTTCCAGCCACCGACGGTCAGTCGCTCGGTGCGGTCCACCAGCAGGCCACGGCCGCGATGCAGCAGCCCGTAGAGGTTGCCCTGTCGCACGTCGACGTCGGGCAGCCGGCGACCGAGCAGGTCCGGGCCCTCGCCCAGGTCGTAGCGGAGGCCGGTTCCGGTGATCTTCTCCAGCAGATGGCGGTTCACCTCGTCGAAGTCCATCAGCTCACTGAGCAGACGGCGTACGGCCCGCGCGCCCGGTTCGTCGGACAGCAGTTGCGTCTGGGCGCGGGTGTTGTCCAGCACGTCGGCGGCGACCGGACGACGTTCGGCCTGGTAGGTGTCCAACAGGGTGTCCGGGGCCCAGCCCTGAACCTGCGCGGCCAGTTTCCAGCCGAGGTTGACCGCGTCCTGCACGCCCAGGTTGAGGCCCTGACCGCCGATGGGCGGATGAATGTGGGCGGCGTCGCCGGCCAGCAGGACCCGACCGACCCGGTACCGCTCGGCAAGCCGGGTGGCGTCGCCGAAGCGGGACATCCAGCGCGGCGAGTGCACGCGGAAGTCGGTTCCGGCGACGGCCCGCAGTTGTTGAGCGAAATCCTCGATGGTGGGCGGCTGAGCGCGATCGCTGACTCCGGCCGCCGGGACGACCACGCTGTAGGCCCCGACACCCGCGGGTCGGACCCAGAATCGGTGCCGGGCTCCGCCGATCGCGGCGACGGTGGCGGCGATCTCCTCCGGCGGGACACCCGCTTCCATCTCGCCCATCAGCGTCTCGGTCCGCGTGGGCTCGCCGGGGAAGCCGACGCCGAGGAGCTTGCGCACCGTGCTGCGCCCGCCGTCACAGCCGACGACGTAGCGGCTGCGCAACCGCTCCCCGTCGGACAGCTCGACGGTCACCCCCTCGTCGTCCTGCGCGAGACCGGTGACCGCCCGCCCGCGCCGGACCTGCGCGCCCAGTCCGGTCGCGTGTTCCGCGAGCAGACGTTCGATGACCGGCTGTGGGATGCCCAGCAGGTAGGCGTACGGGGAGTCCAGCCCGGTGGGCGCGGGTTTGTCGATGGCGGCGAAGTAGGCACCGGCCGGACGTCGCCGTCCGTGCGCGAGCATGCGGTCCAGGAGTCCGCGCATCGCCAGCACCTCGAGGCTGCGGATGTGCAGACCGACGATGCGGACGGCCGACGGAGGTTGGGTCTCCTTCTCCAGCACGAGGACCCGCACGTCGTGCAGGCGTAGTTCGGCGGCAAGCATGGCGCCGGTCGGCCCGCAGCCGACGATGATCACGTCGAACAGGCGCGGCGGACGATCCGCGTCGGGGCTCGGCGAGGAAGCAGGATCACGGTGAACGGAGGACACAGGAGCGGCCTTTCGAGAGTGCCTTGGTGAAAGGCGCTCCCGGCGACAGCTACGTCAGTCGCCCAACCGTGACGGCGAGGGGAGCACCCACATCGAACCAGCGGTCATGGGTCTCACCTCCTCGGACGGTGTCGCGGTCGACTGCAAGCTACCGGCCGCGCGGTATCGCGTCCAGCTCTTTTGTGTCGCTCACCGCAGCATCGCCCGGGTCATCCGGCGCGTCGCCACGTACATCGCGATCGAGCCGAGCGTCGCCTCGACGAGCGGTTGCTCGATCACCCGGGCAGCCTACGAAAATTCGACTGACAGGTGCAAGATTAATACCGATCATTGAAATTTTTGGACGAGATCCAGCGCGCTCGCCGTTTGACCCTCGACCTCCTTGAGGCCTGACCATCGGCCACATGAACGACCAGATGACCCTCGACCCGACCATGACCCGCGTCATCGAGGCGGTGCGGCTCGGCCAGACCGGCGACACCGCCGAGGCCCGCGAACTGCTCACCGCGCTGTGGGACGACCTCGGCCCGACCGCCGACGCGCTGCACCGCTGCACCGTGGCCCACCATCTCGCCGACCTTCAGGACACCCTCGACGCGGAGCTGAGCTGGGACGAACGCGCCCTGGCGGCGGTGTCCGAGCTGACCGACGAACGCGTCCGGCGGCACCTGCCCTCGCTCGAGGTCCGGGCGTTCCTGCCGTCGCTGTACCTCAACCTCGCCGACTGTCACCGGCGACTGGGCAACGCCGGCCCGGCCCGGGAACACCTCGCCCGGGCCCGGGAACACCTGGACCAGCTACCGGACGACCCGTACGGCGAGATGATCCGCACCGCCGTACGCGACTTCGACGCGGACGACCCGACCGACCACCGACGGCCCTAACGGCTGCCGGCTCAGCGGTCCGCTGCCGTGTGGGCCGCCCGGTACGCCTGCGGTGAACGTCCGTAGCGGGCGCGAAAGAGGCGGCTGAAGTGGGCCTTGTCCGGGAAACCCCAACGGGCGGCGATGAGGTGCACCGGCTGCCGCGCGTGCAGGGGGTTACCCAGGTCCCGCCGGCACCGCTCCAGACGCTTGGCCCGGATCAGCTCGGCAGGTGTCGTCGCCTCACCGTCGAACAGGCGGTGCAGGGAGCGCAGGGAGATGTGGTGGGCGGCGGCGACGCTACGAGGGTTGAGTTCGGCGCTGTCGAGGTGGCGGTCGATGAAGGCGACGACGCGGGCGCGTAACGCGGCGTGCCGTGTCTCCGGCGACAGAACACCCTCGATGTCGAGGCGCTGGGCGAGCGTGGCGGCGAGCAGGTCCAACGCCATGCCGCCCAGCATCTCGGCCTGGTTCGGCTCGTACTGCTCCGGGTGCGCCGCGATGCTGCGCAGGTGGTGGGCCAGGAGCCCGGCGACGCCGGAACCCGACGACATCGGCGTGGCCAGGAGGCGACGCACGCGATCCGGCGGCAACGGCAGCGCCGCGTAGGGGATCTGCACGGTGATCGTCGTGGCGAGACCGGGCTTGTCCGCCCGGTGCCGGGCGATGTGCGGACGGGCCGTGTCCAGCAGGGTGAAGTGGCTGGCGGCGACGAGCGCGGTCTCGGTGCGATCCTGGACCAGCGTGCTACGACCCGTCAGTGGCAGCGTGAGCTGGTAGATGTCCGCCTGGGCTCGACGGACCAGCCCGCCGGGCCGGGTGGCGAGCAGCGACGGGTACCGCAGCGAGGCCAACCGGATCCGGCCGAGGTCGATGGCCTGGGCGTACGCGACGAAATCGTCCAGCCGCGCGCTGGTGATGTGCACGGGCCCCGTCTCCTGGGCGATCAGGGCGTACCAGAACTCGAACCGGTCCGCCGACGGCAGTACCGTCGTGTCCACCACCAGGTTGGGCAACATGGTGTCCGCCTCCCCCCGAGCACGAGGATGGATTCTTGCACGCATCGACCTACGGACGTCCGTGATGACCGGCGCCGACGTACGGGCGGCGGCCGACGAGATGACCCGGGTGCTGCGCCCGCACCTCGACCGCGACTGGTCGGTGCCGGCCGGCACGTTGACCTGGAGCTGCTGGACGACCGCCGCGCACGTCGCGCACGACCTGCTCGCGTACGCCGGCCAGGTCACCGGCCTGGCGCAGGACAGCTACCTGCCGTACGACCTGCGGGTCTCCCCCACGGCGAGCCCGGCCCGGGTGCTCGACGTGGTACGGGCCTGTGCCCGGCTGCTCGCGGTCGCCGTCGAGGCCGCCGAACCGACCGAGCGGGCCTGGCACTGGGGGCCCTGCGACCCGGCCGGGTTCGCCGCGATGGGGGTGGCCGAGACGGTGCTGCACACCCACGACATCGCCCTCGGCCTCGGCGTGCCGTGGCAGCCGCCGCACGGCCTGAGCGCGCTGGTGCTGCGGCGGCTCTTCCCGGACGCCCCGCCCGGCGACGCGCCCGACGTGCTGCTGTGGATGACCGGCCGTGGTGAATTGCCGGGTCGGGCACGGCGTACCTCCTGGGTGTGGCGGGCCGCGGTGGAGTGACCCCGTCAGCCGGTCGGGCGGGTGCCGCGCAGGTCGAGGGACCAACGACCCGCGCGGCACCCGCGCCTGCTCTGCTGAACGCCGTCGGCACCCGCGGGGATGCCGAGGCCGTTCCAGGTAGTTCCTCAGGTCCAGCTGATGCCACGCTCGCGAACGCCACGCATGCGCTTCTCCTTCCCCCCTTCGGGGCGGCCCCGTGCCCACCCGACGACCTCAGCGTCGACCGCCGCCCACCTCGGCGGTAGGGCTTTCGGCGTTCGGGACCGTTCGGGTTTGTACGACCCGCCCCTCAAACGGCGCGAAACGGGCGGCACGTCTCCACAGCGGACCGAGGGCGAGGACCGCCAGCACGCCCGACAGTCCGCTGAACCCGACGACCGTGGTGGCCGGCCACCGGTCGGCGGCCAGACCCGCGAGCACCATCGCCGTCCCCTGCAGGCCACTGAGGCCGGTGACGGCGACCCCGAACGCGCGTCCCCGGTACTCCGCCGGCACCGCCCGGCCGAACAGCGCGTTCAGCGGGACGGCGAAGGCGCTCGCGGCCCCGGCCAGCGCCAGCAGCAGGAGCAGCACCCACAGCGGCGGAACGAGCCACGCCGCCGTCAGCACGCCGGTGGACAGCGCGGCCAGGGGCAGGATGAGCCGGGGTCGGGTCGCCGGTGGGCAGAACCGGGTGAGCGCGACCCCGCCGAACGCCATGCCCGTCGGCGCGGCGGCCAGCAACACACCCACCGTGGCGGCGTCGCCGTCGTACTGCCGCGCCAGTGGCGCCATCAGCCCTTCGGCGGCGTAGGTGCAGGCGCTGGCCGTCCAGAGGACGAGCAGGTAGGCGCGCAGCCGGGGGTCGGCGGCGAGCACCCGCAGGCCGTCCGCGCGGCCGGCGCGGACCCGACCCGACGGCGCCGGGGGCGCCGGACGTGCCCGGACGCCGCGCGCGATCAGCAGGGCCGAGACGAGGAACGTGCCGGCGTCGACCAGCAGCGCGCCGCGCAACGACAGCAGCGCCACCAGGCTCCCGCCGACGGCGAATCCGAGCACCTGCACGACCTGGGCGCAGATGTTGTCCACGCCGTTGGCCACCGCGTACCGGTCGCCGTCGAGCACGTCGGGCAGCAACGCCGCGCGCGCGGCCACGAACGGCGGCCGCATCAGGTTGACCGCGAAGAGCATCGCCACCAGGGCCGGCGCGGGGACGGCCGGCAGCGCCGCCACCGGCACGAGGGCCGCGCGGGCAAGGTCGCACACGATCAGGACACGGCGGCGGGGATACCGGTCGGCCAGGCCGGACAGCAGCGGTCCGCCGACGAGCCAGGCCAGATAGGAGCTGGCGTACGCGGCGGCGGCAAGCGCCGCCGATCCGGTCCCGTGGTAGACGAGGTACGCCACGGTGACGGCCGTGAGCTGGTCGCCCGCCAGGGACAGCAGGTACGCGCCGAAGAGGTGGCGGTACTCGCGTACCGCGAACACCTCGGCGTACGTCGCGGCGCGCTCACCCACGTCGCCCCCGTTCCCCGTGCCTGCCGTCAGGTCGCCCGGTGCCGACCGTAGCGGCGGCACGGGGATCGAGGGCGAAAGCGGGTGTTCGGGACTGTTCGGGACTGTTCGGGGCGTCAGGCCCGGCGACGCCAGGGCAGCCACCAAGCCCGGCGGGATCGGCGGGCCGGGGCGGCGATGGTGGCCGGCTCGGTGGCGGCGGCGGCGGTCACGTGCCGAGGGGCGCGTTCGGCACGCCAGCGGGCGACCACCTCGTCGGCGTTCACCGGCCGGACCGCGACCCGGGGCCCGTCGGGGTTGCGCAACCAGGCCACGATCTGCGCGTTGAGCTGCCCCACGAAGGCCCGCACGGCCTGTTCGGTGGGCAGGTCGCGGACCTCGTCGGGGACCTGCTCGACACGTCGACGCAGTTGCAGCGGGGTGGGCAGCAACAGGTCGCTGGGCAGCTTCTCGCGCTCCAGGAAACTCTTGATCCACCACGACTCGTCGTACGGCATCCCGCGCCCGGGGATCGGCTTGCCCATCCCGGGCAGGTTGTCGAACTCGCCGCGTTGCGCGGCGCCCCGGATCTGCGCCTCCACGGCCGCGTCCCACGCTTCGGTCACCCTGCGGCACCTCCTTCGGCCACCGTAACGCGCCGCCTCCGACCGGCGACACACGCCGCAACAGGTCAGCGCCGTCGGGCCGGTGACCATTCCCGTGCGGCAGGCCACCGCCTCGCAGGTGGCTCTGGGTCACCGGTCGCCGTCCGGCCTACCGTCGGTCGGGGGCCGGTGAACGGGGGCGACGTCATGGTCGATGCGGGTGCGCTGCTGGGTATCGCGCTGGTGGCGTTGGGTCTGGTGCTCACGCCCGGCCCGAACATGGTCTACCTGGTCTCCCGGTCGGTGGCGCAGGGCCGCCGGGCCGGCCTGATCTCGCTGCTCGGGGTGGCCGCCGGTTTCGGCGTCTACCTGGCCACGGCGGTCGCCGGTCTGGCCGCCGTGTTCGTCCTGGTCCCGGCGCTGTACACGGTGGTGAAACTGGCCGGCGCCGGCTACCTGCTGTGGCTGGCCTGGCGCACGGTGCGCCCGGGTGGTGGGTCACCGTTCACGCCCGCGCCGCTGCCACCGGACCGGCCCCGGCGGCTGTTCACCATGGGCCTGGTCACCAACCTGCTCAACCCGAAGATCGCCATCCTGTACGTGTCGCTGCTACCGCAGTTCGTCGAGCCGGCGCGGGGACAGGTGGCGGCGCAGAGCCTGCTGCTCGGCCTGACCCAGATCGCCGTCGCGCTGAGCGTCAACGCGATGATCGTGCTCAGCGCCGGGACGCTGGCCGGGTTCTTCGCCCGCCGGCCGATATGGTTGCGCGTCCAGCGGTGGGTGACCGGTACGGCCCTTGCCGCGTTGGCCGTCCGTATCGCCGCCGACCGTTCCCGGGCGGCTGTCGCCGTACCCTGATCCGGTCCTCACCGCCCACGGTGGCGGCGGACCATCCCGGCGGCCAGCGGCGCGGCGTCCAGGTCACCGGCGGCGAGCCGGGCCACGAGGGTACGGCGGACCAGCCGGTCGGCCAGCGCGGGCGCGTGCCGGCCGACGGCCATCTCCAGCCGGCCGCGTCGGGTGGTCGCCACGTCCCGGGGCGCCCGCCGGGCGGTGGCGGCGCGCAGGATCGCCGCGACGACACCCTCGACCGGCTCGGGGCGGGACACTCCCCGCAGCGACAGCCCGGCCTCGGCGGTGCTGTCGTGGATCGGCGAGGCGACCATGCTGGGGTAGACGACGCTCACCCCGACGTGGGTGCCCACCTCGTGGCGCAGCGCGTCGGCGTACGCGACGAGGGCGCGTTTGCTGACCCCGTAGGCGGCGGCGAGGGGCAGCGGCAGCACCGCCATCCGGCTGGCCACGAAGATCACCCGCCCGCGGGTGTCGAGCAGGGCCGGCAGCGCGGCGGCGGTGGTGCGCCAGGCGGCCAGCAGGTTGACCTCCAACTGCTGGCGGACCACCTCGTCCGGTGCCAGCTCCGCCGGGGCGGGACCGCCCACCCCGGCGTTGTTGATCAGCAGGTCGAGCCCTCCGAGCCGGGTGACGGCCTCCCGCACGGCGGCGGGGACGGCGGCCGGGTCGGTCAGGTCGCAGCCGAGCACCGGCAGGTCGTCGTCGTCGCGGGCGTGCAGGTCGAGCCCCACCACCCGGGCGCCGCCGGCGCGCAGCGCGACGCCGAGGTGCCGGCCGAAGGTGCCGCTCGCGCCGGTGACGAGGACCCGCCGGCCGGTCAGCGCCGTCACCGGCGTGCTCCGGTCTTCAACTCCCGGGTCAACTCGGCCAGGTACACGTCGAAGTCCACCCGCATCGCCGGGCGGCGCTGGCCCCAGCGGGCCGTCGCCGCTCGCAGCTCGGCCCGGCAGGCGGCCCGCTGCCGCGCGGGGTCGGGCAGGGCGTACCGGCCGGCGAGCTGCGCGGCGACCAGCTTGGCCTGCGCCTCGACCAGCGGGAACGCGGAGCCGGTGGACTGCATCAGCCCGACGAACATCAGGCCGGGGGCCGCGGGGTGGAACACGTGCCGGTACAACGCCAGGGTGTCGGCCCCGCCGCCCAGCAGCTCGGCCGGCAGGAACCCGATCTCCACCCGGTAGCCGGTGCACCACACGATCAGGTCGACCTGGTCGGCGCGGCCGTCGGTGAACTCGACCCGGTCGCCGTCGAGGGCGGCCACACCGGGGCGGGCCTCGACGTCGCCGTGGGCGAGCCGGGACAGCAGGCCGTCCGAGAGCGTCGGATGGTCCTGCAGGAAGCCGTGCGTCGGCGCGGGCAGCCCGTAGCGGGCGGGGTTGCCGACGGCGGCGGCGAGCATGGTCTGGCTGATGCGCTGGCGCAGCCGCCACGGGAGCCGGCGGGCCAGCGCGCCGTTGAGGGTGTCCGAGGGGCGACCCAGCAGGTGCTTGGGCACCACCCAGACGCCCCGGCGCAGCGACAACAGCGTCCGCTCGGCGGCGTACGAGGCGTCCACCGCGATGTCCATCGCCGAGTTGCCGCCGCCGACGACCAGGACGCGCCGGCCGGCCAACTGCTCGGGGCCGCGGTAGTCGTGGCTGTGGATCTGCTCGGCGGTGCTGGTGCCGGGGTACGGCGGCTCGGGCAGCCGGGGCACCCGGTTGTGACCGTTGGCGACGACCACGGCCTCGACGGTGACCTCGACCGGCCCGTCCGGCCCGCTGGCCGTGACCGTCCACCTGCCGTCCGGTCGGCGGATGACCCGCTCGACGGTGTGCCGCAGCCGGATGGCGTCGCGCAGCCCGAACCGGTCGGCGTAGTCGGCCAGGTAGCCGGCGACCCGCGTGTGGTCCGGGTAGTCGGGCCAGTCGGCGGGCATCGGGTGGTCGGCGAACTCGGTACGGCCACGGCTGGTGTTCAGGTGCAGCGTGCGGTACGCGGGTGAGTCGGGCGCCCCGTACACCCAGAGGCCGCCGACCTGGTCGGTGGCCTCGAAGCAGACCACGGTGACGGCGGCGTCGCGCAGCGCCTTGACGGTGGCGAGTCCGGCCGCGCCGGCGCCGATCACCGCAACCCTGGGTTCTGCCCGCATCGCCGCTCCCCCGCATTATCCAACGTCCGATGGATAATCGTCGGGCGGCGGCGGCCCGTCAACCCGTCGGTCCGTACAACGCTGTGAGGAAGCGGTGCACGAACGCCCGGAACTCGCGGCGTTCCCGGGCCGCCGGCACGCCCGAGGCCAACGCCACGACGTGTCCGTGCGTGGCCCAGACCAGGCTGCGTACGGTGATGTGCGGGGTCGGCTCGGCCAGCGCGCCGGCCGCCGCGGCGGCGGTCAGCAGCTCCGCCACCAGCCGGTAGAGCGGTTCGGCGTAGCGCTGGTCCAGCTCGGCGTGCCGCTGCGGCTCCAACCAGCGTCGCAGCCACAGAGCGGTGGTCTCCGGGTGGTCCTGCAGGAAGTCCACGAACACGTCGACCAGGTCGTGCAACGCCCGCCGCGCCGCGTCCGGGCCCGCGTCGAGGGCCGTGCGGGCCCGCTCGGCGGCGGCGGTGAGGACCTGCCGCTCCACGTCGAACACCCGCGCGAAACACGCCTCGTAGAGCGCTGCCTTCGTACCCGTGTGGTGGGCGACCGTGGCGACGTCGACCCCGGCGGCGGCCGCGACCTCCCGCAGCCCGACGGCGTCGAAGCCACGCTCGGCGAACAGCGCGGTCGCGGCGGTGAGCACCACCTCGCGGGTGGGTCGGGTCTGGTCGCGCCGAGGTCGACCCGGACGGCGTCGGGGCGTGGTCATGGCCGCCATTGTGCCCCTAGAATCCAGCAACTGTTGGATTGCGGAGAGGATGCGGCGATGACCGGGCTCGACCGGCGGCCCGCGGCCGCCACCGACGCGACGCTGCCCCGCGGCCCCCTCGCCGGGTTCGCCGCCGGCTCCCTCGGCATGGGTGTCTGGGTGACCGTTCCCGGCCTGCTGCTGCTCTACTTCCTCACCGACGTGCTGGCCGTCGGGCCGTGGCTGGCCGGTCTGGCGCTGCTGCTGCCGAAGATCGCCGACGTGCTGCTGCACCCGTGGGTCGGGCACCGCGCCGACGTCGAACAGGCCCGCCGGGGTGACCGGCGACGGCTGCTGCTGCTCGGCTGCGCCCTGCCGGTCGCGTTCGCCGCGCTGTTCGCGGTGCCCGGCGGCCTGACCGGCGCGCCCGCCGCCGGCTGGGTGGCGGTGGCCTTCGTCGCCGGCAACCTGCTCTTCGCCGCCTACCAGGTCCCCTACCTGGCCACCCCCGCCGACCTGCGCATCGGCTACGACGAACGCACCCGGCTGATGGCGTTCCGGATGGTCGTGCTGACCCTCGGCATCCTCGCCTCCGGCCTGCTGGCCCCGCTGCTGACCGGCGGCGACGCCGCGACCCGGGGCGGTTACCAGCGGATGGGCGTGGTCCTCGCCGTCGGGATGCTGGTGGCCATGCTGGTGGGCGTGGCCGGCATCGCCCGGCTGCGCGGCGTCGCGTCGGGCGGCACGGCACCGAGGCACGGCGGGTGGCGGGCGCTGCGCACCGCCCTGCGCGATGAGCAGTTCCGCCCGCTGGTCGCCGCCTACCTGGCCATGTCCACCAGCACCCACCTGGTCCTGGCCGGGGTGCCCTACTACGCGGAGTACGAGCTGCGTGCCCCCGCGCTGACCACGGTGCTGGTGGCCGCGTTCGTCGCTCCGGCGCTGCTGGTCACCCCCGCCTGGCTGGTGCTGGCCCGCCGGATCGGCAAGCAGCGGGCGCTGCTCGGCGCGCAGGGCGCGTTCGCGGCCGGGTCGCTGGTGCTGGCGGTGGGCAGACCGGCCGGCCTACCGGTGCTCGTCGGCGCGGTGGCGGTGCTCGGGGTGGCGTTCGCCGGCATGCAACTGCTGCCCTTCTCGATGCTGCCCGACGTGATCCACGCCGCCGGCGCCACCACCGGAGCGGGCACCTACACCGGGGTGTGGACGGCCACCGAGGCCACCGGCGCGGCCCTGGGCCCCTACGCGTACGCCCTCTGCCTGGCGGCGGGCGGCTTCGTGGCGTCGACCGCCGGTGAGTCACCGGCGCAGCCGGACGCGGCGCTCGCGGCGGTCCGCTACGGCTTCGGGCTGCTGCCGGCGGCGGCGATGCTCGCCGCGCTGCTGCTGCAGCGCCGCTACACCCTGGACGCGACGGCCCGGGCGGCGACCTGAGCGGCCGACACGCGGCCTAGACTTCGCCCTTGATGGACACCCCGCTCACCCCCACCGAAACCCGCCCGTGCGCCCACTGTGGAGCGCCGGTGGCGCAGCGTGTCGGCGCCGGCCGGCCGTTCCGCTACTGCCGTGACAACGACGGCGCCTGCCAACGCGCCTCGCGCAACAGTCGGATGCGCCACCGCAACGCCCCCGGCCTGCCCGGGCAGGTGGCCCGCACCTGGGAGGCGGTGGACCGCCTCGACCAGATCGTCGAGACGTTGACCGAGGCGCTGCACGCCGAGCTGTCCCCGGTGGGTGTGCAGCGGCAGCTCGCGCAGGCCCGCGCGGAGGCAGCCACCGAGATCGTGGCCGCGCAGACCGAACGCGACGAGGCCCGCGACGACGCCGAGACCGCGTCGGCCGACGCGGCGCGCGCCCGCGAGCAGGCCCGCACGGCCCGCGCCGAGGCCGACGACGCCACCCGACGTGCCGAGGTCGCCGCGCACCGCGCCGCCGCGGCCGACGAGCGCGCCCAACAGGCCGAGGCCGCCCGGGACCAGGCCCGCCACGACGTCAGCGCCGCCGAGGCGCTGCGCGCGCAGGCCGAACGCGACCGCGACCAGGCCCGCGCCGAGGTCCGTGACCTGCGGGGCGAGCGCGACACCGAACGGCAGCGCGCGGCCGACCTGACCGTCGAGCGGGACGCGGCGCGCGCCGACGCCGAACGGGCCACCCGGGACGCCGCCGACGCGGGCGAGCGGGCCGCGCGGTGGCAGGCCGAGGCGCAGGACGTACGCCGTCAGATCGACCAGGCCCGCGCCGACGCCGCCCGGACCCGCGCCGAGGCCGCGGACGCCGCCCGGGCCCGCGAACAGGCCGAACGGGCCCGGGACCGCGCCCAGGCCGTCGCCGCCGAGGCCGACGGCGCCCGGCAGGACGCCGCCGAGCTGGCCGCCCGGCTCCGCGCGGAGTTGACCGCCGCGACCGAGCAGCGCGACACGCTCACCGCCGAGCTGACCGCCGCCCGACAGGCCGCGGCCACCGCCGAGGGCCGGCTCACGGCCCTGACGGTACGGCTCGAGGCCGCCGAGGCCGACCGGGACGTGGCCCAGCGGCGGGTGGCGCAGCTCGGTGACCAGGTCAGCGACCTGGCGCTGGCGCTGGCCCGCCTCGGCGCGGCCGCACCCGGCGGGGCGGGTGCTTCCGACCCGGGTGCGACGTCGCCGCAACCTTGACCGCGTTCGGGCGGTTAGGGCGTGTGGCACAGTCCTCGCACGCCTTAACATCCCCGGTGGCAGTCACGACACGCCACCGCCGTGGCGTCCCGGTCGTGGCCGGCTACCCTTGGTTCCGGCCCGCCCGTGGACGCCTCACGCCCTCGGGCGGGAATGGTGCGACGGGAACGCGCCGTTACACCCAGAAGACCAGCACCACGAACGAGGGGAAGTCGATCATGGGCGAGCGTATGCTGCGCGGAAGCCGGTTGGGCGCGGTCAGCTACGAATCCGACCGCAACACGGAGCTCGCGCCGCGTCAGACCCGCGAGTACCTCTGCGCCAAGGGCCACCAGTTCGAGGTGCCGTTCGCCGTCGACGCCGAGGTCCCGACGACCTGGGAGTGCAAGTTCGACGGCAGCGTCGCCCGACTCGTCGACGGCAGCGAGCCGGAGCAGAAGAAGGCCAAGCCGCCGCGTACCCACTGGGACATGCTGCTGGAGCGGCGTTCGATCGCCGAGCTTGAGGACATCCTCGCCGAGCGGCTCCAGGAGGTTCGTACCCGCCGCGGCCGCGCCTGAGCCGCACCCGCACGACACGGCGCCCCCGGGAAACCCCGGGGGCGCCGTCGTGTGAGTGGGTGGATTCAGTTGCGGCCCGGCTCGACGATCTCGCCCTCGATGGCGCGGCCACCGTCGACGACCACCGGCTGCTCCGGCTGCGGACGTGGCGGCGGCTGTGGCGCGCCCTGACGCACCCGGACCGTACGCGGCCCGAACAGGTCACCGGCGACCATCGACGACACCCGCCGTTCGGCGGCGCGTTGCACCCCGACGCGGGCCAACCGGCGCACCGGCGGCACCATCAGCGACAACCCGACCAGGCCGCTGACCAGCCCGGGTATCGCCAGCAGCAGCGCACCGGCCAACCCGACGAGCCCGTCGGTCACCTGCCGTCCCGGCGGCTGCCCGGCCTGCGCCGCGGTGCGGAACCCCCGCCAGGCGCGCATTCCCTCGCGGCGCAGCAGCACCAGCCCCAGCAGGGACGCGGCGAACACCAGCAGCACCGCCGCGCCGAACCCCACCGCCCTGCCCACGACGACGAACACCGCCAGCTCCAGCACCACCGTCAGCAGCAGGGCCAGCGGCACGAACCTCAGTCCTCGGCGCATCTCACCTCATCGCCATCCCGCGGCCCGACACGAACCGCGCATCCAGCATGACACGGCCGCGCTCACGGCCACCGCACCTGACCGGTGGGGGTGCCGTTCAGGCTGCGGCGTACGGCCTGCCGCCGGTCCTGCACACCCCACGCGGTGATCCGCCACAACGCCTCGGCGACGATGCGCGGACTCATCTTGCTGTCCCCGCGTTCCCGCTCGGCGAACGTGATCGGCACCTCCACGATCCGCACCCCCGCCCGGTGCGCCAGCCGCGACAGCTCCACCTGGAACGAGTACCCCTGCGAGGTCACCGACGCCAGGTCGATGGCGTCCAGGGCGCTGGTCCGGTACACCCGGTAGCCGCCGGTGGCGTCCGAGACGGGCATGCCCAGCGCGAGACGCGCGTACAGGTTGCCGCCGCGCGACAGCAGCAGCCGCCGCAGCGGCCAGTTCACCACCCGCGCCCCGCTGGTCCACCGCGACCCGATCACCACATCGGCGTCGCGGGCGGCCTCCAGCAGCGCCGGCAGGTCCTCCGGGGCGTGGGAGCCGTCGGCGTCCATCTCCACCACCGCGTGGTAGCCGCGCTCGCGCGCCCACCCGAACCCGGCCAGGTACGCGGCGCCGAGCCCCTCCTTGCCCCTGCGGTGCAACACCTGCACGTGCGGGTCGCCGTCGGCGAGAGCGTCAGCGATCGCGCCGGTGCCGTCGGGGCTGTTGTCGTCGGCGATGAGGATGCTCACGGTGGGAGCGGCCCGGCGGACCCGCCCCACGATCGCCGCCACGTTGTCGGCCTCGTTGTAGGTGGGGATCACCACCAGGACCCGACCCACGCCGGGCACCTCGTCGGGACGCCGGATCGTATCGGTCGCCTGGACCACGGTTCCTCCGCTCCCGCCGGCGTACCGGCTGCTGCTATCCGGGCACGACCCGCTGGCGGCGCCGCAGCACACCCGCGCCGACCAGGGCGGCCACCGCCAGAGCGGCCAGGGCCAGCTCCGGCCACCAGCCGAGGCGGGTGGCGAGGGTGCGCCCGCTGTCGAGCCGTAGCTGCCGCACCACGACCTCCCGGGTGTTGAACCCGGTGGCATCGCTTACCCGCCCGTCGGGGGCGACGAACCCGGACACGCCGACCGTGGAGGCCATCAGCGCCGGGCGGCCGTGCTCGACGGCCCGCAGCCGCACCATGGCCAGCTGTTGGCGGGCCTCCGCCTCGTTGAAGGTGGCGTTGTTGGTCTGCACCACCAGCAGTTGCGCACCGCCGGTGACCGTGTCGCGGACCACCTCGTCGTAGGCGACCTCGAAGCAGATCACGTCGCCGAGCGTCGCCGGGCCGGCGCGTACCACGCCCGGGGTGCTGCCGGGCACGAAGTCGGTGCGGATCAGGTCGACCTTGTCGCTGACCATGCGCGCGATGTTCCTCAACGGCACGTACTCGGCGAACGGCACCGGATGCCGTTTGGTGTAGAGCTGCGCCATGTCGGCCCCGGTGCCGGGCCGCCACAGGATGCCCGCGTTGCGGACCTGCCCGGCGCCGGGCCCGAGCAGCACCGCGCCGACCAGGATGGGCGCGCGGATCGCGTCGGCGGCCTGGGCGATGCGGGCCCCCGCGGTGGGGTTGCGCAGCGGGTCGATGTCGCTGGAGTTCTCCGGCCACACCACCAGGTCGGGCCGTTGCGCGGTGCCGGCGACGACCCGGGCGGCCAGCTCGATGGTGGCGTCGACGTGGTTGTTGAGCACGGCCTGCCGCTGGGCGTTGAAGTCCAGCCCGAGGCGCGGCACGTTGCCCTGCACGATGGCGACGGTCACGGCCTTGCCGCCGCCCTCGGCGGCGACGGGCACCAGCAGGCTCACCGCGCCCACCGCCACGGCGACGGCGGCGGGTACGACCGCCGCCAGCCACCACTCGGGCCGGGCGTCGCGGCGGGCCGCCCAGCCCCGCCAGACGGCGGCGGCGAGCAGGCCACCGGCGAGGGCCACGGCGAAGGTGACCAGTGGCGCGCCGCCGAGGGCGGCCAGGCGCAGCAGCGGAGAGTCGTCCTGGCTGAACGCGAGGCGACCCCACGGGAAACCGCCGAACGGGGTACGGTCGCGCACCGCCTCCTGCCCCACCCACAGCAGCCCGGTCAGCGCCGGCCACTGCCAGGGGCCCCGGTCGGCCAGGGGGGACACCCAGGCGGTGGCGGCGCCGAGCAGCGCCAGGTAGCCGGCCTGCAGCAGGGACAGCAGCACCCACGGCAGGTAACCGGTGTGCAGGTTCGTCCAGGCCAGCATCGGCGCGAACAGCGCCACCCCGGTGAGGAAACCCAGGCCGGCGCCGGCGCGCAACCGCCGCCGGTGGGCGGCGGCGGCCAGCAGGGCCACCCCGACGGGCGCGAGCGGCCACACCCCGTACGGCGGGAACGCCAGCAGCAGGGCCAATCCGGCGACCACGGCCATCGGCGCGGCCACGCGCAGCGGCAGCGGCCGACCCGCGGCGACCGGCGCACTGGTCGCCGTGGGGACGTGACTCTCGTCCCGGTCCAGCGTCGTCACCGCAGCTTCACCTCGATCACCCGCCGAAGGCTACCCGGCCGCCATCCGCGCCTGACCCCTGCTCCGCGATCTTGCACTTTCTGTCCCGACGAACGGGGCATTCCTGCCCGTTTCAACAACAGAAACCGCAAGATCGGCGCGGAGGTTGGGGGCGACGTCGCGCGCACATGAAATCGGGGCGCGGCTTGCGCCGCGCCCCGATGCTCCCAGGCCCTTCCCGGCCGGTGGGGCGAGAATGGGGCACGCCGACCTTCGGACCGACCAGGCGGTTGACTGGCTGCCCCCGCCGGGCCGTTGTCTACTGGCCGTGCACCTCACCCTGCCCGTACACCGGTAACCGCGGCCGGTTCGCGCCGCCCCGCCGACCCCCGCCCGCTGGACCTGGCCGCCGCGACGATGACGCTCAAACATGTCGCTCGGCCAGCGGACGAAGGGACGAAGCGAACAACAGCCGCTTCCCGTGGTAGGACTCAAAGACGGTACGTGCTACACCCCGCCTCCTGTCAACCCACCCCGGCCTGTCGTGTGTTGCGCCACGGCGTGTCGGATCGGTGTGTCTCACTGCGGGCACAGATGGTGGCGCAACAGCGCCTGCGCCGCCGTCCGGTGCTCCTCGGCGAGCAGCCCACCGGCGGCCAGCACGTAGTCCACGTCCACCACGGCGCGGGCGGCGCGCGGCACCGCCCACCCGCCCGCGTGGTCGGCCAGGACCGCCGCCAGCACCCGCCCCGACGCGTCGGGCGGCGCGTGCCGCAGCACCCCACCGGAGCCCACCAGCAGCCGCACGTCCCGCAGATCCCGCCCGGCCCGCTCGCCGGTGGCGACACCACGGGCGTGCCGGCGCAGCGCCACCGTCGCCGCCAGGGTGGCGATCCGCGCGTCCACGGCCCGCTCGGCATCATCGGCGGCCAGGAACGCCGGGTCGGCCGCCCGCCGGTCGGCGGCGACACTGAGGTCGCCGGCGTCGGTGAGCAGCCGCTCCTCGACGGCGGCGCGCACCACGCCCGGCGCGCTCCACCGCATGCCGAGATCGCCCTCGACGGTGCGGGCACGCCACAGGCTGCCGGCGACCTCCCGGCCCGGCCCGCTGGCCCGCTCGTCGGGGGTGAGCACCGAGTACACGTCGGTGGTGGCCCCACCCACGTCGACGACGGCCAGGTCGCCGCCGATGGTGTCGGCCAGCACCTCCACCCCGGTCAGAACCGCGTCCGGCGTGGCCGCCCGCACCAGCCGCGCGAAACGGGTACCCCGGGACAGTCGTTTACCACCGATGACGTGCCGCAGGAACACCGCCCGGATCGCGGCCCGCGCCGACGCCGGCGTGAGGACCCCGATGCGCGGCAGCACGTTGTCCGCGCTGCTCACCGGCACCCCGGCGTCCCGCAGCAGCGCGGTCAGCTCGGCGCGGACATCAGCGTTGCCGGCCAGGACGACGGGCGTGCGCCAGCGGGCGCGGCCCAGCCGGGTCGCGTTGTGGCGGATCGTGTCGGCGTCGCCGCCGTCGGTGCCACCCACCAGCAGCACCACGTCCGGCCGGGCCGCCCGCAACGCGGCCAGGGCCGCCGCGTCGAGCCGCCCGGCGCCGGTGTGCACCACGTGCGCGCCCGCGGACAACCCGACCCGCCGGCCCGCCTGCGCGGTGACGAGGGCCTCGTAGCCGATAACGGCCAGCCGCAGCCCACCGCCGGCCGACGAGCAGACGTACCACGGCACGTCGCGCAGCCCGAGCCCGGCGGTGGCCGCCGTGACCGCGGCGTCCAGGCCGCGCAGCACGTCACTGCCCACCGTCGTCGGCGCGGCCGCCGCGCCGACCAGGACACCGGCCGCCAGGTCCACCACGGCCGCCTTGGTGTACGTGGAGCCGACGTCCGCGCAGACCGCGAGGGTCATGAGGAAGCGGGTACGACCACGGTGCCGGTCGCGGTCACCGCCACGATCGGCGGGTCGAGGACCTCGGCGGCGGACTCGGAGCGGTCCGGGCGGCCCCGGCACACCACCACGCAGCTCAACTCCAGGGTGCGGCTGCGGGAGCCCACCCGCGACACCTGCGCCGTCACCTCGACCACGTCACCGGCCCGGATCGGCGCGGTGAACCGCACGTCGGAGTACCCGGCGAACAGGCCCTCGTCGCCGTCCGTGCGGATGCACACCTCGGTGGCGACGTCACCGAACAGCCCCAGGGCGTACGCCCCGTCGACGAGGTTGCCGGCGTAGTGGGCGTGCGCGTACGGCACATACCGCCGGTGCGTCACCGTCAACCCGAGCCGCGCGTCGTCGGTCATGCGTTCGCCTTCCGTTGCGTGATCAGGGCGTGCACCAAATAGCTGGCCACCTCGCCCGGCGTGGTGCCCCGACCGAAGATCCGGTCGACGCCCAACTCGTCGGTCATCGTCTCGTCGAAGCGGGGACCGCCGACGATCAGCAGCGGCCGCTTGCCCGCCGGCATGGCCTCCCGGAACGCCGCCGACATCTCCCGCGTGTTGTGCAGGTGCGCGTCGCGTTGCGTGACGACCTGCGACACGAGCACCGCGTCGGCCTTCTCCGCCCGCGCGGCCTCCACCAGCTCCGGGACACTGACCTGCGCGCCCAGGTTGGTGACCTTCAACTCCCGGTAGTACTCCAGGCCCTTCTCCCCCGCGATGCCCTTGACGTTGAGGATCGCGTCGATGCCCACCGTGTGGGCGTCGGTGCCGATGCACGCGCCGACCACGGACAGCTTGCGCCGCAGCCGCTGCTTGACCACCGTGTTGACGTCCTTGGCCGACAGCAGCGCGAAGTCCCGCTCCACCACCTGCACCGCGTTCAGGTCGACGAGGTGGTTCACCCGCCCGTACACGACGAAGAACGTGAACCCGTCCCCCATCGGTTTGGCGTGCACCACCATCGCCGGATCGATGCCCATCTTGTTGGCCAACTGCACCGCCGCGCCCTCGGCCCGCTTGTCGTGCGGCACGGGCAGGGTGAACGACACCTGCACCATCCCGTCGCCGGTGGTGTCCCCGTAGGGCCGAACGATCCCCTTACTCACGACCCGCCTCCAGGATCTCCGTGGCCGGGTTGTAGTAGTCGCCCTCGTGCGCGGCGACCCCGTCGAGGCCCTTGCCCCGGTCCGCGGGCCGCTTCATGATCCCGAAGGTGCCCTCGGCGATCGCGGTGAGCAGCGTCTGCTCCCCGATGCGCTCCAGCAGGTCCAGAGCCTCACCGAGCACCTGGTTGGCGCGGCGACGGATGAACCCGCCCGCCGCCGGCACGAAGTCCTCGTGCAGCCCGCCGGCCGCGCCGAGGACGTACCGCACGTTCTGCAGGGCGATGTCCCGGTCCGACAACCACGGCGTCACCACCGCCTCGGTCATCATCCCCACCAACAGGATGCCCTGACCGGTCAGCGTCCCCGCCAGGTTGAAGAACCCGTCGAGCAGGTTGCCCCGGAACACATCACCGGTCATGTGCTTCGTCGGCGGCATCCACTTCAGCGGCGCGTCCGGGAACAACTCCCGCGCCAGCAGGGCGTGCGCCAACTCCAGGCGGAACGACTCCGGCACCTCCGGGTTGATCTCGAAGGCGTGCCCCAGGCCCAACTGCCAGTCCGCCAGGCCCGCCTCGTGCGCGAAGAACTCGTTGAGCAACTGCGACACCGTCACCGTGTGCGCCTCGTCAACCGCATCGGCGGTGGTCAGGTAGTTGTCCTCACCGGTGTTGATGATGATCCCCGCGCGGGCGTGGACCTGCCGGGAGAACCGCTGGTCGACGAACGTGCGCACCGGGTTGATGTCGCGGAACAGGATCCCGTACATCGAGTCGTTGAGCATCATGTCCAGGCGTTCCAGGCCGGCCAGGGTCGCCATCTCCGGCATGCACAACCCCGACGCGTAGTTCGTCAGCCGCACGTAGCGGCCCAACTCCTTCGACGACTCGTCCAGGGCCGCCCGCATCAACCGGAAGTTCTCCTGCGTGGCGTACGTGCCGGCGAACCCCTCCCGGGTGGCGCCCTCGGGCACATAGTCCAGCAACGACTGTCCCGTCGAGCGGATCACCGCGATCACGTCCGCGCCCGCCCGCGCCGCCGCCTGCGCCTGCGGGATGTCCTCGTAGATGTCCCCGGTCGCCACGATCAGGTAGATCCACGGCCGCTGCTTCGGGTCACCGTGCCGCTTGACGAGCCGGTCCCGCTCGACCCGCCGCCGGTCGATACGCCGAATCCCCGCGCCCACGGCCCTGCGGGCCGCCGACCGGGCCGCCGTGGCCGCCCGACCCGACGGCACGCCGAACCGCACCGACCCGGCGGCGGCCTTCTGCGCCAGCAACGTCACGTCGGTGCTGCCCTCGCGCACCAGCGCGTCGAACACCGGCGCCGCCACCCCGTGCCCCAGGCCGACGTCCGCGACGACCGCGTCGACCAGCCGGTTCACCCACGGAATGCCGTCCGGGTCGGCGCCCGTCACCCCGGCCAGGCGCAACACCGCCCGCTCCACCGACACCGTCGTGTGGCTGCGCGCCAGGTCGACCACCGGCTGACCGGCCCGCCGCGCCAACTCCCGCGCCCGCGCCACCAACACCGGATCAAGATCAAGCTTCCCGGTCACGCCACACCGCTCATCTGCTCGCTCACGACGACCCTTCCTCATAGATGACCTCGCCGCGCAGCACCAGCCGCCGGCACACCGGCAGCGGCGTCGGATCGTCCGGGCCGCGCAGGTCCGGATCCTCGGCCAGCAGCACCGGCAGGCCCCGCTCGACGCCGGCCGGCGTCGACCACACCGCGAACGTCGCCGGGGCGCCCAGCGCCAGCACCCCCTCGGCGTCCAGGTGCACCGCCCGCCACCCGCCGCGCGTGTGCGCCGCGAACGCCGCCCGCACACTCATCCGCTGCGCCGGGTTGTGATGCGCCGCCGCCGCCCGCACCGACCCCCACGGGTCCAACGGCGTCACCGGCGAATCCGACCCGAACGCCAACGCCACACCCACCGAGTGCATGGCACCCATCGGGTTCGACTCCAACGACCGCGCAAGGCCCAGGCGCGCCTCGTACATCCGGCCCGCACCACCCCACAGCCGGTCGAACGCCGGCTGCACGCTCGCCACGATCCCGTACTCCACGAACCGCGCGATCATCCGCCGGCTCATGATCTCGGCGTGCTCCACGCGGTGCCGGGCCGCCCGCAGCCGCTCCACACCCAGCGTCGCCGCCGCCGCCGCGAACCCGTCCAGCACCGTGCCGATCGCCGCGTCACCAATCGCGTGGAACCCGCCCTGCAGACCGTGCGCCGCGCAGTCCACCAGGTGATCACGCACCTGCTCGACCGTCAGGTAGCCGTGCCCGCAGCCGTCACCGTCGCCGTACGGCTGCGACACGTGCGCCGTACGCGACCCCAACGCCCCGTCGGCGAACAGGTCCCCGCCAGCGCCCACCGCGCCCAACTCCCGGGCCCGCGCCGCGCCACCCAACTCACCCCAGTACCCGTACACCTCCGGCACCCCCGCGCCGGAAATGCCCAGCAGGCCCGTGAAGTCCTCCTCGTCGGAGATCTCCGGACCGCCACACTCGTGCACCGCGGCGATCCCCAGCGACGCCGCGTGCGCGAGCGCCACCCGCTGCGCCGCCACCCGCTGCGCCCGCGTCACCGAACCCTGCGCCGCCGCCCGCACCACATGGTGCGCGTCGCGACGCAGCCAACCCGACGGGTCGTACCCGGCCGCGTCCACCACCTGCGGGCACGCCGCCAGCAACGCCGACGACACCAACGCCGAATGGATCGACGCCTGCGACAGGTAGACCCGCCGGCCACCGGCGGCCCGGTCCAACGCCGCCGCGTCCGGCAGCGTCGCGTCCGACCAACCCGACTCGTCCCAGCCATGCCCCAGCACCACCGCGTCCGCCGGCAGACCCGCCGCGAAACCCGCCACCGCGTCCAGCAACTGCCCCGCCGAGCGCACGCCAGACAACTCCAGCCCCGACAACGCCAACCCGGTGTCCGTGGCGTGCACGTGCGCGTCCACGAACGCCGGCGTCACCAGCGCCCCACCTAGGTCCACCACCTTCTCGGCCGGCGGCGCGTCACCGTCGGTGCCCAACCAGGTGATCCGCCCACCGGACACCAGCAGCGCGGTCGCGCTCGGATCCGCCGGACAGTGCAACACGCCGCCGCGGTACAACGTCGAGGGGTTCGTCATGACCTCAGTCTGCCGCGATCCGCGCCGCGAAAAGCTGGCGCACCCCCGGCTCGGCACGCAGCAACCCCAGCGCCAACTCCGCGTGCCCCGGCACGTACCCGTTGCCCACCAGCATCGTCACGTCCGCCGCCAGCCCCTCCGCGCCCAACGCCGCCGCCGAGAAGCTCGTCGCCATCGAGAAGAAGATCACCGTGCCGCCGTCCGCGGTCGCCAGGACCGCCCCGTGCTCACAACCCGGCACGTCCACGCAGACCACCGTCACGTCAGCCGGCGTACCCAACGCCGTGGTCACCGCCGTGGACAGGCCCACCGGATCCCGCGCGTCGGCCACCGCCACCACCGACGCCAGACCCGCCGCCGTCAGCGCGTCGCGCTCCGCCGCCACCGGAACCACCCCGACGGTACGGGCGGCGCCCGCGCGCCGCGCCGCGGCCAGGGACAGCGACCCGCTCTTGCCCGCCCCACCGATCACGGCCACGCTCACCGGCGTCGGATCACCCGCACGCCGCCGGTCCTCGACCTGACGCGACACCACCCGCGCCGTCAGCGCCGGCGCCCCGCACACGTCCAGCACGGCGAGGGACATCTGCGGATCCTCGTCCGCGGGCAGCACCGCCGCGATCGACCGGGCGAACAGGATCGCCCACCCGTCACACGGCACCTGCTCGCTGCGACCGTCCCAGCGGGCCAACCCGTCGGTGATCACCAGCGGCGTCAGCGTCAACGACACCAGCGAGGCGACCCGCTCGCCGGCCTTGAGTCCCAGCGGGGAACGCCGACCGGCCTCCTCGACGACGCCGATCAACATCCCACCCGAGCCGGTCACCGGGTTCTGCATCTTGCCCCGCGTGGAGATGATCTCCAGGACCTCGGCGCGTACCGCGTCACCGTTCCCGCCGTGCTTCTCCGACAACTGGCGGAAGCTCGCCGCGTCCAGGTTCAGACGCTGCACCCGGATCCGCACCTCGTTCGGCGCGATCTCCCTCGACGCGTCCAGGCGCCACGCCGCCTGCGGCAGCACCCCCGCCGGTTGCACGACGCGGTGCAGTCCCACCGGTGACGTCACGCCAACCTCCCCTGCGCAGCCGCTCGAAGCCCCGGCCAGGGCTCGCGTAACGGGAAAACTTACGGCAGACTAATTTCTTTGCCGAATATTTTCCAGTAGCCTTCGAGCTTCAATGATCCACCGCACCACCGAGGAGGGGCCGTGACCCAGACCATCCCCCAACCCCGTCACGCCCCGGTCGCCACACCGACCGCCGGGCAGCCGTACGAATACCACCGCCGCCCCCTGGTCGAACCCGACTGGACCCGCTTCCCCGGCTGGCGACACGTCACCCGCGACCAGTGGGAAAGCGCCCAGTGGCAGCGGGTCAACTGCGTCAAGAACATCAAGCAGCTGCGCGCCGTCCTCGGCGACACCATCGACGAGACCTTCTACGCCGACCTCGAGGCAGACCAGAAGGCACTGGCCACCATGTCCATGCTGGTGCCCCCGCAGATGATCAACACGATGGTGCCGTTCGAGACGATGAGCACCGAAGCGCTGCTCGCCGACCCGATCCGCCGCTACATGATCCCGGTCGCCTCCGACCGACGCACCGACTGGCCCTCACACCCCTACGCCAGCCGCGACAGCCTCCACGAGCACGACATGTGGGTCGCCGAAGGCCTCACCCACCGCTACCCCACCAAGGTCCTCGCCGAACTGCTCTCCACCTGCCCGCAGTACTGCGGGCACTGCACCCGCATGGACCTCGTCGGCAACTCCACCCCCACCGTCGACAAACTCAAACTCACCCTCAAGCCCGTCGACCGCTACGACGCCCACATCGCCTACCTCAAGAACCACCCCGGCGTACGCGACGTCGTCGTCTCCGGCGGCGACGTCGCCAACGTCCCCTGGCGCAACCTCGAGTCGTACCTCATGCGGCTGCTCGACATCGAAACCGTCCGCGACATCCGGCTCGCCACCAAGGCCCTCATGGGCCTCCCCCAACACTGGCTCCAGCCCGACGTCGTCGAAGGCCTCGAACGCGTCGCCCGCACCGCCGCCCGACGCGGCGTCAACCTCGCCATCCACACCCACGTCAACCACGCCCAGTCGCTGACCCCACTGGTCGCCAAGGCCGCCCAGACCGCGCTCGACGTCGGCGTACGCGACGTCCGCAACCAGGGCGTCCTCATGCGCGGCGTCAACGCCACGAACGCCGACCTGCTCGACCTCTGCTTCGCCCTGCAGGGCGAAGCGGGCATCCTGCCGTACTACTTCTACATGTGCGACATGATCCCCAACGCCGAGCACTGGCGGGTCCCGGTCTGGCACGCCCAGCAACTCCAGCACGACATCATGGGCTACCTGCCCGGCTACGCCACCCCGCGGATCGTCTGCGACGTCCCCTTCGTCGGCAAGCGCTGGGTCCACATGCTCACCGACTACGACCGTGAGCGCGGCATCTCCTACTGGACCAAGAACTACCGCACCTCCATCGAGTCCGCCGACCTGGAGGCGCTCAACAAGCGCTACGCCTACTACGACCCGATCGACACCCTGCCCGCCGACGGCCAGCAGTGGTGGAGCGACCACCGCGACGACTGACGTACCCGAGGTGCTGGCCGCCCACTCAACCGGCGGCCAGCACCTCGGACAACGGCGCCGGCGTCAACCCACGCTCGCGTAACCCGGCCAGGATGTGCGGCAACGCCTCATCGGTCATCGTCGCGTTCGCCTCGGTCACATGCATGATCACCACCGAGCCGGGACGGACGTGGTCCAGCACGGCCCGCACCAGCGGCTTCCACGCCTTCGCGAACGGATCACCGCTGATCACGTCCCCGTCCACCACCGTCACACCCAACGGCGCGAGGGCGTCCAACGCCGCCGCGTCGTGGCACAACCCCGGAAAGCGGAAGTACCGGGTCTGCCGCCCCCCGTACGGCGCGAGCACCTCGAACGTCTTCGCCACGTCGGCGGCCAGCTCGTCGACCGGCAGCCGGGGCAGGTCGTAACAGTCCGCCGTGAACGCCGCGTGCCCGTAGGTGTGGTTCGCCAACTCGAAGCGCGGATTGCCGGCGATCCGCCGGGTCACCTCCGGGTACCGCCGCACCCACTTGCCGGTCAGGAAGAACGTCGCCGGCACCTGCTCGCGCTCCAGCAGGTCGAGGATCCGCAGGTTCGCGTACGACCGCACCTTGCCGCTGCGCAGATTGGCCAGCATCCCGTCGGTCATGTCCGCGTCGAACGTCAGCGCGACCCGGGTGCCGGCCCGTGGCCCGTGGTCGACCACCGGCGCCCTGGTCCCCACCCTCGACGCCCCGGGGACGCTCGCAACCCCCGGCGTCGGAGTAGCTGTCGATGCGGCGCTGCTGGCCGAGGGCGCGGCGGAGGATCCGACGAACGTCGGCCGCTCCGGCGGCGGCACCCGAGAAGCCGCGCACCCGCCCACGCCAAGCGAAACCACCACAACCAGCACCCCACACCAGAACGAGCGGAGCCGTGGTCCCATCACGCGCCGCATCATCGCAGAAGCGGGTACGTCTCACCGCCCCGCCCACCTCACGCCGATCTTGCGCTTTCGGTCGCCGGAATAAGCGATATGACCCCTTACGACACCACAGAAAGTGCAAGATCGCCGCACGCGGGAGCCCCGGGCCTCCTAGCGGGCCGTCGATCATGGACTTGTGGTGCCTGATTCAGGGTCTCGCGAGTGTTTCGTCCCCACCACAAATCCATGATCGACGGCGTGGAGGGGCGGGGAGGGCGGGGCGGGGTGGCATGGGGTTATGGGGTTGTGGTGCGGGGGGCGTACATGATGATGGCTACGCCTAGCAGGCAGAGCGCTGCGCCCAGCAGGTCCCAGCGGTCTGGGCGGAATCCGTCGACCACCATCGCCCAGCCCAGCGAGCCGGCCACGAACACGCCGCCGTACGCGGCCAGGATGCGGCCGAAGTTCGGATCCGGCTGGAACGTGGCCACGAAGCCGTAGCAGCCGAGGGCGACCACACCGGCGGCGATCCACCACAGACCGCGCTGCTCACGCCAACCCTGCCAGACCAGCCAGGCGCCGCCGATCTCAGCCAGGGCGGCCAACGCGAACAACACCAGCGAACGAAGCACGGTCACGCCGCCGACCCTAACGGCTCGCACGCGTGGGGTCCCGGAGCGGCATCTGCTCGGGGACCCCACGACCGCTCAGGTCACTTGTTGAAGGCGTCCTTCACGTTGCGACCCGCGTCCTTCACGTTCTGACCGGCCTGCTTGGCGCGCGCGTCACTCTGCTCACTGGCGCCCTCGCCACGCATCCGCTCGTTGTTGGTCATGTCGCCGACCCGCTCCTTCGCGGCCCCGGCCATCTGCTCGACCTTGTTCTTTGCCTTCTCGGTGAAGCTCATCGCGCCTCCTCGGTCTGGCGGTTGTCGCCGCTCGCTTGCCCGGTCTCCCGGTGCTGAAACCGGTGGTGCCGGTCGGCACACCCGCTAGGGCGTCCTAGGAAGATAGGTTGAGGGAGGGCGGCCCGGACCACGCCGCCACGGTGGTTAACTGGCCGCATGGGAGAGCTCCTGCTGATCCGGCACGGCGAGACCACCTGGAGCGCCAGCCTCCGGCACACCTCGTACACCGACCTGGAGCTGACCCCCGACGGCGAGCGACAGGCCCGCACCCTCGCGGCGTTCCTCGCCGGCCGGCGCTTCGCCACCGTCCTGTCCAGTCCCCGCTCCCGGGCGCTGCGCACCGCGCAGCTCGCCGGGCTCACCGTCGACGCCGTCGACGAGGACCTCAGCGAGTGGAACTACGGCGAGTACGAGGGCCGCACCACCGTCGACATCCACGACGACGACCCGCACTGGAACATCTGGACCGACGGCTGCCCCGGCGGCGAGTCACCCGCCCAGGTGGGCGAGCGTCTCGACCGCGTGCTGACCCGCGTCACCCCGTTGCTCGACCGCGGCACCGTGGCCCTGGTCGGCCACGCGCACAGCCTGCGGGTGCTCGGCGCCCGCTGGATCGGGCTACCGCCGTCCGCCGGCGGACGACTGCGGCTGGACACCGCGACGGTGAGCGCGCTCGGTCACGAGCACGACCGGCAGGTCATCCTGCGGTGGAACCAGCCGGCTCCTCCGGCGCCCGGGACCGCGACCGACCAGGCGCCCCGGCACTGATCTTCGGCGGACGGTTCTCGTACGGCGTGGACAGCACCACCGTCGTCCGGGTCGTCACGTTCGCCGAGGTGCGGATCTCCTGCAACACCCGCTCCAGGTCCGTCGGGCTGGCCACCCGCACCAACAGCAGGTAGAAGTCCTCCCCCGCCACCGAGTAGCACGAGTCGATCTCGGGTAGGTGGGCGAGCCGCTCCGGCGCGTCGTCCGGCTGCGACGGATCGAACGGCCGGATCGCCACGAACGCGGTCAACGGCAGGTCCAGCGCCTCGAAGGAGACCCGGGCCGCGTACCCCTTGACGACGCCGCGTTGCTCCAGCCGCCGTACCCGCTGGTGCACGGCGGACACCGACAGTCCCACCCGCTCGGCCAGGTCGGTGTACGACAGGCGGCCGTCAGCGGTCAGGGCGGCGACGATGGCGCGGTCGATCTCCTCCACGGCGAGCAACCTACCGGGAAATCGGCGCGACGGCGACGAGGAACCCCGCCGCGCCGCCCCGCGCCTGGTCAGCTCTTCGCGAGCGCCCGCGAGATCACCAACCGCTGGATCTGGTTGGTGCCCTCCACGATCTGCAACACCTTCGCCTCGCGCAGGTACCGCTCCACCGGGTGATCGGCCACGTAGCCGGCCCCGCCGAGCACCTGCACGGCGTCGGTGGTCACCCGCATGGCCATGTCGGTGGCGAACAGCTTCGCCTTCGCCGCCTCGATCGAGTACGGCCGCCCGGCGTCGCGCAGCCGGGCCGCCGCCAAGGTCAACGCGCGGGCGGCGGAGATCTGGGTGGCCGCGTCGGCGAGCAGGAAACCCAGACCCTGGAAGTCGATGATGGACCGGCCGAACTGCTGCCGCTCCCGGGCGTAGCCGACGGCGTAGTCCAGCGCCCCCTGAGCGAGCCCCACCGCGCAGGCCGCGATGCCGAGCCGGCCGGAGTCCAGCGCGGACATCGCGATGGTGAACCCGGCCCCCTCGCCACCGACCAGCCGGTCGGCCGGCACCCGTGCCCCGTCGAAGACGATCTGCGCCACCGGCGAGGAGCGCAGCCCCATGGTCCGCTCCGCGGTCTGCGGCGCGATGCCGGCGGTGCCCGCGTCGGCCACCAGGCAGGAGATGCCCTTCGGGCCGGGACCGCCGGTGCGGCAGAACACGTTGTAGAAGTCGGCGCTGTGGGCGTGCGTGATCCACGCCTTGGTGCCGGAGACGACGTACGCGTCGCCGTCGCGGACCGCCCGGGTGCTCAGTGCCGCCGCGTCCGAGCCACCCTGCGGCTCGGAGAGGCAGTACGCGCCGAGCAGCTCGCCGCCGAGCATGTCCGGCAGCAGCTTGCGCTGCTCGTCGGTGCCGAACGCGGCCACCGGGTAGCAGCTCAGGGTGTGCACGCTGACCGCCTCGGCGACCGCGAGCCAGCGGCTGGCCAGGATCTCCAGCACCTGCAGGTACACCTCGTACGGCTGCGCCGCGCCGCCGTGCTCCTCGGCGTACGGCAGACCGAGCAGGCCGGCGCGGCCGATCGTGCGCAGCACGTCGCGGGGAAACTCGGCGCGTTCCTCGAAGCCGGCGGCCCTGGGCGCCAGCTCACGGTCGGCCAGCTCGGTAGCGAGGTCCAGCAGGTCGTGGGCCTCGTCGGTGGGGAGGATCCGGTCGACAGTCATAGCGCGATGAGCTCCGTGGGGGTGGTGTTGAGCCGTTGCACGCCGTCCGTCGTGCAGACGACGATGTCCTCGATGCGGGCGCCGTGCCGGCCCGCCAGGTAGATGCCGGGTTCGATGGAGAACGCCATACCGGCCTCCAGAGGCCGGTCGTTCCCGGCCACCAGGTAGGGATCCTCGTGACCGTCCAGGCCGATGCCGTGCCCGGTGCGGTGCAGGAACGCGTCGCCGTATCCGGCGGCCGTGATGGGCGTCCGGGCCGCCGCGTCGGCCGCCGCCGCGGTGCGGCCGGGCCGGACCGCCGCCACCGCCGCGCGCTGGGCCGCGTGCAGCACCGCGTAGTACGCCACGAACTCGGCCGGCGCGGTCCCGCCCGCCAGGTAGGTGCGGGTGCAGTCCGAGCGGTAGCCCGACGGCATGGTGCCGCCGATGTCGACCACCACCGGCTCGCCGACGCCGATCGGCCGGTCCGAGGTGCCGTGGTGCGGGCTCGCGGAGTTGGGGCCGGCGGCCACGATGACGAAGTCGACGCTGACGTGCCCGGCGGCACGGATCGCGGCGGCGATGTCGGCGGCCACCTCGACCTCGGTGCGCCCGGGTCGCAGCCACTCGCCCATGCGCAGGTGCACCTCGTCGATCGCCGCGCCGGCCTCGGCGAGGGCCGCGATCTCCGCCGGGGACTTGCGGATCCGCAGCTCGCGCAGCACGTCGCCGGCGAGCCGCTGCGCGGCGCCGGGCAGCGCCGCGCGCAGGGCGAGGACCTGCTCGGCCCACATCCGGTCGGCGAGCCCGACCGCCGCCGCCGGGCCGTCGAGGGCGGCCACGACCAGGGGGTACGGATCCGCGCCGTCGGCGTGGTCGACGATGCGCAGACCGGTGGTGGTCGAAGCCTCGGCGGCGGGACGTTCCAGCCGGGGCACCACGAGCGTGGGCTCACCCTCGGCGGGCAGCACCAGGCAGGTCAGCCGCTCCCCCGCGTGGGCGTCGTAGCCGGTCAGGTAGCGCAGGTCGGAGCCGGGCGTGAGCAGCAGCGCGTCCAGGCCGGCAGCGGCGGTGGCGCGCTGCGCGGCGACCAGCCGGTCCGGCGGGTACAGCTCGTCGGTTCCCACCCGGTCAGCTTAACGGTCGTTTGGGCATCGTCAGAAGCCGCGTGGGCTCCGCGACGGAAATTCATCGGTGTTGATTGACTCGGACAGTTAACACTCTTTAAGATTTGGCCACCTCGAGGCCCACCCGTTCCTGCATCCCCCACGTCCCGCCCGCGACAACCCTGCGCGGGCGGGTGTCGTCCCCCGCCCACGGGAAGGCCCCCATGTCCTCACCACTGCGCCGCGTCCTCAGCGCCGGCCTGCTCGCCCTGGCCACCGCCGTCACCACCGTCGCCCTCGTCCCCACCGCCGCGCAGGCCGTGGTGCTGCCGAACGGTTTCAAGAGCGTCGGCTACATGCCCTCGTGGGCCGGCAACGTCAACACGATCCAGTACAACAAGCTCACCCACATCAACTACGCCTTCGTGCTGCCCAACAACGACGGCAGCCTGCGCGCCGTGGAGAACCCGAGCAAACTCTCCTCGCTCGTCTCCCAGGCGCACGCCAACAACGTCAAGGTCTCCATCGCCGTCGGCGGCTGGAACGACGGCAACGACTCGGCCTTCGAAGCCCTCGCGGCCAACTCCGGCAGCCGGTCGGCGTTCGTCAACAACCTGGTCAACTTCGTCAACCAGTACAACCTCGACGGCGTCGACATGGACTGGGAGTACCCCGACCCGGGCGCCTCGGCCAACAACTACACCCAGCTCATGACCCAGCTCGGCAGCGCCCTGCACAGCCGCGGCAAGCTGCTCACCGCGGCCGTCGTCTCCGAGGGCTACTACCTCGACGGCGTGCCGACCGCCGTGTTCAGCCAGGTCGACTGGCTCAACATCATGGCGTACGACGGCGGCAGCCCGCACTCCAACTACGACTGGTCGATCAACAGCATCAACCTGTGGAAGTCCCGTGGCCTGCCGGCCAGTAAGGCCGTCCTCGGCATCCCCTTCTACAGCCGCCCCGGCTACTACACGTACTCGGCGCTCGTCGCCCTGGACCCGGCCAACGCCAACCGGGACTGCACCACGGCCGGCGGCGCGCAGCAGTGCTACAACGGCATCCCGACCGTCAAGCGCAAGACGCAGTGGGCCCTCGCCAACGCCGGCGGCGTGATGAACTGGGAGCTGTCGCAGGACACCACCGGCTCCACCTCGCTGGTGAGCGCCATGTACGACACCATCATGGGCGGCACCACCCCGCCGCCGTCGGGTCGTACCGGCCGGATCACCGGGATCGGCGGCAAGTGCGTCGACGTGGCGGCCGCGAGCACCGCCAACGGCGCCGCCGTCCAGATCTACACCTGCAACGGCACCGCCGCGCAGACCTGGACCGTCGCCACCGACGGCACGCTGCGCGCCCTCGGCAAGTGCGCCGACATCACCAGCGGCTCCACCGCCAACGGCGCGAAGGTGCAGCTGTACGACTGCAACGGCAGCGGCGCGCAGGTGTGGCAGGCGCAGTCCAACGGCACGCTGCGCAACCCGCAGTCCAACAAGTGCCTGGACGTCACCGACAACACCTCGGCCGACGGCGCCCGCCTGCAGATCTGGGAGTGCTTCGCCGGCGCCAACCAGCGCTGGACGCTCCCGGCCTGACCCGACCCGTACGCCTCGATCCCCGGTCGACGCCTCGCGTCAGCCGGGGATCGTCGCGTGGTCGCGGGCCAGCGCCAGCATCTCGTCGACCGACCCGGCCGGATCGGTGACCGGGAACTGCACCGCCCGCACCACCGACGCCGGGTCGACCAGCATGGTCAGTCGCTTGAACCGGGTCACCCCGCCGGCCCGGAAGGTGGGCAGCAGCAGGCCCGCGGCGAGTCGGCCGTCCTCGTCGGACAGCAGCGGAAAGGGCAACCCGGCGTGGGCGGTGAAGTCGGCGAGCTGGTCCGGTCGTTGGGTGCTGATGCCGTACACCCGCACCCCCAGGTCCCGGAACCGCGGATACCGGTCGGCGTAGGTGGTCGATTCCAGGGTGCAGCCCCGCGCGCCCGGGATGTCGGCCCACCCGGGCGGATAGGCGTTCACGCCCGGCGCGTACGCGCCCGGGAAGAGGTAGAGGACGCTCCAGGCGTCCGGCGTCGCGACCGGGACCGGCCGTCCGTCCGGCCCAGGCAGGACGACCTCGGGCAGTCGCCGCCCGACGAGATGGTGCACCCGTCGGGCCTCGGCGGAGGCGTCGTCGGCGGTCGCGGTCAGTTCCCCGTCACCCATCAGGTGCCTCGTTCCCCAGTCCTGTAGGGCGATCAGCACCGGTAGCAGGCCCTCGCCCCGCGCGGTGAGCAGGTAGTCGTGCCGGGGCGGGTGCGCGGAGTACGGGCGACGTTCCAGCACGCCGTGCTCCACCAGCGCGGCCAGGCGTTCGGTCAACGCCCGCCGGCTGACGCCCAGCTCGCGCTGGAGCGCGTCGAAGCGGGTCGTGCCGCCGGCGACGTCGCGCACGATGAGGAACGTCCACCAGTCCCCCAGCACACCGAGCGCCTGCGCGATGCCGCAGTCCGCGTCGGCGAGATCCTCCCGTCGCACCCGCTTCCTCCCTCTGTCCCGCCCCGACTATAGTCCGTTCCAGAATGGAACGCACTGACACCGGGAATGCCGCGGCGCGACGAACGGGGGCCGACGACATGCACGTCGACGCACGGGCCGGGGTGTTCTGGCGCTGGTGGACCGCCGGCACGACCAGCATGGTCGGGTCGGCGGTCGGCGCGGTGGCCCTGCCGCTGACCGCGCTGGTCGTCCTGAACGCCTCCGCCTGGCAGATGGGTCTGATCGCCGCGGCCAGCTACGTCGCCTGGATCGTGATCGGCCTGCCGGCCGGTGTCATCGTGCAACGCCTGCCGCTGCGCGGCGCCCAGGTCGGTGCGGACGTGGCCCGAGCGCTCGCCGTCGCGTCGATCCCACTGGCCTGGTGGTGGGGGCAGCTCACGGTGACCCACCTGGTGATCACCGCGCTGGTCGTCAGCTTCGCCAACGTGCTGTTCGACGTGGCCAACTCGACCTTCCTGCCCAGCATCGTCGAGCGCGAGCAGTTGCAGTCGCGCAACAGCCTCACCTCGGCCACCCACGCCGCGACCCTGCTCAGCGGCCCCTCGCTCGGCGGACTCGCCGTGCAGGCGCTCGGCGCGGTGCCCACCCTGCTCGTCGACTCGGCCAGCTACCTCGTCTCCGCGGCTCTCCTGCGTACGCTGCCCGCGCGCCGGGTCGACGCGCCCGAGCACTGGCCGCCGGTCGGTGCGCTGATCCGCGAGGGCTGGCGCTACGCCGCGTACCACCCCGTCATCGGTCCGTGCATGTGGGCCGCGACGGCCATGAACTTCGTCTGCGGCGCGCAGTTCGCGCTGCACCCGCTCTACCTGGTCCGCGACCTGCACGCGCCACCCGGCCTGGTCGGCGTCCTGCTCGCCGTCGAGGGTGTCGGCGCGCTGGTCGGCGCCGCCCTCACCACCCGGATCACCAGGTGGCTCGGCAGCGCCCGCGCGCTGGTCGCCGCCGGATTCACGACGGTCGTCGGCGCGGTCCTGATTCCCGGAGGCACCGGTTGGCCCGCGTACGTGGCCTTCGCCGCCGGCAGCATCGTCTTCTCCCTCGGCACGGTCGTGCTCAGCGTGACCACCCGCACGTACCGGCAGATCGCCAGCCCGCCCGAGCTGCTCTCGCGGGTGATGGCGACCGTACGGTTCGTCTCCTGGGGCGCGATCCCGGTCGGTGGGCTCGTCGCCGGCGCGCTGGCCGGCCCGCTCGGCACGCGCGCCACCCTGCTCGTCGTCGCGGCTACCCTCATCGGTGCGCCCCTGGTGCTGCTGCTCTCACCGGTCCGGCACCTGCACGACCTCACCGACCATGACCGCGACGAGAGCCGGCGTCCGGCCGTCACCGCTGGTCGGTGAGCGCATCCGACCACAGACCGCCGGCCACCCGGCGAGCCCTGGCCGCGTCGCCGAGCACGTCGACGCTGTGCACGTACTGGTCGACCGCACCCCACAGCGGTCGGTCGCGCATGGTCGGATCGGTCATTGCGGCGCGTAGCGCGACGGCGACACGCTCGGCACGCAGCACCAGGAACGGCCGGCGGTGGAACGGGACGGCCCGGGCGCGTACCGGCGCTGCCAGAGACGTTTCGTCGGTCCACCGGGCCATGGTCTCCAGCGCCTCGACCAGACCAGCCTGGCGTCGGGTCCAGTCGCCCGGGCCCACCGCCTCGGCCAGCGCCGCGACCACCGGGGCCGCGCCGGGCAGTCCGGCGAAGACCGTGCCGAGCCACTTGTCGTACGGCGGCCAGCGCCGACGCAGCAGCAGACCGAGCCGGAGCAGGTCTCTGGCGAGGCCCCCGGTGACGATCCGGCTGCCCAACTCGTCGCCGACCTCGGCGCACCGGCCGGGCAGGTGCTCAGCCTGCGCGACCCGGGTCCACACCGCGGCCAGGACGTACCGCCACACGTCCGGCGGATACCACCGCACCGCGTCCCGCCGGGCCGTCAGCGCCCCGTCGAGCCCGTCGTGGAAGACCGCGCCGCCGGTCACCTCGGCGAGCCGCTGGGTCGGGCACGCCAGCCAGTCCGCCGTGCCGACCCCGGCCATCGGGTCGAACCCGAGCCGCTGGCGCCACCACACTGCCACGTCGTCGATCGTGACCCCGTGCCGCGTCCCGGCCGCGTCGGCGACGCCCAGTCGACCGTCGTCACCGGCGAAACGAGTGGGCCAGCCCAGGAAGGCCGCGGGCAGCTCAGCGTCCAGTACGGCGCGCAGTCGCGGGATCGCGGCGACGTCCGCCGGCCCGACGAACACCTGCACCCGAGGACCCCAGTCGTGGTCGGTGGACCGGGCCGTGTCCAGGCCGAGCACCTCCGAGCCACCGTCGAGCAATCCCGCCGCGTACCGCAGGCCAGGGAGGCGACCGCGCAGGATCGGCGCGACCACCTCGTCGTGGTACCGCCGGGCCAGCACCAGGCCGGGAAGGAACGCCACACCGGCAGTCTGCGCCGTCGGCGGCCCGGCCCGCACGCTGGTTTCCCGGGTGGGACCGGGGCGGGGGCCATAGCCTGGGATCGGGAGGCCGACATGGGTGGCCCCGACCGGGAGGGCCGACGTGACATCGAACGACGCGAACCGGGCGGCGACCCGCCGTCGTCGGCAACTGTGGGCCGGAGTCCTCGCGCTCGTCGGCCTGGTCCTGCTCGTGATCGGCCTGACGGTGGCCGACGGCGTCGCCGCCTGGGTCGAGGTGGTGGTCGCGATCCTGTTGCTGGTGACCAGCTACGTGGTGCAGCACCTCGCCCGCCGCGACACCGTCTATCGGCGCTGACGCCGCTGGGCGGCCGGGCGTACCGCTGATCGTCGGAGGGCTGTGCCAGGCTGTCGGGCGTGGCACACCGACCCCCGATCCTGCTGATCGACGCAGCCAGCCTCTACTTCCGGGCCTACTTCGGCATTCCGGAGTCCGCCGCGCGCACCGACGACGGCCAGCCCGTCAACGCGGTGCGTGGCTTCCTCGACATGCTCGCCACGCTCATCCGTGGTCGCGGCGCCGACCGGATGGTGTGCGCCCTCGACTACGACTGGCGACCGGCGTGGCGGGTCGAGCTGCTGCCGTCGTACAAGGCGCACCGGGTGGCCCCGCAGGGCGGCGAGGTCGTCCCCGACACGCTCTCCCCCCAGGTGCCGATGATCCTCGAGGTCCTCGACGCGGTCGGCATCACCGCCGTCGGCGCGAAGGGCTACGAGGCCGACGACGTGCTCGGCACGCTGTCGGTGACCCAGCCGGGCCCGGTCGAGGTGGTCTCCGGCGACCGGGACCTGTTCCAGCTCGTCGACGACTCCCGGGACGTGCGCCTGCTCTACGTCGGGCGCGGCGTGGCCAAGCTCGACGACTGCGACGACGCGGCGGTACGCGCCCGCTACGGCGTGCCGGCCGATCGGTACGCCGACTTCGCCGCCCTGCGCGGCGACCCCAGCGACGGGCTGCCCGGGGTGCCGGGCGTCGGCGAGAAGACCGCCGCGCGGCTGATCGAGCGGTACGGCAGCATCGACGGCGTCCTGGCCGCGCTGGACGACTCCGACTCGTCGTTCGCGCCGGGTCTGCGTACCAAGCTGGCAGGCGCCCGCGACTACCTGGCCGTCGCGCCGACGGTGGTCCGGGTGGCCCTGGACGTGGCCCTGCCGGAGCTGCCCACCGCGCTGCCGACGGCCCCCGCCGACCCGGAGCGGCTGCTCGACCTGGCGGGCCGGTGGAACCTGGCCGGCTCCGCCCGACGACTCGTGGACGCCCTGGCCGCCCGCGTCGAAGCCGGCTGAGGAGACCCGGCCCGGCGCGGCGTCGAACCCGCGTGGCGGTCGCGCCCCGATGTCTGTCGGACCTTTCCGGCACAATGCCTGCCCATGGACGTACGACAGGAGTTCCGGGCCGCGGCCCGGGAGCAGGGCGTGCCGGCGGACGAGATCGAGCGCTGGGTGCGGCTGGCCCGACCACAGACGGAGCTGGTTCCGAAGGGCGACGGCCTGCCGGTGGTCGGTCGGTTCGGCGGTCTCGCAGCGTTGCCGCAGGGCCAGGAGTGGCCGCCCGGGCAGTGTCTCGTGTTGACGCTCGACCTCGCCGCGATCCCCTCGCACGGGCACGACCTCGACCTGCCGGCCGACGGGTCGCTGCTGTTCTTCGTCGAGCCGCGCTTCACGCCCACCCGGTGCCGGGTCGTGCATGTGCCGGCCGGCACTGCGGTGACCGAGCGCCCCAACCCCGGGGTGCCAATCTTCGATCCGGTCCCGCTGCACGCTCGTGCCGGCTGGAGCCTTCCGGAGAACGAGCGCGAGACGCCGTTCGACCTTCGTCTGGACGACGAGGTCGAGGAGGCGATCGGGGAGGTGATGTGGTACCTCGACGGCAACGACCACGAGTTCTCCCTCGGCGGCTACGGCGCCGCCAGCACCGGCGGCGCGGACAATCCCATCCTCGACGCCACCGAGCACACCGTGCTGGCCACCGTCTGGCTGGACGAGGGGCAGGTGGGTGACGCGTTCGGCGAGACGTTGATCGTCGTCAACTTCATGATCAGGCATACGGACCTGGCCGAGCGCGCCTTCGACCGGATCTGGCTGATGACGGACTTCAACGGCTGACCCGGTCAGGGGCGCCGACGGCGTGTGTGGCGGCGCGACGGTGTCGGGGCACCGCCCTAGTGCTGTGACCACGAACGTTCACGGTGTTGGGTGACGCGCCGCCTAGCTAGGCTGAACGCATGACTCATGCGGCGGAACCGATCGAACCGTCCGGGGTGTGGGCCACAGCCGTGGGCGTGGCCCGGGTGCGGGCAATGGAGACGGCACGCGAGCAGCCGCTGTTCCGCGACCCGCTGGCGCTGGCATTCGCCACGGCCGGCGGGAGAGGCCCCGGGACGCCGCCGCCCCCGCGCACGGACGAGGCGGCGCGGCGCCGCTGGCTCGGTGTGGCCTTCTCGATCGTCATCCGGACGAAGTTTCTGGACGACCTGCTGGATCGGGCGGTCGCGTCCGGCGTCCGGCAGGTCGTGCTGCTCGGGGCCGGGATGGACAGCAGGGCCTTCCGGATGGACTGGCCCGCGGGTACGCGGTTGTTCGAGGTCGACACGGCCGAACCGCTGGGCTTCAAGGCCGCGGTGCTGCGTCAGGAGCGTGCCGTTCCGCGCTGCGAGCGGATCACCGTCCCGGTCGACCTCCGCGAGGATTGGTCCGCCGCCCTGGCCGCGGCCGGGCATGATCCGGCGCAGCCGACGGTGTGGATCGCCGAGGGGCTGCTGATCTATCTACCCGGGGACGCAGTGGAGTCGCTGCTCGAACGGGTCGGCGCGCTGTCCGCCGCAGGCAGCAGGATGGGCCTCACACTGGGCTCGCGCGGTGTGGTCGAACGCTTCCGGGGGGATGCCGTTTCGGGATCGGCAGCGTCGATGTGGGTCTGGGAGATGCCGGAGGACCCGGTCGGCTGGCTGGACGGCCTCGGCTGGGAGGCGGAGGCCTTCACCCTGCGTGAGCGCGCCGAGGCCTACGGACGTCCTGCGCTCACCCCGCCTCAGCAGGACGAGGGCGCGGGCGGGCTCGTCTCGGCGGTTCGCGCCGCGCCCTGATCACTGCGCCGCCGCATCCGTACGAGATCTGTCACCGACACAGCCTGACCGCCACGACGCCGTCCGACCAACAGGCCCGACGGCCTGTCGGCCAACGTGAACGTTCGTGGTCACGGCACTAGACGCGCAGGTTCGCCGCCAGGTCGCCGATCGCGCCCATCGCGTACCGCTGCAGGCCTGGGCCGAAGGTGATGCGGGTGGCGCCGTTGCGGGCCAGCGCGGCCACCGACTCCCGGCTCGGGGCGGCGGCCATGTTGATCGGGCCGGCGATGCCCTTGCGCAGCGCCGGAAGGACGTCGATGGGCGCGCGCAGCGGGTAGACGCAGTCGACCCCCGCCGCCACGTAGAGCTTCGCGCGGGCGATCGCGTCGGCCGGATCGCCGGTGCCGAACAGGAAGGTGTCGACGCGCGCGTTGATGACGAGCGCGTCGCCGGCCACCGCCCGCACCTCGGCCAGCCAGTCCGCGTGCCGCTGCGGTTCCTTGAGCGTGGCGTGCCCCTCGGAGTCCTCCAGGTTGCAGCCGACGGCACCGGCCTCCAGCAGCCGCTCGACCAGTTCGGCGGGCGTCAGCCCATACCCGTCCTCGACGTCGGCGGAGACCGGTACGGACACGGCCCGGACGATCCGCGCCACCGCGGCGAACATCTCGGCGGCCGGGGTCGCGCCGTCCTCGTAGCCGAGGGAGGCCGCGACTCCGGCGCTGGGCGTGGCGAGCGCGTCGAATCCGGCGTCGGCGAAGACCCGGGCGCTGCCCGCGTCCCAGGCGTTCGGCAGGACGAGCGGGTCGCCGGCCGGGCGGTCGTGGTGCAGGGCACGGAGCACGGAGGCAGTCATCGTTCAGGTCTCCCGGGGGTCGTGAAGGGACGACGGTGCGGGCCGGACAGGCCACCCGACCTGCACCGTACCGCCGTCGCACGCGCCATGCCGCCGGGAGACCCGCCGCACCGACGCGCAACAAAAGGTTGCACGTCGCCGCCGGGCCGTTGTACCGTGACGCAACCAAAGGTTGCGAGAGGGTGGTACGCATGGAGTACGGAGTGATCGAACGCGACATCGACGTCGACGCCTCACCCGAGGTGGTCTTCGAGGTGATCAGCCAGCCCGAGCACGTGCGGGAGTGGTGGCCGGACGACGCCCGGTTCGAACCGGTCGCGGGCGCGCCCGGCGAGCTGGTGTGGCGCGACGCGCAGACCGGCGCGACGACGACCGTCGACCTGGCCGTCGTCGACGTGGACCCGCCGAAGCGGTTCTCCTTCCGGTGGTGCTTCACCGAGCCGGACCGCGGCGGCCAGTCGTTGCTGGTCACCTTCGACCTCGTTCCGACCGCCACGGGGACCCGCGTCCGGATGACGGAGACCGGGTTCCGCGAGATGGGCTGGGAGGTCGCCCTGCTGGAGAAGCAGTACCAGGACCACGTCAGCGGGTGGAACCACTACGTCCCGAACCTCGGCGCGTACGTCACCCGGCTGGTCGCCACGTCATGACCACGGCAGTCGACGATGCCCTGTGGTCGGCGATCGGCGATCCCATCCGGCGCAGCATGATCGACCTGCTGCTCACCGGCGGGCCCGGCACGGCCACGTCACTGAGCGAGCGACTCCCCGTCACCCGCCAGGCCGTCTCGAAGCACCTGACCGTCCTGGACCGGGTGGGCCTGATCCACTCGACTCCCGCCGGTCGGGAGCGTCACTACCAGGTCGACGAGGCGCAACTGGCCCGCGCGGTCGCCCAACTGACCGCCGTCGGGGCGACCTGGGACGCCCGCCTGCGCCGGATCAAGCGGATCGCCGAGACGATCGAACGTCACCGCACCGACAACCACGGAGAATGAGATGGTCGACATTTTGCACCGGGTCGGCGTGGTCGCCCCGCTCGACGACGTCTACCGCGCGGTGGCCACCCCGGAGGGACTCGCCGGTTGGTGGACGACCGACACGGTCGGCACGAGCGAGGTCGGCGGGCAGCTGGCCTTCCGGTTCGGCGACGTCGGTGGCTTCGACATGCAGGTCCTCGACCTGGACCCGGGCGGCCACGTCCGCTGGCGGGTTACCGGGGGTCCTGAGGAATGGGTCGGCACCGAGATCGACTGGCACCTTGACCAGCGGGGCGACCACACGATCGTCCTGTTCGCCCACGAGGGCTGGCGTGCGCCGGGCGAGTTCATGCACCACTGCAGCACCAAGTGGGCGACGTTCCTGATGAGCCTGAAGGAGCTGGTGGAGACCGGGCGGGGCAGGCCCGCCCCGGACGACGTCGCGATCAGCGACTGGCACTGAGCGCGGGGCTACTTCACCTTGCGGGTGGACCGTACGACGATGTCCTCGTACTCGGGGTGCTTCACCAGCCACTCGGCGAGGAACGGGCAGATCGGCACCACGCTGCGGCCCTTGGCGCGCGCGTCGTCCATGACGGCGCGCGCCAGGGTCGAGCCGACGCCCCGACCCTCGTACGCCGGATCGACCTCGGTGTGGGTGTAGGCGATGATGGCGCCGGTCAGCTGGTAGGTGACGATGCCGGCGACCGCGTCCGTCTCGTCGCGCGCCTCAAACCGCTCCCGCGCGGGCACGTCTGTCACGGTGAACTGCACCGGATCATCCAAGCACAGCGCCCGTGGCGACCAGTCGTCGCCACGGGCGCGTGGGGGACGCGGGCCCCCGAGGGAGCGGGGCGTCAGGAGCGCCGCCGGCCCAGGACGGCGGCGGTGCCGGCCACACCGATCGCGGCGAACACGACCTGCAGGAGCAGCTCGATCCAGTCGATGCCGGCGGTGTCGTCGACGCCGAGAGCACCGGCGACGAGCGTGCCGAGGATCGCGGCGAGCACGCCGATCGCCAGGGTGAGCACGATCGAGATGTTCTGCTTGCCGGGAACCACGAGGCGACCGAGGGCGCCGATGACCAGGCCGATGATGATGGCGGTGAAGAAGCCCTGGATTTCCACGGGGGCCGTCCCTTCCGAATGCGTTGTCGTCAGCGACGTCTGGTTGCCCCACGCCCGGCCCCGCCGAAACCGGCGATCGGCCCGCGGGCTGATTTGTCACACAGTTGTCATGTCCCGGCCGGGACGGGAACGCGCGCTGGTCCCGGCCGAAATCGACCGGGACCAGCGGGGTGTGGACGGTCAGGAGGCGGCGATGCCCTCCATGCCGATGCCGTCGGTGAACTTCGGCAGGCCCTCGACGGTGGTGACGAGGCGCAGCGAGCCGTCGTCGTTCACCTCGTAGCCCTGCACGTTGCCGGCGGCGGCGTTCTGGACGTACAGGAAGCCGTCGCTGGTGGTCATGTCGATCGACCCGCCGCCGGTGTCGGCGGCGACGCCGTGCACGAGCTGGAGCTTGCCGTCGTCGTCGACCTTGTAGGCGCTGATCGTGGAGCTGCCGGCGTTCGCGACGTAGAAGTAGTCGCCGACCCGCTGGATCCAGCAGGGCGCCTGCTGGCCGTTCGGCACCGACGGCCCGAACTGGTCGAGGGCGCCGTCGTCGTCGATCTCGAAGCGGCTGACCTCGTTGCTGCCGGACTCGGTGACCAGCACCGAGTCCTCGCTGTCGAAGGTGAAGCCGAACGGCGTGGACCCGGCGTCACTGATGACCGGCTGGCGGGACAGTTCGCCGTGGCGACCGATCTCGTAGCTGAACATGACGTTGGCTGCCTTCGTCGACACCAGGACGAACTCGCCTTCCGGGTCGATCTTGACCTGGGCGGGAGCGGTCATGAACGCCGGCGGGTTGCCGTTGTGCAGGCCGAGCGAGCGGTTGGCGCCGTGGATCGGCGACAGGCGTCCCTTGTCCAGCTCGAAGCCTTGCACCGACCCCTCGCCACCGGCGTTGAGCACGTAGACGAGGTGGTCGCGGACCGTGACGCTGACCGGGAGCAGACCCCCGGACCAGATCACCTGCCGCTTGTGCAGCCGGGTGCCGTCGACGTCGAAGACGGTCACGGTGTTGCTGCCGGCGTTAACGGCGAACAGCAGCCCGCGGTGGTAGATCAACGACCCCTGCGACGCCAGCGCGTCGACCGGCGCGCCGATGGTGAAGCCGCCGAGGCCGCCGGTCTCGTACTCCCCCGCCTTGCTGAGCTGGCCGTCGTCGTCGCGCTCGTACACCTTGATGGTGTTGCCCTCGGCCTTGTTGGTCTGGACGAAGACCGCGCCCTCGCTGCCCCGGTGGTGTCCGCGTCCCCCGCCGTCATCGTGGCCACCTGCGGGACCGCCGTCCGCGAAGGCGGCCCCGGGAAGGCTTCCGGCGCTGGTCAGACCCACCAGGAGGGCCGCCGCTAGCGCTACGCTGCGCTTCATCACTGATCTCCTTAGCCGCAACTCACGAGGAATGAGAGTTTTTCTCTCCTTCGCAAGCTATCGGAGGAAGATCCCCCTTCGCGGTTGGTTACCCGTAAGTGGCATCGCCGCGCGTAACGGCGGATTTGTGCTACAAGAGGCGTTCCAGGAGCCGGAACCACCTCGCTGCCCAGGCGTCGTCGGCGCGGTAAGGGGAATCGCAGAGCGGTCAGCGGTCGCACCGGAGGAGACACACCATGACGAACCCCGCACCGGGTCCACGCTCGTCGATGAACGGTGGTGGTGTCGCCGTCGTGGAGTTGTTCACCTCCCAGGGCTGCAACAGCTGCCCGCCCGCCGAGGAGCTGCTCACCGAGATCGAGCGCGACGCCCGCACGCGTGGGGAGCCGGTGTTCGCCCTCGGCTTCCACGTGGACTACTGGGACGATCTGGGCTGGCCCGACCAGTTCGCGGACGCGGCACACACCGCACGGCAGGAGGCGTACGCCCGCGCCTTCGGCTCCGGACGTCTCTACACCCCGCAGATGATCGTCAACGGCAGCGTGGAGTTCGTCGGCTCCGACCGGGGCCGGGCCGCGAGCGCCATCGCGTCCGCCCTGACGTCGGCCGCCGCCGCGCCCCTGACGGTGTCGGTGCCGCAGGTCGGCGGAGGCGGCACGCCGTTGGTCCTGGACTACCGGGTCGAGCGGCCGCCGCAGCGCGCGGTGGTGAACGTGGCGATCGTGCAGCGCGGCCTGGACAGCGCGATCGCCCGGGGCGAGAACGCCGGCCGGACGCTGCGGCAGGACAACGTCGTACGCGCCTTCGCGTCGACACCCCTGCACGGCGAGCGGGGGCAGGTGGAGCTGGCCGTGCCGCCGGACCTCGACCCGGGCCAGGCCACGGTGATCGGTTACGTCCAGCGCGAGGCCGACCGGGTGGTCGTGGGCGCCGCGGCGGTCGACCTGTCCGGCTGAGTCCTGTCGGTCCCGGTGCGTACTCTCGGCTCATGCGAATGGCGCGTGACGTGCGGGGTCCCGGTGGCTGACGCCGACGACGTCCGCCGCCTGGCCCTGGCCCTGCCCCAGACCGTCGAGATCGACAGCGAGGGCTTCGACTTCCGGGTGGCCGACAAGGGTTTCGTCTGGTCCTATCCGGAGCGCACGCCCGGCCGGCCACGGGTGATCCGCCTCGACATCGCGGTGCTGTTCGTCGGGGACGAGGCCGAGAAGCAGGCGCTGCTGCTCGGTGAGCCCGACGTCTTCTTCACCACGCCCGGGTACGACGGCCTGCCGCTGGTGCTGCTGCGCCTGGCGGCCGTCGACGTCGACCGGCTCCGCGAGCTGGTGACCGACGCCTGGCGGATGCGCGCGCCGGAGGCGCTGCACGCCGAGCTGGACGGGGTCGGCCGGTAACCCCGGTCAGTTCGCGACATCCGCACGCAACCGAACGGACACATTGACGGGAATCTCGACGGTCGATTACCGTGCCGTCTGAGAGAGCGCTCTCTCGATCGACGTTTTCCACAATTCAGACGCAAGGCGCCGGGGCGGCACGATCCGCGCCCGGACGCGCGATGGAGGCACCATGAAACCTCCCGTCCCCCACCGCCGATGGGCGCTGGCAGCCGCCACCGCCCTGGCCCTGGTCGTCGGTGGCCTCACGATCCCCGTCACCCGTGCCGCCGAGGCCGCGCCCGTCGGCGCCGGCAGCTACACCACCACCCCGGTCGGCGCTCTCCCCACCGGCTGCGGGCAGATGTCCAGCAACCCCCGGCAGTTCGCCACCGCCAACGCCCCCGCCGGAGCGGTGCCCACCAACGACTGGTGGTCCTCGCTGCTGTGGAAGCGCACCGACTGCGCCTTCAGCGAGCCCCTGCACGCCCACCCCACCTCGTACGACACGTTCACCGACGGGCTCGGCTTCTCGGCCAACTCCACCCCCGCCATCAGCGGCACCGCCACCGGCGTCGGCGAGTACCACTACCCATACGTGCAGGACATCCGCGTCGGCGTGGCCGGGCTCGCCGCGCCCCAGGTCAAGGTGGACGGCTGGACCGACTGGACGGTCAGCCCGTACTGGAGCGACGGCGCCCGCACCCTGCGCGCCACCATCGGCCACGGCCTGCCGTTCGCCTACTTCCAGGCCACCGGCGGGGACGCGGTGATCGGCACGTCCGGCACCCCCGAGGTGTGGTCCAACAGCGGGACCACCATCGGCTTCCGGGTCAACGGCCACGACTACGTGGCGTACGCCCCGAGCGGCGCGAGCTGGACCGTCAGCGGTGGCCGTATCTCGTCCACCCTGGCCGGTCGCGGCTACTTCTCGGTGGCCCTGCTGCCCCCCACGGGCAGCGCCAGCGAGCGCGCCGACCTGGCCACCACCTACGGCCGGTACGCGCACGCCCACGTCACCGGCACCCGGATCTCCTACTCCTACGACCCGTCGACCAACGGCCTGAGCACGACGTACGCCTTCACCACCACCGCCCGCGAGGGCAGCGCCACGCAGACCGTGGTGAGTCTCTACCCGCACCAGTGGAAGTCGCTGGCCGGCTCGACCCCGATCACGCCGACCTACCCGTCGGCGCGGGGCCGGATGAAGGTTCTCACCGGGATCAACCAGTTCCGTACCGCCATGACGTTCCAGGGCGTGCTGCCGGAGCTACCGGCCGTCGGCGACGGCAGCGGATCGGACCTGTCCACGTTGACCGGTCACCTGGCCGCCGCCCGGAGCAACCCGATGGACCAGCGCGGCAACGACACGTACTGGACCGGCAAGGGGCTCGGCCGGGCCGCCCGGATCGCCGAGATCGCCGACCTGGTCAACGACACCACCACCCGCGACAGCGCGCTGAACGCGATCCGTTCCACGCTCACCGACTGGTTCACCGCCTCCACGGGCAAGACCAGCAAGGTCTTCTACTACGACGCCAACTGGGGCACCCTGATCGGCTACCCGGCGTCGTACGGCTCGGACCAGGAGCTCAACGACCACCACTTCCACTACGGCTACTTCATCGCCGCCGCCGCGACGCTGGCCAAGTACGACCCGTCGTGGGCCGCCAGCAGCCGGTACGGCGGCATGGTGGACCTGCTGATCCGCGACGCCAACAACTACCGCCGGGACGACACCCGCTTCCCGTACCTGCGGGACTTCGACATCTACGCGGGGCACGACTGGGCGTCCGGGCACGGCTCGTTCGGCTCCGGCAACAACCAGGAGTCGTCCTCCGAGGGGATGAACTTCGCCAACGCCCTCATCCAGTGGGGGCAGGTCACCGGCGACACCGCCGTCCGGGACGCCGGCATCTTCCTCTACACGACGCAGGCCGCCGCGATCCAGGAGTACTGGTTCGACGTCAGCGACCAGAACTTCCCGGCCGCCTTCGGGCACTCCACCGTCGGCATGGTCTGGGGCGACGGCGGGGCGTACGCCACCTGGTTCAGCGGCGAGCCGGAGATGATCCAGGGCATCAACCTGCTGCCGGTCACCGGCGGCCACCTCTACCTGGGCGCCAACCCGGCGTACGTGCGCACCAACTACGCCGAGCTGGTCCGCAACAACGGCGGGCCGCCGACGGTGTGGCAGGACATCCTGTGGCAGTTCCAGGCCCTCGGCGACCCCGACGCGGCCCTGTCCAACCTGCGCGCGAACCCGGGCTACACCCCGGAGGAAGGCGAGAGTCGGGCGCACACCTTCCACTGGATCCGCAACCTCGCCGCGCTGGGCACCGTCGACACGACGGTCAGCGCCAACCACCCGCTCAGCGCGGTCTTCTCCCGTAACGGCGCGCGCACCTACGTGGCGTCGAACCCGACCGCGAACCCGATCACCGTCACGTTCTCCAACGGCACGCGGCTCACGGTGGGGGCCGGACGGACGGCCACCACCGGGGCGTACACCTGGAGCGGCGGCAACGCCTCCGGCGGCGTACCGCCGACGAGCACGCCGACCACCGCACCGCCCACGACGGCACCGCCCACGACGGCGCCACCGACCACGGCCCCGCCGACCACGCCGCCGCCCAGCTCAGGCTCGCCGACGCGGTACCTGCTCGCCGGTGGCGGGTTGGGCAACGCGGGCAGCACGGCCACGACCACGGTCGCGGCCGCCAACGGAAACCACGACGGTACGCCGACGAACGCCCAGGTCTTCACCACGACCGGCCTGAACCTCACCTACTCCGGTGCGCAGACCGCGTTCGACCTGTTCGTGGACGCGGGAACGGCCGTCGGCAACGGCACGCAGGTACGGGTCTCCTACGACCTGACCGGCAACGGCAGTTGGGACCGGACGGAGACGTGGCGCTACTTCGCCACCGACCCGGTCACCGGCTACGAGCACTACACCCAGAGCGCCGGCCTGGCCTCGGCGACCGGGACGTTGGGCACGTTGAGCAACGGCACGGTCCGGGTGGAGGTCTGGTCGGCCATCGGCAACAACCCCACCACCCTGGGCATCGGCAACCAGTCGGTGCTGCGCCTTCCGTACTCCTGACCGGTCCCTCCGCGCCCGCCGTCGGCCGTGCCCCGGCCGACGGTGGGCGCGGTGCCGTCACCCGGGGCCCGGGCGATCGTTGCCCGGAAATGGGGAAGCGCGGGTACGACGGATCGGGGCAAGCACCGGCCTGCAACGTGCAGCGGGCGAGGGCCGAGATGGTCCTGCATTTCACAAATCACGGCACCGCTAAATAGATAGACACCAATCTTGACGTACGCATCGGGGCAGCGCACCGTGAGGAGCAGGCGGCGGATGCCCACCATTGTCGGCCCGCCTCGCGCGACGGACGGAATGCGAGCGCCGCTGAATTCGCGCGGCGTGTCAGGAGGCATTCGATGCAGTTGAATCCGTACTCAGGAGCCTATCTCAGCGATCCCGCCGCCACCTGGCGACGCATTCTCGACGATCCCGCTCGGGCGTTGTACGCCGAGGATCTGGGCCTGTGGTTGATCAGTCGGCACGCGGACGTCCGGCGGGCCCTCGCCGACGCCACGACGTTCGGCAACGCCCTCACCCTGGCCCCGGTGTACGAGGTCTGCCCGGCGGCGATGAGCCTCGTCACGCAGCTCGACGCGCCGCCGACCACGGTCGCCGCCGACCCACCGGTGCATCCCCGTACCCGCCGCGCCCTACGGGCGACCTTCGCCAACACCGCCGAGCGGGCCGAGGCGGAGTACGGCCGGATCGTCCGCCGCCGCGTCGAGGACCTGGTGTCCCGGCTCGTCGCTCAGCAGGGCCGGCGGGTGGACCTCGTCAGGGAGTTCACCACCGAGCTTCCGCTGCTGGTCATCCTGGACATCCTCGGGGTTCCCGACGCCGACGTCGACCGGATCCGGCGGTGGGCGGACGGCCAGGTGGCCCTCATCTGGGGGCAACCGGACGAGGACGAGCAGGTACACCTGGCCCGGGGCCTGCTGGACTTCTGGCGCTACTGCCAGGACCTGGTGCGGCAGCGACTCGACAGCGGCGCCGAGGGCGGCGATTTCATCAGCCGCGCCCTGGCCTACCGCGACGATGACGACGACGTGCTGACCGTGCCGGAGGTGGCGAGCCTCGCCTTCAACCTCCTGGTGGCCGGGCACGAGACGACCGCCGGGCTGCTCGCCCACGCGCTCGACGCGACCCTGTCCAGCCCGCACCGGTGGCGCGCACTCGTCGGCGACCCGCGTTCCGTGCCCGCCTTCGTGGCCGAGACCCTCCGGTTCGCGCCCGCCATCGACGGCTGGCTGCGGGTGACCCGTCGGGACGTCACCCTGGGCGAGGTCACCATTCCGGCGGGCGCACGCTGCCTGCTGATGATCGGGGCGGCCAACCGGGACCCGTTGGTGTTCGCCCGACCGGACCGGTTCGATCCATACCGTACGGACGCCGCCGATCACCTGTCATTCGGCCACGGACCACATTTCTGCATCGGCGCGGCATTGGCGCGATTGGAGGCCGACGTCGCGCTGACCCACCTCGCCGCGACCATTCCCGGCCTGCGCCTCTCCCCCGACCATCGCCGTTCGTTCACCCCCAATGTGTCGTTCCGGGCGCACGACGCCCTGCTCGCGACAATCGACATCCACGCGCCCGCCGACGTCCCGGAGGCAACCCCGACCGCTCCGGCCACGGCACAGGCCGCCTGACGGGCAGGCCACGGCGGTGTCGACCGGTGCGGCGGCCCGGGTCCTATCGGCAGGACGCTGCCGACACCTGCGGACGAGTCGGGCGCGTGGATCTCTCGCGCATTGCGCGACAATTCATCGCGCACGTCTTCACACCCATCGTGTCATGGGTTAAGAATTGCCCCCTATGAATGTCCGGCCCGTCGGTCAATCTCGATCTGACGCCCGTCGCTGATTCGCGGACGCCACGAAGGTGAGCGCATGGAGCACACGCCCCCGCCGAGCGCCGCGTACTCCGCGGCCAGCCAACAGTTCCGGTGGGAGCTGCGCGCCTGCCGGGTACGGCGGGGCCTGACCCAGCGGGCCCTGGCGGACCTGGTGCGGTTCAGCCGGGAGACGGTCGCGGCGGTGGAGTCGGGCCGCCGCTTCGGCAGCCAGGAGTTCGCGGTCCGCTGCGACGACGTGCTCGACACCGGCGGTCGGCTGGCCACACTGTGGCCGCAGGTCGCGGCCGAACAGTTGGCGGCGGACGGTCGACGGGGTCCGCGATCCTCGGACCGCGCTCGCCTCGACCCACCCGTGCCGCGCCAGCGCGGTCGTCGCGACGCGCGCGACCCGGGCGCCGTGGTGGACGCCATCGACGAGCTGCGCGAGTTGATCGGTCAGGTGCTCAGCAGCCAACCCGAGGCGGACGACGCCGCACCCCGGCGCGGGCCGGAGCGCTTCGACGATCAGCCCTGAGCGCGTCCCACACCGGCCGGAGGCGGCACGCCACCGGCCGCTGACTCTGGGTACAGATGCTGGTACGGCCAGTTTGTACCACCGCGAGGTCTGGCCTCCGAGCGCGGGTTCCGGCGGAATGGGACTTGCATTCGGCAAGGTGCGTATAGACCGTCATCGACGAGTCGCGGGAGTCAATCTTGGCGTCGAGCACGAGGTCCCACGCGGCCCGACCCTACCCGACCCGCCAGCGCGGCTGGAAGATCGCCGGCCGGATGCGCCTCATCGTGGCGGCGCCACTGGTCGCCGTCATCGGGTTCGCCGGCCTCGCGCTGACCGAGAGCGCCCGCCAGACGAGCCGGGCCAGCGACCTGGAGGTGTTGGCCCGCCTCGGCGCGGAGGCCGGTGACCTGGCGTACCGGCTGCAACGCGAACGGGTCGCGGCCGCCGACCTGCTCACCAACGCCGCCGCCGAACAGCAGGACGCGTTCGGCACGGAGATGGCCGCCACCGACGCCTCCGTCGCGCGCTACCGCCGCCAGCGCGACCGGGTGCCCACCGACGCCAACGCCCCGCTCCTGCGCCGCGTAGACGCCGCGCTCGACGGCCTGGCACCGCTGCGCACCCAGGTCCGGACGGCCGAACACGCCTCGGTGTCCGCGATGACGTTCAGCTACCGCATCGCGATCGCCGACCTCATCACCTTCCGGGACAACGTCTCGCACGGCGTCGTCAACGCGCGGCTCGCCGACGGCATCCGCGCCTCGGCCGCGCTGTCGAAGACCGCCGAGGCGATCGGCCAGCAGCAGGTCGCCGTCCTGCGGGCCGTGGCGGCCGGCGAGCTGACCCCCGCCACCCAGCAGGACATCACCGCCGCCCGCACCAGCTACACCGAGTCCAGCCTGTCGTTCCTGGCCCTCGCCCCGGCCGAGTGGGGCCTCTGGTGGGAGCAGGCCGGCACCGGCACGGAGGCGCTCGCCCTGCAACGGATGCAGGACGAGGTGAACCGCGCCCAACCCGGATCGTCGCTGCGCCTGGCGACCGCCGACTGGGTCACCACGACGCAACAGCGCGCCGCCCGCCTGGCCGACCTGCGGGGCCGCGTCGACGTGGCGGTGCTCGACGACGTGCGCGCCGCGTACGCCGACCAGCGCCGCCGGGCCGTGGCCGAGGCCGTCGGCGTACTCCTGGCGCTGGTGCTGACCGCCCTGGTGACCTGGGCCGTCGCCCGGCAGATCACCCGCCGGCTGCGACGACTGCGCGACGCGGCCAACGCCGTCGCGTTCGAACAGCTCCCCGCCGTGGTGGCCCGGCTGCAACGCCCCGACAGCTCCAGCGTCGACCCCGACGAGCTGGCCCGCCAACAGTCCACGGCGGCCCTGGAGGCATCCAGCGACGACGAGATCGGCGAACTCGGTCAGGCGTTCAGCGCCGTGCACCAGGCCGCCGTGCGGACCGCCGCCGAGCAGGCCGTGATGCGCGCCAACACCGCCGACATCTTCATCCACCTCAGTCGACGCGAACAGCGGCTCGTCGACGCCGTGCTCGCGCAGGTCGACCGGGTCGAACGGGACGAGACCGAGCCCGACCGCCTGCACCAGCTCTACGCCCTGGACAACCTGGCCACCCGGATGGGCCGGATCAACGCCAGCCTCCTCGTGCTGGGCGGCGTCGGCGTCGGCCGGGTACGCCAACACGACGTCCCCCTGCAACAGGTGCTCCAGGCCGCCCAGTCCCAGATCGAGCACTACCCGCGGATCCGGCTCGGCATGGTCGACGGCGACGTCGCGGTGGCCGCCAAGTCCGTCGACGAGGTCGTGCACCTGCTCGCCGAACTCATGGACAACGCGACGGCCTACTCACCGCCGGGCAGCGAGACCTGGGTGAGCGGCCGCAGCCTCGGCGACCGGGTCATCGTCCAGATCAGCGACGAGGGCGTGGGCCTGCCCCCGCAACGATTGCAGCAACTCAACGAGCTGCTGGCCCGGCCACCCGCCATCGACGTCGCCGCCGTCCGGGCCATGGGCCTGGTCGTCGTGGGTCAGCTCGCCGCCCGCCTCGGCGCGAGCGTCCAACTGCGCCGTGGCCCCCGACGCGGCACCCTCGCCGAGGCGACGCTGCCCGCTGCCATGATCCGGTCACTGCCGCCGGAGGAGTACCTGCTCGCGCCCGGCCGACTGTCCCGGCGGGCCGCCCGCACGTCCGCCGCCCCGCCCCCGTACCGGCCCGGCCCGGAACCCACCGCCGGGCGCGCCCCCGCCACGCGGACGCTGCCGGCGGCGCCCGTGTTCCGCCCGACGCCCCGCCTGGACCCCGCCGACGCGCCCACCGAGGAGCTGCTCATCTTCGAACAGGTCAATCACTGGTTCCACGCCGACGTCGTGGACGCCCCGAACGGCCGCCAGTGGTCCAGCCCCGCCGACGACGCGTGGCAGACCGCCGCCCAGGCCCAGACGCCCGAGGTGGCCACCACCACCACGGCCGGGCTGCCCAAACGACAACCGCAGCGGCATCTGGTGCCGGGCGGCGTCACCCCGCCCGCCCCGCAGCAACGCTCCGAGTACCGCGACCCGGCCCAGGTCGCCACCGCGATGGCCGCGTACGCGCGCGGAGTGGCGGCCCGCCGGCGTACCCCGATCAACCTGAGCAACAAGTGACGGGACAGGAGAGCACGTGACCGACCACCAGGACCTCGGCTGGCTGCTGGACAGCTTCGCCGAGCGCGCGACCGAGGTCAGCCATGCGATCGCCATCTCCAGTGACGGCCTGATGGTGGCCGCCACCCGCGACCTGCCGCCGGACCGGGCGGACCAGCTCGCCGCGACCGGCAGTGGCCTGGTCAGCCTCCTACGGGGCGCGGCGGCCTTCTTCGACGCCGGGGCGGTGATCTCCAACGTCACGCAGCTCGAGGGCGGCTTCATGTTCTCGATGGCCTTCAACGACGGCGCGTCGCTGCTCGTGCTCGCCGCGCCCGACTGCGACGTGGGCAAGGTGTCCTACGAGATGACGGAGCTGGCGAACCGGATCGGCGACGCGCTGACCCCCGCGGCCCGAGCGGCGCTCGCCCGCAGCCGCTGACCCACCGACCGACCCCCTCCCTCTTCCCCTGGAGACGACATGTCCCTCACCACCCCTGCGCGCAGCCGTGCCGTCGGCGCCACGCTGCTCACGCTCGTGCTCGCCGTGAGCACGGCCTGCGCAGACAACGAACCGGCCACGAGCGGCGGCGGGTCCATCAAGATCGGACTCCTCGCGTCGCTGTCCGGGACGTACCAGTCCGTCGGCAAGGAGATCCGCGACGGCTTCGAGCTGTACCTGGACACCCACGACGGCAAGCTCGGCGGCCGGCAGGTCGACCTCGTCGTCGCCGACGAGGGCAACGGCGCCGCGACCGCCGTGCCGGCGGCGACCAAGCTCCTCAAGCAGGACCGCGTCGCCGCGCTCACCGGCATCGTCGGCGGCGGCTCGGTCGCCGGCGTCTACCCGCTGCTACAGGAGACCAAGGTGCCGCTCGTCGGCTCCAACGGCCGACCGGAGATCAAGGACGTCTCCCGGGTGTGGCACACCTCGTACCTCTCCGACGAGCCGGGCGCCGCGATCGCCCAGCACGTCAAGGACGACGTCAAGGGCTCGGTGTACGCCATCGGCCCCGACTACCAGGGCGGCTGGGACGAGCTGCGGGGCTTCACCGAGGCGTTCGCCAAGGCCGGCGGGACGCTCGCCAACCCCGACGGCAAGACCACCTTCACGCCGTTCCCGGCCACCACCAACTTCACGCCGTACTTCGCCCGGATCAAGGCCTCCGGCGCGCAGGCCGTCTACACCTTCTACGCCGGCAGCGCCGCCGTCGACTTCGTCAAGCAGTACGCCCAGTCCGAGATCAAGGACATCCCGCTGTACGCGGCCGGATTCCTGACCGAGGGCGGCGTGCTCAACGCCCAGGGCGAGGCGGCCCGGGACATCTACTCCGTGCTCAACTACTCCCCCGACCTCGACAACGCCGAGAACCGCAACTTTGTCGCGGCGTGGAAGGCCAAGCACGACGGGTCGCCGACGACGTACGCCCTGGCGTCGTACGACGCGGCGGCGGTGCTCGACCGTGCCATCGGGGCCGCCGGCAGCGACCCGACACCGGAGGCGATCAACGCGGAGATCGGCAAGCTCGGGCAGATCGCCAGCCCGCGCGGCGCGTGGCAGTTCTCCTCGGTCACCCACTCGCCGGTGCAGAAGTGGTACCTGCGTCAGGTCCGCCAGGACGGACGGGCGCTGTCCAACACCGTCGTGGGCGACCTCGCGACCGTCGGCCGGTGAACACCGTGGCGGCCGGCACGAACCGGATCGACCCGTACCTCATCCCGGCGCTGGACGGTGTCGCCTACGGGCTGCTCGTGTTCGTCGCCGCGGCGGGCCTGGTCTTCTGCTTCGGCGTCGCCAACATCCTCAACCTGGCACACGGCATGCTCTACGCGATCGGCGGCTACACCGCCGCGGCGGTGCTCGACGGCGGCTGGGCGAGCCTCGCGCTGGCTCTCGGCGTCGGTGTGCTGGCCGCCGCCGCGGCCGGCGTGGTGCTCGCCGGGCTGCTCACGCCGGCAGCCACCGGCAACCACCTCACCCAGGCGCTGCTGACCTTCGGGGTGGCGCTGGCCGGCGGCAGCCTCCTCGTCGCCGGTTTCGGCCCCGACGACCCGCAGGTACGGGTCCCGGCCGCCCTCGACGGGTCGGTGGCGGTCGCCGGGCACCGCTACGCCGCGTACCGGCTGGTCTTCATCGTCGTGGCGGCGGCGCTCGCCGCCGGTCTCTACCTGATCGTGCGGCGGACCCGCGCCGGGATGCTGGTCCGCGCGGCCGTGGACGACCCGGAGATGGTCGCCTGCCTGGGCGTGAGCCCGACACGGATCCGCGTCGGCGTGCTCGCCGCCGGTGGCGCGCTGGCCGGCGCGGCCGGGGTCCTCGGCGCGCCCATCATCGGCCCCGGCGCGGACACCGCCGACACGGTACTGCTGCTGTCGCTGGTCGTCGTCGTCCTCGGTGGGCTCGGCTCCATGGTGGGCACCCTGCTCGCGGCCCTCGCCGTCGGCGAGATCCAGACGCTGGGCGTGGCGCTGCTGCCGTCCGCCGCGCCGTTCCTGCTGTTCGCCGCCATGGCCGCCGTGCTCGCCGTCCGGGCGCGCGGTCTGGCCCTGCACTGGGCGGCGACGTGAGGGACGGAGTGCTCCGCCGGGTACGCGCCACCATCGCGGTGCTCGTCGTCGCCGGCCTGATCGTGGCCCCGTGGGTGGTCGACGACTACACCGCGGCGATCCTCGCCCGGACCCTCGCGCTGGGCCTGGTCGGGGTGAGCGTCGCGCTGCTCACCGGGGTCGCGGGCCTGCCCACCCTGGGTCAGACGGCGCCCTACGCCGCCGGCGCGTACGCCAGCGCGGTGCTCGGCAGCCAGGTCTCGGACGTCGGCGTGGTGCAGGTCGCCGTCGCCGCGCTGGCCGGGGCGACGCTCGCCGCGGTGACGCTGCCGCTGGTCGTGCCGGCCCGGGGCGTCATCGTCCTGATGATCACCCTGGCGATCGGCGAGCTCGTCGTGACCGTCCTCGGACGCTGGCGGTCGGTGACCGGCGGCACGGACGGCCTGGCCGGAATCACCCCGGTCCGTCCGCTGTGGGGACTGCCGGTGCTGGCCTCCGACCGGGCCCGGTACGTCTACACCCTCATCGTCGTGGCGGCGCTTGTCGGCGCGGTCCTGCTGCTGGTGCGCACCCGCGGCGGACTGCTGCTGCGGGCCGCCCGCGACGACGAGGCGCGGCTACGGGCCAGCGGGCACCGGGTGCCGCTGTACCTGTCCGGCGCGCACGTCGCCGCCGGGGCGATCGCCGGCGCGGCCGGCTCCCTGCTCGTCGTCGCCCAGCAGTACATCTCCCCCGCCGACTTCGGCTTCGACACCTCGGCGCTGCTGCTGCTCGGCGTCGTCATCGGGGGCACCGCGTCGGTCGGCGGCGCGCTGGTGGGCGCGGTTCTCGTCATCGCCGTACGCGACTGGTTGTTCGGGGTCCTGCCCGGACACGCGCCGCTGGTGCTGGGCGCGCTGTTCGTGGCGACGGTCTACCTGCTGCCCACCGGCGTCACCCGGGTCCGCCGCCCTCGGTCGCGGCAACCCGTCCCCACGCTGGACCGCCCGGCCGCGGCAGCCGCCCGCACACCGGAGCTACGGGTATGACCTGCCTGCTCAGCGCCGAGAAGGTCACCGTGCGGTACGGCTCGCTCGCCGCGCTCACCGACGTCGACCTGTGCGTGCACGACGGCCAGCGCCACGCCCTGATCGGGCCCAACGGGGCCGGCAAGACGACCCTGCTCAACGTGCTCGGCGCGACGACCCGCCCGCAGCACGGCACGGTGCGTTTCGCCGGGAGCGACGTCAGCCGGCTGGGGCCGGCGGCCCGGGCCCGCCGCGGCATCGACCGGACACACCAGCGGCCCGCCGTCTTCGCGACCCTCACCGTCAGCGAGAACATCGAGGTCGCCGCGCTGCCCCGGACGGTCCGACCACACCGCTGGTGGCCCGGTGGAACCCGGGACGCCGCCCGACGGCGCGCCGCCGCGCTGCTCGATCAGCTCGACCTGTCCGACCTCGCGACGGTACCCGCCGGTCAGCTCGCACACGGGCAACGCCGACAGGTGGAGATCGCGATGGCCCTCGCCGGCCGTCCCCGCCTGCTGCTGCTCGACGAACCGGCGGCCGGACTGTCCGCCAGCGAGGTCGGCCGGCTCGCCGAACTGCTGGCGGCGCTGCCCCGGCAGGTCGCCGTGCTGCTGGTCGAACACCACCTGGACCTGGTGTACGCCCTCTGCGACACCGTCACCGTGCTGCGCGACGGCCGGACGGTGGCCGCCGGCACACCGGACGAGATCCGTACCTCGCCGCTGGTGCGGCGGGCCTACGCCGACGGGGTGTCCTGATGCTGTACGTGGAGCGGCTCTGCGCCGGCTACGCCGGGGGGACCGTGCTGCACGACGTCGACCTGCGGGTGGCGGCGGGGACCATCCAGGCCGTGGTGGGTCGCAACGGCGCCGGCAAGAGCACCCTCGTGCACACCATCGCCGGGCTGGTGCGCGCCTCCAGCGGGCGCGTCGAGATCGGCGGCGTCCGCGTGGCCGGACGGCAACCCCACCGGGTCGCCCAGTCCGGCGTCGGCCTCGTACCGCAGGGCCGGCGGGTCTTCTCCCGGTTGACGGTGGCCGAGCACCTCGTCCTGGCGGCCGCGCCGTGGCGGACCGCGACACCCGGCGGCGAGGGTTGGACGGTGGCCCGGATCCTCGAGCTGCTGCCGCGCCTGGCGGTACGGCTGCGACACCGCGGCTGCGAACTCTCCGGCGGCGAGCAGCAGATGCTGGCCATCGCCCGCGCGCTGCTCGGCCAGCCACGGGTGCTGCTGCTCGACGAGCCCTGTGAGGGGCTCGCGCCCGACCTGGCCGCGCGGGTCCGCGACCTCGTCGGTCACCTCGCCGCGAACGGGTTGACCGTGCTGCTCGTCGAGCAGCAACTCCGCCACGCGATCGAGATCGCCGACCGGGTGGCGGTGCTGGAGTACGGCCGGGTGGTCTATGACCGGCCGACCACCGAGGCGCGCAGCGACCCGGGCCGCCTGGAGGCGATGGTCGGCATCACCGCCACCCGCACACCGCCGGGCACCGGAGCGAGCCCACGGCTCTGGGCCGACACCCCGTAGTCAGCCGGCCCCCGCGTGCGGGGCCGACACCCCGCAGTCACCCACTCGGAGAGGCGGACGACGTATGGCGACCCCGACCAGCGACGGGACGTACACCTTCGACAACGGCGCACCGGACGCGGTACCGCAGATGCGGGCGCTGGAGTCCTTCCTGGACCCGATCACGATGCGCCGCCTGGCCCGTCCGGTCCTGCGCCTCGGGTCGACCTGCTGGGAGGTCGGTGCCGGGGGCGGCTCGATGGCCCGGCGGATCGCCCGTGTGGTCGGCGGGGACGGCAGCGTGCTCGCCACCGACATCGACCCCACGCACCTCGTGGCCGACGGCAACCTGCGCGTACGCCGGCACGACGTCCGCGCCGATCCCCCGCCCGGGGACGCGTTCGACCTGGTCCACGCCCGGCTGGTGCTGCTGCACCTACCCGAGCGCCGGCGGGTCCTGCGTACCCTCGCCGGAGCGCTGGCCCCCGGCGGCTGGCTGGTCGTGGAGGAGTTCGACTGCACCACGCCGGTACGGGTGCTGACCGCGCCGAGCGACGACGCGGCGAAGCTGTTCGCGCAGGTGATGGACACCATGATGGGGGTGCTCCAGGACCACGGCGCCGACCTGGGGTGGGCGCAGGACGTGCACACCGAGATGACCCTCGCCGGCCTGGCCGACGTCGACACCGTCACCCATTCGCAGAGCTGGGCCGGCGGGTCGACCGGCACGTCGCTCTACGAGACGAACTCCCGCCAGTTGGAGCCGGACCTGCTGGCGGCCGGCCTGTCACCGCAGCAGCTCACCGCCTTCCGTCGACTGGTCCGCGACCCGGCGTTCGCCGTCATGAGTTACCACTTCGTCTCCACTAGAGGCCGCCTCGGTGCCACCCCCCACACCCCCTAAACCGTCCTAGGACACCACCCCTCCCTGCTCGGCCGTCGACGTCCCATGGAGGGCTTTGTCAACGCCCGGGACGACCGCGGGCCCGTTACCCCCGACGCCGGGGGTAACGGGCCCATCTGCGAACTGGCCTACCCGAGACAGGTGACGACGGCCGTAAGGGTTTGAGCCGTGGTTCCCCGGTTGGAGCCTCGTACCGCCCAGCCGTTGCCCGACGCGAACGAGTCAGTGAGGAAGATGTCGAACGCGGATGTCTGTCCGCCTCCTCCGGTGACGATCGTGCCAGCGGGGCAGGTGGCGAAGGAGATATTGTTCGCGCCCGCCACCACTGTTACGGGAGTCCCTGTCGTTTGCGACAGTGCGGTCATCCCGGACGGCTTCTTGCTCGCGGCGGGACTGGTGTCAGCCGCGTTCGCCCCGCTCAGAGGAACGATCAGCAGAAGACCGCTGACCGATAGTGCCGCTGCGCCGCTGATGAACAACTTCTTCTTCTGCACGCCTGGTTCTCCCCTCGAGACATTCGACCGGACGGTCCGCAGCAGGCTACTAACAGTCAGCGATCGGGTTACATCGATGTATTCAGATCTACAGATGGGCAAAAATTCATCATATGACCCCGGCCGGCAACAAAGACGTGACCGATCTTGACCTTCCACCCACTCACCGACGTGGGCACCGGGCCGGATCCGGCACCGGCAAAAGATCCACCCCGCCGCAGCGGGAAGCCCGAGAGTCGATGTACGACCCCGGCGTCCAGGTAGGGCCCCCAGCCCCGCGACGCCCGCATCACCGCCGAGAACGACGAGCACCCACCGTCGGCACCGACCGCCTCCCACGAGCCGGGAGCCCGGAAGACAGCTGAAGTGGCTGCCCGGAAAACCCTCAGCCTGCGGACCCGACCCAGGTGACGGGCCTAGATCAACTGCCTGGAATGTTTCCGGTGTGTGAAAACGACGGGCGGGCCCATGGCGCTGGTTTGTCGGTCTTGCGGTCGGGAACCGACTGCCGTCAGGGCCGGGACGGAGCGGGGGCGCGCCAATGCAGATCGGCTACAAGCTGGCCTCGGAGGGTTTCGGGCCGCAGGAGATCATCCGGCAGGCCGTCCGGGCCGAGCAGGCCGGTTTCGACTTCGTCGAGATGAGCGACCACTACCACCCCTGGCTGGAGGCGCAGGGCCACTCGTCCTTCACGTGGAGCGTGCTGGGCGCGATTGCGGCGCGCACCACCACGCTGCGCCTCGCCACCGGGGTGACCTGCCCGACGGTGCGCTACCACCCGGCGATCATCGCGCAGGCGGCAGCCACCATGGGGCTGATCTCCGACGGACGGTTCACCCTCGGCGTCGGGGCCGGTGAGCGGCTCAACGAGCACGTGGTGGGGCAGGGCTTCCCCAGCGTACGGGGACGGCACGAACGGCTGCGCGAGGCGCTGGAGATCATCCGACTGCTCTGGCAGGGCGGCTACCGGTCGTACGAGGGGCGGCACCTGCGCCTGGAGGACGCCCGGGTCTTCGACCTGCCGGACACCCCGCCCGTGATCGCCGTCGCGGCCAGCGGGGAGGCGTCGGCCCGGCTCGCCGCCGAACTGGGCGACGGACTGTTCGCCACCGATCCGGACGCCTCGGTCGTCGAGCACTACCGGCGCGCCGGCGGATCGGGCCCCCGCTACGCCGAGGCGCCGCTGGCCTGGGCCACCGACGAGCAGCAGGCAGTGCGGGCGGTGTTGCAGACCAGCCGGTGGATGGTCACCGGCTGGAAGGTGATGAGCGAGCTGCCGAACCCGGTGAACTTCGACGCGGCGAGCGCGCACGTCGAGGAGAAGCACGTCCGGGCGCTGTTCGCCGTCGGCCCCGACCCCGAGGCGCACGTGGCGAAGGTCCGGTCGTACGTCGACGCCGGATTCGACCACATCGTGCTGCAGAACGCCGGTCCGGACCCCGACGGCTTCCTCGACTTCTTCGCCACCGACCTGTCCGGGCGGCTGCGCGCGCCGAGCTGACCGGCCGCGCACGAGCACGAGCACGCCCGCCCGGACGGCTGTCCGGGCGGGCGTCTGCGCTCAGGATTAAGGACGGGTCGAACTCAGCGGAAGCAGTGCGCGATCGGTACGGCGCTGCCCTCGCAGTTGGTCGGCTCGTTCTCGACGACCACGCTCTCGTCGTCGATCTTGACCTGGGCGTGCTCGGCGAAGATGCCGCCCGGCTTCACCGTGGCCGCGTTGTGGGTGACCTTGCTCGTGTAGAGCGCCACCGCGCCCGCGGTGGCGTAGATGCCGCCACCCCTGGACGTCGCGCCGACCGCCTCGTTGCCGGTCACGTCGCTGCCGCGCACGAGCAGGTTGGACTTCTCGGTGTAGATGCCGGCCCCGATGCCGTGCGTGGTGTTGCCGGCCACCACGCTGTCGTCGAGGGGCAGCAGCCCCTTGACGGTCGAGATGCCGCCGCCGTTGACGGTGGAGGTGTTGCCGCGGATGGTCATCTTGCGCATCACCAGCACCGCGTCGGAGTTGGCAGCGCCGCCGCCGACCTGTGCGGTGTTGTTCAGCAACTCGGTGTCGTACACCTTCGTCCGGGCCGAGAAGCTGGCCAGGCCGCCGCCCTGCCCGGCGCTGTTCTGCGCGAAGCTGGTGCTCTCCACGTCGGCCGCGCCCCGGTAGTTGCCGAGCCCGCCGCCGTAGCCGTTGGCGCTGTTGTGGTGGAACTCCGAGCGCTTGAGCGTCAACACGCCGCCGTTGAGCAGGCCCCCGCCCTTGCCCGCGGCGCCGGAGGCGCTGTTGCCGATGAAGGTGGAGTCGGTGACCACCATGTTGCCGTCGTTGAAGATCCCACCGCCGCCGCCCTCGGGCGACAGCGATGTGCTCTGGGTGACGGTGACCCGTTCCACCACGGCCGTCGCGCCGTGCACGACGTGCACGCTTCCGCCCTCGATGGCCGAGCGGCCGTTGTGCAGCTCGACGTCGCGCAGGGTCAGCTCGCCGCCGTCGCGGACGGTGAAGAACCGGAACGCCTCGGCCTGGGCGTCGCGCGCGATCGTCGCGCCGGCGCCGTCGATGGTGATGGGCTGGTAGATCACCGGCAGGCCGGCCGTGTCGTCGGCCGGGTTGTGCGGCGGGGCGTCGGCGTCCCCGGGGGTCTCCGCCGCGTCGGCCTGCTCCCGGGCGTCGCGGATGCCGCCGTCGTACTGGTCGGTCTCGTGGAACGCCTCGGTCAGCGTGTACCGGCACCGGGGCGCGAGCCGCAGCTCGGCGCCGCCCTCCGCGTTGGCCGCCACCAACGCGGCCACCAGCTTCGCCGCGTCGCAGGGCACCTCGACCACGCCATGCTTGCCGGTACCCGGCGTCTGCGGCCGGGCCCGCTCGGCGTCGTCCCCGCCGCGCTCGGGGGTGGACCCGTCGCCGGAGCGTCGGTCGTCGTCGCGGTCGGCGGCGGTCAACCGGCCCAGGACGCCGAGGGAGAGGTCACGGTCGGCGGCGGCGGCGACGCCGGCCACCCCGGCCGCGCCCACCACCAGGCTCCCCGCCAGGAGCCCGCCGGCTAAGAACCATCGGGACCGCCGTCGAGGTCGAGCTGGGCGATCTCCTGGTCGGTACGTGGACATCCGGTTCCTGCCTTCCTGCGTACGTGCCGTGACCGCGTCCCATTCGGGCGCGGGGGGCCGGACGTGCCGCCGACCACCAGAGGTCACGATATGACCGCAATCCGGACAGTGAGGTGTGAACGTGAATAGTGCTGCCATTCATCTTTTTCGGTACCAGACGGCGCGTGTCCTCAGCCGCCGACGTGGATGCCGGGGCGGCGCAGCGGGTCCGGCTCGGTGCGGCGGATGATCTCCCGCACCACCGGCGGGGTGTCCCCTCGGCCGAGGATCAGGTACCGCAGCAGGTGCGCGATCGGGCTGCCCTCGGACCACTCGAAGTGCGCGTGGGGGCGTACCCCGGTCGCGTCGCGCAGCGCCAGCAGGATCGCGGCGATCGCGTTCGGCGCGGCCGCGCTGCTGGCCCGCAGCACCCGGAAGCCGCCCACCTCCACCCCGTGCACCCGCAGCACCTGGCTGAATCCCGACGGGTCCACCACGTCGATCTCCAGGAACAGCACGTCGGACGCGCCGGGCACCGGGTTCATGCCGCGCTGCGCCCGCTCCTTGAGGGTGTACTCCTTCAGGGACCCGCCCTGGCGCTTGTTCGCGATCAGGTGCAACTGACCGTCGTGGGCGAGCGACTCGGTGATGAACCGTCGGGCCGCCTCGTCGAACTCGATCCGTTCGGCGCGCAGCTCGGTGGTCCGGGTGACCCGGGAGACCAGGGACACCGCGATGATGCCGAGGATGAACAGCGCCGAGATGGTGATCCCGTCCGGCTTCTCGATGACGTTCTCGACCAGGGCGTACAGCAGCACCAGCGTCAGCACGGTGAAGCCGATGGCGCCGCCGCGCTGACGGCTCCGGACCGCGGAGATGGCCACCGCCACCGCGCCGGACACCATCATCGCCAGGATGCCGGTGGCGTACGCGCCGGCCTGGGCGTTGACGTCGGCGCGGAAGGCGACCGTGATGGCGACGCTGACGACGGTGTAGACGATCACCACCGGACGTACGGCACGAGCCCACTCCGGGGCCATGCCGTACGAGGGCAGGTAGCGGGGCACGATGTTGATCAGCCCGGCCATCGCCGACGCGCCCGCGAACCAGAGGATGAGCACGCTGCTCAGGTCGTAGACGGTGCCGAACCCCTCACCGAGGTACGTGTGCGCCAGATACGCCAGCGCCCGTCCGTTCGCCGCCCCACCCGGCCGGAACTCGGCGGCCGGGACGAGCGCGGTGGTCACGAACGTCGTCGAGATGAGGTACACCGACATGATCAGCGCGGCGGTGGTGAGCAACCGCCGGGTGTTCCGGATCCGGGCGGCGAGCCGGGCCTGCCGGTCCGGTCCGTCGGCCGCCACCAGGGGCATCATGCTGACTCCGGTCTCGAAGCCGGACAGGCCCAGCACCAGCAGCGGAAAGGCCAACACGGCGGTGAGCAGCACGTCGGCGGGTCCGCCGCCGCTCGCCGTCAGCGCCGCCGTCCAGTTCGACACGATGGTGGGATCGCGGGCGATCCGGGCCACCGCGACCACCACGATCACCGCGTTGAGCACGAGGAACACGGCCACCAACGGGATGGCGACCACCACCGCCTCACGGAAGCCGAGCAGGAACACCCCGCCGAGGACGAGCAGCAGCGCCACGGTGAGCAGCACCGGCACCGCCGGGCCGTGCAGGGCGTCCGGCAGGAACGGGTTCTCCAGCAGGTGCACGGTGGCGTCGGCCGAGGACAGGGTGATCGTGATGATCCACGAGGTGGCCACGAACCCGAGCAACACGAGCACGAAGATCTTGCCCCGCCAGAACGGCAGCAGCCGCTCCAGCATCGCCACCGAACCCTGCCCGTGCGGACTCTCCTGGGCGACCCGCCGGTACATGGGCAACATGCCGAACAGGGTCAGCGCGACGATCAGCAGGGTCGCCAGCGGAGACAGCGCGCCAGCGGCCACCGCCGCGATGCCCGGCAGGTACGACAGGGTGGAGAAGTAGTCCACGCCGGTCAGGCACATCACCTGCCACCAGGCGTGCCGGCGGTTCTGCCCCTCGCTCGTCTCCGGGCCCGGCGGCTGCACCTGGTGCTCGAAGAGCCACCGCCGCAGCGGGCTGGCCGGCGTCGTCGAGCGGGCCGGGCTGTCCACCCGCTCCGGCACCACGACACCCGGCCGACCGCCCGGGTGCGGCCGGGCCGGGTCGCGGGCCGCGCGCAGGGCCGGGTCCGGCCCGGTCGGCGTGTGGCGTCGTCCGCCCCAGCGTCGCGGTCTCGCCCGGTGCTCGTCAGCCATCGCCCGTCCCACCCTCGCAGGTCCTGATCCGACCGTAGGTGCCAGCCCACGGCCCGAGCGGCCGAACGGGACAGGTAGGTGGGCTGCTCAGGGCAGGTCCGGTCCGCCGAGCAGCCGAGCCAGGGCAGCCGGGTCGGCGACGGTGACCGTGGCCGCCGGGTGCCGGGGCCAGCCCGCGGGCGACAGGGCCGGCACCGGTACGCCGAAGCGCACGCAGACCCCTGCCCGCGCGCTGCTGCCGAAACTCACGCCGCCGTCGGCCAGCGACAGGCGCGGGCCGATCACCCGCCACCACCGGTACGGCCCGCCGACCTCGGCGCCGAGCACGTTGTCCCGGCCGGTCCGCAGCCGCCACGGCCCGTACCGGATCTCCAGGTCCCGGTCGTCGACGGCGACCCAGGCCGTCGCCGGGCGGACCCCCACCAGCGCCAGTGCCGGACGGAACGCCGCGTCGAAGCGGAACGGAAGCCGGGTCGGCACGTCGGTCATCGGGCACCCGGCCGGGCAGCCGGCCGCGAGACCGGGCCGCCCGGACGCAGCGGACCGGGCCGCGCGGGACGAGGTCGGGCAGCGGGACGACGCCGGTCCAGGACGGTCATGGCGCGGGCGTACCCGGAACTCATCGGTCGACACCCCCGGATTCGCCGCACCCGCCCCGCACCCGCCGCTCCCCCGTCGCCGGCCGGCACCCCCCGGGCCGGCCGACGACGGCAGACGGTCGACACCCCCCGGGCCGACCGGCCGACTACCCGGTCGCCGCCGACGGGTGCCGGCGGACCGCGCGGGTAGGTGGAGCGGGCGGGTGGTTGCGCCCCCGCGCTCCGCCGCCCCCACGGGCGGAGCGCGGGGACCCCCCGTCCCGGCTACTGCAGGAACGCCCCGAGGGGCGAGAGCAGCAACCGTCCAAGCGCAGCGGCGTTGTCGTCCAGCCGCAGACGCTCGCACTCTCGGGCGTCCGGATCGTGCCGGCACCGCCAGATCTTCTGCGCGTTGCGCCACGCGACATCGCGGGTGTACTCGACCAGTTCCCCCTGGTACCAGTCGTCGATGTCGCCGTTGAGCATGTCAATGAGCAGCTGCCACCGCTCCAGGTAGCCCCGGCGCAGACCGGGGATCTTGTCGGCGAAGATGTTGTTGATCTCGAGGTAGTCGTGGTGCTGGTCGGTGCCGTCGACCGGCTCCGACTCGAGGTGGTCGAACGTCGTCACCAACGCGAACGGCAGGTCGAAGTTGATGTGCGCGTTCACACCGGCCGCCGCCGACGGCAACGGGCGGGCGTCGGGCCCCCGCATCCGCGAGAACAGACACGACCACGCCTTCGGCGTGCCCGGGCTGGAGTCGGTCCAGAGCCGCAGAGCGTCGAAGTAGCGGGCCGCGAACTCGACGTCCAGGCGGGAGAGGAAGACCGGGTCGACGAAACGGTCGTCGTACAGGCCGTCCAGCACACTGCTGGTGATCGTCAGGTACAACCTGTTGAAGTCGGCGAGCGGGCAGCTCGCCTCCAACGGAGGCAACCGCACCAGCAGGTCCTGGAGCTTCGTGAGATGGTCGACCACCGCCGGCACGTCCGCCGGGTGATCGGCGAGCAGGTCGACGATGTCCCGGTGCACGGGCCCCCAGACCGGTTCGGTCATCTCTCCTCCATGATGGTCGTTGCGCCTACGCGACGCCGTCGACGGGGCACAGCCTCTCAGCCGGCAACCGCCGCCGGGATCAGTAGAACGACGTATCCCCGGCGCACACGCGCGCCGGGGATACGTAGTGGGTTGGTCAACCGCGCGCGCTACGCAGGTGGATCGCGCTGGCCTGCACGCGGGTGCGGACCTGCAGTTTGTCGAAGATATGCGACACGTGCACGCCGATGGTCCGCTCGCTGATGAACAGCCGCTGCCCGATCTCCCGGTTGGTCAACCCCTCGGCGACGAGCGCGAGAACCTCCCGCTCCCGCGCGGTGAGAGTCGCCAACTCGTCGTCGGCCGGCTCGACCGAGCCGGCGCCGTCGGCGCTGTCCCGCTCCTGAAGGGACACCCGGGCCCGCCCGGCCAGCTCCCGGATCTCCGAGGTCAGTGGCACGGCGCCCAACGCCTGGGCCACCCCGTACGCCTCCCGGAGCAACTTGCCCGCGGTGGCCACGCGGCTCCGTCGGGCCAACAGGGCCTCAGCCTGGCGCAGCCGCGAGTACGCCGCCGGGTAGGGGTGGTTACGCCGGTCCCACTCGGCGACCGAGGTGGCCCACAGCTCCGGGTCGCTGCCGTCGAGGCGGCTCACCTCGGCGGCGCACAGCGCCAGGAAGCCGTCCACCACCGACCGCACCGGTCGGGCCGCGGCGGCGCTCTTGCGCGCCACCCGCTCGGCCACGTCCCGCAGCCGGCGTACCGCCGTCGGGTCCACGTCGACGGTACGGCTGGCGTGCGCCTCCGCCTCGGCGCGCAACCCGTGCCAGACCAGCGCGGACAGGATCGTCACGTCGTCCGAGCGACTCTCGGTGAGGCCGCGCTGCACCGCCTGGCGAGCCACATCGTGCCGGCCCTCCCACATCGACAGCCCGGCGCGCAGCGTGAGCAGCGGGATGACATGTCGGGCGCCGCCCCCGGCCAGCACCGTCGCCACCGCGTCGAGGTCCCGGTCGGCGGCCGCGATGTCGCCGTAGCCCACCGACAGCCGGCACCGGGCCAGCAGCAGCTCGACGGCGTCCGCCCCGGACGGTCGGTGCCGCAGCGCGGCGGCCACCACCTTCTCCGCCTCGGCCCACTGCCCCACCCGGAACAGCCCGTTGGTGGCGATGGCCAACAGGCGGGTCTCATAGGTACGCCCGAGGCCCAGCTCGGCCACCCGCTCGGCGCCCCGGCGGGCCACCACGACACCCTCTTCGAGGATGTTCAGCGGCCCGGTCAACAGCTCCGCCAGGTGCAGGTACGCGCAGGCCACGTCCTCCGGCTGGCCGGAGCGCTCGGCGGTCTCCAGGGCCTGACGCACGACGGCCAGCCCGGCCTCCGGGTCCTCCAGGTACGCGTCGCTGAAGCCGAGCGCCGAGCTGGCGAGCACCACCTCGGTGGTGGACCCCTCCACCTCGGCGGCCAACGCCAGCGCCTCCCGCGCGCGCCGGCCCGCGTCGGCGTACCGGCCCAGGTGCAGCAGCAGTTCGGCGAGCCGCGCGGCGGCGGTCGCCCGTTCCCGTGGCGAGCAGTCCGACGCGTCGAGGGCCCGCTCGTACTCCTTCTCGGCGAGGGCGGAGCGGCCCGCGGCGGCGAGGTATCGCGCCCGGCGGATGTGCAGCGCGCAGCTCGGCGCGCCACCCCGTACCGCGACCAACTCCTCCAGCAACGCCAAGGCGCGGGCGTGCTCACCGCAGTGGTGGGCCGCCTCGGCCGCGTTACCGAGCAGCTCGACCCGGTCCACCTCTGGCGAGCCGGAGTCGCCGGCCAACTGCAACGCGACCGTCCAGTGGCGGTGCGCCTCGGCGTAACCGTGCAGCCGCTCGGCCTCCTGCGCGGCGCCCACCGCGGCCGGCAACGCCCGGGCCGGCTCGCCGGCCAGCCGCCAGTGATGCGCCAACCGGGCCTGCCGCAGCTCGCCCGGCGCCGCGGTGAGCGCCTCGGCGTAGCGGCGGTGCAGCCCGGAGCGTTCGGCGGGCAGCAGCTCGTGCGCCAGCACCTCGGCGACGAGTCGGTGCCGCAGCCGGTAGCCGTCGTCGGCGCTGACCAGCAACCGGTGCGCGACCGCGGCCCGCGCGGCCTCGATCAACTCGCCGTCGGGCAGGTGCAGCACCTCGGCCAACAACCAGTGCTGCACGGGCTCGACGCCGGCCGCCACGGCATGCACCACGGCGTGCGCGTGCTGCGGCAACGCGTCGACCCGGTCGAGGAAGATCTCGCGCAGCGTCTCGGACAGCCCGTCCCGCCCGTCCCGCAGGTCGCGGGCCAGCTCCTCGATGACGAACGGGTTGCCGCCGCTGCGCTGCCAGACCTGCTCGGCCGCCTCGACGGCAAGCGGCCGGCCCACCACCGCGGCGGCGAGCTGTTCGGTGTCGGCGCGGTCCAGCGGAGACAGGTCGAGCACCCGTACCGTCCGTAGCCGGCGCAGCTCGGTCAGCACGCGGCGCAGCGGATGCGCGCCCTGCAACGATTCGGCGCGTACCGCCGCCAGCACCGAGAGTTGCAGGTCGCCCAGACCCGCCAACAGGTACAGCAGGAGCTGCCGGGTGCTGCGGTCGACCCACTGCAGGTCGTCGAGGATCAGCACCAGCGGTCGTCCCTCGGCGATCAGGTGCAGACCCCGGGAGACGCGTTCCAACAGGGTGCCCGCGCCGTCCGGGCCGCCGGTCTCGTCGGCGAACACCTGCAACAGCCCACGTACGGCCGAGGAGGTGCGCGCCTGCGCGGCGGTCAGGTCGGCGTCGAAACGCCGCAGCGCCTGGAGCAACGGGTGCAGTGGGGAGGCGTCGCCGATGTCCAGGCAACTGCCGGTCAACACCAACGCGCCCGCCGCACGCAGTCGGACGCCGACCTCGCCGAGGATCCGGGTCTTGCCCACACCGCTCTCGCCGGTAAGGAAGACGGCGGCCGTCTGTCCCTGTGCCACGTCACCGAGAAGCGCCGACCGAACCGTCTGTACCAGCTCGGCCCGGCCCACGAGCGGTGCGGTGTCCACATCGCTGGCCATGGCACGCAGCCTAATCACAGGCCCCCCGACCGTTCTACGGCCATCTGCCGCTTGTGGTACTCCTCGCGTCGACATTGCGACTAAAGGTTGCGGGCGGCCGACATACGTCGTTCTGCCGATCCCCTGTCGGCCCAGGGATGCCAATCTCCGAGGGTCGTCAGCCCATCACCCGGGAAGGTCGGGTGCGCCACCCATGATCACCATCGTCGCCGACACACAGCGGACCGACCGCCCACACTGGCCGGTGCCCGAGGAACGCCGGACGGTCAGCGTCCTCTTCGTCGACATCGTCGGCTCCACCGCGCTCGTCGACCAGCTCGACCCCGAGGACGTCCGCGCCCTGCAACGGGCCTACTTCGAACGGGTCGCCGGGGTGCTGCGCCGCTGGCAGGGCGTGGTGGAGAAGTACGTCGGCGACGCGGTGATGGCGCTGTTCGGGGCACGGCACTCCGACGGCTTCGACGCGTACCGGGCGGTGCGGGCCGGGCTGGAGATCCAGGCCGCGCTGGACCGCCGTCCCATCCTCGGCGAGATCACCCTGCGGGTGCGCGTCGGGATCGCCACCGGCGAGGTGGTGGTCGACCTGGGCGACGCGGTCAGCGGTGGTCACGGCGTGGCCAGCGGCGCGGTGATCACCACCGCGGCCCGCCTACAGGGGTACGCGGCACCCGGCGGTGTCGCGTTGTGCGCGGTCACCGCGCGGGCCACCGCCGGCCTCATCGCCCAGCGTCAACTCGCGCCGATGCCGGTGGCCGGCCGGTTGGCGCCGATGCCCGTGTGGCACGCCAGCGGTCCCGCCCGTCCCGGCGCCGACCGGCACGACGGCCCGCTCATCGGGCGTCGCCGCGAACTGGCCGGCATCGGCGAGCAGGTGAGCGAGGCCCTGCGGACACGCGAACCGCGCTGGATCTCCCTCGTCGGCCCGAGCGGCAGCGGCCGTAGCCGGTTGCTGCACGAGCTGAGCCGGACGCTGCACACGGTGGACGGGCTGCCGGTGCGCTGGTGCGTGGTGGGCTGCCCGCCGTACCCCGATCAGGTGCTCGCGCCGGTCGCCGAGCTGGTCCGCGTCCTGGCCGGCACCCGCCCCGGCGACGGCCCGGCGGCGGTCCGCGAACGCCTGACCGACGCCCTGACGCCGCTGTACCCGCCCGACCGCGTCGCGGCGGCGGTGCCGGCGCTGCACCGGCTGCTGACCACCCCGGACGCCTCGGTCGAGGCGCTCGCCGCGGCGGCGATCTGCCGCGACGCCCTCCTGCGGCTGGCCGCCCATCGGCCGCTGGTCGTGGCCGTGGACGATGTGGACCGCGCCGCGCCGGCCGTGAGTCGCTTCCTGCACGACCTGTTCACCGCGGCCACGGTGCGGGGCGTGCCGCTGGCCGTGCTCACCGTGCACCAGCCGCAGTGGGCCGACACCCGGCCGGGTCCCGCCCGGCGGGTGCCGATCCGACCGTTGGCCGCCGTCCAGTCCGGCCGCCTCCTGCGGCACCTGCTGACCCGCGCCGGGCAGCCGGTGGCCCTGGTCGACCGGCTGCTGCCGCTGGTCGGCGGCCGGCCCGGGCACGCCGTCGCATACGTCACCTCGATCGCGGCGGGAGCGGACCCGACGACGCTGCCCGAACCGGTACGTCGCAGCACCGGCGCCGAGCTGGACCGGCTCGGCGGTGAAGGCCGGGCGGTGCTGATGGCCGCCGGCACCCTCACGGGCCTGCTCTCCGGCCCGGCCGTCGACCAGGCGCTGGGGTGGCGGCCGGGGAGGTCCGCTCCCCTGCTGCGCGCCCTCGTCTCCGCCGGACTGCTGCGCGACGACCGCGTCCGCGGGTACGCGTTCGTCGCGCCGGCGTTGCGTCAGGTCGCCGCCGAGCGTCTTCCCCACGCCCTGCGCGCCGTGCTCACCCGGCGGGCCGCCGAGAATCCGGCATCCGACACCGTCGGCGGCCTCGCGGCGCTGCCGCCCACCGGTCAGCAGCGGCGAGAGGCCAACGCGGCGGGACCGACGCCCGACCGCGCGCCGATTCTCCGACCGCTTCCCACCGCCCCGGAGGCCCCCACGCCCGCCGCGCCGACGCGGCCGGCCGACCATGCGCCGGTCCGCCGCCGACTACGCGCGGTCACCGGGGACGACGTTGCGCCGGTGGGAACGAGCGCCCCGACGCCCGTCGGCCGCGCCCGGACGGCGCTTCGCCCCGGCCGCGCCCGGACCGGATTCCGATTACCGGTGACGCCTGCGCCGGGCGACCTGGCCGCCGCGGCCTGACCGCGGCGACCCGGGCGTGACCGTGCACGGGCGGATCGCCCGACGCCGTTGACTAGGATTGGCCCAGTCATGCTGCTACGGGTGCTCGGACCGCTCGAGGTCGAGGTCGACACCGGCGGACCGACCGACCTCGGCGGCCCCCGTCAACGCGCCGTGCTCGCGCTGCTGCTGGCGGCCCGCGGCGAGGTCGTCTCCGTCGGCCGGATGATCGAGTTGCTGTGGCGGGGGGACGCCCCACCACGGGCGATCGTCTCGCTGCAGGCGTACGTCTCGCACCTGCGCCGCGTGGTCGAGCCGACCCGCGAGCGCCGGGCGCCGGCGCGGGTCCTGGTCACCGTGCCACCCGGGTACGCCCTGCGGGTGCCGGCCGACGCCGTCGACGCCAGCCGATTCGAGTCGCTGCTGGCCGAGGCTCGCGCGGTCAGCTCGACCGACCCGGAGCGGGCCCGTCAGCTGCTCCGCGCCGGACTCGACCTGTGGCGCGGCCCGGCGTACGCCGAATTCGTCGGTGAGCCGTGGGCGCAGCCGGAGGTGCTGCGCCTGGAGGAGCTGCGACTGGTCGCCCGGGAGCTGCTGGTCGACGTGACCATGCGCGGCGGCGACCCCGCCGAGGCGGTGCCGGAGGCGGAGCTGCTGACCCGCCAGGCGCCACTGCGGGAGGAGGCGTGGCGGCTGCTGGCCCTGGCGTTGTGGCGTACCGGCCGGCAGGGCGACGCGCTCGCCGCGCTGCGGCGGGCCAGGGCGACCCTGGTGGACCAGCTCGGCCTGGACCCCGGCCCGGCGCTGGTCGAGGTCGAGGCCGCGATCCTGGGCCAACGTCTGGACCTGCTCCCGCCGGCCGCCGCGACGACGGCCGCCGGGGCCGAGCGGCCGGAGGAGACGTTCGTCGGCCGGGAGGCCGAGTTGGCGGCCCTCGGACAGGCAGCCGCCGAGGCGCGGGTAGGTGGCCCGCGTGTCGCGCTGGTCAGCGGGGAGGCGGGCGCCGGCAAGACGCGTCTGCTCAGCCGGTTCGTCGAGGACCTGAACGCCACCGGCTGGCTGGTCGCCCTCGGTCGCTGCCCCGAGGCCGAGGGCGCCCCGCCGGCCTGGGCGTGGGTCGAGGCGCTACGGCGCCTCGCGCTCCAGGCGCCGCCCGGTGCTCTCGCCCCGGCGCTCGCACCGCTGCTCGACGAGGGCGACGGGGAGGTCGGTGGGGACGTCACCGCCGGCCGGTTCCGGCTGCATCGCGCCGTGGCCGCCTGGTTGGACGCCGCGGCCGCCGGCCGACCGGTCGCCGTCGTACTCGACGACCTGCACGCCGCGGACGCCGAGACGCTGCTGTTGTTGACCAGCGTGGCCGAGACGACGGCGGGCGCGGTGCTGTTCGTCGCGGCGTTACGGCCCGCCGACAACGCCGAACGGCTCGCCGACACCATGGCCGTCCTGGCCCGCCGGTCGCCGCAGCGGATCGCGTTGGGCGGTCTGACGACGCCCGAGGTCGAACGGCTGCTCGGCGCGCTGGCCCGGACCAGCGTCGATCCGGACACCGTCGCCGCGCTGGCCGAACGCACCGGCGGCAACCCCTTCTACGTCCGCGAGTCGGCCCGGTTGCTCGCCGCCGAGGGCACCCTCGTCGCCACCTCCGACGTGCCCGAGGGCGTCCGCGACGTGCTGCGTCGACGACTCGCCCACCTGCCGTCGGCGGCGGTGTCGGTGCTGCGCCTCACCGCGACCGTGGGCCGGGAGGCGGACGTGCGGACCCTCGTCGACGCCTCCGGCGCCGACGAGGGCACCGTCCTGGGCGGGCTGGAAGCCGGACTGAGCGCCGGTCTGCTCACCGAGCCGGCGCCGGGACGGGTCCGCTTCGTCCACGGTCTGGTCTGCGACACCATCTACCGCGACCTGCCGCAGCTACGCCGTACCCGCCTGCACGCCCGGATCGCCGCCGTCACCCGCCGACTCGACCCGGACGACTATCCGGCCCTGGCGTACCACTACTCGCGCGCCGCGTCGACCGACACCGCGCCCCTCGCCGTCGAGTACGCCGTCCGCGCCGCCGAGCTGGCCGAGCGTCGGTACGCGTACGACGCCGCCATCGAACTGCTCGCAAACGCCGTCGACGCGGCCGCGTCGGTGCCCGGGGACCGGGACGCGCTCCGGGTCGACCTGCTGGGCCGGCTGCTGCGCGCCCAGGCCCGGGCCGGCGCGGTGGCCGCCGCCCAGCGGACGCGGACGCGGGCCGTCGACATCGCCATCGCGGCCGGCCGCGACGAGCTGCTCATCGCGGCCTTCACCGCGTGGACCGTGCCGAGCCCCTGGCTGCGCCACGAGTACGGCGCCGTGGACCCCACCGCTGTCGAGCTGCTCACGCGGCTGTTGCGCGCCGACCACTTGGACCCGGTCACCCGGTGCCGGCTGCTCGACGCGCTCGCCACCGAGCTGGACGGGGAAGCGGACCCACGCGGCGTGGCGGCCGGGAGGGAGGCCGTGGCGGTCTCCCGGCGGCTGGATGACCCCGAGCTGCGCGCCCTCGCGCTGGCCGCCCGCGCCCGCACCCTGAACTACGAGTTGGAGGCCCCGCAGCGCCTGGAGCTGGCCCGGGAGCTGCGGGACCTCGCCGACGAGCACGGCCTGGTGACCTGGCGCTGGGTCGCCGAGCAGGTGGTCGGTCACTGCGCCGCCGCGCTCAACGACCCGGAGCAGCTCCGGGCCAGCGTCACGCGGCAGGGGCAGCTGGCCGAGACGTACCAGCTCAAGGAGGCGCAGGTTCTCCACCTGTGTTCCCTGGCCGTGCTCGCACACGTCGCCGGTGACTTCGTGACCGCGCGGAAGCACTACGACGAGGTCGCCGAGCAGATGCGGCGGCAGGGATCGCTGCACGCGGAGGCCTTCCACTACCTTGCCGTGGCGACCCTGCTGATGAGCCAGGGCCGTTTCGGCGAGCACGTGGAGGCGACCCGCAGGATGCGGCCGTCGTTGGGGCCGATCGTGGACGACCTGCTGGCGTTGGCGCTGATCGAGAGCGGCCGGGTGGACGAGGCACGGGCCATGCCGATCGGCCGGCACACCTACCGCCCCGACTACTTCCAGTCGTCCCTGCTGAGCGTACGGGCGATGGTCATCGTGGCCCTGGGTCGGCGGGACCTGGCGCAGCCGGTGATCGACGCGCTGCTCCCGTTCCGTGATCAACTGGCCGGGCTCTCCACCACGGCGGCCGTGGTACGACCGGTCGCGCTGACGCTCGGGGAGCTGTTCCGCCTGACAGGTCGTACCGAGGAGGCCGCGGAACACTTCCGGCTGGCGGCGGCGCTGGCGCGCCGGTGGGAGTCGCCGCACTGGCTGGCCCAGGCGACGGCGGCGCTGGCCGACTGACTCCCTCCTTCCAAGTGGGTTCCAAGTGGCGGCGCGAATGATCGTCGTGTTCGACCCACCGAGTCCGTGGAAAGGGAACCGTGAACCAGACCCACCAGGAAGCGATGGCCGACGTCCGCGACATGTACATGGTGCACATCATGTTCCGTCGCGAGCTCGGCCTGCTCCCACAACTCGTCCGCGGCGTACGGCCCGGCGACGCGAAGCGCGCGGACGTCGTCGGCGCCCACGCCGCGCTCCTGTGCCAGCAGTTGCACCTGCACCACGAGGGTGAGGACCTCTTCCTGTGGCCGCTGCTCGCCGAGCGCGGTGGCGCGGAGGCGGCCGCCGTCGTCCCCGCGATGCAGGCCCAGCACCACGGCATCGAGCAGGCCTACGAGGCGGTCGTCGCGCTGCTCCCCGCATGGCGTCGGACCGGACACGACGGCGCGGCCGTGGCCGACGCCCTGGAGCAGCTCCGGACCGTCGCCGCCGAGCACATGGCCCTCGAGGAGGCCGAGATCCTGCCGCTGGCGCAGCGGTACGTCACCGCGGCCGAATGGGCGAAGCTCGGTGAGCACGGGCTCAACGACACCCCGAAGAAGGACCTGCCGCTGATCTTCGGGATGGCGATGTACGAGGGCGACGCCGCGGTGATCAAGGCGGTGCTCGCGCACGCCCCGCTGCCGGCGCGGCTGCTCATGCCGATCGTCGGACCCCGGCTCTACCGCACGTACGCCAAGCGCGTCCACGGCACGGCCACGCCCCCACGCATCGGCGCGACCGCAAGCTGAACACTTCGCTCGCGGCGAATCGACCGCGCCGACGAGGGGGCGGCGGGGTCGACGCACGCCAATCGGGGTCGGCGATTGGGGGCGCCGGCGACGGACGTCGCCGGGCCGGGGTGGCACCGCGGCGAAGACGCCGCTCCGGGAGGGACGGCAGGCGAAGCCGAGCCGGGAGGGGCGGCAGGCGAAGACGCCGCCGAGCTGGGGTGGCGAGGCGCAGGGGCGACACCTGACCGCGCGGACGCGCGGTCAGGTGTCGGCGAGGAAGGCCAGCGCGCGGGGCCAGAGCGCCGTGGCGGCGTCCGGGGCGTACTCGGTCAGGGCCGGGTCGGTGAACAGGTGACCCACGCCGGGGTAGCGGAACACCGTCAGGTCGGCGCCGGCGGCGGTCATCGCCCGTTGCCACTCGTCGATTTCGTCCGGCGCGTCGTACGGGTCCGGGTCGGCGACGTGCAACTGCACCGGCAACCCGGGCCGCACGACGTCCGGCGCACCGCCGGTGCCGTGCAGCAGGAGGAGGGCGGCGGCGTCGGGGCGTTCGGCGAGCAGCGCCCCGGCCACCCCCGCGCCCATCGAGAAGCCGGCGAGGACCGTCTGCGGCGGCAGGTCGCGCAGCGCGGCGCGGGCCCGGTCGAGCACCAGCTCGTGGCCGATCTTGTCGAGCAGCGCGAAGCCGTCCTCGACGGTGTCGGCGGCGGGCACGCCGTACAGGTCGGGGGTCGTGACCTGGTGCCCGGCGGCGCGCAACCGGTCGGCGGCGGCGCGGACGGCGGGCCGCAGCCCGTACACGGAGTGGAACAGCACGACGTGGCGCATCCGGTCATCCTGCCGCCGCCGGGCCGCCGACCGGCGGGGACACGCGGGGGTGGGCTCAGACCAGCGCCGCCAGCCGGGCGATCAGGGCCGACGGCGGTGGCATCGCGGCGATCTCCTGGCTGACCTGCACGGCGACGGTCCGCAGGGTCTCGTCGGTGAGGAGCCGGGTCAGCGTGCGCGCGGTGATGTCGGCCGGGCGGGACGCGAGACCCGCGCCCCGGCGAGCCACCAGCTCCGCGTTGTGCCGCCGGTCCCCCGGACCGACGGTCGCCAGTTGCGGCAGGCCGGCGGCGAGGGCGCCGAGCGCGCTGCCCGCGCCCCCGTGATGAACCAGCGCCGCGCTCGCCGGCAACGCCTCGTCGAGCGGGATCCAGTCGACGACCCGGACGTTGGCCGGCAACGGACCGGCCGCCGTACGCCGGTCGGGGCGGACCAGCACGATCTCGGCGTCCACGTCGGGCGCGGCCGCGACCACGGCGGGCATCGGGCCCCGGTCGCCGGGGCCGGTCAGCGTGCTGCGGGTGACCAGGATCCGGGGCCGTTCGGCGGGCTCCCGCAGCCAGTCCGGCAGCTCACCGCCGCCCACGTAGGAGGTGTGGCGCAGCGGCCAGCCGTCCTGGGTCGCGACGCTGGGTGGCGCCACGGCGAGGGCGGCGGCCGGGGCGGGCAGCTCGGACAGGCCGTGCCGGCGCAGCGCGGCGCCGAGCCGGACGACGGTGGCGGCGACCAGCTCCCGGCCGTCGAAGAGGCTGTTCTCCTGGCGTACGGCGGGCACGCCCAGCCGTGCGGCGGCGACCGCCCCAGCGACCGCGAACGGCTCGTGCAGCACCAGGTCCGGTCGCCACTGCGTAGCCAGCGTGACGACCGGGTCGGTGAGCTGGTCGTTGAGCGCGCCGAAGAGCAGCCCCGCGCCCCGGGTGTCGGCGGTGCCGGCCATCTCGGCACGGGCGATCAGCGGATGGCGGAGGAAGACCCGCCGGGCGATCCGGCCGAAGTCGAAGCCCGGCGCGATGTCGTGCACGGCCAGTCCGGCGTCGGCGGCGGCCAGGGCGCCGCCGCCGGTGGCCAGCAGCACGTCGTGGCCGGCGTCGCGCAGCGCGACCGCCAGCGGCACCAGGGGGAAGGCGTGCCCGACCAGCGGAGCGGAGACCACCAGCACACGCATGGCGTCGATCCTAGGTCGACACCGGCCGACCCGTTGTCCCGCTGACCGGACGGGGTCAGCTGGCCCGTCGCTGGTCGACGATACGGCGCATCTTGCCCATCGACCGCTCCACCGCGTCCGGGGCGAGCACGTCCACAGTGACGCTCACCCCGATCGTGTTCTTCACCAGCTCCACCAGGGCGGCACCTGCCCGCTCGGCGGCGTCCACGGCCACGTCGGCGCGTCGCTCAACCCGTACGGTGAGGGTGTCCAGCCGGCCCTGCCGGTCCAGGACGCACTGAAAGTGCGGCGAGAGCTGGGGCGTCCGCAGGATCAGCTCCTCGATCTGGGTGGGGAAGACGTTCACCCCCCGCACGATCATCATGTCGTCCGTCCGGCCGGTGATCTTCTCGATCCGGCGCATGGGGCGCGCGGTGCCGGGCAACAGCCGGGTGAGGTCGCGGGTGCGGTAGCGCACGACCGGCATCGCCTGTTTGGTCAGCGAGGTGAGCACCAGTTCGCCCTGCTCGCCGTCGGGCAGCACCGCGCCGGTGACCGGGTCGATGATCTCCGGGTAGAAGTGGTCCTCCCAGAGGTGCAACCCGTCCTTGGTCTCGACGCACTCGGTGGCCACGCCGGGGCCCATCACCTCGGAGAGCCCGTAGATGTCCAGCGCGTGGATGTCCAGGCGCTGCTCCATCTCACGGCGCATGTCCTCGGTCCACGGCTCCGCGCCGAAGATGCCGACCCGCAGCGAGGTGCTGCGCGGGTCGACGCCCTGACGCCGCATCTCGTCGACGATGGCGAGCATGTAACTGGGCGTCACCATGATGATCTCGGGCTCGAAGTCGCGGATCAGCATGACCTGCCGTTCGGTCATGCCACCGGAGACCGGGATGACCGTGCACCCCAACTCCTCGGCGCCGTAGTGGGCGCCGAGGCCGCCGGTGAAGAGCCCGTAGCCGTACGCGACGTGCACCCGGTCGCCGGGTCGTCCGCCGGAGGCGCGGATGGACCGGGCCATCAGCCGGGCCCAGGTGCGCAGGTCGTCGCGGGTGTAGCCGACCACGGTGGGTCGGCCGGTGGTGCCGGAGGACGCGTGCAGTCGGGCCACCTGCTCCCGGGGTACGGCGAACATGCCGAACGGGTAGTTGTCGCGCAGCTCCGCCTTGCCGGTGAACGGGAAACGGGCCAGGTCGGCGAGGTCCCGGCAGTCGTCGGGGTGCGCTCCGACGGCGTCGAAGGCCCGGCGGTAGTGCGGCACGTTGTCGTACGCGTGCCGCAGCGACCAGCGCAGTCGCTCGCGTTGCAGGGCGCGCAGCTCGTCGACGTCGGCGCGCTCGATCGGCTCCAACTCCTGGAGCGCCGGGGTGCGGTCCTGCATCGCGTGCCTCCCTTGGTGCGGCGATCCCGGGTACCGTACGCCCGCCGTCGTCAGCCTGACCGGGCGGTCAGCGGACGGCCGGCAGCCGGTGCAGGGCGTCGACCAGTGGGGCCAGCTCGGGGGTGGCGTGCGCCTCGGCGAGCGCGTCGGTGAGTACCCGGTCGTGGGTGGGTCGGGCGCGGGCGAGCAGCTCGGACCCGGCCGGGGTCAGCTCGGTGTAGATGCCGCGCCGGTCGTCGGCGCAGAGGATGCGGGTCAACAGTCCGCGCTGCTCCAGCCGGGTGACGAGGCGGGTGGTGGCGCTTCCGGAGAGCGCGGCGGCGCGGGCGAGTTGGCTCATCCGCATGTGCCAGCCGTCCTGCCGCGAGAGCGCGTCGAGCACCGTGTACTCGACGACGGACAGCTCGTGGCCGGCCTGCAGCGCCCGTTCCAGGGACGCCTCGATGAGCCCGTGCAGGGCGGCGAGGGTGCGCCAGCCCTGGGCGCGGATCTCGACCGCGTCGTCGGCGATGCCCATCTCGGCCTCCTCGATGTGATCTGACCTGGAGCCCAGGCTACCACGCTTGCGCTTATATAGAGCGTGTGCAAGCATCTCGTTGTCAACGCGTGTAGTTGCACACGCTGCACATCCGACCCCTCCCCGATGGGATGACCATGTCCGCACGCCAACAGTCCCTGCCGCCCGGCCTGATCGCGCTGGCCATCGGCGCCTTCGGTATCGGCCTCACCGAATTCGTCATCATGGGATTGCTGCCCGAGGTGGCCGCCGACTTCGCGGTCACCGAGCCGGTCGCCGGCTGGCTGATCTCCGGCTACGCGCTCAGCGTGGCCGTCGGCGGAGTCGCCCTCACCGCGGCGGTCACCCGACTGCCCCGTAAGCCCGTACTGCTCGGCCTGATGGTGCTCTTCATCGTCGGCAATCTCCTCTCCGCCGTCGCGGGGAACTATCCGGTGATGATGGCCGGTCGCGTCGTCGCCGCGCTCTGCCACGGCGCGTTCTTCGGCATCGGCGCCGTGGTGGCCGCCGGCCTGGTCGCGCCGGCCCGTCGCGCCGGCGCCATCGCCATGATGTTCGCCGGACTGACCATCGCGAACGTGCTCGGCGTACCCTTCGGCACCTTCCTCGGGCAGCACTTCGGCTGGCGCTCCACGTTCTGGGCGATCACCGCCATCGGCGTGGTCGCCCTGATCGGGTTGGCCGTGCTCATCCCGGCCCGCGACACCGCCGACACCGACCGCCCCGCCGGCGGCCTGCGCGGCGAGCTGGGAGCCTTCACCCACACCCAGGTCTGGCTGTCGCTGGTGATCACCGTCCTCGGCTTCGGCGGGATGTTCGGCGCGTTCACCTACATCGCCTACACCCTCACCGAGGTCAGCGGCTTCGCCAGCGGCACGGTGCCGTGGCTGCTCGTCCTCTTCGGGGTGGGCCTCTTCGCCGGCAACCTGCTCGGTGGCCGGGCGGCCGACCGGTCGCTGTCACGCACGCTGGTCACCGTCCTGGCGGCGCTCACCGTGGTCCTCGTCGGCTTCGCGCTGACCGCGACGAGCCCGACCCTGACCATCGTCGCGCTGGTGCTGATGGGTGGGTTCGGCTTCGCCACCGTCCCGCCGCTGCAGATGCGGATCATGCACTACGCCCGCCAGGCACCGACCCTGGCGTCCGGCGCGAACATCGCCGCGTTCAACCTCGGCAACGCGCTGGGCGCCTGGATCGGCGGGGTGACCATCGCCGCCGGGTTCGGCTACACCTCGCCGATCTGGGCCGGCGCCGCGCTCACCCTGGCCGGGCTGCTGGTCCTCGTCGGGGCGCTGCGGCTGGCTCGGCGGAGCGAGCCGGCACCGACGGCCGACACGGAGGTGGCGGAGACGGCGGCCTGACCGCCGGGACGACGACGCCGGGTCGGGCGGTTGCCTGACCCGGCGTCACCTCGATCATCGCCCTGCCATCTTCTCGCAGTTGCAAAAGATGTGCAACAAGGTCTGGACAACACTCCGGTGCTGTAACTAGCCTTTTTCTTATGAGTCCTTACATCACCGATCCCTGGGCATGGCAGGAGAGCTGGGACCGCCAGCAGGAGGCGTACCTGCCGGACCGGGAACACCGCTTCACCGCCATGCTCGACACCGTCGACGCGGTCGTCGACGGTCGACCGCCGCGCGTGCTCGACCTGGCGGGTGGCACCGGGACCATCTCGCTGCGCACGCTGGCCCGCTTCCCCGACGCCGAGGTGACCCTGGTCGACCTCGATCCGGCGCTGCTCGCCATCGCCCGCGCCTCGCTCGGCGGACGCGCCACGATCGTCACCGCCGACCTCGGCGCCCCCGACTGGCACGCCGCGCTCCCCCATCGCGACTACGACGCCGTCCTCACCGCCACCGCCCTGCACTGGCTGCCGGCCGACCGGCTCGGGCAGCTCTACGCCGAACTGCGCGACGTGCTGCGCCCGGGCGGCGTCCTCGTCAACGCCGACCACATGCCCGACGACGCGCTGCCGGCGCTGACCAAGCGGCTCCTGGATCGGGCACGTGACCGGCGCGAAGCCCGCTACGCCGCCGGCTCGACGCTGTCCTGGTCGGACTGGTGGGCCCGCGCCGGCGCCGACCCGGCGCTCGCCCCGCTGGTCGCCCAGCGGCAGACGATCTATCCGAGTGGGCACAGCCCCGAGTGGACCCCGCCGGTCTCCTGGCACCTGACCGCCCTCACGGCGGCCGGCTTCGACCAGGTCGGCACCCTCTGGCGAGGCGGCGCGGACGCCGCCGTCGCGGCCGTACGCTGAGGCTGACACGCGCGGCCGCCGGCGTCCGTGAGCCGTACGCGGACACCGCCGGCGGCGGCAGTACGCTGAGAACCCGTGGCAGAGCCGCTGGACCCGCGCACCGACCCAGACGTCGACCTCCGGGTGCCCGCCGACCGGGGTGAGCTGACCGCGCACCCCGCGGCGATCGTCGCCGCCATCGCGGCGGGCGGCGTGCTCGGCGCGCTGGGCCGGGCCGGGCTGCAACACCTCGCTCCGCACGCGTCGACCGGCTTCCCGTGGGCGACGTTCGCCGTCAACACGTCCGGCTGTCTGCTGATCGGCGTGCTGATGGCGGTGCTCGGGCACCTCGGCGGCGGGCACCCCCTCGCGCGCCCGTTCCTCGGGGTCGGGATTCTCGGCGGCTTCACCACGTTCTCCACCTACGCGGTCGACATCCAGCAGGCGCTGGTCGCGGGCGCCGCGGGCACCGCGCTGACCAACCTGGCCGCGACGCTGCTCGGGGCGCTCGTCGCGGTCGCGCTGGGTGACGCCGTCACCGCCCGACTGCTGAGCGGCGCGGCGGCCCGATGACCGTCCTGCTGATCGCCCTGGGCGCGGCCGTCGGCGCTCCCCTGCGCTACCTCGCCGACCGGGCCGTGCAGTCCCGGCACACCTCGGCGTTCCCCTGGGGCACGTTGACCGTCAACGTGGTGGGCTCGCTGCTGCTCGGCGCTCTCGTCGGCGTACCGGCGGGTCCGGCGGTCAGCGCTCTCGTCGGCACCGGATTCTGTGGGGCGCTGACCACCTACTCGACGTTCAGCTACGAGACGCTGCGGCTGGCCAGGGGCGGTCGCCGGCTGTTCGCGCTGGCCAACGTGGCGGGCAGCGTCGCCGCCGGGCTCACCGCGGCCAGCGCCGGCTACGCCCTGACCCACGCCCTGACGGCCTGACCCGCAAGGAAGGGCCCGTTACTAACGCTATGCGTTAGTAACGGGCCCTTCCTTGCAAACACCCAGCACACCCCCGGACCAGGAGCGCGACGGCGAGCACCCCGAGGGTATATACGCGAGGTATACCCTCGGTGTAGTCTCCTGGGCATGAGCGTGCCACTGACCCTGCTCGGTCTCCTCGAACGAGAACCCAGCCACGGCTACGACCTGAAGCGCGACTACGACGCCTTCTTCGGCCGGGGCAAGCCACTGCCGTTCGGCCAGGTCTACTCGACCCTCAGCCGGCTCGCCCGGGACGGAAAGGTGGTGATCAGCGACGTCGCACCCGGCGCGGGGCCCGACCGCAAGCGCTACATCATCACCGACGTCGGTGCGACCGAGGTCGAGCAGTGGTTGACCCAGCCCGTCGACCCGGAGCCGCACCTACAGACGGTGCTCTTCGCCAAGGTCGTCCTCGCGCTGATGCTGGACCGGCCGGCCGCCGACTACCTCGACACCCAGCGCAGGGCGCACCTGCACCGGATGCGCGAGCTGACCGAGATCAAGCGCGCCGGCAACCTGGTCGACGCGCTCCTGGCCGACCACGGCCTCTACCACCTGGAGGCCGACCTCCGGTGGATCGAGATGACCGGCGCCCGACTGGACGCCCTGCGCAAGGAGGTGCGGCCATGAGCGTCGTCATCGAAGCCCGTAACGTGACGTTCGCCTTCGGACAGACGCCCGCCCTGCGGGGTGCAACCATCAGCGTCGACACCGGCGAGATCGTCGCGATCATGGGGCCCAGCGGCTCGGGCAAGTCCACCCTGCTGCACTGCCTGGCCGGCATCCTGGTGCCCGACTCCGGCGCGATCCTCTTCGACGGGGCACGCGTCGACGCCATGGACGAAAGCCGGCGCAGCGGTCTGCGCCGGGACCGGTTCGGCTTCGTGTTCCAGTTCGGCCAACTCGTCCCCGAGCTGACCGCCGTGGAGAACGTCGCGCTGCCGTTGCTGCTCGACGGCGTACACCGCAAGCAGGCGCTGCCGAAGGCGAGCGCCTGGTTCACGCGCCTCGGCCTGGACGGCCTGGAGCAGCGCCGCTCCGGCGAGCTCTCCGGCGGGCAAGCGCAACGCGTCGCCCTGGCCCGCGGCCTGGTCGCCGAGCCGCAGGTGCTCTTCGCCGACGAGCCGACCGGCGCGCTCGACTCGCTCACCGGCGAACAGGTGATGGACCTGCTGGTCAGCTCCGCCCGCGAGCAGGGCACCACAGTCATCCTGGTGACCCACGAGGCGCGGATCGCCGCGTACGCCGATCGCGAGGTCATGGTCCGCGACGGGCGCGTGAACGCGCCGGAACGGATCGCCTCATGATCCGCTTCGGCCTCCGCCTCGCCGTGGCCGGTGGCCGGGAGGCACTCACCCGCCTGCTCGTCATCGCCGCCGCCGTCGCGATCGGCAGCGGGCTGCTGCTCACCACCCTGGCCGGGGTCAACGCCGTCAACGCCCAGCTCACCCGGTACGCCTCGATGTATCCCAACGCCTCGGCCGGCGACGTCGACCCGCTGTGGTGGTCGACCCGTCAGGACTACTTCCGTGGCAAGCAGATCATCCGCATCGACGTCGCCGCGACCGGCTCGACGTCGCCCACCCCGGTCGGCGTCCCGACCGTCCCCGGCTCCGGGGAGTTCTACGCCTCGCCCGCGTTCCGCGATCTGCTGGCCGCCCACCCGGCCGCCGAACTGGGCGACCGCTACCCGGGGCGTAACCTCGGCACGGTGGGTCCGGCCGCGCTGACCTCGCCGGACACCCTGCTCATCATCGTGGGCGGCACCCCCGACCAGGTCGCCGCTCTGCCCGCCGCCAAGCAGGTCACCAGCGTCGGCGACACCCCCGCCCTCCCCGAGACCACGGTGGACCTCATCCTGGGCGTGATCGCCGGCGGGTTGCTGTTCCCGGTGCTGATCTTCATCGGCACCGCCACCCGGCTCAGCGCCGCCCGCCGGGAGCAGCGCTTCGCCGCGATGCGCCTGGTCGGCGCGACGCCCCGGCAGATCTCGACGGTCGCCGCCGTGGAGGCGACCGCCGCCGCCCTCGCCGGCACCGCCGTCGGCTTCGGTCTGTTCTACGCCTTCCGCGACCCGCTCGCGGGCATCCCGTTCACCGGCATGCCGTTCTTCCCCAGCGACATGTCCCTGGGCGTGCTGAACATCCTGCTGGTGGCGCTCGGCGTCCCGGCCGGCGCGGCGCTGGCGGCCCAGATCTCGCTGCGCCGGGTCCGGATCTCGCCGCTGGGCGTCACCCGACGGGTCACTCCCCGCGCCCCACGCGCGTACCGGCTGATCCCGATGGTGCTCGGCGTCGCCGTGCTGCTCTTCGCCCTCGGCTTCAAGCCCGCGACGTCCGACGGCCAGACCGCGGTGTTCCTGCCCGGCCTGCTGCTCATCATGGCCGGCCTGGTCCTCGCCGGTCCCTGGCTGACGATGGTCGGCGCGCGGGTGATGGCCCGGTACGCCAACCGTCCCGCCACGCTCATCGCCGCGCGACGTCTCGCCGACAACCCGAAGGCCGGGTTCCGGGCGATCAGCGGCATCATGCTCGCGCTGTTCGTGACGAGCGTGGCCGTCGGCGTGATCACCACGATCGTCGCCAACCGTGGTCCGGCGCCGGTGGGCTCGACCGACGCGGGCACGGTGAACACCGTCTTCGACGAGAAGGCGCAGTCGGTGCCCGACACGCTCTTCGCCGACCTGCACGCGATCAGCGGTGTGCGGTCGGCGACCGCCATCCGGGAGAACCCGGCGCCCACCGGCTCCGGCGAGGTCGGGGTGATCGCGTGCGCCGACCTCCCGAGCGCGTACGGCCGGTGCGCCGAAGGCGCGAGCGTCATCGAGGTGCCGATGGGCCTCAGCCGCTGGCGGGAGTCGGCATCGCCCGCGACGGTCTGGCCCGCCGCCTCGCTCACCCTCGACGACCTCCAACGGCTACCGGTGTTGTCGGTGGTCGTCGGCACGGACGGGTCCGCCACCGCCATCGAGGGCGTCCGCACCGTGCTGGAGGTCGCCTTCCCGACCTTCTGGGTGGGGCCGAACGTGCCCGGCGACTTCGAGTCGGACTTCGCCGACACGCTGCGCGGCTGGGAACAACTGGCCAACGTGATCATCGTGGCCAGCCTCGCGCTCGGCGGGTGCAGCCTCGCGGTCAGTGTGATCGGCGGTCTCACCGAACGCCGTCGACCGTTCAGCCTGCTACGCCTCAGCGGCGCCCCGGTACGGGTCCTGCGCCGGGTGGTGGCGCTGGAGAGCGCCGTACCGATGCTCGCCGTCGCCGCCGTCGCCATCGGGATGGGACTGCTCGCCGGGCACCTGTTCCTGCGGGCGCAGATGCACTACACGCTCGTCGCGCCGCCGCCGCGCTTCGCTCTGATCGTCGTCGTCGGCCTGGCTGCCTGCCTGGGCGTCATCGCCTCGACCATGCCGCTGTTGGAACGCGTCACCGGCCCGGAGACGGCCCGCAGCGAGTGAGCGTCAGGACCCGGTGGCCACCGCGATCGCCCCGTGCCCGTGGTGGTGGTGATGGTGGTGGCCAACCGGGTCGTCGGGGTGGTCGTGCGGTTGCTGCGGGCGGCCCACCTTGTCGGCGAAGCCGGGCATCAGGACCCGGTAGGCGCAGGTGTCGCAGTTCATCCGGATGTCCCCGCCCAGCGCCTCGTCGTAACGTTCGCGCACCAGGTCGGCGAGGGCGTCGCAGTCGCCGATCACGTCGGCGACGCGGACGTCCAGGTTGGGGTGGGCGGCGGCGAACTCGGCCGACTGGGCGACGATCCGGTCGGGCAGCACCCCGGCGAACAGGAAGTACGGCGCGACGACGATCCGCCGCGCGCCGAGCCGGCGCAGCCGTTCCAGCACCGCCGGCACGGACGGTTCGGCGAGGGAGATGAACCCGGGCTCGACGCCCGCGTACCCGCGCCCCTCCCAGAGCAGCCGGGCGACCTTGGCGACCTCGGCGTTGGCGTCCGGGTCGGTGGAGCCGCGCCCGATGAGCGCCACCCAGGTACCGGCCCGGTCGGCGTCCGCCGACGTGGTGCCCGCCAAGGCGGCGTCGATGCGCTCCTCGAGGGCCGTGTGCAGCAACGGGTGAGGGCCGAGCGGACGCCCGTAGCGGTACGTCAACCCGGGGTGCCGCTGCTGTTCACGGGCCATCGCGGCCGGGATGTCGCCCTTGCCGTGCCCGGCGCCGGTGAGCACCAGCGGCAGCGCGACCAGGTTCCGGTGACCGCGCCCGACGAGCGTGCCGACCGCGTCGGTGAGCGGCGGACGGGACAGCTCGATGAAACCGCCCTCCACGTCGCCGATCTCACCCCGACGGCGGACCCGCTCGACGAGCGCGGCGAACTGGTCGACCCCGGCCGCGCTGCGCGTGCCGTGCCCGACGATGACCAACCCGGTCATGACCTCTCCTCGCTGTAGAGCAGGGCATTGAGGGCGGCGGCGGCGACCGCCGAGCCGCCCTTCTCGCCCACGTTGGACACCCCGGGCAGGCCGCTGGCCCGCAGCGCCGCCTTCGATTCGGCCGCGCCCACGAAGCCGACCGGCAGGCCGACGACCAGCGCCGGGGCGGCGTCCAGGGTGAGTAGTTCGACGAGCGCGGTCGGCGCGCAGCCGACCACCCAGACCGCGCCGGGGCCGACCCGGTCCAGGGCGATCCGCACGGCCGCCGCCGAGCGGGTGATGCCGGCCGCGCGGCCCAGCTCGGCGGCGGCCGGCTCGGCGACCGGGCAGACGAGTTCCAGTCCGGCCCGGGTGATGCCGGCGGCGACCATCGCCACGTCCGTCACCACGGGTGCGCCCGCGCGCAGCGCGGCCAGCCCCGCCTCCAGGGCCACCTCGTCGCAGACCAGCTCGTCGACGTACGCGAGGTCGGCGCTGGCGTGCACCACCCGCTCGGTAACCGCCCGGGTCAGTGGTGGCAGGTGCGACAGGTCGACGCGCTCGCGCAGGATGCGGTACGACTCGACCTCGATGGGATGCACCGTCCGGCTCATCGGGCTCCTTCCCAGGGCTCGGTCACGCGGATCGCGTCGACCGGGCAGATCTCCAGGCACTCCAGGCAGCCGGTGCACCGGTCGGCGCGTACCGTGAGGCCGCCGGCGACCGGCCTGATCGCGTGCGTGGGGCAGGTCAGCAGGCACGCGCCGCAGCCCTGGCAGGCGTCGATGGTCACGAGCGCCACCGGTACCCCCGGGGTGTGACCATCCGCCCGGCGACCAGCCGGGTGTCGCTGTTGCCCACCACCACCACGCTGTACATGTCGACGATGGCCGCGTCGAGCGTGGCCACCGTCGCGAGGTGCACCCGCTCGCCGGGGCGGCTGGCGTTGCGCACCACCCCGACCGGGGTGTCCGGCGGCCGGTGCGCGGCGAGGATGCCGAGCGCCTTGCCGAGCTGCCAGTCGCGGGCGCGGCTGCGCGGGTTGTAGAACACCGTCACGAAGTCACCCTCGGCGGCGGCGCTCACCCGCCGCTCGATGACCTCCCACGGAGTGTGCAGATCGGACAGACTGACGTAGGCGTGGTCGTGCCCGAGTGGCGCGCCGAGCAGCGCCCCGGCGGCGAGGGCGGCGGTCACCCCGGGCACGCCCACCACGTCGATCCGCTCGTCGGCGTACTCCAGGGCGGGGCTCGCCATCGCGTACACCCCGGCGTCGCCGGACCCGATGAGCGCGACCGCGCGGCCGGCGGCGGCCTCGGCCACGGCGGCCCTGGCCCGCGCCTCCTCCGCGCCGAGCGAGCTGGCGAGCACCCGGGTGCCCGGCCGCAGCACGTCGCGGACCTGGTCGACGTACTGGTCCAGGCCCACCACCACGGCCGCGCGGCGCAGCTCCGCCACCGCCCGGGGAGCGCGCAGGTCGGCCGCGCCCGGCCCGAGACCGACGACGGCGAGCCGGCCGCGCGGCGCGTGCCGCGCCACCGCCACGGTCGCCATCGCCGACGCGGTCTTGCCCACCAGCAGCGTCGCGTCGCCGGCCCGGCCGTCCGCGCCGAGCAGGGCCGCGGCCTCCGCGACGCTCGGCGTGCCGACCGCCGCCCGGACCACCTCGCTGGGGTGCGGCACGTCGACCGCGGCGAGGCGCGTCGCGGGCCAGGTCACCAGGGGTACGCCGAGCGCGTCGGCGGTGCTGCGGATGCCCGCCTCGTCAGCCTTGATGTCGGCGCTGGCCAGGCAGCTCAGGCTCGCCGGGTCGACGCCGGCCTCGGCCAGCACCCGGTGCAGCAGTTCGGCCACCTCGGCGGCCGGTACGCCCCGACTCGCCCCGACACCGGCGACCAGCGACGGCGGTCGCAGCACGGCGGTCCGCGCGTCGATCGGCACCACCCGATCGGTGACCAGCAGTCGGTAGTGACCGCCGGTCGCCTTCTCGTCGGCCGCGCTGCCGGTGACGCCCTCGTCGAACGCGCCTTCGACGAACGCGCCTTCGACGAACGCGCCTTCAACGGCCACGCCTTCGACGGACGTGGCCCCGGGGTGGCCGGCATGGCCGGCGCCGGCCTCGGGCTGGACGACGCGCACGTTCGGTGGCAGGGCGGGTAGCGGCCAGGCGGCGTCGGCGACCAGCTCGACCGGCTCACCGTCCAGGATGGCCCGGGACACCGCGGCGACCGCGCCCCGCACGGGCCAGCCGAGGGTGTCCAGCCCGGGCAGCCCGACCGCGTCGGTGGCGGTGGTGACCACCGGTTGGGCGTCCAGTAGCGCGCCGACCCGCTCGGCGAGGTCGTTGCCGCCGCCGGCGTGACCGCCCAGCAGCGCCACCGAGTGCCGGGCCGCCTCGTCGACGACCACCACGGCCGGGTCGGTGCGCTTGTCGCCGAGCAGCGGCGCGAGGACGCGTACCACCGCGCCGGTGGCCAGGAACGCGACCACCGCGTCACATTCCGCCCAGGCGGCGCGTAGCGCGTCGGCGACGCCGTCGCCCTCGACCAGCCGGGCGTGCGGCCAGGCGGCGGCCAGGATGTCGGCGTGCCGCCGACCGGCGGCGGTGGCCGCCACCAGGCCGATCCGCGCCGGAGTGTTGTCGTTCACGGGCGCTCCCCGGTGAGGACGACCACCGGGTTGGTGGCCGCGAGACGGATCGACCCGCCGGGCAGGTCGGCGAGGCGGGCGGCGGCGAGCTGGCTGCCCTCGACCCGGTAGCCGGCGGCGCGCAGCAGCGCCACCGCCGGCGCGACGCGATCCAGCGCGGCCAGGGTGAGCACGATCCGCTCGGGGCGGCGGGCCACCACGGCGGCGAGGACGTCGACGCCGCCGCCACCCACGAAGACCGCGTCCGGTTCGGGCAGACCATCAAGCGCCGTCGGGGCACGCCCGACGACGATCCGGACGTCGACGGCGTGCGTGGCGGCGTTCTCCCGAATCGTCGCGGCGGACGCCGGGTCCTGCTCGACGGCGAGCACGGCCGCGCCGAGTAGCGCGCACTCGATGCCGACCGAGCCGCTGCCCGCGCCGACGTCCCAGACGAGGCGACCCAGCCGGGGGCGCAGCCGCGCGACGACCAGGGCACGCACCTCCGACTTGGTGATCATCGAGTCGCGGTGGGCGTACCGGCTCTCCGGCAGCGCCCAGCCGCCGACCGGCGCGGCGGCCGGCTGGTTGTCGACGCGCATCCCACCGACCGCGACGGGTTCGGGAGCTGGCGCGGGCACGGCCCGCGCGGGCGCAGACACGGGCACGGCTGGCTCGGACACGGCGGGCACGGGCACGGCGGGCACGGGCACGGCGGGCACGGGCACGGCGGGCTCGGACACGGCGACGCTGAGCAGGACGTGTGGGTCGGGCCAGGTGCCGGCGGCGGCTTGCGCAGGGCTCATCTCCCGCACCCGTTCGGCGTCGGTGCCGAGGTTCTCGGCGACCAGCAGGCGTCGGGACCAGCCGACGAGGCCGGCGCCCACTTCGGCGGCCCCGGCCCCCGGCGCGGTGAGGACCGCGACCAGCGGCAGCGCCCGGCAGGCGTTCAGCGCCGGTCGGAGGTCGCGGCCGTGCGCGGTCACCACGGCCGCGCCGTCCCAGGACAGTCCGGCGCGGGCGAACGCGGCGGCCACACTGGACACCGCCGGCACCACCCGCAGCGGCAGCCCGGCCGCGCGCAGCCGCCGGACGATCCCGAACAGGCCGGGATCGCCGCTGGCCAGCACGACGGCCGGCACCCGGGCGTCGACGGCGTCGGCCAACCGGCGCAGGGCCGGGGCGAGCGGTCCGAGGACGATGGTCTGCGCGCTCCCCGGTACGGGCACCGCGGCCAGGTGCCGGGCCGCCCCGACCACCAGTCCCGCGCCGGCCAGCGCGGAGGCGAGGGCGGGATGCGGCGGCGCCCCGGCGGCGTCGAGCCCGACCACGGTCACCAGCGCGTCCGGGGATGCCACCGTCGCCGTCGCTTCGCTTGAGGTCACTCCGCCCACCAGCGCGTCCGGGGCGCTCATCGCGGCCACCGGCCGGACGAGGCGACGACCCGCGCGCCGGCGAAGTCGACCATCGCCACGTCCACGGTGACCGTCGGCCCGGCGAAGCGTCGTAGCACCGCCTGGACCCGTTGGCAGAGCAGGTCCCCGGCCGCACCGAGCAGGCCGGCCGCCTCCCACAGCTCGTACGCGTGCCGCCCGGTGTTGGCCTCGGTCACGGCGGCGACGAGCGCCGGATCGCCACCGGCGTCGGCGGTCACCGCGCCGAGCAGGGACAGGTCCACCGTGGAGCGGGTGTAGTGGGTCATCAGAATGCCGGCGGCGAGCTTGGCGAGCTTGCCGGCCATGCCGACGAAGACCACGCCGGTCATCGCGTCCTCGACGGCGGCGCTCACCGCCGCGCCGGTGAAGTCGCCCACCTCGACGAAGCACACCTCGGGCAGGTCGGGCAGCAGCGCGCGGGCGGCCCGCTCGGTACGCCCACCGGTGCACAGCACCACGGTCCGCTCGCCCTGGGCGGCCATGACGTGCACGGCCTGCACCACGCTGGCCCGCCAGGAGGCGGTGGAGAAGGGCCGGACGATTCCGGTGGTGCCGAGGATCGAGATGCCGCCGAGGATGCCGAGCCGCCGGTTGGTGGTCTTGCGGGCCATGATCTCGCCCCGGGGCACGCTGATGACCACGCGCACACCGACCTCGGTGAGGTCGACGACCTCGGCCACCGCCTCGCCGATCATCCGGCGGGGCGTGTCGTTGATGGCCGGTCCGCCGACGGCGAGCCCGAGGCCGGGTTTGGTGACGGTGCCGACGCCGGTGCCGCCGGCCAACCGCAGCCCAGGGGCGTCCGTGTAGTCCACGGTGGCGGTCAGCTCGGCGCCGTGGGTGACGTCCGGGTCGTCCCCGGCGTCCTTGACCACGACCGCCTCGGCGCGCACCGGTGGGCTGCCGGTCACCTCGCAGCGTTCCACCGGGAAGCGCACCCGTCGCCCGGCGGGCAGGCCGATCTCCACCTCAGGTTGGATTTCGCCGGTGACCAGGGCGGTGACCGCCGCCTTGGCCGCCGCGGTCGCGCACGCGCCGGTGGTCCAGCCGGTCCGTAGCGCGGTGGGCCGGACCTTCGCCGTACGCGGCAGGTCCGGCTCGCGCAGCGGCGGTTCGGCGTACGTCATGGGGTTTCTGTCTCTCCGGCGCGGGCGCGGCGCAGCTCGGCGCGGGCGGCCGGTTCGGCGCGACGGAAGGTGTGGAAGTGCCCCGGGTGGTAGAGGTGCGAGCGGGTGCCCGTCGCGGCGAGGGCCGGGCCGACCAGGAACAAGGTGTGTTTCCACAGCTTGTGCCGCTTGACGGTGGCCTCCAGGGTGCCGACCGTGCAGCGCACGACCAGCTCGTCGGGCCAGGTGGCCTGGTACGCCACGACGGCCGGAGTGTCCGCCGGGTAGCCGCCGGCCAGCAGTTCGGCCTGCACCTGCCCGGAGCGGGCGGCGGAGAGGAACAGCGCCATGGTGGTGCCGTGCCGGGCGAAGTCGCGGACCCGCTCGCCGGGCGGCATGGGGGTCTTGCCGCCTTCGAGGCGGGTGAGGATCACCGACTGGGCGACCTCGGGCACGGTCAGTTCCCGCCCGACGATCGCGGCCACGGCGGTGAACGACGACACCCCGGGGACGATCTCGACGGCCAGGTCGAGCGCCCGGCACAGGTCCAGTTGCTCCTGCACCGCGCCCCAGAGGGCCGGGTCGCCGGAGTGGATGCGCGCCACGGTCAGCCCCTGCGCGGCGGCCCGCTCGTAGAGCGGCAACACCCCCTCGATGGGCAGTTGCGACGAGTCGACGACCTTCGCGTCGGGGCGGGCGTGGTCGAGCACGTCGGCGTGCACCAGGCTGGCCGCCCAGATCACGACGTCCGCCGTGGCGATCACGCGGGCGGCCCGCAGGGTCAGCAGGTCCGCCGCGCCCGGGCCGGCGCCGACGAACCACACCTTGCCGTCGCTGGTCACAGTTTTCCTCCTCGGTACGCGCGCCGGGCGGGGACCAGCAGCGTGGACAGGTACGGCAGGTCGGGCCCGGCGTCGTCGACCGGGCCGATCCGTTCGCCGGGCAGGCCCAGGGCGCGCCCGAGCACCGCGTCGGGAAGGCGGTCCTGCCGGCGTAACTCGGCCAGCAGCTCGGGGTGCCGTCGCCAGCCCTTGTAGACGACCACGGTGCCCGGCCCGGCGAGGGCGTCGGCGAACGGCGCGAGGCCGGCGGTGGCCGGCAGCAGCGTGAGCGGTTCGCGTCCCTCCACGAGCGGGGTGCCGCTGCGCGCGGCCAGCTCCTGCATGGCGGTGACGCCGGGCACCGTCGCCACCCGCACGGCGGGGCGCAGGGCCCGCACGCTCTGCGCCAGGTAGCCGAAGGTGGAGTAGACGTTGGGGTCGCCGATGGTGGCGAAGGCCAGCGATCGCGCGCCCGCGTCGATCGCCTCGACGACCGTCCCGGCGGCCTCGTCCCAGGCCGCCGTGCGGCGGGCGGTCACCCCACCTCGATCGTCGAGGGCGAACGGCAGCCGGCGCAGCCGGTCCGCCGCGACGTAGGCCCGGACGGTCGCCTCGGCCCGTCCGGCGTCCGCGCCCGGCGGCGTCGGACCGGTCGTCGCGCTGGTCTCGGCCCGGTCCGCCATCACGGGTACGAAGACCACGTCGGCCTCGCGCAGGACCCGCACCGCCTTGACGGTGAGCAGTTCCGGGTCGCCCGGTCCGACGCCGACGCCGGTCAGCGTGGCGGTCATCGGGCCGCCTCGACCAGCCGGCGGGCCGCCGCGGGGTGCCCGGCCCAGTGGGTGTGCAGGTAGGAGGCGTGCACCCGACCGTCGACGAAGCCGTGCTCGGTGTCGTTCCAACGCCACGCCGGCGCCTTGCCGTGTCCGGGGTCGGTGGTGGTGCGGTGGAACTCGTGGCCGCGTACCGGCTCGCCCGTCCGGGCCACCGGTGAGTCGGTGACGGCGACGGCCTCGCGGTAGCCGAGGGTGAGCCGGCCGGTCATCTGGGCGGTCAGGTCCAGCCGCCCGCACATGGGTACGCCGTCCAGGGACCGCCCGAGGTAGAGCAGCCCGGCGCACTCGGCCACGATCGGCCCGTCGAAGTCGGCCAGCTCGGCGCGGAGCGTGCCGTTGCCCGCGAGGGCCTCGGCGTACGCCTCGGGGAAGCCGCCGCCGATGACCACCGCCCGGGTGCCGCTGGGCAGCGCCGGGTCGCGCAGCGGGTCGACGGTGACGATGTCCGCGCCGGCAGCCGTGAGGAGTTCGGCGGTCTCGGCGTACGAGAAGGTGAAGGCCGGACCACCGGCGAGCGCGACCCGTGGCCGCCCGACGCCGGCCGGCCCGCCGACGGCCTGGACCGGGTCCCAGGCCGGGGCGGTCAGCGGCCCGGCGCTGCGGGCCAGGTCGAGGACGGCGTCGAGGTCGACGGTGGCCTCGACCAGTTCGGCGAGCGCGGTGACGATGGCGAGCGATTCGGGGGTCCGTTCGGCGACCGGTACCAGCCCGAGGTGCCGGGCCGGCGCGGCGACCTCGGCGGCGCGGGTGACGGCCCCGAGCACCGGTACGCCCACCTCGGCGAGGGCGTCGCGCAGCAGCGTCTCGTGCCGGGGCGAGCCGACCCGGTTGAGGATCACGCCGCCGATCCGCACGGCGGGGTCGAACGCGGCCATGCCGAGGGTCAGCGCCGCGGCGGAGCGGCCCTGCGCGGTGGTGTCCAGCACCAGCAGCACGGGCGCGTCGACGAGCCGGGCGACGTGTGCCGTGGAGGCGAAGTCGCGCCGGCCCACCGCGCCGTCGTGCAGGCCCATGACGCCCTCCACCACGGCGATGTCGGCGGGCGTGGGGACGCTCGCGCCGTGCCGCAGCAGGCCGGCGATCCGCTCGGCCCCGACCAGGAACGGGTCGAGGTTGCGACCGGGCCGGCCGGCGGCGAGGGCGTGGTAGCCGGGGTCGATGTAGTCCGGGCCGACCTTGTGCGGGCTGACCGTGAGGCCGCGTCGACGCAGCGCGGCGAGCAGCCCGGTGGCGACCGTCGTCTTGCCGTGGCCGCTGGCCGGCGCGGCGACCACCACCCGGGGCAGCGACAACGGTTCGGCGGGGGCGATCACCACTCGATGCCCTTCTGACCCTTCTGACCGGCGTCCATCGGGTGCTTGACCTTGGTCAGCTCGGCGACCAGGTCGGCGGCGGCGACCAGGCGCGGGTCGGCGTCGCGACCGGTGATGACGACGTGTTGGAAGCCGGGCCGGTCGGCGAGGGTGGCGACCACCTCGTCGACGTCCACCCAGCCCCACTTCATCGGGTAGGTGAACTCGTCCAGCACGTACAGCCCGTAACGCTCGGCGGCCAGGTCCCGCTGGATCTGCCGCCACCCCTCCAGGGCGTCGGCGGCGTGGTCGGCCTCGCCGCCGCGCTGGATCCAGGACCAGCCCTCACCCATCTTGTGCCAGGCGACCGGCGCGCCCTGGCCGGTACGCTCGTGCACCTCGCCGAGCGCCCGGAAGGCGTTCTCCTCCCCGACCCGCCACTTGGCGCTCTTGACGAACTGGAAGACTCCGATCGGCAGGCCGGCCGTCCAGGCCCGCAGCGCCAGCCCGAAGGCGGCCGTCGACTTCCCCTTCATCTGTCCGGTGTGGACGGCGAGCAGCGGCCGATTCCGCCGCTGCCGCGTCGTCAACCCGTCCGCGGGCACGTGACTCGGCTGTCCCTGCGGCATCAGAGTTCCCCCCTCATCGTCAAGCCCCGCGCGCCCTCCGCGCCCCGCGCGCCTTCCGCGCCCCGCGCGCCCTCCGCGCCCCGCGCGCCCTCCGCGCCCCGCGCGCCCTCCGCGATCTTGCAGTTTCTGTTGCTCATATGCGTATCTCGTCCTCTTATGTGGCGACAGAAACTGCAAGATCGCGGGGGGCGGGGTGGGTCAGGGCGTGCAGGGGGTGCAGGGGGGCGTTGAGTTGGGTGGCCAGGCGGCGGGCCAGGTGCAGGCGGATCGGGCCGGATTCGCAGTCGACGACCACGCAGGGGGCACCCGTCGCCGCGAGGATTGCCGCCGCTCCTGCCGCCCGGTCGAGCGGGCGGGTTCCGGCGGTGGCGCGGCCGTCGGTGACCACCAGGACCAGGGGGCGGCGCTTCGGGTCGCGCAGGCGCTCCACCCGCAGCAGGTCCGCGGCGGCCAGCAGACCCTCGGCCAGTGGTGTCCGCCCGCCGGTGGGCAACTCGGCCAGACGGGTCGAGGCGGCCAGCACCGACGAGGTCGCCGGCAGCACGGTGCGCGCGCCGGCTCCCCGGAAGGCGATCACCGCGACCTTGTCCCGCCGCTGGTACGCGTCGGTGAGCAGGGCGAGCACGGCATCCTTCACGGTGACCATCCGCTGCCGGGCGCCCATCGAACCGCTGGCGTCCACCACGAACAGCACCAGGTTGCCCTCGCGCCCCTCCCGGACCGCCTCGCGGACGTCGTCCGGACGCAGACGCAGCGGGCCCGCCAGTCGGCCCCGAGCCGCCTGGTGGGGTGCGGCGGCGCGGATGGTGGCCGGCAGGTGCAGCGCGCCGACCCGACCGTTCGGCACCCGGGCCCCGGTGGTGCGGCCCCTCCCGGTCCGGGCCCGCGACCGCCGGCCCGGCACCCCGTCACCGACGCCGGGCGCGGTCAGCAGCCGGGCTCGCAGACCACCCCGGGGTACGGCCACCCGTCCACCCTCGCGCTCCCGGTCGTTCCCGGTGCCGCTGCGCTCACCCTCCTCGGCCCGCTGACGGCGACCGCCCCGACCGTTCACCCCCGAGAAGTCCCCGTCCGCGCCGACGTCGGCGGCGTGCGGCTCCGGGCCGTCGGCCCTTCCGGACTCGCCGGCGCCGGAATCGTGCCCGCCGCTGCCCGACTCCCCACCGTCCACGTCGGCGGGATCGAGGGCGTCGCCGTCGGGGCCGTTCCCATCGTGACGATGTTCCCCGGTGTCGCCGTCCACGCCGGAGGAGCCGCCCAGGTCGCCGGCACTGCCGCCGGGGCCGCCCCCACCGCCACCATCGGGACCGTCGGGGCGCGGGCCGGCGGAGCCGCCGTCGTCCGGGCGGCCGTCGTCGTCCGGGTCGTCGGGGTGGTTGTCCTGGGCCCGTTGCAGCGCCTCGTCGAGGCGCTTCTCGTCCAGCCCCGGCGTGTCGAACGGGTCGCGGCGACGGCGGTGCGGCAGGGCGAGTCGGGCCGCCACCCGCACGTCGTCGCTGGTGACCCGGTCCCGGTCGTGCCAGGCGGCGTGGGCGAGGGCGGTACGCGCGGTGACGATGTCGGCGCGCATCCCGTCCACGTCGAACGCCGCGCACACCTCGGCGATCTGCCGCAGCGCGGCGTCCGGCAGGCGTACCCCGGGAAGCCGGCGGCGGGCGGCGGCCACCTGGGCGGCGATCTCGGCGTCGGCGTCGGCCCAGCGGGCGGCGAACCCGGCCGGGTCGGCGTCGGCGGCGAGCCGCCGGCGGACGACCTCCACCCGGATCTCCGGGTCCCGGCTGGCGTTCACCTCCACGGTCAGCCCGAACCGGTCGAGCAGCTGCGGGCGCAGCTCCCCCTCCTCCGGGTTCATGGTGCCGACCAGCAGGAACCGGGCCGCGTGGCTGACCGAGACGCCCTCGCGCTCGACGTGGCTGCGGCCCATCGCCGCCGCGTCCAGCAGCAGGTCGACGAGGTGGTCGTGCAGCAGGTTGACCTCGTCCACGTAGAGCACGCCCCGGTGGGCGGCGGCGAGCAGGCCCGGTTCGAAGGCGCGTACGCCCTCGCCGAGGGCCTTCTCCAGGTCCAGCGACCCGACCACCCGGTCCTCGGCCGCTCCGACGGGCAGTTCGACGAGGCGCGCCGGCCCGGTCTCGACGGCCGCCCCGACCGGGTGCGGCCCGTCCGGGCAGCCCGGGTCGGGTTCGGCCGGATCACACCCGAAGCGGCAGCCGGCGACCCGGCGCACCGGGGGCAGCAGCGCGGCGAGGGCGCGTACGGCGGTGGACTTGGCGGTGCCCTTCTCGCCCCGCACGAGGACCCCACCGATCGCCGGGGACACGGCGTTGAGCAGCAACGCCAGCCGCATGTCGGCCATGCCGAGCACGGCGCTGAACGGGTAGGTCGTGGTCATGCCCGGTCCTCCAGGTCGCCCTCGCTGGCCAGGTAGGTGTCGCGCAGGCGGTCCAGGGTGGCCGGCTCGGGCTTGGCCCACAGCCCCCGGTCGGCGGCCTCCAATAGCCGCTCGGTGATGCCGCGTAGCGCCCACGGGTTGGACTTCTCCAGGAACTCGCGGGTGGTGTCGTCGAACAGGTACGCGGCGGCCAGGTGCTCGTACATCCAGTCGTCCACCACACCGGCGGTGGCGTCGTAGCCGAACAGGTAGTCCACGGTGGCGGCCAGCTCGAACGCGCCCTTGTAGCCGTGCCGGCGCATCGCGGCGATCCACTTCGGGTTGACCACCCGGGCCCGGAACACCCGCCGGGTCTCCTCGCCCAGCGTGCGGGTCCGCACGTCGTGCGGCATCGCCGAGTCGCCCACGTACGCGGCCGGGGACGTGCCGGTGAGGTGGCGGACCATCGCCACCATCCCGCCGTGATACTGGAAGTAGTCGTCGGAGTCGACGATGTCGTGCTCGCGGGTGTCCTGGTTCTTCACCGCGACCGAGATCCGCGCGAAGGAGCGTTCCATGTCGGCGCGCGCCTCCCGACCGTCCAGGCCCCGGCCGTACGCGTAGCCACCCCACACCGCGTACACCTCGGCCAGGTCGGCGTCGCTGCGCCAGGTCCGGGCGTCGATCAGCGGCAGCAGGCCCGCGCCGTACGCCCCGGGTTTGGAGCCGAAGATCCGGGCGGTGGCCCGCCGCTCGTCACCGTGCTCGGCGAGGTCGGCGGCCACGTGGGCGCGCAGGTAGTTCTCCTCGGCCGGCTCGTTCAGGGCGGCGACCTGCCGGACGGCGTCGTCGAGCAGCGCCACCACGTGCGGGAACGCGTCGCGGAAGAACCCGGAGATCCGTACGGTGACGTCGACGCGGGGCCGACCCAGCTCGGCGGTCGGCACCACCTCGACGCCGGTGACCCGCCGGGACCGCTCGTCCCACACCGGCCGGCAGCCGATAAGCGCGAGCACCTCGGCGATGTCGTCGCCCTGCGTCCGCATGGCGCTGGTGCCCCACACGGTCAACCCCACCGAGCGGGGGTACGCGCCGGTGTCGGCGAGGTGCCGGGCCAGCAGCGAGTCGGCCAGGGCCACGCCGACGTCCCAGGCGTTGCGGCTGGGGATGGCCTTCGGGTCGACGGAGTAGAAGTTCCGGCCGGTGGGCAACACGTTGACCAGGCCCCGGGTGGGTGAGCCGGACGGGCCGGGCGGCACGAACCGGCCGTCGAGCGCACCGAGGGTGTTGGTCAGCTCGTCGGTGGTGCGAACCAGCCGGGGCACCAACTCGGTGGCGGCGAAGCGCAGCACCTCGGCGGCGTCCGGGATCGGCTGGCCGGTCACCTCGGCGACGACCGCCTCGGCCGTGTCGGCGGTCCAGCCCAGGGTCTCCATGCCGACGACCAGCCGCCGGGCGAGGGTTTCGATCAGGTCGATGGCATCGGCGGCGGTGCCGGCCGGCCCGTCCACCGCGTCGGTCAACGCGGCCGGCAGGGCGATCCGCCGGCCCGGCATGGCAAGCAGTTCCTGTTCGTCGAGGCCGTACGCGGTGGCGAGGGCCTGCCGCAGGCCGGGCAGGGCCTGGACGCCACCCCAGATCTGCGGGGCGCGCAGCACCGCGAGGACCAGGTTGACCCGCGGCTCGCCGGTGGGCGCGTCGGCGAGGATGTGCAGGCCGTCGCGGATCTGCACGTCCTTGACCTCGCACAGGTAGCCGTCGAGGTGCAGCACGAAGTCGTCGAAGTCGTCCGCGTCGGGCATCGCCTCGGTGTGCAGGTCGTGGTGCAGCTCGGCGGCGCGGACCAGGTCCCAGATCTGCGCCCGCACGGTCGGCACCTTCGCCGGGTCGAGCGCCTGCACGGTGGCGTACTCGTCGAGCAGTTGCTCCAGTTTGGCCAGGTCGCCGTAGGTCTCGGCGCGGGCCATCGGCGGCACCAGGTGGTCGATGACCACGGCGTGCGCCCGCCGCTTGGCCTGGGTGCCCTCGCCGGGGTCGTTGACGATGAACGGGTACACCAGCGGCAGGTCCGCGAGGACCGCGTCGGGCGCGCAGCCGGCGGCCAGGCCGAGGCCCTTGCCGGGCAGCCACTCCAGGGTGCCGTGCTTGCCCAGGTGCACCACGGCGTCCGCGCCGAAGCCGCCGTCGGAGACCGGCGCGGCGAGCCAGCGGTACGCGGCCAGGTAGTGGTGGCTCGGCGGCAGGTCCGGGTCGTGGTAGATGGCGATCGGGTTCTCCCCGAAACCACGCGGCGGCTGGATCAGCAGCGCCACGTTGCCGAAGCGCAGCCCGGCCAGCACGACGTCCCCGCCGTCGGTGTACAGCTCGCCGGGCGGCTCGCCCCAGTGTTGCCGCATCCGCTCGCGCAGCTCGACCGGGACCGCCTCGAACCAGCGCCGGTACGTCTGCCCCGGTATCCGCGCCTCGGCGGCGGCCAACTGATCCGGGGTGAGCCACTCCACGTCGTGCCCGCCGGCGGCGATCAGCGCGTGGATCAGCGCGTCACCGTCCGTGGGCGGCGGCGTGCCGCCGAGGTCGTAGCCCGCCTCGGCGAGCGCGGCGAACAGCCGGACCGCCGAGGCCGGGGTGTCCAGCCCGACGGCGTTGCCGACCCGCGAGTGCTTGGTGGGGTACGAGCTGAGCACCACGGCGATCCGCTTGTCGGCGTTCGGCACGTACCGCAGCCGGGCGTGCCGCACCGCGATCCCGGCGACGCGGGCGGCCCGCTCGGGGTCGGCGGCGTACACCGAAAGACCGTCGGCGTCGACCTGCTTGAACGAGAACGGCACGGTGACGATCCGGCCGTCGAACTCGGGGATGGCCACCTGCATCGCCGCGTCCAACGGGGACAGTCCGGCGTCGCTGGCGGCCCACTGCTCGCGCGTGCTGGTGAGGCAGAGCGCCTGGATGACCGGCACGTCCAGGGCGGCGAGCGCGCCGACGTCCCAGGCGTCCTCGTCGCCGCCGGAGGAGGCGTCGGCGGCGACCGCGCCGCCGGCCGCGAGGACGGTGACCAGCAGCGCGTCGCAGCGGGCGAAGAGCCCGAGGGGGCCGGCGCCGGCCGTCAGCCCGCGCAGCGAGCCGCAGAAGATCGGCAGGGGGTTGCCGCCGGCCGCGCGGACCGCCTCGGCCAGCACGTCGACGAACGCGGTGTTGCCGGCCAGGGCGTGCGCCCGGTAGAAGACGATTCCGATGGTGGGCCGACCCGGTTCGGTGGGGTGCTCGCCGTGCACGCCGTACGCCGGGGTCGGCGCGGGCGGTGCGAACCCCTCCCCGGTGAGCAGGACCGTGTCGGAGAGGAACCGGGCCAACTCCCCCAGGTTGTCCGGGCCACCCTCGACCAGGTACGCGAGGGCCTGGGCGACCACCCCGGACGGCACCGTGGAGACCGCCATCAGCTCCGCGTCCGGCAGCGCCTCGCCGCCAAGGACGACCGTGGGCACGCCGCTGGCGAGCACGGCGGCGAGGCCGTCCGGCCACGCCTGCCGACCGCCGAGCAGGCGTACGACGGCGAGGTCGACCCCGTCGAGCAGGGCGGGCACCTCGTCGGCCGCCACCCGGGCAGGGTTGGCGAGCCGGTAGTCGGCGTCGCTGGCGCGGGCGGCCAGCAGGTCGGTGTCGGCGGTGGAGAGCAGCAGAATGCGCACGGCAGGCTCCGGACGGTAACGTCGGCGCGCTCGCGGAAGCGGTTCGGCGACGACGTGCGGGTGGGCGCGGGGTTCAGCGGGCACCGCGACCCGGACCGCTCACCGGCACGGGGCCGGCGGCGACGGGTGGCGTGGCGCGGAACTCAGCGGGAAACGACGCCCAAGCGAGCGGATGCCGGCGCGGTTGTGCGGCCGGGTCGGGGCGCGGCGGTGCGACCGCCGCTCGGGGTACGACGGTGCTCGTGGGTGCGCAAGACGCCATGCGTCATCGGGTCCTCCTCGGGTGTCCACGCCCTGGGGTACGTCCCGACGGCCGAAGTATCCTGGCTTCCGGATCGACGCTCTCCCCCGGCCTTCCAACCGCAGACACACGGCCGTGACTCGCGAGGGGGGATCACTCCCCGGTGACAGTGGCGGGACCGCGTCGGATTCGCACCGACTTCCTTCACTGCCGTCAGGCCGCGAATGCTGCCACACCCTCGCGCCGCCGGTCAACGCGGACCCCGGTGCCGCCCGGTCACGAGCACCACATTGACCTGCGAAGATATCGGGGCGAGTCACTCATGGTTGAAGCGACGCGGCCGGCGAGTCAACGACAGCCAGCCGAGGAAACGCGCGTGCATCAGGGCAAGGTCGGGGCGACCGCCGAGACCGTACAAGTCGTGGATGGCCTCGTTCATGCAGGACGTAAGGTAGAGGGCCAGCGCCAGCGAGTGACCGTAGAACTCGGCGACGAGATCGAGTTGGGCGCGGGAGCATGGCCATGCTGCGGCACAGTTGCGGCACAACCAGGCGGGGCGCATGGGCAGGTGGGGGCGGGACCGCAGACTCACACCACGACCCTGCTCACCACAACCGCAGCGATCCATCACGGCGGGTGAATCCTCGATGGATAACTTTCATCCGCCCTCTGGATGTCCTCCCGGCATGCCATCCCACTACTGGATAAGCTGGCCCTCGGCCCTTGTAGCAGGAAGGAAGCCAGCCGTGAGCGTCCGCACAACTGCCACGCTTACCACTGACGACCTGCTGTGGGACACCACTGACATGCTCGACGCCCTGGCCGCTCGTAACATCGCTCAGGTATTCCGCCTCGTCCAGCGAGCCACCCGCGCCAGCCAGACCACTCTCGGCGTCGCCACCGGCCTCAGCCAGGCTCAGATCAGCGAGATCACCAGCGGTGCCCGCCGGGTCAGCAGCATCGATGTCCTCACCCGCATCTGCACCGGCCTGTCCATGCCCCGCCACGCACGAATGACGCTTCTCCTCGGCGAACGCGAGCCGGCCCCGGACCTCGCCGGACACCAGCTCAGCACGGCCGTACGGAACCAATGCGCTGATGTCAGCGCGATCTATTCCAGCCGATCAGATTTTATGGCGGAGCTGCCCCCGCAAGCCCTTTTCGACCATGCCACGGACATCCGAGCGGCCGGGCTGTCACTGAACCTCATCTGTCAGCAGTACGGCGACAATCGCCTCCTGAGACTCCTCGCCGCCGGCACCCGCCTCCGCTGCCTGTTCCTTGACCCGGCCGGCGAGGCGATCAGGCGGCAGGAGCGGGAGGACGACTATCCAGATGGGCACCTCAGCGCGCTCACCGAACTCAACATCCAGAACTTGGCCCGCCGCATTCGTGACCGGCTCCCGGCGGATGCCCGGGACAACCTCACCATCGGCGTCTACGACGAATCCATCCGCGCCAACGTCCTTCTGATCGATGGTCGACTCTGCGTTGTCCAGCACTACCTACCGCAGATGCGCGGTGTCGACTGCCCGACGCTGGTCATCGAGCGCAGCGCCAGCCCCAGCCCTTCCGGCCTCTACCCGATATTCGACGAGATGTTCAACTCGCTGTGGGAGCGCAGCCGCCAGCTATGACCGGCTACGCGCACCTCCTCCCTCTCGCACAGGAGGCCGTCGACCTGGCCCACGACCTGATGCGCAGGCTCCAGCCCGGTGCGCTGACCTTCAAGGGTGACCGCGACATGGCCTCGGACGTGGATTACGCCATCGAGCGAGCGGTCCGCGAGCATCTGGCCGCCAAGGCGCCTGACATCGGTTTCCTCGGTGAGGAGTACGGCAGCAGCGGCGACACCAGCGCGCTGACCTGGGCACTCGATCCAGTCGACGGCACCGTCAACTTCATCCACGGCTCGCCCCTGTGCGCGATCTCTCTCGGCCTCATCCACCGCACACACGCCGTCCTCGGTGTCATCGACCTTCCGTTCCTCGGCACCCGCTACCACGCCGTGCAGGGGCACGGCGCCTATGCCGACAACCGGCGCATCCGCGCCAGCCAGGTCACCGATCTGCGGGACGCCGTCGTCGCCATCGGCGACTATGCGGTCGGTGCCGAGGCCAGCCGGAAGAACACCGAGCGACTCGCCATCACCGAGCAGCTCACCCGACACGTCCAACGGATACGCATGCACGGGTCAGCCGCAATCGACCTCGCCTGGTTGGCGCACGGCCGGATCGACGCGTTCGTCATGCTCAACAACAACCCGTGGGACACCGTCGCGGGCGTCGTCATCGCCAGGGAGGCTGGCGCGCTGGTGGTCGACATTGACGGCACGCCCCACCACGTGAACGCTGGCGCCACGATCGGCGGCGGTGAGCTGATCCTTCCACCCGTCCTCACGCTCATCCAGCGATCACTCGCGCAGGCGAAACCCGCTTGAGCCCGGTTACGGCCTGACCGGCTCAGCGGGCGTGGCGTTCCGGGTGGGCCCGATTCCACACCCGCATCCGCTCCGGGTAGCCGGTGCGGGCCGCCTCGTACAGCGGCACCGCGTGTTTGCGGGCGATGTCGCCCGCCGCCCGGGGTGTGCCGGTGCGGCGACGGATCCACTCACCGTCGTAGGCGATCGCGACCACGGTGGTGTCGGTGGCGGTCGTCTCCGGTTCCAGGTAGAACTCCACCCCTCGCCGGCTGGCGACGAACGCCTCCAGCGCGGCGAGGTCGTCCCGGGTGGCCTCACGGTCCAGCTTCGTCGGGGTCGCCTCGCCGCCGCGAGACCGCCGGTTGAACCAGCCCATGCCCAGCCCCTCTCCTTCGACGCCACTCCCAGTTCAGCACCGATTCCTGGCAATAGGCTGCACGGCGGGTGGGAGAAATCTGACTCCGCTGGGGCGGAACCCGACGGGCGCGGGCGGTGTCATCAGTGCGAGTCCGACCGGAGGTACCCCTGGACGACGACGTGCTCGTCACCCGCGCCCGAGCCGGTGACCTGGAGGCGTACGACCTCCTGGTCGCCCGGCACACCGCGTCCGCGTACCGGACGGCGGTGCTGCTCGGCGCGGGTTCGGACTCCGAGGACGTCGTCCAGGAGGCGTTCGTGAAGGGCTACCGCAAGCTGTCGCGCTACCGGGGAGAGTCGTCCTTCCGCTCCTGGTTGCTCGCGATCGTCGCCAACGAGACCCGCAACCTGCACCGGTCCCGCACGCGCCGGGAGGGCCTGGTCCTGCGGGCGGCGGCGAACCCCCCGCCCGAGGTCGCCGAGGATGACGCCGTTGACGCCGTCCTGGCCGGCGAGCGGCGGGCCGCGCTGGTGGCGGCCCTGCGGCAACTGCCGGTACGCGACCGCGAGGTGATCGTCTGCCGGTTCTTCCTCGATCTCGGCGAGCAGGAGACGGGCGTCATGCTGGGCTGGCCCCGGGGAACGGTGAAGTCGCGTACCTCACGGGCACTGGCGAAGCTGCGCGCCCTGCTCGCCGACGAGGAGGTGCGTCATGGATGACCTCGCCCGGGACGGCCTAGAGGCGGAGCTGCGTGACCTCGGCGTCTGGTTGGACACGCCCGCCACGCCGGACGTGACCGCACGGGTGCGCGACCGGCTCGTCGGGGACGTACGCGGGCGACGTCGGTGGCGCTCCCTGGCCGCGGCGGCGCTCGTTGCCCTGCTGGTCGCGGCGCTGCCGCCGACGCGTGCGGCCGTCGCCGACGCGGTCGGCGAGGTGCTGCGCTTCGCCGGCGTCGGCATCGTCACGTCGTCCACGCCGTCGCCGCCCGAGGACGAGCCGTCGCCCCTGCCGTCGCTGCGGATGGTGGGGCTCGACGAGGCACGGCGGGCGGTCCGCTTCCCGATCCGGGTGCCGGCCGCGCTCGGGCCGCCGGAGCGGGTGTCGGTCGCCGACCCCGACGGCACCGGCGCGTACCGGGTCGCGACGCTGCTGTACGAGGGCGGCGGGGTGCGTCTCGACGCGTTCGACGGTCGTCTCGACCTGACCTTCCACAAGCGGACCAGCCGGCCGGGTGCGGAGTGGACGCAGGTCGACGGTGACTTCGCCGTCTGGGTCGACGGTCCGCACGTGCTGTCCTACGTCGACCGGTCGGGGCAGATCCGCCGGGAGACCGCACGACTCGCCGCGTCGACCCTGATCTGGGAGCAGGCCGGCGTGACCTACCGGCTGGAGGGCGCGCGCAGCATGGCCGAGGCGCTCGAGATCGCCGGCTCGCTCCCCTAGGAACCCGCCCGGCCCGACCGGTGTCTCTCTGGTACGGGACACGTCCTTGTGGGAGGGAGCGAGATGATCACTTGGGGCAGGTTTCTGCTGGGGTCGGTTCTGGTGCTGGCGGGCTGCGGCACGGCCGGTGACGGGCCGGCGACGACTGCCGGCGGTCCAACCACTGCGGCGGTCGGCTGCGCGTCGCGGGTCGAGACGGGGTCGCTGCCCGACTGGGCGGACGAGGGGTTCCACGGGGACACCCGCATGCCGCACGTCTTCGGCGCACGGGGTGAGATCGTGGCGGTGCTGTTCGGCCACCCGCTGGCGCAGGTCCGACCGGACGCGTCGAGCAACAAGATCCTCTGGGTGGCCCGGCCCGCCACGACCTCGCCGCCCCCGGGCGCGTCGACCACCCTGAAGATCATCGCCACGTTGGACGGCACCGACACGCGAGTGACCCACGAGGTCGCCGGCGGGCCAGCGCCGTCGATCATCGACATGCCGCGAGCGGGGTGCTGGCATCTCGACCTGAGCTGGGGCGGGCGCGCCGACACGATGGATCTCGTCTACGCCGAGCGGAAGCCGTGACGACGAGGAACAACCCCTCCCGCCATATCCAACATATACCGCATGGGGGGACTTGCGGCAAGGCCCCCGCTGTGCCGCAGAATGGCCCGTCCAAGGCCATGACCTGCGCAAACGGGAGCCATGAAGATGAACGTGTCGTCGGCGGCGGCCAGTGTGTTCGACCTCCCCGAGAACCTCGCCGCCAAGGCCGACCCGGCGCTCGTCGCCCGGGACGAGCAGCACTTCGCCGTGATCGCGGCGAGCCTTCAGCGGTCGATCGCCGACCTGTCCGACCGCCTGGACGCCGAGCGCCGGGCACCGGCGGGCAAGGGTCGGCAGGCGGTCGTCCGGGACGAGGAGGTCCGGCGGCTGACCGCCCGCCTGCGTGCGCTGCGCCGTTTCGGTCTGGATCTGTGTCTCGGTCGCATGGTCCACGCGGACGACCCCGAGCCCGTCTATATCGGACGGTTCGGCCTCAGCGACGGCGATGGCCGCCGGCTGCTGCTCGACTGGCGTTCACCGGCCGCCGCGCCGTTCTTCGGAGCGACCCACGCCAACCCGATGGGCCTCGCGAGCCGACGCCGGTATCGCTGGACCCTCGGCCGGATCAGCGACTACTGGGACGAGGTGTTCACCCCGGACGGGTTCGAGGGGCACGCCGCGCTGGACGACCAGTCGGCGTTCATCGCCAGCCTCGGCGGCAACCGCTCCGCCCGGATGCGCGACGTGCTCGGCACCATCCAGGCCGACCAGGACGCCATCATCCGGGCCGGATCACGCGGCGCGCTCGTCGTCGACGGCGGTCCGGGCACGGGCAAGACCGTCGTCGCCCTGCACCGCACCGCGTACCTGCTCTACTCCGACCCGCGCCTGCGGCAGGGGCGCGGCGGGGTGCTGTTCGTCGGGCCGCACCAGCCCTACCTGGCGTACGTCGCCGACGTCCTGCCCAGCCTCGGCGAGGAGGACGTGCAGACCTGCACCCTGCGGGACCTGGTACCGCAGGGCGCCTCGGCCGCCGCCGAGAGCGACCCGGAGGTGGACCGCCTCAAGTCCTCGCTCGGCCTGGTACGGGCGATCGACGCGGCCGTCCGCTTCTACGAGGAGCCGCCGACGACGGCGCTGACCGTCGCGGCCGGCGACACCGACATCCGGCTGAGCGCCGACGACTGGGCCCAGGCGTTCGAGGCGCCCGGATCGGGCACCCCGCACAACGAGGCCCGCGACGAGATCTGGGACGAACTGCTGAGCATCCTGCTCGGCAGGTACGACGGCGACGAACCCGAGGACCTCGTCCGCGCGTCGCTGCGGCGCGACGCGGAAATCCGTACCACGGTCAACCGCGCCTGGCCGCTGCTCGACGCGGCCGACATCGTCGCGGACCTGTGGTCGGTGCCCGCCTATCTGCGCAGGTGCGCCCCCTGGCTCGGTCCCGACGACGTCCGCCGGCTCCAGCGCGCCGACGCCCGCGCGTGGACGGTGTCCGACCTGCCGCTGCTGGACGCGGCACGACAGCGGCTCGGCGATGCGGAGGCGTCAGGGCGTACCCGCCGCCGCGACGCCACGATCGCCGCCGAACGGGAACGCATGGCGACGGTGGTCGACGAGCTGATCGAGGCGCACGCCTACGACGACGGCGAGGGCGTGCTGTCGAGCCTGCGCCAACTGGACCTGCAGGACGCGCTTGTCGACGAGGCCGTGCTGCCGGGCGTCGCCGCGGATCTGCTGGCCGGCCCGTTCGCGCACATCGTGGTGGACGAGGCGCAGGAGCTGACCGACGCGCAGTGGCAGATGCTGCTGTCGCGGTGCCCGTCGCGCAGCTTCACGATCGTCGGGGACCGGGCCCAGGCCCGGCACGGATTCACCGGGTCGTGGCGCGAACGGCTCGCCCGCGTCGGGCTCAACGAGGTGACCCTGACCTCGTTGACCGTCAACTACCGGACGCCCCGGGAGGTCATGGCGCAGGCCGAACCGGTCATCCGGGCCGTACTCCCGGACGCGAACGTGCCGACCTCGATCCGCGGCAACGGGATCCCCGTCACCCACGGATCGGTGCGCGACCGGGACGCGATCGTCGACGGCTGGCTCGCGGAGCACGCCGAGGGAATCGCCTGCGTCATCGGCGACCCCACGTTCCGGCCGGCGACGAGTCGCGTCCGGTCGCTGAGTCCGGAACTGTCCAAGGGGCTGGAGTTCGACCTGGTCGTCCTCGTCGATCCGGAGGCGTTCGGTGAGGGCGTCCAGGGGGCGGTCGACAGGTACGTCGCGATGACGCGCGCGACCCAGCGGCTCGTCGTGCTCACCGATTAGGCTGCCGGACGTGCCAAACGACGTGCGGGAGGCGGCGGCGCACAACAACGCGCAATGGTGCGACGTGGTGTGCGCCAGCCACGGCCTGGTCGGCCGGATCGACGCCGACGCGTGGTCGGTGCCCCGCCGCTCCCCGCCCTGGTATCCGGACGCGGTCACCCTGCGCCCCGGCGTCGACCCCGAGGCGCTGCTCGCGCGGATCGACGCCGGGGCCGGCGCGTCGGTGAAGGACAGCTTCGCCGACCTCGACCTCGCGGCGTACGGGTTCCGGGTCCTCTTCGACGCGCAGTGGATCCACCGCCCGCCGACCGATCCGCCGACCGGCGTGCCGCTCGACCGGGTCACCACGGCGCGGGGGCTCGCGGAGTGGGCGAGCGCGCACGGCGGTGGGGAGCTGTTCCGCCCGGCGCTGCTGGCCGACCCGGGCATCCGGGTGCTGGCCCGGCACGACGGGCGGGGCGCTGTCGTGGGTGGGGCGGTGGTCAGCGGCGACGATCCGTCGGGCGTCTCCAACCTGTTCAGCACCAGCGACGATCCGGACGAGATCTGGCTGGCGATCTCCGCCACCCTGCCCGACGTACCCCTGGTCGGCTACGAGTCCGCGCCCGACCTGCCCCCGGCCCGCCGAGCCGGCTTCCACCCCGCGGGCCTCCTGCGCATCTGGCTCCGTTGATCATGAAGTTATTGCCACGACACGCCGACATCGATGGCAACAACTTCATGATCAACGCCGGCGGGACGGGGGTGGGGGACGGCGTCAGCCCAGGCGGGTCAGGTCCTCCGGGGTCAGGTCCAGGGACGCGGCGGCTATGTTCTCCTCGAGGTGTGCGGGGTCGCTGGTGCCGGGGATGGCGAGGACGTGCGGGCCCTGGTGCAGGGTCCAGGCCAGGCGTACCTGCGAAGGGGTGACGCCGTGGTCGCGGGCGACCGCCTCGACGGCCGCGCCCGGCGCGGCGGTCGCTCCCGCCTCCCGGGAGGTTCCGGCCAGCGCGAAGAACGGCACGTAGGCGACTCCCCGCTCGCCGCAGGCCCGGACGAAGGCGTCCTGTTCCCGGTAGGCGTCCAAGCCGTAGTTGTTCTGCACGCAGACCACCGGCGCGATGCCGGCCACCTCGTCCAGCTGCTCGGGCCGGACGTTGGACAGCCCGAGGTGCCGGATCAGCCCGGCGTCGCGCAGCTCGGCCAGGGCGCCGAACCGCTCGGCCAGCGGCACCGCCCCCGGCCCCCGGCCGAGCCGTAGGTTCACCACGTCGAGCTGGTCGCGGCCGAGACGACGCAGGTTCTCCTCGACCTGCGCGCGCAACTGCGCGGGGGTGAACGCCTCGGTGAACCCGTCCACCGGGTCGTAGCCGAAGCCGACCTTGGTGGCGATCACCAGATCCTCGGGGTACGGGGCGAGGGCCGCCCGGATCAGCTCGGTGGCGTACCGGGCGGGACCGGTGCCCACCCGCAGGGTCCCGCCGGGCGAGACGTAGAACGCGGCCGTGTCGAGGTGGTTGACGCCCAGCTCGACGGCGCGGCGCAGCAGCGCGATCGCGCGCTCGCGGTCGGGGTTCGCGGTGATCCGCATCGAGCCGAAGCCCATCCGGCGCACCGTGCGGTCGCCCAGGGTCCAGGTGCCCGCCGCGGCGGCGGTGATCTCGTCGATTGGCATCGGGCGACCGTAGCCAGCACGGGCGTGCGGCGCACTCGGCCGCGCGCCCGATACCGGCACGCCCTGATCCGGGCTAGTTTTGTTGTGCTGCCGACGACTGCTCCCGCTCGGCGGCGCGCGGCGGGCGCAGCGCCGGCACCAGGGCCAACGTCGGCAGGAGCAGCAGCGGCACCACCAGCAGCGCCCGCAGGACGCCGACGTGGTCGCCGAGCAGGCCCAGCAGCGGCGGGCCACCCAGGAAGGCCGTGTAGCCGATCACGGCGACGACGCTGACCCGTACCGCCGCGTGCGCCTCCTCGTCGGCCGCCGCGCTCATGCCGACGGGGAAGCCGAGAGACGCGCCGATCCCCCACAGCGCGACGCCGACGATGGCCACCGGCCCCGAGCCGGCCAGCACGGCCAGCGTCGCGCCGGCGGCGGCGAGCAGGACGGTGCCGGTGAGGACCGGCACCCGCCCCCAACGGTCCAGCGCGACCGTGCCGGCGGTACGACCGAGGGTCATGCCGACGACGAACACACCGAAGACCGCGGCACCGGCCGCCTCGCTCAGGTCCCGGCCGTCCACGAACGCGACCGCCAGCCAGTCGTTGGCGCTGCCCTCGGTGAAGGCCGCCACCAGCACGAACAACCCGATCAGCAGGGTGCGCGGCTCGCGCCAGGCGGCGAGCTGGGCCCGCCGACGGCCGGCCGGGCTGGTGTCCGTCGGCCCGTTGGCCGCGTCCACGACGGGCTGGGGCAGGTACGCCCGGGACGCGAAGACGGTGCCGACCAGGACCACCACGGCCACCACGGCGAGGTGCGCGCCCACCGGCACGTCCAGGCGGGCCGCCCCGGCGCCGACGCCCGCGCCGGCCACCGACCCGAGGCTCCAGGCCGCGTGGAAACGGGGCATGACGGTACGCCCCAACCGACGCTCCACCGCCGCGCCCTCGACGTTCATCGCCACGTCACACGCGCCGGAGCCGTAGCCGAAGGCGACCATGCCCAGCGCGACGACGGCGGCCGACCCGGCGACCGTCGCGCCCAGCCCAGCCACGATCAGGCCCACCGCGACCAGCACGGTCGAGAGGGTCACGGTGCGGGCGGAGCCGAGGCGCTGGGCGAGCAGCCCGGACGTCGGCATGGCGAGCAGCGCGCCGACGCTCAACGCGAGCAACAGCAGCCCGAGGCGGCCGGCGGACAGGTCCAGCGCCTCCCGGACGGCCGGCACCCGGGAGAACCAGCTACCGACGGCCAGGCCGTTCAGGGTGAAGGTCAGGGCGACGCCGTTGCGGGCGAGCACGACGGCCCGCGCCGGCGCGGTGGCGTCCGGGGCGATGGCGGGACTGGTGGGGGCACTCACGGGGTGGTCCTCTTCCTAGGGGTGATCTCCTGGCACGATCGCACACCTGAGAGCGCTACCACCACAAGCGGGCCCCACCCCTTACCGCAGGCCCGCAGGTCGGGGGATGATGGCCGGCAGGCGCACGCCCGCCGGGGGCGGGCGTCGTCGGGGAGGACACGATGACGGCAGCGGCACCGCGCCCAGCCACCCTGGAGGACGTCGCCCGGGCCGCCGGAGTGTCCCGGTCCACCGCCTCGCGGGTGATCGCCGGCACCGGGTTCGCCTCGCCGGCCGCCCGGGCACGGGTGGTGACGGCCGCCGACCAGCTCGGCTACGTGCCCAACCCGGCCGCCCGCGCACTGGTCCGCGGCGGCGGCGTACGGCTGGTGGTGGCCGCCCTGGGGACCAGCGCGGCCGTGCTGGACGACCCGTACGTGGACCGCGTGGTCGGCTCGGCCGCCCGGGTGTGCGCGCCGGCCGGCGTCGGGGTGGCCCTGCACTGGCTGCCGCTGGGTGACCCGCGCGGCCTCGACCAGCTCGCCGCCGACCGCAGCGTGTGCGGGGTCGTGCTGGTCAACACCACCGAGGACCTGCTGGCGGCCGTACCCCGGGCGCTGCACGGCCGGATCGCCTCGATCGGCATCGGCTCGGCCACGGTGCCGTCGTTCGACGTCGACAACACCACCGGCGCGGGCGCGGTGTTACGCCACCTGTACGGCACGGGCCGCCGCCGGATCGCCATGGTGACCGGTCCACGGTGGCTGCCGTGCGCGCAGCGGCCGGTGCGGGCGTACCGCCACCTGATGCGCGAGGCCGGCCTGCCGGAGCGGGTCGTGCGGGGGGACTTCACGGCGGCGCGGGGCCGGGAGGCGGCCGGCGAGGCGCTGCGGCGCTGGCCGGACGTCGACGCGATCTACGCGATCAGCGACGAGACGGCCCTGGGCGTGATCGCGGAGCTGCGTGAGGACGGCGTCCGGGTGCCCGGTGACGTCGCGGTGGCCGGCTTCGACGACATCCCGCTGGCCGGCATGACCGCGCCGGCGCTGACCACCGCGAGCCACCCCGTGGGCCGGATCGCCGCCGCGGCGGCCGCCGCCGTGCTGGCCGGTCGCCCGGGAGCGCCGGTGACGCTCTTCCCGTCCGACCTGGTGGCCCGGGACAGCGCCTGAGCGGCCGCCCGGTTAACCGGCGGCCGGCCGGGTAACCGCCTCGCACCTCTCGTCGACCGCGAGGAGTTGGTGGCCCGTGTCCGACCCCGTGCCGCCGAGCCGGGCGCCCGCGCAGGGTCACCGGCACGGCCGGTTGACCACCCGCCCACACCCGCCGGTGGTGACCGGGCCGACCGGCATCGTGCCGCTGCCCGGCGGTGACGGTGGTCGGCCCGCGATGGCGTACGTGCCGGAGCCGGCCGCCGACGGGGCCGCGTACCGGCTGGTGGTGCTCCTGCACGGGGCGGGTGGTTCCGCGCGGCACGGACTGGACCTGCTGCTCGCGGAGGCGGACGCGCAGCACCTGCTGCTGATCGCCCCGCAGTCGTCGGCGACCAGTTGGGACCTGATCGCCGGTGGCCTCGGGGTGGACGTCGGGCACATCGACGCGTTGCTGGCCAGCGCGTTCGACGGCTACCCCGTACAGGGTGTGACGCTCGGCGGTTTCTCCGACGGAGCCTCGTACGCGCTCTCGCTGGGCCTGGCCAACGGCGACCTGGTCGACGCGGTGCTGGCCTTCTCCCCCGGCTTCGCCGCGCCGCCGGTCGTCCGTGGGCGACCACGGATCTTCGTCTCGCACGGGGTGGACGACCCGGTGCTGCCCGTCGACGTGTGCAGCCGCCGCTTCGTGCCGCACCTGCGCGGAATCGGCTACGACGTCACCTACGAGGAGTTCACCGGCGGCCATGAGCTGCCCGCGGAGATCCGGGCGAGGGCCACCGGGTGGCTCACCGGGTGACCCCCGGTGTCGGTCAGACGGCGGGTAGGCCGAGGGCCGCGTCCACGCGGGCCAGGACGGCGACGTCGTCGTCGGGATGCACGCCCCGCAGCAGGTCGATCGCCGTCGCCCGGACCTGGCCGATGATCATGGCGAGGGGGAGGGTCTGGGTCGACCCGAAGAGCTGCCCCGCGGTACGGACGGCCGCCAGCGCCGCCTCGTCCGCCCGCAGGGCGTGCCGGTCGGCGACCTCCTCCTGCCCGTCCAGGTCGGCGGCGAGCGCCGCGCCGGCCTCCCGGACCGCCTCCACCAGGCAGCGCAGCGCGTCGCCCAGCTCGGGCGGGGTGGAGGTCCCGAGTCGACTGAGCGTCACGCCCGCGCGGGCCAGCACCCGGACGTTGCGGACCACGTAGTCGATCTGCCGGACCGACTCGTCCACCGACCGCAACCGGCCGATGTGCCGGCGTCGGCGCACGTTGAGCCGCAGCGCCTCGCCGGCGGCCAGCACGCCGTCCCGCAGCCCGTCGACCCGGGCGTCCATGCCCCGGGCGCGCGCCAGGGCGGCCACCGCCGCCGGCTCGTCGCGCCCGTCCAGCGCGTCGGCGATCCCGCCCAGCAGGCCGGCCAGCTCGTCGAACGTGCGCCGCACCTCGACGACGAGCGGCGCGAGCGGGTGCCGGGCGTCGACGAGCAGGCTGACGGCGAGCGCCACCGCGCCGCCGATCAGCGCGTCGACGAAGCGGAACGGCACCAGCGACCCGTCCGGCGGCGCGACCACCACCAGGTAGAGCGCGGAGACGGCGGCCTGTACGAGGGTGACGCCGGTGGCCCCGAAGGCGACCGCGAGCAGGACGGTGAGCAGGATGACCGTGCAGACCGTCCAGGTGCTGCCGGGGCCCAGCGCCTGCACGACCAGGTCCGCGACGAGCACCCCGGCGGCCACCCCGAGCACGACCTCGACGGCCCGCCGGATGCGCTGCCCACGGGCCTGACCGAGGACGATCAGCGCGGCGGCCGGCGCGAAGAACGGCTGCGGATGCCCGAGCAGGCGGGTGGCGAGCAGCCAGGCCACGGTCGCCGCGACGGTCGCCTCCAGCACCGGCCGCCACCCCTGCCGCAACCGGTGGCCGGCGACCCGCAGGCCCGCGAACCACGCCATCGGCACCTCCCACCGGTCGACCGACGCGTTGTGCGGCCGTCAGCGATCACCGGCGTCCGCCGGCTCGCCCTCCGCGATCGTCCACCATCGGCCGGCGGAGCCGCCGACCGGGCCGCCCGTCGGCCGCCGTCGCGTCCGGCGCGCGATCACCGGCTCCGGTCACCTCCCGGTCAGGGCGCGCAGCAGCGTACGGACGGCGTCCGCGAGATCGGCGCGGCTGTCCGGGGTGCCGGGGGTCGGGGCGGTGAGCGCTCCCGCGCCGACCAGCCGGTCGAAGAGGAGCCCGTCGACGTACGCGACGAACTGGTCGCCCTGCCGGTCCGGGTCGGTGGCGCCGGCGCGGGTCAGCAGATCGCGGGACTGGGCCCGGATGCCGATGCCGTGTCGCAGGATGCCGCGTAGTTCGGGGCGGTGCACCGCCTCCAGCAGGCAGGCGTAGCGGGTCAGGGTACGGCTGCGTCCGACGCCCAGCCAGCGGTCGAGCACCTCGGCCACCCCGGCGGCGAGCTGGTCGAGGTCGTCGCCGTCCAGGCGGGGGCCCGCCTGCGGGGCGGGCGGCTCGGTCGGCAGGTCGTACGCGGCCAGGTCGGCCCGGTCACGCTCGACGAGGCGCCGCACCACCGCCTCGATCAGCGCCTGGCGGGTGCGCAGGTACGCCGAGGTGGTGCCGGGCGGCAGCTCGGCGCGGGCGTCGACGGCCCGGTGGGTGAGCGCCCGCATGCCGCCGTCGGCGATCAGCTCGATGGCCGCGTCGGTCAACAGCGCGATCCGGTGGGCGCGGGCGTTCAACGGGGTTCCTCCTCTGCGCGGTGCGCAGGTAGTATCCCCCTTCTACAGGTGTAGAAGGGTGGACGACATGGACGAGCCACACGCGGTGGTGGTCGGCGGGGGCATCGGAGGGCTGAGCGCGGCGCTCGCCCTGCACCGGCGTGACTGGCGGGTCACCGTCCTGGAACGCGCCCCCGAACTGCGCGAGGTGGGCGCTGGGTTGAGCCTGATGGCCAACGCGCTACGCGCCCTGGACGCCCTCGGCCTCAGCTCTGCCCTGCGGTCCAACGCACACGCCGAGGCCCCCGGCGGGGTCCGCGACCGGCGGGGCCGGTGGCTGTCCCGCATGGACGCGGCAGAGATGGTCCGACAGCTTGGCACCAGCGCGCTCGGCGTCCACCGGGCCACCCTGCACCGCATCCTGCGCGAGGCGCTGCCCGCGTCGTCGCTGCACACCGGGGCCGAGGTCGAGCACGTCGACTCCGACTCCGACCACGCGACGGTGCGCTACCGCGGGCCCGACGGCCCGCGAACCCTCCACGCCGACCTGGTGGTCGGTGCCGACGGCCTGCGCAGCCGGCTGCGCGCCCAGCTCTGGCCGGAGATTCCCGCCCCGGTGTACGCGGGCTCGACGGCCTGGCGGGCCGCCATCGCGTTCCCGGAGCCGATCCCGACGGCGATCACCTGGGGCCCGGCCGCCGAGTTCGGCATGGTGCCGATCGGCGACGGCTGGCTCTACTGGTACGCGGCCCGCAACGCCCCGCCCGGCGGCCACGCCCCGGACGAGCTGGCGGCGGTTCGGGAGCACTTCGGCACGTGGCACGACCCCATCCCCGCGCTGCTGGCGGCCACCCCACCCAAAGTGGTTCTCCGCAACGACATCCACCACCTGGCCACGGCGCTGCCGTCCTACGTGCGGGGACGGGTGGCGCTGCTCGGCGACGCGGCCCACGCGATGACGCCGAACCTCGGGCAGGGCGCCGGCCAGGCCATCGAGGACGCGGTGGTGCTCGGCGCGGCCTGCGCCGGGGGCGCGCAGGGGTTGCCGGCCGCCCTGGCGGCGTACGACGAGCAGCGTCGCCCCCGCACCCAGGCCATCGCCCGCGCGTCCCTGCGCGCCGGGCGGTACGGCCAGCAACTGCGGAACCCTCTCGCCCTCGCGGCCCGTACCGCCGCGCTGCGCCTCGTCCCGGCCAGCGTCACGCTGCGGAGCATGACCTGGTGCGTCGACTGGCGGCCGCCGCAGGGCTGAGTCGCCCGCCATTCCGGCCGGCGGCGCAAAGCTTCAGTCTATTCTTCGGGGCCGCTCTCCGCCTCGGCCAAATACGACAGTGCGCCGGTACAATCGGCGACTACCTTGTGACCAATCGCTGACTGCTCGTGGTGAATTGGATCACACACACTGAGCGCATGAACAGGAGCGTCAACCGCGGTAGGGCACTCCGCGTCGCGGTGTGCCTCCTTCTTCTCGTCGCGTTGAGCGGCTGCATGCAACTCAACATGGGGCTCACCGTGAACGCCGACGACACGGTCGACGGGCAGTTGCTGCTGACCGCCCAGAAGTCGGTGCTGAGCTCCCAGAACAAGAACATCCCGGCCGCGTTCGCCGAGCTGCGGAAGAACATTCCGGCGCTGCCTCCCGGCGAGGAGACCGGCTACGAGGACAGCAAGCTCTTCGGCGCACAGATCAATTATCGCAAGGCGCCGCTGGCCGGCTTCGACAGCGAGAGCGTCAAACTGGTCCGGGACGGCGACTTCTACCGTTTCACGTTACCGCTGGATCCGAAGAAATACGGCGGGAAAGCCGCCCAGCAGAATCCGCAACAGCAGCAGGCCTTCCTCAAGCTGATGTCGTTCGAGATCTCGGTGACCTTTCCCGGACGGGTGATCGACACCAATGGCACCGTCAACGGTCGATCGGTCACCTGGAAGGTCGACGCCAACCAGGACAAGCCGATGGAACTGCGCGCCGTCGCCGAGGCGCCGCCGCGCCCCTCGGCCTCGCCGGCAGCCGCCGACACCGACTCGGGTGGTTTCCCGTGGCTGCTGGTCGTCGGCGGCGTGCTCCTGCTGCTCGTCCTCACCGCTGTGGCCGTACTCCTGTTGCGTCGCCGTCGCTCGACGGCGCCGGCGGCAGCCGGTCCGACCGCGACCGACCCGACCGCGCCCGGCCCGACCCCGCCGGGGCCGCCCGCCGGCGCGCCCGGGCCCGGCTGACGCATCCGGTGGCCGGCCTCCGCCGGCCGCGTCCCTGCTCCGGCCGCCCCGCGACGGCGGCGACCGGCGTCGGCACTCCCCGCGCGGGAGCGCCGGCCTCACCACCACCACATCCCGGTCGCACCACTGCAGAAAAGGGGGGATCGCCGTGAACGATCTCTTCACCTGGGCAGCCCTGGGCAGTCTCGCCGGAGCGAGCGCCGCCACCCTGCTGGCCACCAACGTCATCGGCGGGTTGATCGGTCCGAGCGGCGACAAGCTGCGCAAGTGGATCGCCATCGCCATCGCCCTGCTGCTGTCCTACCTCTCGGCGGTGTTCGCCGACGAGGTCGGCGGCGAGAAGTGGGTCATCGCGTTCTTCAACGCGCTGGTCATCTTCTCCGCCGCGCTCGGCGTCAACCAGTTCCCGCCCGGCAACCGCCAGGCGACACCCACCCAACTCGCGAGCGGTCGCGAGCCCCGCGTCTTCCGCTCCTGGGTCTGAGGGGGTGTCGTCATGATCTTCGGAATCCTCAGCGCGGTGATCCAGATGGCTGCCGGCGCCGTCTTCGGCCTGCTGGCCGGCGGGCCGATCGGCCTGCTCGTCGGGGCCGTCGTGGGCCTGCTGGTCGGGGCCGTGTTCGGCTGGGCGGTCACCTCCGCCGGGGTGTACGCCCCGGACGCCCGCGGCATCGTCCTCTTCGTCGTCGACCACACGTGGAGCCTGCTCAACACGGTGGTCGGGGCCGTCTACCTGGTCGTGCACCTCGTCTTCGGGCACTCGTTGGACCGGCCCACGTCGGCCGCCAGCGGCCGGGTCTGCGTGGTGCAGGGGGTCTCCCCGCGCTACGCCACCACCATCGGCACCGTCTGCGCGGGCTCCAACTCCGGCATCCAACGCCACGAGGACGTGCACATCTTCCAGGCGCGACTGCTCGGACCGCTGTACATCCCGCTGGTGCTGGCGAACTACGCGCTCTTCACCATCGCGCCGATCTGGCTGATCTACCACGACCACACCAACGCGCCGATCAACCGGTTCACCCGCTACTTCGAGATCGGCGTCTACCCGCACGTGTGGAACGAGGCCATCGCGTACCGCATCCAGGGGACGCCGCCGCGATGACCGTTGACGGGCGCGGACCGATCGAGACGGCCACCGCCGAGCTGGTCGAATGGCTGACCGGCGCGGCGGGGGAACCCGTCCCGATCGGTCCACCCCGCGCGGGTGGCGACGCCGACGGGCTGACCCTGTGGCCCCTCGAACTGCGCCCGGCCCAGCAGACCCGCTCCAGCGGCGCGGTCCGCGAGCCGTACCGGTTCACGGTCCGCTACCTGCTCAGCGTGGCCGGTCCGGCCGGGCTCGCCGTGCTGGACCGGGTGCTCGCCGCCACGACCCGGGACGGCCGCTACCCGGTGGTGCTGGAGGCCGGAGCGGCGGCGCTGTGGCACGCGCTGGACGCCGCGCCCCGCCCGGCGCTGCTGATCGACGTACCGGCTCAGGTGGACCACCCGACACCGGCCGCGCCCCCGGTCCTGCAGCCGCTGCGGCTGCGTCAGGTCGCGGTGCGCGCGCTCGCCGGCCGGGTCGTCGGCCCGCAGGACCAGCCCCTCGCCGCCATGCGCGTCGAGGTGCCCGGCACGGCGTCCGCGACCCGCACCGGGCCCGACGGCCGGTTCCTGATCGCCGGGGTCCCGCACGACCCCGAACACCCTCATCCGGTACGACTGCGACTGAGCGGTCGCGGGCTCGTGCTCACCGCCGACGTGGACGCGGACGACGACGACATCGTCATCGTCTGCGCGCCACCGACCCACTGACGCCCGCCCCACACAGGAGGACCGATGCCCAGCTACTTCTCCCCCGGCATCTACGTCGAGGAGGTCCCCAGCGGCGCCCGACCGATCGGACCGGTGAGCACCAGCATCGCCGCGTTCGTCGGCGTCGCCCCGAACCGCGACGCCCACCTGGGCAAGGCCGTACCGGTCAACAACTGGACCGAGTTCCTACGGCTCTTCGCCGACGGCGACCAGGTCGAGAGCACCCCCCTCGCGCGGGCCGTCTTCGGTTTCCTGGACAACGGGGGCGCGCGCTGCTGGGTGGTCAACGTCGGCGACGGCGGCGCGATCACCGGCGCCGGCAAGCAACGCGGCGGCCTGCAACTGCTGGAGGCCGTCGACGAGATCTCTATCATCGCCGCTCCGGGCTTCTCCGACCCGGTGTCCCACGACGCGCTGATCAGCATGGCCGAGCGGACCCGCACCATGGTGGCGATCTGCGACCCGGCCCCGGACATCGACGACATCTCCGCGCTGACCCGGGTCGCCACCCCGTCCTCCGGCAAGCCGCCGAAACCCGCCGAGGGTGCGGGCCCTGCCGCTGGTCCGGGCGGCGGGGAGGGACCGCCGGCGTACCGGCCCCGGCAGTCCGAGTTCGCCGCGTTCTACTACCCGTACCTGCAGGTCCGTGACCCGATCACCGGCGAGCTGGAACTGACCCCGCCGAGCGGGCACCTGGCCGGCATCTGGGCCCGCACCGACGCCCTGCGCGGCGTGCACAAGGCGCCGGCCAACGAACCGGTCCGGGGCGCAGTCGACCTCGGCTACCGGGTCACCCGCCCCGAGCACGACGTGCTCAACCCCAAGGGCGTCAACGTGATCCGCTACTTCGCCGGCGAGGGCATCCGCGTCTGGGGCGCCCGTACGCTCGCCGCCGAGGCCAGCGAGTGGCGCTACCTCAACGTCCGGCGGCTCAGCATCGCCATCGAACAGGCCATCGCCAACGGCACCCGGTGGATGGTCTTCGAACCGAACGACTTCACCCTCTGGCGCTCGATCCGGCGCGACATCGGGGCGTTCCTCACCCGGGTGTGGCGCGACGGCGCGCTGCTGGGGCGCAGCCCCGAGGAGGCGTTCTTCGTCAAGTGCGACGAGGAGACCAACCCGCCGGACGTCCGCGACGCCGGCATGGTGATCGCCCACATCGGCATCGCCGTCGTCAAGCCCGCCGAATTCGTGGTGTTCAAGCTCAGCCAGTGGGCCGGCGGCACCGAGACCGAGACGATCGGAGGCTGACATGGCCACCCCCGCCACCCCACAGCCCGGCGCGCCCGTCGACCCGTACCGGGCCTACAACTTCCGGCTGCTCATCAACGGCGTCACCAACGGCCACTTCACCGAGATGAGCGGACTGGAGGTGAACATCCCCGGGCAGCCGTACCGGGAGCACGGCCCCGGACCGACGCGGATGGTCCCCGGCCAGGCCGAGTACGAGCCGGTGACACTGCACTTCGGCCTCACCGCGTCCCGTGAGCTGTGGGACTGGGTGAACGCCACCGCCAAGGGCACCCTCAACCGCCGCAACGTGTCGGTGGTGCTGCTCGACGCGGCGGGCACCGCCGAGGTGCTGCGCTGGAACCTGATCGACGCGTGGCCCACCCGGTGGCGCGGAGCGCACCTCAACACGGTGAGCCACGAGATCGCCATCGCGTCGCTGACGCTGCGCTACGAGGGCCTCGAACTGGAGGCCGGCGGTGCCGCCGCGCCGACGCCCGCGTAGCTGGCTGGCCGGTCGCCTCCGCTCGGTGGCCGGCGCGGTGCAGCGCCTCGCCGGACGCGTCGACACCCCGACCGCCGAGCCGGAACGTCCGGCGGACCCGCCGCGTCGTCTCGGCGAGCCGCCGCAGCACTGGGTGGACCTGGTCGCCGCGCACGCCCCCGGCCTGCTCCGTGAGCTGGACCTCGACGTCGACCAGGCCGCGCCGACGCGGGACGAGACCCCGCCATCACGGCGGCAGGACCGCTCGGGCGACCCGGTCGACTCGGCCTCCCCTCGGGTCGCCGGTCGGACCGGCCGGCCGGTCGCCGCCGCCCACGGCCGACCCGGCGACCCGCACCCGCGCGCCCGACCGGGCGGCGCTGGTGATCACGCCTACCCTGGCCCCGGGCCGGACGGTCCCGGACACCCGGACGGCGAATCCGAACGACGGCTCCCGAAGATTCGACCAGCGACCCCGGACGGCGCGACATCGTCGAGCGGGACGGCCCGGTCCGACGGCGCAGCGTCGGCGAACGGGCGGGACGGCGCGGCGAGCGTCGGCAGGCCGTTCCGAGCGCCCGGTGTCGCCCACCCCGGGCAGACGGTCGCCACCCCCGGCACCGCGACACAGCTACCCCCCACACCTGTGCCACCCGGCGAAGGTTTCGACACCTCCGCAAGGGCTTCCTCTCGACGACCCACTCTGGACGCCACGACGGCGCGGCACGGACGCGGCGGCGGGAGGGTGGACGGACCATCCTGGCCCGCTCTGCCGGGCGAGCCGGCCAGGCCGGCCCGGCTCGGAGAGCACCCCACCGAGCGGCACGCCCGGCCCCACGCCGGCCACCATCTCGAACAGCACCGCGACCGGCTCCCCGACCAACGGGCCGGGCGACTCGGAGAGCACCACCGCCGGGGACGCTCCAAGCCGTTGCCCGAGCAGCACGCGAACCGGCTTCCTGACCAGCAACCAACGGGCCGGCGCGGGGGGCCGGAGGGGCCCGACCAGCACGACACACCGCACCACGGCCAGCACACCCGGCCGGACCGCGACCAGCGCGCCGACAACCCGTACGCCGATGGGCGGCGCGGCGGCGAGGTCGGGCGGTGGGACGCTCAACCGGGGTACCGGACGGGCACCGCCGAGGTCGACAGCGCCGGGCACTGGCCGGTCAGCGCGCCGTTCCCGTCGGCGGCCGTCGCGCCCGGCGTGGACCCGTGGCCGGCGCTACCGGATGACGGACCGCTGTGGACGGTGCCCGGCGCGACGCTCGACGCGGGCCACGAGCGCCGGCTCGACCGGGAGCAGGCGGGCGGCTGATGGAACGTGTGGCCTTCCTCATCGACTCCACCGGGGAGCGGGTGGACTGCCTGCTCAACCCGGAGACCGTGCAGGTGACCCGGCTCGCCGGCGTACGCCATCGGGGTGCGGGCGGCGCGCAGCTCACCGGTTCCGGTCTGGCCGACGACCCGCTGGTCTTCACCGGCGGTGGCCGTACGGAGTTGGTGCTGGATCTGCTCTTCGACGTCGACTTCGTCCAGGCGCAGGCGCGCCCCACCGACGTACGGATGCTGACCCGACCGTTGTGGATGCTGGCGGAGAACTCCGACGTCGAGCACGGCTGGCTGCGTCCGCCGCTGGTCCGGGTGGTCTGGGGCAAGACGTGGAACGTGCCGGGCGTGATCGTGGCGGTGGCCGAGCGGTTCGACGCGTTCACCGGTACCGGCTCGCCCCGGCGCTCCTGGCTGCGGCTGAAGCTGGTCCGGACCGCCGAGAGCGCCGACCAGGCGCAGGCCGGGTTCGCCGAGGAGCTCGCCGCGGCGAGTACGCCGGTGGCCGCGCCGGGCAGCGCCGTGGTCGCGGCCGGCGACGGGGCCACCGAGCCGGGCCACGCCGGGGTCCGTTTCGACCTGCTGGCCAACGACGCGCTCGGCTCGCCGCTGCGGTGGCGGCTGCTGGCCGAACACAACCGGATCACCGACCCGCTCGCGGTGCCGGCCGGTACGACCCTGGCGGTGCCCCCCGTCGGCTCGGGCGGCTCCGCGCCGGAGTCGACGCTCGGCGCGATGGCACGGGCCGGGGGGTCGTTCGTGGACGCCTCGATCGCCGCCGCCGCGAGTTGGGCCGCCTCGATCGCCGCCTCGACCGGGGCCGGCCCGACCGCAACGGCCGCCTCGACCGGGGCCGGCCCGACCGGAACGGCCGCCGCGAGCGGGACCGCGTCGACCGGCGGCGCACCAGTCGCGGGGGGTACGCCGTGACCAGCGTCGCGCCCCGGGCGCTGACCGTTCTGCTCGACGGCGTCGAGCTGAACGCCGTGGCCCGCCAGCGGATCCGCTCGCTGCGGGTGGCCGCCCGGCTCGACCAGCCGACCCAGGCCGAGCTGGTGCTCGCGACCGCGGCCGGCACCGCGGCGCTCGACCCGGCCGTGCGCACCGGAACGACCCTCGACGTACGGCTCGCCGACCACACCGACGCGCTGTTCGTCGGGGAGGTGACCTGCGTGGAGGTCGAGTACGCCGCTGATGGCGCGGTCGTGCTGCGGCTGCGGGCGTACGACGCGCTGCACCGGCTACGCAAGCGGCAGGACCTGCGGGTCTTCACCTCGGTGACGGCGGCGGAGCTGGCCCGGGACCTGTGCGGCGGGGTGGGGCTGACCGTGACGGCCGAGGACGACGGCCCGCGGCTGGAACGGTTGGTCCAGCACCGGCACAGTGACCTGGAGCTGCTCTGCGAGGTCGCCGGGCGGGCCGGGCTGCACCTGGCCGCCGACGGCGACGGCGTACGACTGGTGACCCTCGCCGGCTACGGTGAGCCGGTCCCGCTGACCCTCGGCGCGGGCGTGCACACCCTGCGGTTGTCCACGAACACGGACCAGGCCAGCGGCCCGAGCGTCGCATTGGGGTGGCACCCGCAGCGGGCCGAGCCGATCAGCCAGCGGGCCGACGAGGCGCGCTGCGGTCGGCCGTCCGGTGACCGTCCGGACCCGGCCGACGTGGGGGCCGACGGCGTCCGCACCAGCGTCGACCAGCCGGGACGCAGCGACGACGAGGTGGCCGCGCTGGCCCAGGCGCGACTGGACCTGCGCGCCGCCGCCCTGTCCACCGCCGAGGGGGTGGCCGAGGGTGACCCGGCGCTGCGGCCGGGCCGGCGGATCGACCTGGCCGGGGTTCCCGACCCCCTCGCGGGGGCGTACGTGCTGACCGAGGTGGTGCACACCGTGGACGGCGAGGGGTACCTCACCCGGTTCTCGACCGTGCCGCCGGTCGTGCCGCCGACGGCGGTCGCCGGCGCGGTCGTCACCCTCGGCACCGTGACCGACGTGGCCGACCCGGACGGGTTGGGCCGGGTACGGCTGACCCTGCCCGCGTACGGGGATCTGGACGCCGGTTGGCTCGGCGTGCTCTGCCCGGGTGCGGGACGTGGCAAGGGTCTGGTGGCGCTCCCCGATCCGGACGACACCGTGCTGGTGGTGCTGCCCGGCGGCGAGCCGGCCTCGGGCATCGTGCTGGGTTCGCTGTTCGGGGCCGTCGAGCCGTACGACGCGGGCATCGACGACGGTCGGGCCCGGCGCTGGACGCTGCGCACAGCCGGCGGACAGTCGATCGTCGTGGACGACGTCCAGCGCAGCCTGCGGCTCGGCACCGAGGGCGGCAGTTGGCTGGAGCTCACCCCCGAGCTGGCCACCCTGCACGCGGCGACCGACCTGGTGATCTCCGCACCGGGCCGGGCCATGGTGGTCCGCGCCCGCAGCGTGGACTTCCTGCACGCCGAGGCGACCGAGGACCCGACCACCGCGGCGCGGCAGGCCCGTTCGCTCGCCCGCGCCCACCACGAAGGAGGCGGCTGATGCGTTGGATCCACCGCGACTCGGTGATCGCCTGTGACCACGACGGCCGGGTCGAGAACCAACCGTCGCAGCGGTGGGTGACCGTCACCGCCGTGCCGGTGCTGGTGGACGACGACCCGGAGGGACGGAAGATCGTCGCCTGCCCGAACTACGGACCGACCATCAAACCGTGCGCGAAGACGCTGACCGTCCGCGTCGGCTACAGCGACTGGCTCCGCGTCGACGGACGCCGGGTGGTGCTCTCGCACCTGGAGGGGTTCACCGACGGCACACCGCCGGACGCGATCCACCACACCGTCCGCGACCCCCGACAGCGCTTCCTGGGGGCGGACCGGTGAGGGCGTTCCGCTTCGTCGGGGCCGGCTTCGACGCCGGCCGGGGCGGCGGGTTGGCCCTCACCGCGGCCGGCGGGCTGGCCATGACCGAGGGCGACGAGAGCGTACGCCAGGCGCTGTTCCTGCTCTTGTCGACGACGCCCGGCGAGCGGCTGATGCGGCCCGGGTACGGCTCCCGGCTGCACCGGCTGATCTTCGCGCCCAACGACGACACCACGGCCGGGCTGGCGATCCACTACGTGCGGCAGGCCATCGCCCGCTGGGAGCCCCGGGTCGAGGTCATCGACGTCGACGCCGGGCCCGACGTGGACGACGCGTGGCGGCTGGTGATCCGGCTGGACTACCGGGTGCGGGCCAGCCTGACGCCCGGTCAGTTGGTGTTCTCCGTGGATCTGCTCCCCGCCGACGACGAACCGGGAGAATCGTCATGACGCTGCCCGTGCCGCACCTGGACGACCGAGGTTTCCTCGACCTCGTCACCGAGGCCCGCGAGCGGATCCGCCAGTCCTGCCCCGGCTGGACCGACCTGTCGGCGCACGACCCCGGCATGGCGCTGGTGGAGGCGTTCGCGCACCTGACCGAGGTGATGATCTACCGGCTGAACCAGTTGCCGGAGAAGGCGTACGTGCAGTTCCTGAACCTGCTCGGGGTGGCGCGGCACGCGCCCACCGCGGCCTGGGCGGACGTGGTGTTCAGCCGGGCCGGCGTCGACACCTCGGCGGTGCGGATCCCGGCCGGGCTGCGGGTCGCGGCGGCGCGTGGCGCCGACCCCCGGCCCGTCGTGTTCGTCACGACCGAGCCGGCGACGCTGCCGGCCGGCGAGTCCTCGGTGACCGTCCGGATGCACCACTGCGAGCCGGTGGACGCGGAGCTGCTGGGTCTCGGCACCGGCCAGCCGGGGCAGGTGCTGCGCGCGGCCCGCGCTCCCCTGGCCCACACCGCCGAGCCGCTGGACCTGCTGCTCGGCGTGGAGGTGCCGACCGGCTCGGTGGAGCTGGGAGCGGCGGCCCGCGAGCACGAGGGCCACACGTTCGAGATCTGGCAACCGGTGGACAGCTTCGCCGGGCTCGGCCCGCAGGCCAAGGCGTACCTGGTGGACCGCTGCTCGGGCACCGTCACCTTCGCCCCGGCCCTGGACCTGCGGCCGTCCGCCGACGGCACCGCCGGGCCGACGCCGGTGGCCGCCGTGCCCCCGGCCGGGCGGCAGGTCCGCCTCTGGTACCGGGCCGGCGGCGGTCCGGCCGGCAACGTCGCCGCCGGCACGCTGACCACCCTGCGCGATCCACTGCCCGGGGTACGCGTCGACAACCCCACCCGGGCGGCCGGCGGCCGGGAGATGGAGGCGTTGGAGTCGGTGCTGCTGCGCGGCCCGTACGAGTTCTTCGCCCAGCAGCGCGCGGTCACCGCCCGCGACTTCGAGGTCCTGGCCACCAGCTCGGGCGCGGTGGCGCGGGCCCGCGCCTTCACCCGCTCGGCCGTCTACAGCTTCGCCCGCCCGGGTGAGGTCGAGGTGGTGCTGGTGCCGTACGTGCCACCGGCGGCCCGACCGGGCGGCCGGCTGCCGGTGGCGGTGCTGCGCGAGTACGAGGTGCCCGAGGCCCGCCACCGCGTCGAGGCGGACCTGGAACAGCGCCGGATGGTCGGTATCCGCTCGCGGGCGAGCTGGGCCCGGTTCAAGGCGGTGTCGGTGCGGGCCCGCGTGGTGGTGCGGCGGGAGGAGGACGTGGACGCGGTCCGGCGGCGCATCCACGACCGGCTGCACCAGACGCTCAGCCCGCTGCCCACCGCGCTCAACCCGAGCGGGTGGCCGTTCGGTGAGCCGCTGCGGGCGTCCAACGTGTACCGGCTGTTGGAGCAGGCCGAGCCGGGCGTGCGGTACGTCGAGTCGGTGCGGTTCGTGGTCGACGAGGCGCCCGACGCCAACGTCCGCGCCCTCGCCGTCGACGCGTACCAGCCGCGCACCTGGTACGCCGGGCGTGGCCCGGTGCTGTTCCGCTCCAGCAACGCGGGCTCGGGCTGGGAGCCGGCCGGCCGGTTCGACGACGACGAGACGGTGCTGCGGGTCGCGCCCGCCCCCGCCCCGGTGCGGCCCGGCATCGTGGCGCGTCCCGGCTCGGTGGCCGTGGTGACAGTGCGCGAGTCGGGCGGCTCCCGGGTACGACTGAGCACCGACCTGGGTGAGACGTGGTCGCTGCTGACCGACCTGGACTCGCGGATCTCCGACGTGGCGTGGCTGGACCGCGACGGCGCGGGAGCGCTGCTGGTCGCGACCGACACCGGGCTGTACGAGGTGTCGCTGCTGCCCGGCGCGGTGCCGTTGCAGATCCTCGTCGACCCTTCCGACGCCGACCGGGGCTTCTACGCGGTCCGCGCCTTCGTCTCCGAGCGCGGCGCGCCGGGCGTGGCGGTCGCGGCGCAGGCCAGCTTCGGGGTGTACCTGTCGACGGCCGGCGGCCGGCCGGGCAGCTTCACGCACGTCGGGCTCTCCAACGTGGACAACCGGGTCCTCGCGGTGCAGTACGACGGCCCGGCCACCCTGCTGTGGAGCGGCGCGGGCGAGCCGGACCCGAAGAAGCCCGGTCAGGGCTGTCACCGCACCCGGCTGTTCGAGTCCGACGTCAAATGGCAGTCGGTGCAGGCCGGCTGGATCGGCGGCACCTGCCGGGATCTGGCGTTCGCCGGCCAGCAGGCGGTGGCCGCCACGCAGAGCGGCGGGGTGCTGCGGCTGGACACCCTG
>NZ_JBITMW010000013.1:194811-220391 GCF_044466585.1 Micromonospora sp. NPDC049359 | reverse complement strand
GGGGTGTCAGCACCTCGTCCGGGCGCTCAAAGTCTGGGGGGCGGCCTGCGAGCGGGGGGCTCGTGGCGGCCGGTCCGGGTGTAACGACCCGGGGGCCGGGGCCATTCCCCGGGGGCCGACGATCCGAGAGGGCTCGTCGCGCCGGGACCGGGTGTAACGACCTGCGGTCCGGGGCCATTCCCGGGGGCTTGGCTCCCCCGGGGCGGGGGGCTCGGCCGTGGTCCTGCGATCGTCGGAGGGTGTAACGACCCCCGGCCCGCCACGATTCCGGCCCACGGGTGCAACCGGTCACCACACCGGCCCCACAACCGGACACACCGCCCGCGTGCGGCGATACGACCGGGTGATCGACTCCGGATCGGCGAACTCGGGGCATCCCGGACCGGTCGATGCCCCCATATCGGCGAACTCGTGTCGATCACGGCGATCGGGGCGGCGTGGCCGGAGCCCGTGGCACTCGGGAGGTACCGGGGAGGCCTAGGGTGATCGTGTGGCGACCCTTCTGCTTCTGCGACACGGCCGTACCACCGCGAACGCCGACGGCGGCCTGGCCGGCCGACAGCCGGTCGAGCTGGACGACACCGGGCGCGCCCAGGCCACCGCGGTCGGCGAACGGTTGCGGGCAGTGCCGTTGGCGGCGGTCGTCACCAGTCCGCTGATTCGCTGCCGGCAGACCCTGGAACTGGCGTTGCCCCAGGCCACTCCGGTTGTCGAGGAGGGCCTGATCGAGTGCGACTACGGCAGCTGGGAGGGGCAGCCGCTGAAGAAGCTCGCCAAGGAGCCGCTCTGGCCGGTGGTTCAGCAGCACCCCAGCGCGGCGGTCTTCCCGCAGGGCGAGGCGATGGCGGCGATGGCGGCCCGCGCGGTGGCCGCCGTCCGCGACTGGGACGCCCGGGTGAACGCCGAGCACGGGCCCGAGGCAATCTGGCTGGCGTGCAGCCACGGCGATGTGATCAAGGCCATCGTGGCGGATGCTCTCGGCGTACACCTGGATGCCTTTCAGCGGATCGTGGCCGACCCGGCGTCGGTGACCGCGATCCGCTTCACGCCGCTGCGGCCCTTCCTGGTTCGGCTCAACGACACCGGCGGTGACCTCGCCGCGCTGGTCCCGCCGCCGCGCAAGCGGCGTCGGCGGACCACGCGGGCGGCCGACTCGGACGCCGCCGTCGGCGGCGGAGCGGGTGCGGCCAGGTGAGAAACACCGCCACGCCCGGGTGTGGCACCCGATACACCGGGCGCGTTGCCCCTGCGGCGATTCGGGTCGGTGGGGTGCGCGATGCCATGGTGGGCCGGATAGGGTCGTGGGTATGACCCACCAGGTGCACGCCTTCGAACCGCCGGAGCGGTTCGTCGCCGGGACCGTCGGGCCGCCGGGGGAGCGCACGTTCTTCCTGCAGGCCCGCGGCGGCGGCAGGCTGGTCAGCGTCGCGCTGGAAAAGGTCCAGGTGTCCCTGCTGGCCGAGAAGCTGGAGGAGCTGCTCACCGAGGCGCAGCGCCGCTTCGGGGTGGAGTTGCCCGAGCTGGCGCCGGTGACCGGCGACAACGAGCCGTTGGACACCCCGGTCGACGAGGAGTTCCGGGTCGGGACGCTCGGGCTGGCCTTCGACGTCGACACCGCGACCGTGGTGATCGAGGCGATCGCCGCCGGCGAGGTCGAGCCCGAGGTCGAGCTGGGCGACGAGGACGACGAAGAGGACGACGAGGACGAGGAGCCGGACGAGGACCTGGACCGGCTGCGCGTGCGGCTCACACCGCAGGCCACCCGCCAGTTCATCGAGCGGGCCCGGCGTGTGGTCAACGCGGGCCGGCCGCCGTGCCCGCTGTGCGGCCAGCCGTTGGACCCCGCCGGGCACCTGTGCCCGCGGCACAACGGTTACCACCGGTGACCTTGTCCGGCCTCCAACCTCTGCGCGACGGTGACGCCGCGCTGCGGCTGCTCCGCGACGGCACCCTCGACCTGGAGGGTCGGCTGGTCGACGCGTCGAACACCACCCTGCGGGGCATCCTGACCCTCGACGGCGTCACGGCCCGCTGCGTCTACAAGCCGGTACGCGGCGAGCGCCCGCTGTGGGACTTCCCGGACGGCACCCTCGCCGGCCGGGAAGTGTCCGCGTACCTGGTGTCCCACGCCACCGGCTGGGCCCTGGTGCCGCCGACCGTGCTGCGGGACGGTCCGTTCGGCCCCGGTTCCTGCCAACTCTGGATCGACGAGCCGGAGGACGCGGAGCCGTTGGTCGGGTTCGTGCCGGCCGAGGAGGTGCCGCCGCGCTGGTTTCCGATCGCGGCGGCCCGGGACGACGACGGTGCCGCGTACGCCCTCGCGCACGCCGACGATCCACGCCTGGCCCGCCTCGCCGTACTCGACGCGGTCATCAACAACGCGGACCGCAAGGGCGGGCACGTGCTCGTCGGCGCCGACGACCGCATCTACGGCGTGGATCACGGGGTGAGTTTCCACGTCGAGGACAAGCTCCGTACGGTGCTCTGGGGTTGGGCCGGCAAGCAGGTTCCGCCGGACGCCATGGAGATGCTCGACGGGCTCGCCGCGCAGGTCGCCGGGCCGCTCGGCGAGGAGCTGGCCGACCACCTGACGATCAGCGAGATCGCCGAGTTGGCCGCCCGCGTCGAGAAGTTGCGCGAGACCGGCCGCTTCCCGCAGCCGCCGGAGGACTGGCCGGCGATACCCTGGCCACCCATGTGACCCCGCTGTCATCTTGATCACCCGCCGGGCGTCCCGGTGTCGTCTGAGGGCTGGTTAGGCTGAGGCCATGGAGTCTTGGGCGGGACACGAGGTGCCACGGCTGCCGGGTCGGGGCGAGCCGTTGGCGTTGTACGACTCGGCGCGGCAGGGTGTCCACCCGAGCGACCCGGCCGACGCGGCGAGCATGTACGTCTGCGGCATCACCCCGTACGACGCCACCCACCTCGGTCACGCCGCCACCATGATCACGTTCGATCTGGTGCAGCGGATGTGGCGCGACGCCGGCCGTCCCGTGCGGTACGTGCAGAACGTCACCGACATCGACGACCCCCTGCTGGAGCGGGCCGCCCGCGACGGCGAGGACTGGGTGGTCCTGGCGATGCGGGAGACGGCCCTGTTCCGCGAGGACATGGAGGCGCTGCGGATCATCCCGCCGGAGCGTTACGTGGGCGCGGTCGAGTCGATCCCGGACATCGCCGACAAGGTCGAGGTGCTGGTCAAGGACGGTGCCGCGTACCGGCTCGACGACGGCACCGGCGACGTCTACTTCGACATCTCCGCCACCGGCCGGTTCGGCTACGAGTCGAACCTGACCCGTGAACAGATGCTGGAGATCTTCCCCGAACGCGGCGGCGACCCCGACCGGGCCGGCAAGCGCGATCCCCTCGACCCGCTGCTGTGGCGGGGGGCGCGCGAGGGTGAGCCGTCCTGGCCGGGCGGGGAGCTGGGCCCGGGCCGGCCCGGCTGGCACATCGAGTGTGCGGTCATCGCGCTGAACCTGCTCGGCGACCGCATCGACGTGCAGGGCGGCGGCAACGACCTGCTCTTCCCGCATCACGAGGCTTCCGCCGCGCACGCCGAACGGCTCACCGGCCAGGCCCCGTTCGCCGAGCACTACGTGCACGCCGGCATGATCGGCCTGGACGGCGAGAAGATGTCCAAGTCCCGCGGCAACCTGGTCTTCGTGTCCCGGCTGCGCGCCGACAAGGTCGACCCGATGGCGATCCGGCTCGCGTTGATCTCCGGCCACTACCGCAGCGACCGCACCTGGACCGACGACCTGCTCACGGCCGCGCAGGAGCGGCTGGACCGCTGGCGGCGGGCCGCCGCCGCGCCCGCCGGGCCGTCCGGGGCCGAGCTGCTGTCCGGGGTACGCGCCAGACTGGCCGACGACCTCGACACCCCCGGCGCTCTGGCCGTCGTCGACCGCTGGGCCGACGCGACCCTGGCGGGCACCACGGATGACCCGGAAGCCCCGGCCCTCTTCGCGAAAACCGTAGACGCCCTCCTCGGCATCCGCCTCTAACAGTTCGGCCGTTCCCCATCGGGGCTGCCCGTCCTTGATCGACTCGGGTTCCTTGAAACCGCGCTGTCCGGATGCCTGGGATGCCCCGACTTCCAGGAAGCCGAGTCGATCAGACGGTCACGGAAGGTACGCCACCTCGGGGAACGACCGGCTCGGCCCGTTCAGTAGGTGGCCGCTCCGGTGCCGCAGGTGCCTGTCGAAGAACGCCAGCGGGTACGCCTGCCCGATGCGGACCGCGCGGGCAGGGTCGAGCGTGCCGACCCAGGTGGCGAGTTCCTCGTCGCTCATGCCGATGAGCTTTGCCAGTTGCGGCACGAGCCACTGGTTGTCGCCGTAGGACGAGTGGATGGCGCCGGCGGCCTGGACGTCGAGTCGCCATCCGCGTAGGTGCGTGAAGAACTCGGCGACGGCGGGCATCGCGGCCCGGGTGTTCTCCGCGGTCATGAGCATGAACGGCCGGTACAGGTCGGTGGTGGGCAGCGGCTGGGACAGCATCGGGGCGTCCAGGCTCAGCCCCGCCCGGACCCGTCGGTCGGTGCCCAGGGTCAGGGCTGTCGCGGTGCCGCCCTTCGACCAGCCGAACATGCCGATCCGACTCAGGTCGAGGGTGGCGCCCAGCCCGCTCGGTAGTGGCGCGTGGTCGACGTCGGGGTTCCCCCCGGCAGCGAGGTCGGCGATCTGGTCGAGGACGAACCGGACGTCCCGCGTGTAGGTCCACGGAGTGGAATCGAAGTCGTCCTCCGGGATGGTGACTCGGCCGTCGGGGAATTCGCTGAACCCGTCGTATGTGTGGTCCACGGTGACCACCACGTACCCGTGGCTGGCGAGCTCCTGCACCACGATCGTGGTGTCCGAACGGTGGCTGCCGGCGCCATGCGAATACAGCACAACCGGCAACCGCCGACCCGGGTGCCGCACCGGGGCACCCTCGTGCCCGGCCGTCAACGGTGCCAGCGCGGCGTCGGAGTCGAACCCGGCGGAGGCCAGCAGCACGCGCATCGAGGCGGGGGTCATCCACGGGTAGCGCGGGTAGCGCCTCTCGTCTCGGGCGGGATACCAGACGCTGACCATCAGTTCCCGGTACCGCCCCGGCCCGGCCAGTGGTTCCGGCTGCGACCGGTCGACCAGGTGCAGCGGTACCACCCCCACGCGGTACGGCCCGGTCGGCCTGGGGAGGCGGAGTCGGACCGGGCCTGAACCGGCGGTTGCCGCCGAGGCGCGGCCGGCAATGCCCATCGATGCGCCGGCCCCGACCGCCAGTGCGGCTCCGACAAGGCCACGGCGTGTGATCCCCCGTGCACCAACAGATTTGACGGTTGGCATTGACCCTCCCCTGGGTTGTGAGCCGCCGGAACCAATCCCCGGCCAGCTATATACTCGCAGTATAGATACCGAGTGTATAGATGTATAGGGCGGTGCGTTCGACAGGAAACTCACCGGGAGCGCTCCGGCACCCCGCGATTTCGCAGCTCCCGTCCCGGTGGTGGGTGTCCCGAGCGGGGCAGGGCAGGATCGGGCCGGTCGAGGTGGTCAGGGCCGGACGGAGGCGAGGGAGGCGGTCGGGCCGGGGCGCGGAACGAACGGGCTAAGGCGGGCAGGTCAGGCCGGAGTGCCGGCTAGCCCAGGACCAGGCCGGGGTCCGGGTCGGGCGCTGCGCTGGGGCCGGGGATCTGGTACTCCTCGGTGAGGGTGGTCATCGGGCCGGGCCAGGTGGCCTGGGCGACCTCGATGGGCTTGCGGTGACTGTCGTACGCGATGTGCAGCAGGTGCAGCACCGGTGTGTCGGGCCGGATCTGGAGGGTCTCCGCCTCCTCCCGGCTGGGCTGGCGGGCGCTGATCGTGTCGGTGGCCGACGCGTACCGGCGGCCGGTGGCCTCCTCGGCCTCCTGGTAGAGCGGCCGGCCGAACGCCTCGGCCCGCTCCAGCGACGTGCCGTCGGTGTCGCGGGGGAGGAACCAGGAGGCGCCGACCTCGACGGGGGAGTCGTCGGTGCGTACGAGGTGGCGACGGCAGAGCAGGTTGGTGCCGTCGGAGACGCCGAACGCGTCGGCGACCTCGGCGGGCGCGGGGGAGAGGCCGACGGAGACGAGCTGTTGGCGGTATCGGGCGGCCAGGTCGGTGTGGTAGCCGCGGAACCCGCCGTACCGGCCCCGGGAGAGGCGGTTCAGTCGACGCCGGGTGCCCCGGACATACGTGCCCGAGCCGGGTTTGGTGATCAGGATGCCCTCGACCCGTAGCTGGTCGACGGCGCGTTGCACGGTCTGTTTGGCGACGCCGAACATCTCGGCGATGGCCGGGATGGACGGCAGCCGCTCGCCGGGGCCCCAGTCGCCGCGGCGGACCTGGGCCTTGAGCTGTGCGGCGATCTGCCGGTGGGGGAACTCGGCGGCGCCGGGATTGATCTGCACATCCGCCTCCTTGATCACATCTAGGTTCCTAGGATGCCTTAGAGGGTGTGACGGCGCCACTCTGGACACGCGGAAACGGGCCCCGAAAACGGAAAGGACCCCGAACGCGGAGACGGGCCCCCGGACCAGAGGAGGTCCGAGGGCCCGCGACGGACAGTGCTACCAGGAGCCGGCGGTGGGGCCGGCCGAACCGCCTCGACGCCGCAGGTACTTCTCGAACTCCTGGGCGATCTCGTCACCGGTCAACGGGGTGATGCCCTCGTCGCCGACGCGTTCCTCCAGCTCGCGGACGTACTCGCCCAGCTCGGCGTCCTGCTCGGCGGCGCTGCGTACCCGCTGCTCCCACTCGGCGGACTCCTCGGCCAGGTCGGCCATCGGCACCGGCAGGTCGACGACCTCCTCGACCCGGTGCAGCAGGGCGAGGGTGGCCTTGGGGCAGGGCGGGTTGTTGGCGTAGTGCGGCACGTGCACCCAGAACGACACGGCGTCGACCTCGGCGCGGGCGCACGCGTCGTGCAGTACGCCGACGATGCCGGTCGGCCCGTCGTACCGGGTGGGGGTGAGCTGGTAGCGCTCCGCGGCCTGGGCGTCGGAGGCGCTGCCGCTGATGGGCAACGGCCGGGTGTACGGCACGTCGGCCAGCAACGCGCCGAGCAGCACCACCCGCTCCACCTCCAGGCTGTGGCAGATCTCCAACACCTGCTCGCAGAACGTCCGCCAGCGCATGCTCGGCTCGATGCCCCGGATCAGCACCACGTCGCGGTCGGTGCCTTCGGGGCTGGCCACCATGAACCGGGTCGTCGGCCACTCCACCCGGCGGGTCTCCCCGTCGGCCATGGTGATGGTGGGCCGGCTGACCTGGAAGTCGTAGAAGTCCTCCGGGTCCAGCTCGGTGATCTGCCGGGCGTTCCAGACCTGTTCCAGGTGCTCGACGGCCGCGGTGGAGGCGTCGGCGGCGTCGTTCCAGCCCTCGAACGCGGCGATGGCCACGGGGGACCGCAGGACCGGCAGTCCGTCGAACTCGGTCACGCCGTCACCTCACCCTGCTCGTGGCGGCCGGCACCGGGACCGCGCCCGGTTGTCGGACCGTGGTGCACGATGGCGTCCCTGTTCTCCTTCACGTCCGTCAGCCTACGTGCCGGGCAGGGATGCGGCCCGTCGGCCGCGCCGGTCCACCCACTGCGCCACCGGGCATACGGCGGCGAACCGGACAGGGTGATCCGCCCGACACAATATGGGATCGGGCGTGGACGGGGCTCGGGTTCGCGTGGGGCCGCACTAACCTGAACGGGTGCGGACTTCGTTGCTGGATGTGCTGGCCGATCGGATCCTCATCGCCGACGGGGCGATGGGCACGATGCTGCAGGCCGCCGACCTCACTCTCGACGACTTCGACGGCCTCGAGGGATGCAACGAGATCCTCAACGTCACCCGCCCCGACGTGGTGCGGGGGGTGCACGACGCGTACCTGGCCGCCGGCGCGGACTGCGTGGAGACCAACACGTTCGGCGCCAACCTGGCAAACCTCGGCGAGTACGACATCCCGCAGCGCATCCGCGAGCTGTCCGAGGCGGGCGCGCGGATCGCCCGGGAGGCCGCCGACGCGGCCAGCACGCCGGAGCGGCCCCGCTTCGTGCTCGGCTCGATCGGCCCAGGCACCAAGCTGCCCACCCTCGGTCACGCCGGCTACGCGACCCTGCGTGACGCGTACCAGGAGAACGCCGCCGGCCTGATCGCCGGCGGCGCGGACGCGCTGATCATCGAGACCTGCCAGGACCTGTTGCAGGTCAAGGCGGCGATCGTCGGGTCGAAGCGGGCGATGGCCGAGCTGGGCCAGCGGGTACCGATCATCTGCCACGTGGCGGTGGAGACCACCGGCACGATGCTGGTGGGCAGCGAGATCGGCGCGGCCCTGGCGGCGATCGAGCCGCTCGGGGTGGACCTGATCGGGTTGAACTGCTCGACCGGCCCGGCCGAGATGAGCGAGCACCTGCGCTACCTGTCGCAGCACTCCCGGATCCCGCTGTCGGTGATGCCGAACGCCGGTCTGCCGGTGTTGACGGCCGACGGCGCGTACTTCCCGCTGACTCCCGTGGAGCTGGCCGAGGCCCTGGAACGGTTCATCTCCGAGTACGGCGTGGGGCTCGTCGGCGGCTGCTGCGGCACCACCCCGGAGCACATCCGGGTGCTGGCCGAGCGGCTGCACGGCGTCACCGCGTCGCCGCGCGAGCCCCGACACGAGCCGGGTGTGTCGTCGATCTACCACCCGGTGCCGTTCGCCCAGGACGCCTCGGTGCTGATGGTCGGGGAGCGGACCAACGCCAACGGCTCCAAGGCGTTCCGGGAGGCCATGCTCGCCGCCGACTGGCGGGCCTGCGTCGAGATCGCCCGTAGCCAGGCCCGCGACGGCTCGCACCTGCTCGACCTGTGCGTCGACTACGTCGGCCGCGACGGTACGCGGGACATGCGCGAGCTGGCCGGCCGGTTCGCCACCGCGTCGACGCTGCCGATCATGCTGGACTCCACCGAGCCGGCCGTCGTCGAGGCCGGGCTGGAGATGCTCGGTGGCCGCTGCGTGGTCAACTCGGTGAACTTCGAGGACGGCGACGGCCCCGACTCCCGGTACGCGCGGGTCATGCCCATCGTGCGCGAGCACGGCGCGTCGGTGGTGGCGCTGCTCATCGACGAGGAGGGGCAGGCGCGCACGAAGGAGTGGAAGGTCCGGGTCGCCGCGCGGCTGATCGACGACCTGACCGGCCGGTGGGGGATGGACCGCGCGGACATCCTGATCGACGCGTTGACCTTCCCGATCGCCACCGGGCAGGAGGAGACCCGCCGCGACGGCCTTGAGACGATCGAGGCGATCCGGGAGATCGCCCAGCGGTACCCGGGGGTCAACTTCACCCTGGGCATCTCGAACATCTCCTTCGGCCTCAACCCGGCCGCCCGGCAGGTGCTCAACTCGGTGTTCCTGCACGAGTGCGTGCAGGCCGGTCTGACCTCGGCGATCGTGCACGCCAGCAAGATCCTGCCGATGACGAAGATCCCCGACGAGCAGCGCGAGGTCGCGCTCGACCTGGTCTACGACCGGCGGCGCGACGGGTACGACCCGGTGCAGCGTTTCCTGGAGCTGTTCGAGGGCGTCGACGTGACCAGCGCGCGGGCCACCCGCGCGCAGGAGTTGGCGGCGCTGCCGCTGGACGAGCGGCTCAAGCGGCGCATCATCGACGGCGAGCGCAACGGCCTGGAGGCCGACCTGGACGAGGCGATGGCCGGCGGTCGGTCCCCGTTGTCGATCATCAACGACATCCTGCTGGACGGCATGAAGGTCGTCGGCGAGCTGTTCGGCTCCGGGCAGATGCAGCTGCCGTTCGTGCTCCAGTCCGCCGAGGTGATGAAGACCGCCGTGGCGTACCTGGAACCGCACATGGAGGCCACCGAGGACGGCGGCAAGGGCCGCATCGTGCTGGCCACCGTGCGCGGCGACGTGCACGACATCGGCAAGAACCTGGTCGACATCATCCTGTCCAACAACGGCTACGAGGTCGTCAACATCGGCATCAAGCAGCCGATCAGCGCGATCCTCGACGCCGCCGAGCAGCACCGCGCCGACGCGATCGGCATGTCCGGGCTGCTGGTCAAGAGCACGGTCATCATGAAGGAGAACCTGGCCGAGATGGCCACCCGCGGTGTTGCCGAGCGCTGGCCCGTCCTGCTGGGTGGGGCGGCGCTGACCCGGTCGTACGTCGAGGACGACCTGCGCTCGACGTACCCCGGGCAGGTGCACTACGCGCGCGACGCGTTCGAGGGTCTGTCCCTGATGGACCGGGTGATGACCGCCAAGCGCGGCGGCGCCCCGGTCGTCGACCCGGAGCGCGAGGCGGCGCTGGCCACCCGCCGGGCCCGCCGCGAGCGGCAGCGCACGCTGGTCACCGACTCGCTGCCGGAGCTGCACGACTCCTCGGTCCGCTCCGACGTGGCCGTCGACGTGGAGGTACCCACCCCGCCGTTCTTCGGCACGCGCGTCGTCAAGGGCGTTCCGATGGCCGACTACGCGGCGTTGCTCGACGAGCGGGCCACGTTCCGTGGGCAGTGGGGGCTCAACGGCGCCCGCGGCGGCAACGGGCCCTCCTACGACGAACTGGTCGAGACCGAGGGTCGGCCGCGTCTGCGGTACTGGCTGGACCGGCTGATCGCCGACCAGGTCCTGGAGGCAGCCGTGGTGTACGGCTACTTCCCGGCGTACTCCGAAGGAAATGACCTGGTGGTGCTCGACGAGAACGGGCACGCGGAGCGCGCCCGGTTCTCGTTCCCCCGCCAGCGGCAGGAGCGACGGCTCTGCCTCGCGGACTTCTTCCGGCCCAAGGGCGACCAGCTCGATGTGGTCGCGCTGCAACTGGTCACGGTCGGGCAACCCGTCAGCGAGTACGCGGCGAAGCTGTTCGCCCGCAACGAGTACCGCGACTACCTGGAGGTGCACGGGCTGTCCGTGCAGCTCACCGAGGCGCTCGCCGAGTACTGGCACCGGCGCGTGCGTGCCGAGCTGACCCTGCCCGACGGGCGTCCGCTGGGCCACGACGACCCGCAGGACCTGGCCGGCATTCTGCGCAACGACTATCGGGGCTGCCGGTACGCGTTCGGCTACCCGGCCTGCCCCGATCTGGAGGACCGGGCGAAGATCGTGGACCTGTTGGGCGCGGAGCGGATCGGCGTCGAGTTGTCGGAGGAGTTCCAGCTCATGCCGGAGCAGGCCACCGACGCCATCGTGGTCCACCACCCAGAGGCGAGCTACTTCAACGCCAAGTAGCGGTCCCCGGCTCCCGCCGCATCGACGGTCGTATTCGTCCGGCGGTCGTAGGAGGATGGGGCCATGTCTGAAGCCTTCGTCGCCGAGCCGCCGTGCGCGGTGTGTGGGCGTCCGGCCACCCGCGTGGAACTTGTCGCACCGGATGGCCAGCCGGTTGAATGGCAGCGCTGGTCGTCGGCGCAGCGCGACGCCTACGCCGCCGCGCGGAAGCGCCACACCGGCCAGCGGTGGTGGCTGCTGTATTCCGGGGTCGCGGCGGGCAACGGGCTTGGACGACCGGCGGACCCGGCAGAGGCGCAGCGCATCGTCGACGCCTTCACCCCGCCGTACCGGTACGCCGCCGTCACGACGGCCGGCTTCTACGACGACGCTGGATTGTGCGCGCGGTGCGACGTCCCGTACTGCTCCCACCACTGGAACGTGTCCAGCACCGGCTACGGACGATGCCCCCAGGGGCACGGCAAGAGCCTCGACCCGCACTGGTCACCCTAGTGAGCCCTGATGCGCCGGGGGTAGCTCCTGCGGTGACTCGCGGTGGTTGAGGCCGCGCCCTTACGGTGCGTGCATCGGTGTGGTACTGATCGAGGTCGCTGGTTGCTGGCTCGGAGGGCGAGGGCTGATGGATCCGGATGTGACTTCGCTGGCTGGTGCGGTGGTGCCGTACGTGGCGGCGGCGGCCGGAGCGTACGGAGCGGGTGTGGTGGCGCGGGTGCAGGAGGTGGCAGCGGACGCGACGGTCGGTCTGGGTGGACGGCTGCTGCGCCGGTTGCTGGGACGGGAGGAGTCAGCCCCGTTGGTGGAGGCAGCGGTACTCGATGTGGCCGAAGATCCGGATGACGAGGATCGATTGGCGGCGTTGCGGTGGCAGATCCGCAAGGCGGTTGCTGCCGATGCGCGGTTGGCCGCCGAGTTGTCGCAGCTGCTGGCGTCGGCGGGGGTGACGATCACGGCGTCGGGTGAGCGGTCTGTCGCCGGCCAGACGATCAGCGGGGTGGTGATCACCGGGGACGGTGGCCAGGTGACTCGATGAGCGACCGGGATGCCCCCGGCCCGGGGGAGCCTGGTCAGGTGAGCGCCGAGGGCCGTCGGTCGATCGCGGCGGGGGAGATCAGCGGGCTCGCCATCACGGGCGACGCCGCGACGGTCGACGCGCGGCGCATCGAGCTGCACCGGGCGTCGACGGCGCCCGACACTGGGAAGCGGTTGCACAACCTGCCCAAGCCGTCGACGCGGCTGTTCGTGGGCCGGCAGGACGAGTTGACCGCATTGGAGGCGGTGATGTCCGCCGGTAGCGGGGTGATCTGCCAGGCGGTGCATGGCCTGGGTGGGGTGGGCAAGACCGAGTTGGCGTTGCAGTACGCCCACCAGCGGCGTGATCGGTACCCGGTGCGGTGGTGGGTGACCGCTGACAGCCCGGCGGCGATCGAGAATGGCTTGGCGGCGTTGACGGCCCGGATGAACCCGGAACTGATGCTGACGGCGACAGTCGCGGAGGCCGCGAGATGGGCCGTCGGTTGGTTGCAGAACCAGTCGGGCTGGTTGCTCGTGCTGGACAACGTGGAGCAGCGCTCACATGTCGAGCCGTTGTTGGCGCAGCTTGACACCGGGCACCTGTTGATCACCACGCGGCGCAACGTGAACTGGGAGGCGCTTGTCGACGGGTGTCTACGCCTGGACATGCTGGATCGCGAGTCCGCGGTGCGGCTGTTGCTGGAGCCGGGGGAGCAGCGGGATGTGTTGGCGGCGGCGGTGCTGGCCGACGAGTTGGGGTACCTGCCATTGGCGTTGCAGCAGGCGGCGGGCTACCTGAGGCAGACGCGCCTGCCGGTGTCGGTCTACCTGGATCGGCTACGGGCGCAGCCGTCCGAGGTGTTGAACACCATCGCCGAGGGGGACCAGGCGGAGCGCGCGGTGGCCCAGGTGTGGCTCCTCACCCTCGACCAGCTACGCGAAGTCCGGCCGGCAGCGATCGACCTGCTGCGGATACTGTCGTGCTACGCGCCCGACGACGTCCCACGATCGATCTTGGCTGGTTATGCCGAGCAGGCCGGTGCTGTCGACCAGGCGTTGGCGGCGTTGGCGTCGTACAACCTGGTCACACTCACGCAGACGACCGTCAGCATGCACCGACTCGTGCAGACGGTGGTCCGCAGCCAGGCACAGACGCAGACGCAGGTTGACCACCACGACGAGCCCACCGATCCTGACGGGTCGTTGTGGCAGCAAGTCCTCGACCGCGCACTGGCTCTGCTCGACGGAGCCCGGCCACCAGGTAACCCCGCACAGGACGTCGACATCTGGCCGCAGTGGAGGGCATTTGTTCCACACGTCGACGCGCTCGATCACCACATGCCCGAGGACAGCGTCAATTTGACCCTGGCGTACCTGCTGGGCCAGGTCGCGTTCTATCACTACACGCAGGCGAGGTACGGCCAGGCTCTACAGGCTGAGAAGCGGGTGCTGGGGATCAGTGAGGCGGCGTTGCCCGCGGGGCATCCGGACATCGCGCTGAGGCTGGACAATCTCGCGTCCACGTTGGTGGCTCTGGGACGGGCGGGCGAGTCGCTGCCGTTGCGACTGCGCGCGTTGGAGATCAGTGAGGCGGCGTTGCGGGCGGGCCACCCCACAGTCGCGCTCCGACTCGACAACCTGGCGTACACGTTGGGGGCTCTGGGGCGGGCGGGGGAGGCGTTGCCATTGCAGCGGCGGGCGTTGGAGATCAGTGAGGCGGCGTTGCCGGCGGGGCATCCGGACATCGCGCTCAGGTTGGACAACTTGGCGGGCACCTTGCGGGCGCTGGGGCAGGTGGAGGAGGCGCTGTCGCTGCGGCGGCGGGCGTTGGAGATCAGTGAGGCGGCGTTGCCGGCGGGGCACCCCATCATTGCCACCAGATTGGACAACCTGGCGTACACGTTGGGGGCTCTGGGGCGGGCGGGGGAGGCGTTGCCGTTGCAGCGGCGGGCGTTGGAGATCAGTGAGGCGGCGTTGCCGGCAGGGCACCCGGACATCGCCCTCCGACTGAACAACCTGGCGGGAACCTTGGGGGATCTGGGCCAGGCGGAGGAGGCGTTGCCGTTGCAGCGGCGGGCGTTGGAGATCAGTGAGGCGGCCTTGCCGGCCGAACACCCCGACATAGCGACCCGGTTGAACAACCTGGCGGGCACGTTGGTGGATCTGGGGCAGGCGGAGGAGGCGCTGCCGCTGCGGCGCCGGGCGTTGGAAATTAGTGAGGCGGCGTTGCCGGCGGGGCATCCCACGATCGCGGTCCGATTGGACACCCTGGCGTACACGTTGGGGACTCTGGGGCGGGCGGGGGAGGCGTTGCCGTTGCAGCGGCGGGCGTTGGAGATCAGTGAGGCGGCGTTGCCGGCGGGGCATCCCACGATCGCGCTCCGGTTGCACAACCTGGCGTACACATTGAGCGCTCTGGGGCTGGTGGAGGAGGCGCTGCCGTTGCAGCGGCGGGCGGCCGAGATCAACGTGGAGATTCAGCGTAGGAGATCCAGTGCGGACGACGTCGCTGGATGACGGTCACGTCGCACTCTGATCGAGAATTGCCGCCGTCGAGGGACTGCGCTCGGTGCCGCTAGAGTTCGCGCCGTGAATCTCGTGATCGATGAGAGCAGCCGCCAGGTACGCGAGTTCGTGTGCCAGTGCTGCGACACGCAGGCGGACCGGACCTGGGCCAACATCTACGAGGGCGACACCGCCTTCGCTGTCTACTTCGCGAGCTGCTATCACCACAACGGGGTTCACGAGGCCTGGATCGATGCCATCTTAGGGACGTGGGGCCAGGATCGCGTCGACGACCACATCACGTTCGGCTGCCGGGTCGGTCCCGTGGTCGGTTCCCCGGACCCTGCCGCGACGCTCGTGAACGGTGGCGAGGTGGGCGGCGACAGTCCGATCTTCGGGCGCAAGCTCAGCCGGGAAGAGGGGCTGAGTCATCCGAGGATCGCTGAGTTCTGGCAGGTCGTTGACGTGATCCTGGAACGGGACGACCTCGTGCGTCGCCACGTGTACGGGCCGGTCGCGCCGGACGGTGCGCGGCCCGGGCAGTAGCCCGCGACGTCGACGGTCAGGGGTTCTCGTTGACCGACGGGTCGGCGTCAGCCGAGGCGCCGTCGGCGAGCTGGGCGACCATGGTGTCGGCGTCGTCGAGCGACTCGACCGTGTGGAAGCCTTCGCTCGCGTAGAGCTTCGCGGCGAAGTTGGCCCGCTCCACGCTCAACGACACCGCCCGTAGGCCGCGCTCGGCTCCGACGGACAGCACCGCGCGTACGAGCGCCCGGCCCACGCCGCGATTGCGCCAGGAGTCCACCACCCCGAGGGTCAGCTCGGGCACGTCGTCACTGACGTACCCGTAGCCCGGGTCGCCGGCGGTCAGGTGTCGGCACCAGGCCGCGCCGATCGGCCGATCAGCCGGATCCACGGCGACGACCCCGAAGTCTCCCGGTCGCATCCATCCGGCGATGTAGTGGGCCAGCTCGGGTTTCGTCAGGGTCTCCTCGCGTGACCAGTTGCGCTCGGGCAGCCAGTTGACGGCCTGCACGAGCATGTCGACCAGGAAACCGTCGTCTGCCGGCGTGGCGGTACGGATGTTGAACGTCGTCACCGCCGCAGCTTCCCATACGGGATCGAGGCGAGAGGCCGGGGCAGCGCCCGGTGGGCGCAGCGTCCACTGTCACGGGCGTGATCGTGCGTACGCGTTGGATAGGGTCACGCCCCGGCCGGCGACCTGCCGTCTGCCCGAGGGGCGCAACCCCGTTGACGGGTTGCGGTCCGTGGGTGGTTGCGCGGGCCATCCCGCCTGCCATCGACCCGGGCAAGCCGAGCAGACCACCGCCCGACCCGCCAGCGTCCGAACGTGCGTCAAAGCCATCCTGACGTGGCGGACCGGGCGGAGGCCCGCTCCCCGGAAAGGCGGGTCGACGGCATACGGGATGACAACAGCTACCGTAGCGCGCTGCTCTCAACCAACGGATTGTCCAGGAAAGAGAACCTGGAGCAAGTGCCGGTTAACAGCCAGCCGTTGACGAATAGGAGGCTGGCCGCCAAGCTCCGTTGAGATATAGGTGATAGGTGCTGTCGATGCGACGGAACCACGCCCCACCGTTAATGCCGCGATCATAGTCGATATACGTGTCGGTTGTGCCCAACTTGAGAAAGTCGTCAGCTCGCCCCATGGTTTGAGGGCCGGCGGCGCCATCTATCGGTAGATGATAACGCGACTGGAAGGCTTCGGTTGCCGACTTTGTCATAGGTCCGAAGGCGCAGTCGACAGAGCCCGAATAGAGCCCCTCTCCCTTGAGGACCTGCTGCCAGAGGCCCGTGGCCAGACTGTATGAGTGAGAGGTGGTGCTGAGTATTCCCTCGTCCCCCCAGTCGTCATTGATCGAGTCAATCCCCTTGATGTAACCTTGTGAAACAGATGCGTTGGCGGGCGATACGAAGGCAGTCATGCCGCCAGTCAGAGCAACAATCGTGGCCGCAGCGCTTGCGAACGATCTCAACTTCATGCGAGTTGCCTCCGTTGGTGTTGGGCATTCCCGGTGAATGCTGGATTGGGGTAAATGCTTTCCTGCTCCGACATGCGCGGAATAATCAAGCACGTCAGTGGGGGTCATCGGGTGCCTGTCCTGGCATGGCGAGAGGGAGGCGAAGCGCGCCGTTCTCAGGCGAGCAGGGTGCCGCCGTCCACGGTGACCAGCGTGCCGGTGGCGTACGTCGACCGCAGGAGGTAGACGAACGCTTCGGCGACCTCCTCGGGCTCGCCCACGCGGCCGAGGGGCAGTGACGCGCTGAGATGGGCGTACATCTGCTCTCGGGTGTCGTCGGGCAGCGAGTCCCACAGCGGTGAGCGGATGACGCCGGCCGAGACGGCGTTGACCCGGATCGGCGCCAGTTCGACGGCGAGCGAGCGGACCAGCGCGTCGATCGCTCCGGTGATGCCGGCGACCACCGACCAGCCCGCCTTCGGCCGGTGATTGGCGGTGCCGGTGGTGAGGGTGATCGACCCGCCGGGCCGCAGGTACGGGAGCGCCGCGTGGACCGCCGTCAGCGAACCGAAGTAGCGCAGGTTGAAGGCGGTACGGGCGGCGGCGAGGTCGAGGGCGTCGACGGACATCAGCGCGAGCGGTTCGCCGGCGGTGTAGACGAGGTGGTCGAACGGGCCGAGCCCCTGGAACAGGCGCGTCACGTCGGCCGGGTCGGCGAGGTCGGCGACGTACCCCTGGGTGCCGGCCGGCAGGGCGGCGAGGGCGCGGTCCACGCTGTGCCGGTTGCGCGAGGCGACCACGACCTGGGCGCCCTCCTGGGCGGCCCGGGCGGCGGTCGCGAGCCCGATTCCCGAGGTGCCGCCCAGGACGACGACGCGCTGGTCGGTGAGGGTCATGATGGTCCTTCCGGATCGTTCGGCTGACGCTCACTACGGTGCGTCGGCACTGATGCTCACGTCCAAGACCTCTTTGAGCTGCTGTGATGCCCGACGGGTATCGTGAGTGCTGGACGGGAGGGTCGGATGGACGTCGATCTGCGTAAGCTCCGCTACTTCGTGGCCGTGGCCGAGGAGCTGCACTTCGGCCGGGCCGCCGCGCGGCTGCACATCGCCCAGCCGGTCCTGTCGCGGCAGATCCGGGCGTTCGAGCGCGAACTCCGCGCCGAGCTTTTCGTTCGGGATCGCCGCTCCACCGTGCTGACCGAGGCCGGTCGTCAACTGTTGGCCGACGCCGGTCCGCTTCTGGCCTCGGCCGAGGCCCTGGGTCGGCGGGTGCAGCGGGCGGCGCACGGCCGGCCGACGTTCACCATCGCGTTCATGCCGGGCCTCATCGTCACGGCCGAGGCCCGTGCCATCGCTCAGCTGCACCCCGAACTGGCTGTCGGTGTCGTCCGCACCTCCCGGGACGACCAGGCCGAGGTGCTCCGCGAGGGGCGCGCCGACGTCGGCTACGTGCGGCTTCCGGTCGACCAGCGGGGCCTGCGCCTCCGCCCGCTGTTCACCGAACCCCGCGTCGTGGTCCTGCCCGGCGAACATCATCTGGCCGGCAAGGAGTCGGTCGACCTCGCCGAGTTGGCCCAGGAGCGCCTGCTTCAGGACCCGGACGCGGTGCCGGAGTGGCGGGACCTGCCGAATCGTCCGACGGACCCGGAGCCCCGCCCCCGGCCGGTGCTGACCTCCGTCGAGGAAAAGCTGGAGCACGTCGCCGCAGGGGCCGGGGTGGTGATCCTGCCGCTGTCGATCGCGAGGTTCTATACCAGGCCGGACGTCGTCCACGTGCCCGTCGGCGACCTCAGCGACAACCAGGTGTGCCTGGCCTGGGCCGAGAACAACCGGTCACCGCTGGTGCGGGAGTTCGTCGACATCGCCGCGCGGCAGGCCGGCGACGTCGGTCCCGGCGACCACACGTAGAGGAGGAACCAGCATGGCGATCCGGCGGATGGACAACGTCCTCATCGTGGTCGAGGACCTTGACGCGGTCATCGCGTTCTTCGTCGAACTCGGCTTGGAGGTGGAGGGCCGGGGACCGGTCGAGGGGCGCTGGGTGGAGCGTGTCATCGGCATCGACGACGTGCGGCAGGAGGTCGCGATGCTGCGTACCCCGGACGGTCACGGCAAGGTCGAGCTGGCGATGTTCCACGCGCCGAAGGCCGTTCGGCACGAGCCGGAGGACGCGCCGACGAACACCGTCGGCATTCGCCGCATCATGTTCGCCGTGGACGACGTCGAGGACACGATTGCCCGGCTGCGCCGCCACGGGGCGGAACTGGTCGGGGAGGTGCAGCGGTACGAGGACATCTTCCTGCTCTGCTACGTCCGCGGCCCCGAGGGCATCGTCGTCGGGTTGGCCGAGGAGCTGCGCTGAGCGCCACCGCGCGGCGTGCAGCCGGCGCGTACCAATGAGGGCCTGCTCCGCCGAGTGGCGGAGCAGGCCCTCGTGTCTCGCGTCAGTCCGTCGCCACCCCGAAGAGGTGGATGACGCCGCCCTCGGCGGTGGTGGGCAGCGTCAGGCTCGCGAGCCGCTTGCCCGGCTGCAGGTAGATCGGGGTCGTCGCGAAGACGTACGTCGCCACCGGCTCGACCCCCGAGCCCATCTTGTCGCGGTACGTGGTGTGCACCGCCGTCACGTTGCCGAACGACGGCTGGTCGGACCCGCCGCCCAGCGTCCAGTCGCTGAAGCCGACCGTCGCCTGCTGCGTCGTACCGTCGGTGTACGTCAGCGTCACCGTGCCGCTGGTGGCACCGAACGCGGCGCTGCCCAGCAGGCTCAGCTTCGTGTCACCCTCCGCCGCCTGCACGCTGAGCACCTGACCGCCGCCGCCGACCAGGATGTTGTCCGGGTCGCCGGGGGCCACGTTCGGCCAGGTGAAGTCGAACCCGTTGGCCGAAACGGTGGATCCCGGCTTCACCCCGGCGGCTTCGAGCGCCGTGGCGGAGTAGCTCCAGCCGCCGGTGTCGAAGTTGGCCTGCGGATTGGTGTCGTCGGCCGAGATGCCGTTGTTGTTGAGGTTCCACAGCACGCTGTCCCGCACGGCGACCGTCACGGGGATGGTGACGGTGGGCAGTGCCGTACCGGAGGTGGTGGTGGCGGTCACCGTCACGGCGTAGGCGCCGGGCTTGAGGTCGGCCGGCGCGGAGACGGTGAGCTCCCTGCTGCCCAACCCGTCGCCGGCCAGTCTGAACTCGCCCTGCCTGGGCGTGACGGTCAGGCCGGCGGGCGCGCTGACCTTCCAGCGCGCGGTGGTGGCAGCCTCGGTCAATGCCTGGATCTTGTACGTCGTCGCCGAGGTGCTGCCCGGCTCCACCTTCAGCGTCTGCGGGCTCGCGCCCGTCAGGTACGGCCGCCGGCCGTCGCCGTACGAGGGCGGGGCGTCGGCGGGGGAGCTGCCCCACTTCGTGTTCGGCTTGTCGCCGAGTACGAAGGAGACGGTGCCGCCCTTGTTGACGAGGGTGTCGGGGACCCAGCTCCGGGTCGACGTCCTACCGTTGACCTTGACCGACTGGATGTACGTGTTCTGGGCCGACGCGGCCGGGGCGTCGACGGTGATCCGGCGGCCGGGTCCGGCGTCGATCACCGCGCGCCGAAAGAGCGGCGCGGTGAGCAGCAGGTCGGCCCGGCTCGGGTTCTGCGGGTACATGCCCAGCGCGGAGAAGACGTACCACGACGACATGGTGCCGGCGTCGTCGTTGCCCGGGATGCCGCCGGGGGTGTTGCCCCAGAGCTGGTCCATCACCGCGCGGACCGTCTGCTGGGTCTTGTCGGCAGCGCCGAAGTAGTTGTAGAGGTAGGGCGCGTTCATGTCCGGTTCGTTCGTGGGGTCGTACCGGGTGAGGTCGCGGGCCGAGAAGTCGAAGGCGCCGTCCGGCGTACGGAAGAAGGCGTCGAGGCGCTGCTCGGCCACCTTGTTGCCGCCCATGGCGCGGGCCAGGCCGGCGACGTCGGAGTAGACCATCCAGGTGTAGCGGGCACTGCTGCCCTCGACGAACCCGCTCTCGGTGGCGGGCTGGAAGTCGCGCTCCGCCCAGGTGCCGTCGGCCTTGCGGGAGCGGGGGTAGCCGCCCTGCGCGGTGGCGGTCAGGTCGAAGACGTTGCTCCAGGTGCCCGACCGCTTGCGGAAAATCCGCTCGTTCGCCTGGTCGCCGACCTGCCCGGCGAGCTCGGCGAGCGCGGAGTCGGCAACCGCGTCCTCCATCGTCTCGGCCGCGCCGCCCCAGCAGGAGCAGCCGTCAGCGGGGACGTAGCCCAACTCCAGGTACTTGTCGAGGGCGGGACGCTGACCGACGCACGCCACGTTGCAACCGGCGCTGTCGGAGTCGTTGGCGTTCGGCACCGTCGCCGCGGTGATCAGCGACCGGAGAGCGCCCTTGACGTCGAAGTCCCGGCCGCCGAAGGCGTGGATGCCGGCGATCGCCGGGGCCGACGGGTCGCCGGACATGACGCTCGTCTTGCCGTGCTGGAGCAGCCAGCGGTCCCACTCGCCGCCCCGCTGGGTGGCGTAGTTGAACAACGACTGCGCATAGTCGCTGCCCGCCTTCGGGTTGACCAGCGTCATCAGCTGCACCTGGGCGCGGTACTGGTCCCAGCCGGAGAAGGTGCCGTACTGCGCGTCCTGGCCCTTGGTGAGCCGGTGCGGCGTGCCGTCGGCGCCGAGGTAGCGGCCGTCGACGTCACTGGTCAGGGTGGGTTCGAGCATGGAGTGGTACAGCGCCGTGTAGAAGGTGCTGAGCTGGTCGTTGGTGCCGCCGCCGACCTTGATCTTGCTCAGCTCGCGCTGCCAGGCCGCCGTGGCCTCCGACCGGACCGCGTCGAAGCTCTTCTGCCGTGGGTTCTCAGCCCGCAGGTTGGCCTCGGCGTTGTCCAGGCTGACGTACGAGATGGCGACCTTCACGCCGACGGTCGTGGTGCCCTGGGCGAAGGTGACGTACGCGCCGGACCCCTTGCCCGGCACGGGGTTGCCCGCGTCGAGGCCGGTGCCGCCGGTCGCCGTCGTGGCGTCCGGCGTCCGGGTGCCGTCCTGCCACGTGCCGACCTTGGCGAAGGGCTGGTCGAAGTGGGCGGTGAAGTGCAGCGTGTACAGGGACTTGCGGTTGTTCTCGCTGTGCGGGCCGCAGAAGTTGCCGGCGGTGACCGAGCCGGTGACGGTCCGGGCCGCGGCGTCCACCCGTACGGTGGCGTCGGTGCTGCCGGTCTCCGAGTTGGAGGTGCGGAACAGCATGCTGGCGGGCTGGTCGGCCGGGAAGCCGAACCGGCCCGAGCCGGTGCGGGGGGTGGTGGTCAGCTCCGCCGACGCGCCACTGTCGAGGCCCACCCGGTAGTAGCCGGCCCGCGCGGTCTCGTTCTGGTGGGAGAAGCTGCTCGCGTACGTCGCGTCGGAGGTGTCGACGGACGGCGAGGAGTTGACGTCGCCCACGACCGGCATGATCGGGATGTCGCCCGCGCCGCCGTTGCAGCCGACCCCGTTGAGGTGGGTGAGGCTGAAGCCGCGGATCCGGGTCGCGCCGTACTCGTAGCCACCGGGCGCGGGGGTCGAGGTCTGCTTGCCGGCGCTGGTCTGCGGGCTCCAGGCCAGCATCCCGAAGGGGCGGACCGCTCCGGGGTAGGTGTTGCCGAGGTTCGTGGAACCGATCAGCGGGTTGACGTACCCGGCGGGGTCGGTGACCAGGCGGACAGGCGCGGCGGCCGCGGCGGGTGTGCCCGCGGAGACCGCCGCCAGCGCCGCCACGGCCACGGCGGTGGCGGCGGCGAGGGTTCGGCGTTTGGCGGTGTACGCCAGGCGCGCCGATGTGTCTGACACAGTGTTGGCCCTTCGGTTGGCACCGTCTGCACGAAGCTCGGCGGCGGCGACCCGTCACGCGTTCGCACTCCACATCGGAGCCACGCACGGGTTTGACAACGTTGTCTAATCGGCGATGATGCTTCCCCTCCCACCCAGGGCTGTCAAGATCCTGATCGCGATCGGTCACGCGGGGGACGTGCCCGCGCGGACAGCGCCCGCCCATCGTCGCCGCTACGCTGCCGGCATGTTCCGTGCGGCCCGGCCCGACGACTTCGCGCAGATCATCCGCCTCTACCGACAGCTGAACCCGGACGATCCGGTGTTGGACGACGGCACCGACCGGGCGGCCTTCGCGCAGATCCTCCGCTCACCAGGCCTGCGGCTGTTCGTCCTGGAACTGGACGGGATCGTCGTCGCCACCACGTACCTCAACGTGATCCCCAACCTCAGCCGGTCGGCGTCGCCGTACGCGGTGATCGAGAACGTCGTCGTCGAGGAATCGCGGCGAGGTACCGGTCTGGGTCGGCAGATCATGGCCGGCACGCTCCAGGCCGCCTGGGACGCGGGCTGCTACAAGGCGATGCTGATGACCGGCTCGCGGAACCCGGCCACCCACGCCTTCTACCGTGCCTGCGGGTTCTCGGCCGACGTCAAGACGGCGTACCTCGCGCGTCCACCCGGCTAACCGGGGAAGGTCTCGCGCAGCGCGGCGTCCAGCGAACGGCCGGTCGTCGGCTCGATGAACAGCTCGGCGAGCAGAAGGTCGGCGAGGAAGGTCGGGTTGATCCCGGACTCCTTGCGACCGAGCGCCTGCGCCGCGCCGCCCAGCCGCAGCGCCGTCCGCGCCGCGCCGGCCGGCAGCCGGCCGACCCGGCGGCGTCGGCCGACCGCCTCGGCGATGCGCCCGAGCATGTCGTGCCAGGTGAGGTTCTCGTCGGCGACCGGGATGTCCGCGCCGCTGGCGCTCTCGAGGGCGTCGGCCGCGACCTCGGCCACGCTGCGCGCCGAGGCCGCGGCGCTTCCGCCGGTCGGCGCCAGCAAAGGGGTACGAGAGCGCGCCCACCGTTCCAGCGGCCCGGCCCAGTTCGGCAGCCGGTCACCAGCCCGACCGAAGACGAAGGGCAGCTCGAGTACGGCGACCGGCAGGCCCACGCCGGCGGCGGCACGCCCCTCGCGGGCCTGCTCCAGCCGGCAGCGGATGTACGTGTGCCGCTCGCCGAGCCGCCACTGCGGATGGAGCCGGTCGAAGTACGTGTAGTACGAGCCCATCACCACCCCACGGGTGAGGCCCTCGTCGCGGGCGGCGGTGAACAGGCGTACCACCGGATCGACGTTCTCCCGCCGGAACTGCGGGTAGATCGGCTTCGGCAACGGCCGCTGCTCGTCGGTCCGGGTGGCGTACACGACGCCGTCGTGACCGGCGAGCAACGACCGCAGCTCGTCGATCGAGGCGGACCCCACATCGAGCAGGTGGTCGACCCCCGGCTGGGCGGAACGCGCCACCGAGGTCGTGTCGTGACCGCGCTCGCGCAGCACCTCCACGACGTGCGCGCCGATCAGGCCACTGCCACCCACCACGAGAATTCGCACGCTGAATCGTCCACTGTCCAGCGGGGTGTGTGTCAAGTACGGTGCCGCCTGCGGATGCGACGGCAGCGTGGCCCGGCCAGAATGGCGTCCGGAGGTGATCGAGGATGGTCGACCAGGAGAGCGTTCCCCGGCTGACGTCGGTGGTGCTCGACGGCACCGACGCGCGGGAGTTGGCGGAGTTCTACCGGCAGCTCATGGGCCTCGTCTACCGGCCCGGCGACGAGCCACCGGCGGACGGCCGACCCGACGAGCGCGGTCGTGACTGGTTGGTGTTGCGGTCCCCGGATGGTGGCCCGCAGATCGCGGTCCAGCAGGTCGACAGCCTGCCCGAGACGACGTGGCCGAAGAACGATGTGCCACAACAGCTACACCTGGACCTGACCGTGGATTCCGTCGACGAACTGCTGGTCCAACACGAGCGCGTGCTGCGCCTCGGCGGCCGGCTGCGCTACGACCGGATCGAGGACCCCGAAGAGCCGTTGCGCGTGTACGCCGACCCGGCCGGCCACCCGTTCTGCATCATGGTGGGATAGAGGCGTCCGTATCCGTGCGTGACCGACGCGTGACCGTGGCGGGCGCGATCGTTAAGAACGGGGTCGAGGATGCCGGAACCGCGCGCCTTCTGGCTGGACGAGCAGTTCGACCGCGAGCACGGCGCCGACGGCCACGGCCGGTACGAGGCCGAGGTGCTCCGCCGGATCGGTGACTTCGCCGAGACCTGGGGGGACTTCGCGCCGATCGCGTTCGCCGCGACGGCCTGGCGGGTGGCCAGCGAGCTGTCGCCCGGCTTCGTCCGGTGGCACCGGCGGATCATCTCGGCGACCTGCCAACGCAGCCCGTGGGACGGCAGCATGGTCTGCGCGGTCACCGTGGCCTCCCGCTGGCCCGCGGAGCTGACCTGGAGCAAGCAGTGGCAACGCGACCGTGGGTGGGAGAACTGGCCGCGGTTGTTCGGCCAGTTCACCACGCCCACCGAGCAGGACCGGACGCGCCGCCCGTACCTGCGGGCGCTGCTCCAGGTGGAGGCCCCGCTGCCGCTCGACGGCCTGCCGCCGACACCCGACGGTCCCCACGACAATGTGCCCGCCGCGGCGCGGCGGGCGGTCGTGGTGCTGGCCAGGGAACTCAACGATCTGCTGGCGCCGGTGATCGGGCAACTCGACAGCGGAGTCCCCGCCGACTCGTGACGGCGGGGACCCCTAGGGCCTGCTTCATGAGGACTGGCCGGCCTGCGGCGGGCCCGGACGACGACCGGCAGCGTTGCGGTTTCGTCCGGATACCGGTGTTGTATCCGGACGAAACCGCGCCTTGCCGGATCGCCGCCCGGACTCCGCCTCGGCTCGACCGCCCTTATGAAACAGGCCCTTGTCGACGCGGCGCGTCGGCAGTCGATGGTGCGGTGGGGCCCGGCCCGGGCCCCCCCCGGGCCGGGCCCCCCCCGGGGACCCCGGGGGGCGGGAGAAAATAAACCCCGCCCCCCCGGGGGGGGGGGTG